>DATFAP010000018.1:0-69257 GCA_035254545.1 Sediminibacterium sp. | reverse complement strand
GGGTCAGGAATTTGCTTTCGGAGACTATACAACTGGTCGTTACGGATGGATCCTTTCTGATCCTATAAAGTTCGACACTCCCATCCCGGCAAAAGGAAAGCTAGGAATTTGGTCAACAGATTTATTAATCAAATAATCATAAAATGAAAACAAAAACAATTTCAAAAATCAAAATAGCATTGCTGGCGTTGCTGGTAGTGTTCATTATCTGGTTATTCTCCGCTCCAAAATCATTTGGTCAATCCAACTGCGAGAGAGATAAAATGTTTGTCGGAGGCTTCTCTGTGGAGGCCAATAAAAAGTTCCCGACAGTCACCAGTGCATATCTGGGCATTAGCGGAATCTATGGTAAAGGCACACCGCTCGAAAATTTTACCGCCACCATCGGGGTAAGGTTTGACGATGCTCAATCCGGGTATAAAGTAACACCTGAGCAAACGATCGTAGTAATGCCAGTACTCACCACAATGTACCGGATGCGAATGAGAGGCCCGGAAAGCAAGTTAATCCACGCCCTTTCAGTCGGCACCAGTATGAACAGGTATAAGTACACCCAGGTAGACTGGAGAATCTATGGTGCGCCTACTTCCCGATCCTTTGCCACCGTGGGAGGTTTGATCGGATGGAACACGGTTGTCGGCCCTACGATCGGGTTTATTGTGATCGGATTCTTTTAATAGCTATTTACTAACTGGATTATGTATAATAAAATTTTCAACGAAAACTGTTTGACTGGATTGAAGAAACTACCTGATAATAGCATCGACTGCTGCGTTACCAGTCCGCCATACTTTGGATTGCGCGACTATGGAACCACCAATCAGATCGGTCTTGAAGATAGCCCACAGGATTTTGTAAATGCACTTGTTAAGGTCTTTGAGGAGGTACACAGAGTATTGAAGCCGGAAGGCACACTTTGGTTGAATTTGGGTGATAGTTATGCAACCGGAGGGAGAGGATATGGGTCAAAAAAATATAAAAGCGAAAATACTTATAATAAAAGTATGGGGTGGCACTCAGCACCTGCAGGATTGAAGCATAAGGATATTATTGGAATTCCATGGCGTGTTGCTTTTGCTTTACAGTCCGCAGGTTGGTATCTCCGGCAAGATATTATATGGCATAAGCCGAACCCAATGCCCGAAAGTGTTACTGATCGGTGTACTAAAGCCCATGAATACATTTTTCTTCTTTCAAAGTCTGCAAAATACTACTATGACCATGAAGCAATAATGCAGGACATTGCCATTTCAAGTATATACCGGTTAAAGCAAAATATTGAAATGCAACACGGCTCTGAAAGAGTTCCACAAAAAACAAATGGGAATATGAAAGCGGTTGCATCATGGAATGGCAGCAGCTTTGACACTGGGAAAACAGGTGAAATGAAACATACGAACGGTGGTCTAAAATCAGGTAATAAAGAACGGAAAAAAGGAAGTGAACGTGGATGCCCTGAAAATACAGGAAGTAATGTATGCTCCAGCGTTCCTTGGGAAGGTCTAAAGGCAAACAAGCGTAGCGTATGGACGGTGACTACTAAGCCATTCAAAGATGCCCATTTTGCCACATTTCCAGAGGATTTGATTGTTGACTGTATTAAAGCCGGATGCCCAGAAGGCGGCATCGTACTTGACCCGTTTATGGGCGCTGGAACAACTGCACTGGTAAGTAGAAAACTTAACCGCAATTATGTTGGTTTTGAATTGAATCCGGAATACATACAGATCGCAGAAAAAAGGTTGAAAACAACGCTTGGTATGTTTTTATAACCAAGGCGTGAGGAAGAAAGTAAAGCCAAAAAGAAACGCAATCGATAACCAAATTAAATAATCATGAAACAATTTGTATTACTAAAAGACATTGACTGGTTCGGGAAACTTATCCCGGCAGGAACAATTTATAAGCAGGTGAATAGCGATCACTACCATCCAATGGTTAATTATGCAAGATGCCCATCAATGGAGGTTGATTTTTATACAGTCTTAAACAATCCGCAATACTTTTTGGAAATCAAGAGGTAGTGTTTATTAAAATAATCTCTAAACAAACTATCATGACCTTCGATTCTTCTTTTTTTTCGCACCGATTAAAATTAAAGCAATCTGTTATGAAGCTGTCAGTTCGTGAAACTGCAAAGCAGATTGGAATCAGCCCAGCAACGGTAAGTAGATTGAATAATGGCGCAACACCTGACATCGAAACATTTGCAATGTGTTGCAAGTGGATGCGCCTTGAAATGGAACGCTTTTTTAAACATAAATAAACTTGCATGAGTAAGAAAAACGAAGATTCATCATTTATCTTAATCTGGGCAATGTCATTGCTTTTATTGCTGGCATTGAATTACTTATAAATACTCAACCATGCAACGAATAGCACCAAACAACGCATTGCCTGCAACGCATTTTATTGAAGTGTTTAAAGGTAAGCGCGAAACAAATCAAGAATATGTTAAGTATTGGTCTGATACATATAGACTACTCTGCAATGAAATACGCTCATTAGATCAATCTCTTGCTAAGTCTAATGAATATAAATATAAGACGATTGCCATCTTCCGCATAAGAGAAAACAAATTACCAACAAAGCATAAATTTTAAAAACATGAAAACAGGTATTGAACTTATTGTCGAAGAAAGGCAAAGACAAATCAGTGTTGAAGGTTGGACATCGGAACACGATGATCTTCATATAGATGGTCAACTTTCCCGTGCTGCTTTAGCTTATGAAGAAAACAATAAAGCATTGTTCCCGTGGGATGAAGAATGGTGGAAGCCTACAACAGAGATCAGAAACCTTGTAAAAGCAGGTGCGTTGAACATGGCAGATATTCAACGCTTAATTCGTCGTAACAATAAGATTGCTGAAGAAATAGATCGTATTCAACGCCTTAAACAAAAATCAAAATGAACCTGAAACCTGAAACTATTGAAGCGATAGAAAAATTACGAGTTGCGCTTGTGAACGAAAATGCAATATTGACACATACCGCATCTTGTGATATAAGATTAGGCATGGAGTTGCTTATGGAGAATCATCAAGAAATACTTGCCCTTGAAGGTTACCACAAAACAGAATGGGTGAGTGTGGGGGATAGATTACCCGCAAAAAATGGACCTTGTTATGTATGGGATAATGGGCCATACGAAGCCGGTTTTTATAATGGTAAATTCAAGACTTTAGAGAAATGTGTTTCAGGTGTTCTTTCTGATTTTAGGGCTGACATAAACCCTACCCACTGGATGCCATTACCACCCGCACCAAACACTAAACCTTAATATATGGAAAAGAAACAGACATCCGTACAATGGTTAGAGCAAAAAATTAAAGAACAAGGAACTAAACATTTTTTTAGTTTAAGAGAACTTATTAACAAAGCCATACAAATGGAACGTGAGCAGATAGAGGAAGCGTATAATGAAGGCTATTGTCACGGTGTTGATGTTGGATGTGGTAGGAGACCTGAAAGTAAAAACGGAGAGCAATACTACACACAAATCTTTTAATCTTAACCCATGACAAATAAACCGCAGACGTGCTATGTGGAATTAGATATAAGGTCTAATACCCAACCAGACTTTATGATGACAAAGATACCTAAAGGTGATAAATCATTTTTAAATGGGTATCCATTGCATGTTACCAAACTACCAGACCGCTACATATTCACCAAAGAAGAACTGGAAGCGTATGTAAATGCGAAACAGAGAGAGGTTGCTGTTTCTTTTTTAGATTCAATAAGAATGTATGAACACGAATCTGGCAATACAATATATTATGATGAAAGAAGCAGTGAAGAGCTTTTTGATATTTATTTAATACACCCTAAACCTTAACACCTAAAAACATCACCATGCAAGTATTCAAGTTTTTCAAGGACGAGTTCCACTACACTATTGCTGCTCAATCAGAAGAGCTGGCGATGGAGAAATTCAAGCAGGATGTATCTCCAGAATTCGACAGTAGCGAAGAAATACCAGAATCAGAATGGGATGAGAGAAATGTCAATTTGTATGTAGACAATGACATCAGCAGGAAGCCCTTCAAAGTATCAATCAGGGAAATGATCAACGCAATCGAACCGCAGCTCATTTGCACAAACGACTATGAATTAATTAGTTGAAGCAGGAACAAATAAATCAATCAATAACCAAAAGCAACAAAGTAGTAATAAATGGCAAGGAAACTGAGCAATATCAGAATATCAGCAGAAAATGTAGACGATGCACTCGCTCGGATAGCTAAACGAGAAGAAGATCCCCTGTTTATAATCGTAGACCTGTTTTGCGGAGCTGGAGGAACAACGACAGGGTTCGCAAAGGCCAGAGTTAATGGGAAAAAGATAGCAAAAGTAATTGCTTGCGTGAACCATGACCCGAAAGCCATTGAAAGCCACTGGGAGAACCACAGAGACGTATTTCATTTCGAGGAGGATATCAGGATATTGGACCTTGAGCCGCTTAAAAAAATCGTGCGCTATTATCGGAACCTATACCCTAATGCAATACTGATCCTTTGGGCCAGCCTTGAGTGTACCAATTTCAGCAAAGCAAAAGGAGGCCAACCACGGGATGCCGACAGTCGTACCCTGGCAGACCATTTGCACCGGTATATAACCGCCATTAACCCGGATTATGTGCAGATCGAAAATGTGGTTGAGTTTATGAGCTGGGGGCCACTTAATGAACACGGAAAGCCTATATCCCGTAAAAACGGTCAGGACTGGAACAGGTGGCGTGATTCAATTAAAGCTCACGGGTATGTAGATGACTGGAAGGAAATGAATAGTGCGAATTTCGGGGCATTTACCAGCAGAAACAGGTTATTTGGATGCTTCGCACGGCCAGGACTACCGATAATATGGCCGGAACCAACCCATGCAAAAAAGCCAATGCCAGGAGGGTTGTTTGACACCCCGCTACAAAAGTGGAAAGCAGTAAAAGAAGTGCTGGATTTTTCAAACGAAGGTAAAAGCATATTCAACCGCAAAAAACCTTTATCCGATAAGACACTTGAGCGAATTTATGCAGGACTGGTGAAGTATGTAGCCAAAGGAGATACCTCATTTATTTCAAAGTATTATTCTGGTAAACCTTCCGATAAAAATATTCCTACCGATGGCCCAGCAGGAACGATCACCTGCATAGATTCTCAATCGTTAGTTTCTGCCTCTTTCATGCTCAAATACAATTCAATGAGTGAAAAAGGGGTACATACACCTCCTTCAGTTGATGACCCTTGCCCGGTTATTGCAGCTCAACCACGTCTGGGGGTTGTTCAATTAAAATTTTTATCCGCTTACTATGGAAATGGAGCCAACTGCAGTTCAGTGGAACAGCCATGCCCGGTGATACCGACAAAAGATAGGTTTCAGTTAGTTAGCCCAGAGTTCTTTTTGGATAAACACTTTGGCGCGGCCCAAAACCAATCAATTGATCAGCCAGCGGGTACGATCCTTCCAACCGATAAGCACAGGTTAATCGAGGCATCCCGCTTTATCATGCCAACAAATTTTAACAACGGGCCAAAGTCAATTGAAGAACCTTTGCCTGTAATAACTGCCAACCGTAAGCGCCACTACATTATTAACCCATCATGGCAGGGAAATACAGGATCTATTTATGAACCATGCTGCGTAATAGTAGCCAGACAGGATAAATCCCCGTTATACTTAGTTGAAGCAAAGGAGGGTGATTTCGCAGTGCCTATCTATTATGAAGATTCAGAGGTTATGATCCGGATAAAGATTTTCATGGCACACTTTCGGCTATCTGATATTAAAATGAGGATGCTCCTTGTATTAGAGTTGCTAAAAATTCAAGGGTTTCCGGAAAAGTACAAACTGGCCGGCAATCAATCGGATCAAAAGAAGTTCATAGGCAATAGTGTAGTTCCGGACGTTGTGAAAGCATGGGCAGAGGCAATGGCATCCGGAATAATATTGAAGCTCCCTGAATACAAAAAGTACAAAAAATCAATTTTACAAGCAGCATAAAAACCACCACATGAAATTCATTCCAATTTTATTCAGCACACCGATAGTAGAGGCAATCCTTGTAGGTCGTAAGACTCAGACGAGGAGGATAGTTAAGCCGCAACCAACCAAACAAGAAGCGGTCGAAATATTTTGTAAAGAAGGCCCCGGCTCAGTTAGTGCATCCGACTTAACTCAAGCGGATATTGAGATAGACGAACTTTTTGAAAAATGCCCCTATGGTAAAGTAGGCGATGTTATCTGGGTTCGAGAAACATGGAGGAAATACTACAATGTTGATGAAAACGGAAACACAGATTTTGACAAAGAAATAATTGAATACGCCGCCGATAATCCACCAATGATACCAGAAATGGATGGAGACGGTTTTCAAGTATTTAATAAAGATGGATCAGAGAAGTTTATCTCATGGAAGCCGTCTTTATTCATGCCTAAAGAAGCCTGTAGAATATTTCTAAAAATCACCAATGTAAGAGTTGAGCGGTTACAGGATATAAGCGATAAAGATGCTATTGCAGAGGGAGTGCGTTCACGTTTGCCAGATAATGGAATTGCAAAGCAGCAATTTTTCGATGTATGGACTATTATTAATGGGTACGAAAATTTGATGTTAAATCCATGGGTATGGGTTATTGAGTTCGAGAGGGTTGAGCTTACAGAAGAACAGAAGCACAAATTTTTAACCAATTAAACCACACCACAAAGCAATGACAGAAGAACAGAAAAACAAACTAATCGCAGCAGGGAGAAAAGACCTTATTGAAATACACGAAATCAACCAAAGCGGATATGCCGGATGCCTCCCCAATGGAAATATTGTAGACAGAAGGAAATACCCAAACGCAGTCCCTATTCAAAAAAACAGCCTTTTGGGCATTCCTGAACCGAAAAAACTCGATAACGAAACCAAATAAAAGAAACCGAATATGACAAATTACGAAGTAACAATCGGCTACCGTGCAGTGATCAGTATCAATGTAAATGCCGAAAACGAACAAGAATCCAAACAAAAGGCCATTGAAATCTTTGAAAAAGGCAGAGGACGATTATCTGGATCGAAAGGAATAAACATCCAGGATGACAGGTTTGATGCAGACGGGATAGTAAACATGGATGAAACATGGAACAGTATTTATTAAACAAAATCCCACCCATGAAACTAACAGAAGGACTTATCCAGTATAATTTAATGCGCTGGCTCAGGTCGAATAATCAGGACGTTTTCGTTCCAAATTACTTTATTGGATCCTTCGAGTGCGACTTACTCAGGCTAACAAGTAGCGATCTGCTCGTTGAGTACGAGATCAAAACAAGTCGGTCGGATTTCAAAAACGACTTTAAAAAAGCTCGCCGTAGTTGGAGAGATGGAGTTGTTATTGAGACAAAACACGATTTCATTTCAATAGGGAAACGAGTAAACCGGTTTTATTACGTTGTCCCGGAAGGCCTGATCACTCCTGACGAAGTTCCTGCGGGTTTTGGGCTTATATATGCAGAGAATCCGAGAGAAATGGACCCGAAATATGGCTACAAATTCAATGTTCTTATAAAATTCCGGATTGTAAAGATGTCGAAACTATTTACTCGTGAAAAATTGGCAGAAAAAAAGTACCGGCATATTGCTCAAAACCTCTGTATGAAGCTTGAGAATCAAAAGCGGATAACATACGGGGCAAAGAATGATATCCGCTTTTTAAGAAATCAGCTCCAAAAATGAAAAGCGCCTCCCTCACCCTCAATAAATTACAATGGGAGCTTCTCTGCGCCCTGGTCAGAGTGGTTGTCGAGCAATGCCCGGTTGAAGAATTCGAGCTGGAAAGCACCACCATCATGGAACTGTATCACCGGCAGCTGCACAACTTCACGTTCTACAAACAGAATAAAAGCGGTAATATGAAAATAACCCTGCAGCTTTCCGAAGCATACGCCATCAACCTATATTGGGGGCCGAGAAGTGGCCAATACAACGTATTCATCCGGCCGCAACTGGAGCCACAATTACCCAGCTCCCGTCCGGAAAAAGAATGGACTGAGGACGAATAGCGCCACTTTCGACCAAATAAAAACACATTTTTACACATAAAAGCACCGGGAATCCAAAAAAATCTCTATTTTGCCCATGTTTATTCAAAACAACATAATAAAAAACCCCAAGTGAAAACTTGAGGTTTCGTGGAGGTAACGGGACTTGAACCCGCCAGCGCCGAATGGGAAGTCCGCTTCTGGCAAACCTGCTACCCCCGAACTCTAAGCCGATGCTTACCAATTGGAGCATCGGTTTTTTTGTTACAACTCATCGTTGTGGAACAAATATGCAACATTTCTTATTCTGATATAAAAAAGTAACTTACATAAATTATCTTTTTGTACATATTCGCTCCTATCTATCTGTGTATCAACGTCCCCAACTTTTATACACCATATGTGAAAAACCCAAAATATTTAGCAATCTCATAAGAAAATCATCTAAAACACATCCATCACACCTATCTCCTACCATAAATAGCAGAAATGTGATTGTTTATCATCCCGGAGCAATATTTTTTTTCAAATAACTCAAAAATAGTTGCAGATAGTAGATATATTTTTAATGTGTTGTACTGATAAGAGCGGAATAAAATCCAATTAATTAGTAAATAAATCTAAATAATGTAATTTTAGGGCAAACCTCGTCACTAAATGTCACACACCCCTCCGTCACTTTCTATTGGCTCGATCGTTGAAAGGCTTGATAACATTGAATGGAAACGTCTTGAATTCATCCAGAAGGACAGTTTTAAAGAATGGCTGCCGGATGGAGACGGGAAACTTTATGAATCCCTGATTAAATACCAGTTCGCGGACCCGTTCAAGGTTTGGGAGAATAATGGCAAAATTTACTGCCTCGATGGTAAGCATCGTTGGCTCGATCTGCAGGAGGCAGAGAGACGTGGAGTTGCTGTTCCGGAGAAGCTGCCTGCCGTATTCATCAAGTGCGAAAATGAGAAGGAAGCAGCTGAGTTGGTGCTGGTGTATTCATCCGCTTACGCCAAGATAACCAGAGCAGGATTCATCGAGTTTGCCGAGATGTACGAACTCAATGCGGAGGACCTGGCTTTGTCGATCAGCATTCCCAGCTTGCCCAACATGGAAGACCTGAAATACGGTATTATCCAGGATGCGGAGGAAGACGACTACGAAATTCCGGAGGAGGTTGAAACAGACATCCAGCCGGGTGATCTATTTCAGATTGGCGATCATGTGCTGCTGTGTGGATCCTCTCTGGAGAAAGAAAGCTGGCAGCGAGTAATAGGGAACGATGCGGCCGACCTGGTAAACACTGACCCTCCTTACAATGTCAACTACGAGGGTGGAACGGCCGATTCGCTGAAGATCGAAAACGACAACATGACCACCGGTGAGTTTTACACCTTCCTGAATACCTTCTTCGATACTGCCGTTGAGTTTACAAAGCCTGGAGCGCCTTGGTATGTATGGCATGCCGACACAGAAGGGATGAACTTTAGAAGGGCCATGACAGAAAGCGGTATCATGTTGAAGCAATGCCTTATCTGGGTAAAGAACGCCTTTGTGATGGGCCGTCAGGATTACCATTGGAGGCACGAACCTTGCCTTTACGGATGGAAACCTGGTGCTGCACACAATTGGTACGGTGACCGGTCTCAATCAACTGTTCTCGAGTTCGACAGTCCGCAGCGCAACGAAGATCATCCCACTATGAAGCCGGTGGCGCTGATCGGGTACCAGATCAGTAACAGCTCTCGGCCTGGAGATATCGTTGCTGATGGCTTCGGAGGTAGTGGCACCAGCATGGTAGCATGCGAGCAGCTCAAACGAAAATGCCGGGCAATTGAGCTCTCACCAAAGTACTGCCAAGTGATCGTCGACAGGATGCTGCATAGCTTTCCTGGCATTCAAATTTTTAAGAACGGCTTAGCTTACGCGAACGTTAAATAGTAAATTGCCTCCATTAAGCCCGGAGGTATGAAAAGAAACGAAAAAATTGCTTTTATGAATGAAGTTGCTGCAAACATCATCACATACCTGGAAGGCCAAAAGGACATCGTCGACAATGCCCTGAAAGCCTACGACCCAAATCCGCTTATCGATGGCGACAGAGATGTGCGCCAGATGAGGGAGACCGAGGCAATAAAGCTCCGGGACCGTTCTAATGAGCTATCCAGACATATTGCAGTTATAAAAGCGATGTATCCTACCATCATAAAACCAGCTACCCGTGGCAGCAGGTCGAAAGAATAATTCAGGTGAGCATAATGTTGCTCTGAGGGTTCGTGCCGTCCAGGAGTGGCTGCTGCAGGACCACCAGACTACCGATATTATTCGCCAAGGAACACAGCTTTGGAATGTAAGCAAGCGGCAGGTTCAGCGCTACATTGACACGGCAAAAGAAGGGTTCCGGGAAGCGAACGAGGATGTTATTGAGAAGAAGAAGGCCTACTACATCCAGCGGAGTAAGAAAATGCTCCGTGATCTGGAAGCGAGGCATAAGAACACCCCATCAGGAATATTTGCCCAAATGGCCGTTCTTCAGTTCCAGGCCAAAATTGAGGGCGTAATGGTAGACAAGCACGATCATGTGCACTCCTTTGAGGGTGAGGTATTTATTGGTGGCGAAAAGGTAAACAGCGAATAACCGAATGTGGAGACAAAAAAGAAAATCAGATTTAATATCGACCCTGAGAAGTTTATACCGGACTACCGGTTTCTGCTATTCGTAAAGGTCGCCATCCAGCTCCTAACCGGAAACCGAGGATCGGGTAAGTCTGTTTTCTTTTACCAAAAAGCCATTGTTTTCGCTCTCACCAAAAGGTACTTCCGGATGGTATACTGCCGGAAGGTTCACGACACTATCCGAGGTTCCTCATTCCAGGGCTTCAAAGACGTCATCACCGAATGGAAGCTGGAAAAGTATTTTACTGTCAGGGAGGGTGATATGCGTATCATCTGCAAGATCAACGGAAACCTGCTCATGCCTTACGGTCTGGATAAGCCTGAAAAGCTCAAAGCGATAAAGGACCCAACTCATGTGTATGTAGACGAAATGACCGAGACAACCTTCTCGGACTTCGCGCACCTGCAGGGCGTTCTGCGTACATCAAAGATTGATCAAACAGAGTTCTGGGGGGCTTTCAACCCGGAGTTCGACTTTTGGGGGAGAGAATACTTCTTCAAGGATAGTGAATCGGACGAGATCCCATTCGGGCATGTTGAGCCAAAAACAGCCAGCACCATCTTATTCAAAGGGGATTTCCGGAGAAACCCGCACATTGACCCTATTGCTTACGAGGCCAAGCTCCGCGAACTTGCAGCCGGGAATGAGAACTACTTAACCGTTTGGATTGACGGTAACTGGGGCCAGCCTAACACCGGCAAGGAGTTCTATTCAAACTTCAAGAAGGTATCCCATGTGGCTCAGTCTCCTGTACCGTATCTGAAAGACAAGGCTTTCCACAGCTCCTTTGACTTCAACGTCTCTCCTTACATGACTGGTATTGTTGGCCAGGTGAATATCACTGATTATGAATTCCAGATTCGGATTAACCGGGAGTACTGCCTGGAAGACCCGCTGAATACGACCGAAGCGGTCTGCAACAACATGATCGAGGATTATGGGGATATGATCACCGACTTTTTCTACTACGGGGATGCTTCCGGTAAGAACGGTATTGCTGGAAAGGGGAATAAATCTGCTTTCGATGATGTGAAAAACGGGTTTAGGGACTACCTGAACGAGGCCAGCCGAAGGGTAATGAAGAGCAACCCACCACTGATGAAGCGCCGGGACTTTATGAATAAGCTGCTGGCCGGGAAGGTCAAATGGAACGGTCTGGAGGTTTCCCTGATCATTGACCCATCCTGCAAAAACCTGATTAAAGACCTGGTGAAAATTAAAACTGCCCCGGATGGAGGTAAGCTGAAGGAGACGGCAGTGGACAAAATCACCAATAAGCGATATGAGACCGTTGGTCATACCAGCGATGCACTCGATTACTTTGTCATCTGGTTACTGTGGGAAGAGTTCAAAAATCATGGTAAAGAAATCCAATAAATTAGATTTTTAATCCAAATAAGGTAATTTTATACAAAACTCCTACCCCATGCTTACGCCTGATGCTTTAGACATTCTTACTAAGACCATTGAAAAAAACATCCAACACAGGGATTACAAAAGAGTAACAGGCCTTGCTAAGGACTACCAGATGTATATGACCGGCAAAGGGATTGATGTAAAGCTAAGGCAGTTCAAGCCCAGAGAGAATGATGAAATGTTCAAGCAGAGGTGCGCTTTGACAATTCCGATTACACCGGCCGTCTACAGCTCACTGATGAAGCCGTTCAACAAGGTGGCCAGGACAAAACCTATTGTAGACAAGGTCACACCGAAGACAAAATCTGCAAACAAGAATGTAGGTGAGGTGATGGATGCCATCAAAAATTTCTTTGGTGCCGAGACTTCAGATACAGGCCTGGACTACTTCTTAAAAAATCGTTTTAATGAGCTCACCTTCTGGGACCCAAATGCATGGATAGTAGTCGAGTTCGATGATTTTGACCCAAAGAAAGAAAAGGCAAAGCCACGCCCATTCGAAGTTTCGAGTGAAAAGGCAGTGATGTTTTCCATTAAAAACAACATGACTGAATACCTGGTTGTAAAGGATGAGGTAGAGAAGCAGGATGCAAAAGATACAACCAAGGTGCATAAGGTAGGCCATTGGACCATGTATACAGACCAGGATGCTATTGTTTTCACAGAGCTTTACGAGAACGAACCTGTAGATGAAGGAAGCGATGTAAAAACAATTGGTGACAAGAAGTACCTTGTTACCGTCGGCAACCACAAAGCCGGCAAAGTACCTGCTATCAGGGTCGGATATAAGCGAGACACTGAAACTGACGGCCGGACATTCGTTTCTCCATTGCACGATGCAAACTGCTACATGGAGAAAATCATCAAACAAGGGAGCGAATACGACCTGAGTACATGTCTGCATGTATTCCCGCAAAAAATAGTGCGGATCCCCAATGGAATATTCAACCCCAAAAAGCGCCTGCCGGACGGATCAAAGGCACAAGTGGAGGCTCCGGTGCATACTACTGGGCAGGATGTAATTGAGATTGAAGTTCCTGAGTCAAAAGAGGAATATGTTCCGCTGAGTGACTTTGTGTATTATGTTCCATTGCCGGTTGAGTTACTGAAGCTGCAGAAAGAGTGGGTTGATGATCTCGAAATAAAGTGCAACCAGGCTGTTTTCAACTCCACCGTAATGGTCAAAAAAACCAGTACGGGCGATGGCGGTGGTGATGCTGCCCCAGCAACCGCTACCGAGAAGGATCAGGACATGGATTCGGTATATGATACCATCTTCCCATACTCTGAAAAGCTGGCCAGCGCATGGACTCAGTTTGTGATGTTCATTGCCATCTTTACCGACAACGATCAAAAGGTGACCTGGTTCCGGAGATACCCTTCGAACTTCAAAATGAAGACCAAGGACATGCTGTACGCTGAAATGTCCACGGCCAATGAAGCAAACCTTCCATCTTTTGTCAAGGAGGCTATCACCGATGAGATTGCTGAGCTGGTATTCGTCGATGATCCGCGCGGGCTTATTCGGTACCGGATACAGAAGCAACACTTCCCATTCAATGGTAAGAGCGAAACCGAAATACAGATTGCCATCAACAGCCCGATGATCATGAAAAGGACAAAGGTCCTGTATAACTACTTTTACCAGATTTTCGATGAACTGGAGGCTGAATACTCCAAAAGCGACAGCAAGGACTTCTATGTCGATACTACCAAGGAAATTCGTGACGAGCAAATAAAGAAGAAGGTTGATGAACTGATGAAGGAAATTGAAAGAGAACAGCCAAAGGCAATTAACTACACCCCCGGCATATAATGAGCGCAGGCAATACATTTCAGGATAAGGTAAAGTTCATCGAGAAGGTTTCCGGTGAGCTTGATTCCACTATTGGCAACCTCGCCCAAGGCCTTAGTTATTCGATTATCTCCGAGTTTATCGACCAGCTGGAGCGCGATGGCGATACCATCAAGAACACCCCGGCCAACATCCGACTCATTTCCCAGATCGATGCTATTTACCAGAGTTTCATCGATAAGAATGGGGCAAAGCTGGTGGACCAGATCACCGGGAACGTGAATAGTATCTTCGATTTCAATGATACCTATTTCTCCGAAGTAAAGGGCAAAGGATTCGATATCCCTTCCAAGAAAATAACCGGTATCATCCGGGACCGCCTCGGGTTCAGCGGAGACACCCGGGTGAAGCTAAAGGAAGGTGGGTACATGGAAGCGCTGTTAAAGGATACCACTGTCCGCAATGAAATAAAGCAGATCAGCTACCGGGAAGTGCTGAAGGGTAGCGGGTTCAAGGGCTTCAAAAAGGCCATGCAGAACTACATTGCCGGTGATGAGGAGAAGCTGGGTGCGTTCCGAAGACATTACAGGCAGTATACCTATGACATCTACTCTACCATCGACAGGGATCAAAGCCTTTTAATGGCAAACGAGCTTAATCTTCAATACTTTATCTATGGTGGCACCCTGGTTGCGAAAAGCCGGGATTTCTGCATTGAACGGGCCGGTAAGGTATTCAGTACCGAGGAAGCCAGCCAATGGGTGAAAGACCCATGGATCAAAAAACACCTGGAGAACGGATCCATTACCTCATACAACCCGATTACAGACATGGGCCTCTTCGGCTGCAGGCATACACCAAGATTTATCAGCTACGAGCAGGCTATCCGACTCCGACCGGACCTTAAAAAAGATAAATAGCTACATTTGTCACATGGATCTTCAAGAATTCAGGGCAAAGGCCTATGAGATATTAACGAAGACCGGCTTTAAAGAGATTGATGGGGTTATACATTACCCAGAAACTGCAGTAATTGAAATGTTGGAATGGATGCAGGAAAATGCAAATGCACTTCCCGCTTCTGATGATGAAATAACCGACAGGATCGTGTCAATTCTTGACAGTGCTTTCAGCTCAAAAAAAGGTGGATAATTTTTTTTCATGGAGAATCTAATTTATTGGTATTTTGTACTAATTAATTAGACAACTATATGACCCCAGAAAACACCGCAGAAAACCTTGTAAAGCTCTCCAAGCCTGAATTACAAGAAAAATACAAAGAAGTAATTGGCACCCCTGCTGATGCCGCTTTAACCAAACAAGAGTTGGCAGATGCCATTTTGAAGCATGTAAATGCTGGCACTGAAACACAAAACGGTGGAAGTAATGCACCTGGTGGTGATGCTCCAAATGCATCTGTAGCGGGTGCTGATGGCGCTGGTCCTGGCCCTGATCAGGGCGACCCGGGTGATGAGCAAAATGCAGGCTCTGGTGCTACACCGGAAACGCCAAATGCTGGGAATGCCACAGAAAACACCGCAGAAAATAATGTTCCGGACGGCCATTTGAGACTGGTTAAAGTGGAAAATGGTAAGGTGGTTGATCAGTCTACCATGACTCAGGCTGCTTGGGATAACCTCCCTGCGCACAAGTTTGGCTGGAGCATTGCCAAGCCAATAGAACTCCAATAATCACGTAAAAACAAAGGCCATGCCTCGTATTACCAATAAAACCACCGGATATACTGAACAGATCTCCAATGAACAATGGGAGAAAATTCAGGCTAATCCTATGACCGCACACCTTTTTGAGATGACCGAAACAAAGGTGCCTGCCGAGCTTACTGCCCAGGAAGGTTCCAGCAAAAAGACATCAAGAAAAGCGGCTCAGAAGGATGACGAAGCACCTACCGGTTGTGATGAAATCAGTGATCAATAAAACCCCTATATGAGCAAGAAACTCATCCTTGGAGTGCTCGGCACACTCTTTAAAATGCCGGAAGTGGAAGTTGCGGAACTTTTGAAAAAATCCGATGGAAGCAGTGACGAACTCGATGAAGACAAGGCTCTTCAGCTGATTATCGACAAAGACAAAGCCAGGATTCAAGCATTGAATGATGCTGCGAAAACAAAATTCGACGATGGGTATAAAAAAGCCCAGAAAGAGTCCATGGAAAAGTTGGAGAAATCCCTGAAAACCAAGTACGGAATCGATGAAGAACTGCAAGGAGAAGAGCTTATAGAAGCCATCCTTACTGCCAAAGTAACCGAAGTGCAGAAGCAATCCGGTAAAAAGGAATTGACAGAAGATGAGATTAAAAAACTACCTGTTTTCCTGAACCTGGAAAAAACCTTACGCAAAGCGGTGGACGATGCAAAAGCAGAAGGGGAAGCAGCTGTAACAAAGCTCAAAGAAGAATACTCTCAAAAAGAGACATTCACCAGCATCAGGGACAAAGCCATTAGTTATTTCAAAAGCAAAAACCCGATTTTATCCGAAGACCCGATCAAGGCAGACACTCAGGTAAACAACAACCTTATTGCTCACCTTAATGGGTACAAATATCAGGATAACAACGGGCAGCTTGTAATTCTGAAGCCGGACGGCACAAGGTTGGAAGATGGTCACGGCCATCCAATGACACTGAATGCCCTGGTAGATGAAATATCAGGAAAGGCATTTGATTTTAAAGCTGCAGAAGATCGGAAACAAGCCGGAAACGGTGGCTCCGGTGGAAGCGGTGGCTCTGGCGGTGCAGGTGGTAAAAAGTATTCTGGGAAAGCTCCTACAAGTGCAAAAGAATACGCTGATACGCTCCTGTCGAGTGATTTGTCATTGGAAGAAAAAGATGACTTCAAGTCTACTTACGGTGAGCAGTTCAGTGGTTAACACAAAACGCTAACCTTTTTAATTTTTATCATGACAAACTTTAACAACATCAAGGCTGCCGAAGTACAATTGAAACTTCAGCAGATCTGGGCAGAGCCCACCACAAGCAAGGATTATTCTCCTCGCGCCAATGCGCTTACCACCGTTTTGGAAAACCAAACAGCAGTTATCAGCGAGTTGGAAAGTTCCGACACAAAGAGAGATGTATCTGTTAAATGGGTTGATTTCTGTGGCGATACTGCCGCCGATGGAACCGATGCAGATACCTGCGTTAACGAAGTGGCTGCAGAAGGAGCCGGTAAGAAGAAGGATTATTCCTTAGATATTTTCGTGACCGATAAGTTCTCTGTTGCTTCAGAAGAGCTGGAGAGCTCAGTTATCAGTTACGATGAAATCGTTGCTACAGGTATCGCTGCAAAAATCAAAAACATCCTGGAGAAATTCAATGAGAAGGTTGTTGCAGCAATTGATGCAAATAAGGGAAATAACCCTTTCACTGCTCAATTCGCCGTGGATAATACCACCAACAAGGTAACTACCATCCCAGCAGCCAGCTACAAGGCCGACTCTATTATCCCTTACCTGGCTCAGGTGAGCGAACTGAACCGCAGCAACAGCACATTCCTGTTGGATGGCGGCAACCTATTCCAGGATTATATGAAGGCTACCGCTAATATGCCAAATGCTGACGGAAAACTTGCTGGCACCCTTTACGGTACACTCCCGTACAGACACGACTTATTTGGCTTTGCTGCCAATAGCGTTTCTGACGTAAGCTACTTGATCGACAAAGGCGCCATGGCAATTGCAAACCGTGCTAAATGGCCTACCCTGCAGCAATTAAGTGGTGCAAAAGATGGTGGTTGGACCCATACCAGCAATGGTAATTTCATGAGGTACTCCATTCCTATCGACTTGTCTTCTATTCCTAAAATGACCTTCATTTCTCAGGGTCAGCTTATCAAGAGAAGCCTGTTTGTAGATGTGCAGCACAGTGTCGTTTGTCATTCAGACGGTAAGCTGTATCCTACATGGAACTTTAAGCTCCGCGCAGCTGTTCTGCCTAATCCAATCAGGTGCACAGCAACCAATACCGGTATTATCAAACTCAAAAAGGTGGCTGATTAATCAGCCCCTTTTTCCTGTTTAATTGTTCATTTAAAAAAAATAGATCGATGAAAAAAGTTTTCGCATTAGCTCTTTTGACCACCGGTTTGCTGTTCACCTCAGTAAATACTGAAGCGCAGACCTCCGGTGAGTTAAAAACGGCAGACGGCATTGCGTTTGACACAGTGTCAAATACAGCCACTACCAAGTACCTGTACACTCCGGAGGTTTCCGGACTTTACAAGGTTGCTTCCATTTCCCTCAGTGCAGATAAAGTATCTGGTGCTGTTGATGGAACCGCCACGCTGGAAGCATCCAATGACGGCGTATCCTGGTATTCTTACTACGACTCAAAAGATTCCGTGTATTCGTATACGCTGACGGATAAATCTGCACAGGGGTACCGATGGCAGCTATATGACGTAGGTGATCTGAAGTTCAGGGTTAAGGTAGTTGTATCCGGAACACAGGTGGCCAGAATCACAGGCTACTTCCGTTTAAGAAAATAGAAAAAATCTTCAAGTTACAGAAGGGCGGGTATCAAAGCCCGCCCTTTTTAATACAAACGAATGCATACAATAACAAGAGAAATACAGGCCAAGATTGATGCTACTGCTGAAATGCTGCCAGTAATTCTGTCAAACACGCATGAGAAGCATAAAAAAACCGGAACACAGATCATTGAGGAAGACAACATACATGAGATTGGAGGAAAGCCGATCGATCCGGAAAAGTTTTATGTAATGAAATACCCGGTTCAGTTGTACCACAACCACAGAAGAAGATTACGAAAAGCCTTTATGGCATCCGGATATGCAGGCGTACAGCAGTATGTTATGCACGTTCATTCAATCACCCAAGAAAATAAATAACCATGTCTCTCAATTGCTTTGATTATATAATTGGCGTTACAGAAAGCACCTGCACATGTTTAACCACCGGCCTCGGTACCGATAAGGTAGGTGATGAACTATGGTACAAAATCAGCAAATCAGGATTGTTTCTGGACCGTCTGCCCGGTATTGTTGAGATCAGAGGTATTGATGCTGCAAGTCCTTGTAACAACGAGGTAGCCACATTCTACAAAACAGCCATCAAGGATGCTATCAAAGAAATGCACGACGACCTGGTGGCAGGCCTGCTGAAAAAGTTCAAACAGGTTAAGCTGGCTTACAGCGGTAAGGCGCTGAGCACTGATTATTCCGGCAATGACTTGGACATTAACAAATACGCCGGTGTAAGGATCCGTACATCCGGGATGAAGGGTGGCAGCCTGCAGATCAATAACATTTTCACCATGTTCGCCAACACCGGTACGTTAACCATCAAGGTATATCGCGCAATTACTGACAGCGACAACATCGAGCATGTTGAGGACATTACCGGTATTACCACCGATACCAATAAGGTGAAACCGAACTTACTGGCAACTCCAAAATCATATCCATTGTGCGAAGAAGGGTATGATTACTTTTTCATTTATGATACTACCGACATGACCCCAAAAAACAACCCACTCGACTGTGGTTGTGGTAATTCTCAGGCACAGCTGAAAGCCTATGCTGATTTCTTTGGGGTTACCGGTAGTTATCTGAATGGCATTGCTGATTTCACACAACGCTCCAATGCACACGGTCTGGCATTTGATCTGGCCATTGGCTGTGATACTTCAGCTGTCGTTTGTGATCTGTATACAAACTTCCAGGACTTCAAGGTGGTGATGAGCCATGCGGTGAGATTTAAGGCCGGAGAGCTGGTTCAGGAAATGGTGGCCAACTCCGGGCAGGTAAACAGGTATACCCTACTTGCAAAAGAACATATCTGGGGCAAAAGGAATCACTTCCGCACTGAGTACGCGGATAGGATTATGTGGATGGTGGAGAATGCCAACCTGGATGAGTACGAATGCTACCTGTGCAACAACAAAACCCTTAACATTCGAAAAGCTGGTATCCTGTCATGATTTTAACGGTTGACATACCATTCGAGTATTTCCAGGTAGTGTATCTGATCACTGATGTTGATCAGAAGCCTTTTATGGTCATTGGTGTAGAGTGCTATGCGGATGGTGGAGTCCTTATAAAACTTCAAAATGAAAAAAATACCAGCCTGCACTACATCGGTGAAATTTCGGAAGAAAAGGTCCATTCAATAAGCTAAAGTAAAATCGATCAATGCCCACCCTAAATGATCTTGAAGCAAAGTTTCTGCAAATCGAACAGGCTCTTCTCAGCGAAGGACCAAAGATCGTGCAGATGTATGCTGCAGATTACCTGGCCGAGGCGGTGACCGAAATACAAACGACCGGTATTGAAGGTGAAAAATACTCAACTGAACCATTCTACGCCGGGAAAAGCCTTTATAACAACCAGTCCGGATTTTCTCCCAGAGGGAAGGAATTTAAGGACCTAAAGAAAAAGGAACGGGAGAAAAGAGCAGATGGAACAGCTCGCAAAACGATGTATCTGCCCGGAGGATATGAAGAACTGAGGAGGCTCAATGGACTCCAGACATCTTTTGTCGATCTGACCTTCTCCGGCAGGATGCTGGCCAACCTTGGGGTGAGAAAAGAAACGGCTGAAGAAGGAAAGCTCATGGCCTACTTGGGCGCCAGCAATGAAGAGGAGATCGATAAGCTGAGCGGGCAGGCAGGAAGATATAAAAACCTACTACGGCTAAGCCCGGAAAGGGTAAAACCAATACAGGAAGACTCAGTAAAACGATTCTTCGATTTGATCAAAAGAATAATCTCTGAAAGATGAACAAACAATTAGCAATACTCCTCGCTGGTATGATAGGCACACCTGGTTACCTCGATAGCATCTGCGGACTGGCGCAGGTAGCCACCAGCCAAATACCAGGTGAAGGAGATAAGATGATAACAAAAAGGTTCCCTGTTTCCAGCTTCACCACAGCGGAACAGTGCGCAAGCAAGACCGCCGACTTATATGCCCTTATCCCTGACAGCAAGAAAAAAGGGATCCTGTATTTTGAAGAGAACGGGCCGATATCACCGGTGGAGAAAAAAACATCCGGACAGGTATATCAAAGCCGGTTGAGGGTCATCTGCTGGATTAATCCGGAAAGGATAACCACAGCGAGCAATAAAAGCACCGTCGGGGTAGCCATAATGAACGACATCATCAAGAAACTGACTGCCCAGAGCTTCTTCCATGACACTACAAACAAACTGTTTTCGTCTGTTCTGGTGCAGATAGAGTCCATACCGCCAACATCTCCTCTCCTGTTTTCAAAGTACGATTACTCTGAAGCAAACACACAATTCCTAATGCATCCATACGATTATTTCGGCATTGATCTGTCAGTCCAGTACATGGTACCATTTAGCTGCATCAACAATTATTCACCAACAGCACCAACCACACCAGTATGTTAACCACAGAATTCATTTTAAACTTCATCGTAATGGCCTGGCTACTGGCCACAATTGCTTTTGTTTACTCTTGCATCCTTACAGAGCCGGGTATGCTTCTGGGGAATGTATATGGCTGGATCACAGAAAAGGCTCCATGGTATCTGCATAAACCATTGATCAGCTGTGAGAGATGCGTTGTCGGCCAATGGAGTTTCTGGCTTTACTTTTATCTGTCCGGGTGGAATTTGCATCCGAATTTAAGCCAGGTGATCGGGCTGCTCTTCTTTATATCTCAATCGATTATTTCGGTGGCCATCATAAAGGCGGTTTACTACCGGATTACTGAAACGACTCCTCCAAACAGGAATATCAAACGAAAAATAAAAACACCTGCAGAGCTATGCAACAATTAAAAACTATCAACTGGAATGAGCAATCATTCATTGCCAACGGGAAAAAGTACTTCCTCGAAAAAGAACTGAGTATCCAACGGTCCGTATTCGCTGAGTCGGCAAAGATCGAGTTGGAAAGCGGTCTCCGTTTCGGAAAATACACCGAGGACTGGAAGAAGATCTGGGACATGCTTAATTCGCCAGACAAGAGCCATTTTGCCGATATCGCCATCGTCGTGCATGACCATTTAAAGAGCTTCAACAACTTCATAGAGGACGTGCACCCGGTAATAAAGCTGTGTGCCTGCTTCATTAATGCAGAAGGTGAAGACAGAAGGTTTATCAATCAGGATATTGTAAATGCAAAAGCAGAAGACTGGATCGCGGAGGGTCTGACCATGCGCAGTTTTTTTCACTTGGCGCTGAGTTTTCTCGCAGCAGAAGCAAAAGACTTGAGGAGTATCACAGATCATATTTCCCAGCTGCAGGAAAGAATAATCGAGATGGAGAGCGCAGGAAACGGGAAAAACTTAGATACGCCCATACCCGCATCATAGAGATGCATAAGACATGGACAAACATTTGGTGGTCCATGAGCAACGGGGATATTGCCCAGTACGATCACATTAGGGGCTTAAATGAAGTGGAATTCTTCAGTTTGATGGAAGTATACAAATCGAAACAAAAAAACAATACCAATGGCCGGAAATAACAATGAATACCTGATCCCGCTTGGAGCCGACCTTTCACCGCTCATTTCCTCTCTACGTGAAGGTAGGGCAACTATCAACAAGCTCAGCACTTCCAGCCAGGAAGCCGGAAAGAACATCCAGCAGGCTTTTGCCGGGGCAGTTTCAATGCAGAAAAGTGTAACAGCGGAAGTGATCAACTCGAACCGGGCAATGAAGGAGGAGGCTCAACAGGCCATTCAATTGGGGAATGTATTTAAACAGCTGGCAGAAAGTGCCTCAAAGGCTACTGACAGCGAGAAACTGAAGAAGTACTCTGATGAATTCAAAAAGCTGGCTGATCTAACCCAGAAAGGGCTCAGGGTGAACCTGAAAGATGAAGAGATTGCGGTACTCAATACCCTCCTTTCCGCTACAAAAAACGAGATGGAACAGCTGGCTGCTGTTACCACTGTTTTAAAAACAAAATTGGATACACTCGATCCGCGCAGCGAGGAATGGGACCAATTAAACCAGGCCATTACCTTATCCGAAAAGGTCATACAGGATTTCGGCCAGGCTGAAGATGGACTGGAGAAGAAGTCTATATCCTTGAAATCACAACTCAGGCAGCTAAAACAAGAGCTGGCCCTGATGGAAGAACAAGGACTGGAAGGAACAAAGGCGTTTGAGGACATGCAGATTGCTGCCGGACAGTTGGAAGACCAGTTGGGAGATACTCAGGCCCGTGTAAAGGCGCTGGCTTCTGATACAAAATACATCGATGCGGCCATCCAGGCTGCCACTGCTTTGACAGCAGGATTCGGTCTTGCCCAAGGTGCATCTGCTCTTTTTGGGAGCGAAAATGAAGAACTGGCAAAGGTTTTAAATAAGGTTCAGGGCGCTATGATTGTACTGAACAGCCTGCAGCAGATCCAAAACCTTCTCCAAAAGCAGAATATCCTTGCCATCCTGACATCAAGGAGTGCGATGGTTGCTGATACAGTAGCTACTGAGGTACATACCGGTGCTGTTGTGGCTGATTCAGTTGCGACAAACGTGGCTACTACCGCAACAAAAGGATTCACAGCAGCATTGGCAGCAAATCCGCTGGGTCTCGTTTTGGTGGCCCTTGGAGCCGTTATAGCTGCTGTAAGTGTATTCACCAGCGCGACAGAAGATGCTGCAACTGCACAGGAGGAACTGAACAAAAAGCAGCTGGAATTCGCAGATATATCCAAGTCCACAGAGCTGGCCTACATCGAGCGGACTAATCAACTACTGATAGCAGAATCAAAAGCCAGGGGAGATAGTGAGGCAAAAACACAACAGATTGAACTGAGCTCGCAGAGGCAAAGGGTAAAAGCTCTGGAACGGTACTATGAATCCGTGAAGGGAATGGCTGATAAGGAACTGGAGGCAGAGCAGGCATTGAAGGATGAGAAGGTGAAGCTCCGGGTTCTGGAACTGAATTTCACTACCGAAAACAAGAAAAAACAGCAGGAACTCTCAAAGAAATTCCATGACGAAGAGCTGAAGAAAGAGGAGGCATACCAGCAAGCGATCGATGCTGTTCGGAAGAAGTACCGTGATGTAACCATCTCAAACATCGTCAGCGAACGTGAGCGGTCAAAAAAAGAGGCTGCTGCCAGAGCCAATGATGAAATTGCAGAGATCGACAAGCTACTGGATGCACAGAGAAAAGCCGGTAAACTATCCGCTGAACTGGAAACGGCAGCCAATGGCGCCAAGACACAAATCCGGAGTAGATATATCGCTGATGTGCTGAAAATAGATATTGACTTCTACCAGCAACAGGAGCAACTCTTAAAATCAGCCCAAGAGGCAATCAATGGCGTAAGTCAAACAGAATCAGAACGGGGCATTTCCGACATCACTAAGCGGTATGAGCAGTTAATTGCTGGTATCAATGAGAGCAATAAGAAGCTGCTGCAGCAGTCATCGCTGAGCGACAAGGATAAGGCAGTCATTGAAGCAAACAACAATGCCATTATTGACCTGAACTCTGCCATGGATAAAGAGATCCTTCGGCTGAAGCAGAATTTCGCCTTTGAGAAGTTGAAAATTGAGGAGAAACTGGCGCTGGATACAATCGATCTCCAGAAGTTTACCGGGCTTTCCGAGGAAACCATCCGGAAAGTAAAGGAAGAGCAGCGGATCGCCATCACCAAGCAATACGGCCAGAAGCGGCTGGACTTACTCAAAAGCCAACTGGTACAGGAAAAAGCTGTCACCAAGGATCAATTCGATGCCCTCACAGATAAGAAAAACATCGATGGAGCTGCTGCATCCGGAAAGGACATATTCTCCTATTTGGGTCTGAGTGATAAGTTGTCACCGGAAACAAAAGAGAAAATCTTAGGGGCCATCAAGGATGCCAGAACAGAGATTAAAGTGGCAACCCCCATCGAAACCGATCTTTTCAAAGCGCTCGGAATCGATGAGGTAAAAGTAAGGAAATGGACTGAAGCGGTGTCGGCCCTTGGAGCTGTATGGAAAAGTACGTTTGAATCCATGCTGATCCCTATCAACAACTTGGTGGAGGCTCGGAAACGTGCCGTGGAGGAGATTTCCAATGACATCGACGAGTTGGAGAACCAACTTGAAAGAGAGCAAGAAGCCAGAGAAAAAGGATACGCGAATAATGTGGATCTGCTCAATAAGGAGATCGCTGAAAAGAAACTGAAACGGGAGGAAGAGCTGAAGAACCTGGAGGAGGCACAGAAAAAGCAAAGAACCTTGCAGCGCTTACAGATCATTTCCGACACTTTTGCCCAGACAAACAACCTGGTCACCGCATCGAGTGAGATTTATAAATTCATGGCGCCACTCGGGCCGATCGGTGTCGGTATAGCCATTGCCACCATCACTGCAATGATTGGATCATTCGTGGCTGCTAAAATATCAGCCCTCAAGGCTGTAAACGATGAGGCAAACGCACCGAAGTTCGATAAAGGTGGGGGTTTGGTACTGGAAGGTCCTGATCACTCTCAGGGTGGTATGGATGTGGTCGAAAAAAGAACAGGTAAAACAAAGGCAAATGTCCGTGGAGGTGAGTACATGTATGTCTTCCGGCACACCAATGCAAAACAGTACGAGGGTCTTTTCGATATGATCAATAGTGATCCGGATGGTAATATCAACAGCCTGCTCCGGGAGATAGGCGGTATTCATATCATCGAGGATGCCCCGAATAAGATCATGCCCGCCGTTAATGCAAAGCAGCAAGCCGACGATGAATTGAGGCAGGCCATCATTCTTTCTGCAGATAACAGTAAAGAGCTGAGTGAAATCAAAAGAGAGCTGAAGGAGTTCAAGGATGCCTGGAATGAAGAGCCAAGGGTTATAGACTACGGAGACTATGTGGAAATCACCATTGGCAATATTCGCAAAACTGTAAAGAAGCACAAATCATGATTTTAAGGCACTACCTCATCACGCCGAATGAACGAAAGGAAGTAAAACCCCTTAATTTCAGCGACCGGCAGTTTAAATACACCCTCAAGACTGGTAAAGGGAAGAACTACTATGCGAAGGAGCTTAGTGGTGATATCACCTTTATTGCCGAAGACTTCGACCTTATCAAGAGCCTTGAAGAGCAGGGATACAGCTGCAACCCGCTTTATCTGGAGAGCTTTGCCCGTATCGATGGCGCCGACAAATTGGTTTATAAGGCCATACTCCGGATTGTGGACATGCAGTTTGATCTGGATAAATGCATCATCACCTCTCCATGCAAACCGTACACGCCTTACCGATGCATTGAATCCTCCGAGGATGATGAGATAAACATCCTGGAGAAGGTGACGGCAAGGGCTTCGATCAACCTTTTCCTTGGGGAGTACGAATTTTACGAGAGCACAGGCACCTATGACGTGAACTACAACATTACAAACAATGTCGATTACTCCAATCACGCCAATGCAGCGCTGTGGACAGACGGTGGCGCACCTCCATCGGCGACCTGTTTTAGGTACTGGAAACTCGTCGAAACAATGGGGCTGAATACTTTGGGTGAGCTGGTTGGTTCTGGGAAAAGCTATTGGGTTCGGGAGAAATACACCGTTCCGGCTGGAAGTCCTCCTCCTCCCGGATACACTTTCATTGAGACCGTAGGCGCAAATGATGTTTATGCCAAGCCTTTGATGGTATACCACAACAGCTATACCTCAGAGCAGGAACCCGTAGGAGAAATGAGCCGGATCACACTGACCTATAAGTATGGCGGGTTGAAAAATGGAGAATCAGTGATCAGGAACGCAGTTAAACTCCAGGATGCCTTGGAGTGGTTCGGCAGCTACTTCTGTGATTTGGGTATCATCTCTGATTTTTTCCAAATGAATCCTGAAAATCCATCATCAAGCAACTACGTCACCGGTGCGAGGAACCAGTACACAAAGCTGTACTTAATCCAGAAAACGGACGTAAAAAAACCAAACGCAACACAGCCAGCTACCAGAGGAATCTTGCGGTATGATTACCTGATGGAATCACTGCAGACCCTTTTTGATGTACGATACAATGTTACAGATGACCAGGCTAATATCCAGATTGAGCACATCAGCAGGTTCAATAAAACACTAAAGCTGGATGCTTCAGTAATTGAAGGAGGCAAATGGATTAACGGCCAGCGGAAGTTCGAGTTCATTTCTGACGAGATGCCCAGGAGGCAGCTTTATAAGGCCATGGAGGCAAAAAATATTGATTTCGTTGGGAAACCGATCGAGTATTACGAGAACTGTACAGACCAGGGTAATGAGGAAAAGAACAACTGCCAAAACATAACGACAGACATTTGCCATGTCATAGATGAGCCGGACGAGATCAGCGATGATGGCTTTGTGCTGGTAGCCTGTGAGGAATACGATGGCAAACTGTACCTGGCGCAAACAACCGGTGTATTGACCTCCAATGAGGTGCCGAACAACGTGCTGGCATTCGCGCAGCTGCACCAGTATTTCCACCGGCACCGGAGGGTCCGGAAAACCGGTTTATTAAATGGCGCACATACCATATTTATAACGGAAAAGCCTACCAAGAAGGCTACTGATATCACATTCCCGTACAAGGATATTACTTTGTTTGAGCCTGATCAGCTGGTAAAAGGAGCCCTGGGCAATGGAGAGGTAAAGCAGGCGGTTTATGATATCAAAAGCGACAAACTGCAGGTTACATTACTGCTGACAACAAATGATGCGGTCGATCCGGAGGTGGAAGAAATACCGAAAACCATTTATCTGGAGCTGGTTATGGAGAACCGCAGGGCATTTACCATTCCATATCCGAATCCGTGGGGTCTTCCTGGTCCGGGTTATGATGGCTTCTACTACAACATTGTCGCCTATGCATGGTCGGATGCTGCTGGTACAATACCGGCATATCCAGGAGGGTTCAATATCCTTTGGAAAAACAAATGGTACAAGAATTCAGTATTGGAAGGAAGCGATGATCAGGTACCGATCACAATTGCAGCGCATAAGACCGTATTGGGCATTGACTTATGGGGAGAATACACCGATACAGACGGCAATTCCTATGAGTTCACCTACGAATTAATTCCATCAACAAACTATACAATTATTTAAAATGATCATAACAGAACTACCTCTCTCCTTCCCTATTTACAGCAGTCAACAGTTACAAAACCGGTACAGGGAAAACTGTTCCGGCATACCTTACAAGCTGATAAGCCCAACGGATGCCATTCTTCCGTTCCAGATGTATTTCGCGGGAACTATTATAAAGCCGATTTCTGAGTGGAAAATTTACTCCGAAACAGGATCTATGATCAAGGATATATCATCCAGCATCAGCACCCATTTAAGAACTGAAATAAGGGGTGACAAGCAGTTCACATGGTACAATGGAACAAAAATTGCCGATTTGAGCCTTGGCTGCGGGTTCTATGAGATGCGAATTGCTTTTACGGGCATAACCGGGTATTACTACAGCGAGATTTTCTATGTGGCCGGCTTTGAAAGAAGCCAGGCATCCAGCTATTTAAAGCTGACTTACCGGAACGAGGACAATATCGGACCAATCCAGTATGAGGACACCAAAATAACTGTTTCCGGTGTTGATTATGACTTCCAGAATATCATCTACCTGGACAGTTTCATCACCCATACGGATCCACTGCTGGAAATTGAGACAGAAAAGGATGGCTTCAACAATGAGCTTGTGACTTTTTCTAAGTTCAATAACCGGCTTCTGACAGAGGTGGTCGTCCCTGACTATTTAAAAACGGCACTTTTGATGGTTCAACTGCATAAAAGTGTCGTATTGGAGCTCAAAAATAGCTCTCGGATACTGGCAATAAGCAGGGTGATGGTGAAAACCCAGCAGATGACGGAAACAGCAGAATGTACAAGCCTTACCCAATTAACATTCGAAGACAACTGTTAATAACTCATTTCTTTAAAAATCCAATTAATTGGATATTTTTACTTACAAATTAGACAACAAAAATTTAAAGCCATGTCAATCACAACTTTCACTCCTCCCACAGACTGCTCAGTAGTCAACCTCGGAACAGTTGCTCAGGACGATTGTTTTCCGGAACAAAAGAAATCAGAGCTTACTCACATGTTCATTGCACGACAGGATGCTATTGCATTTACTGATGCCAGTGTCATTACAGAATGGACCGACCGTCTGAGTCAATCAACGACTGTTCCTGCTGGTAGTACGGCCGCTGTAAAGGACCTGATCAGAAGGATTGCCATTATTGGTGATATGCCCGCTCCTGCTGAAAATGAGAGGGATATCAGTGGTGGCAGAAAGTATGTAGCCGTTAAGAACTACACAGTGAATTTTGAAATCGACGACATCGGTGATGCTGAATACGAATTCTTCAGACCATCACAGTACGGAGTTATCTATGTACGTGCATGGTTGAAAACACTGGGTGGTGATCTTTTGGGTGGTAACAAAGGATTGAATGATGGTGTGAAAGTGAGAATGAAAGCATACCCAGTTTATGGCCGTGGCCAGAATGAAATTGTAAAGATCACCGGAACACTTACCTGGGAAGGAACTGTTGCTCCTGATCGTTGCGTATCTCCTATTTAATAATCGCCCGGACAGGGCATTATATAATCTATGAGCACATTTGTTTCAACAGCTTGCTGTGGCTATGGGGCCGTTTCTGTTATCACTTCGGGGGATAGCGGAAGCGGCTCTTCCGTTGCATTGTCACCACCGCAGGAAGAATGGATCGTTGGAGCTGCTGGTTCGCCAATCGCAGCTGATGTAGACGCATTTACATGGCTACCTACCATCGGTAAGAACATAAAAGTTTTGATCGATGGTGTATTGGTTATGGATAAGAACAAAAATCCATCAGTAACAGACCGCCAGTGGGTGCAGCATAACATCAATTCAGGTGAGATCAAATTCAAGGACAAATTATTCGCTGGTCAGCGGATAACAATTTTATACTAATGAAAAAGTTGATTTTTTTTTGTCTGGTGGCGCTCAGCATTAGCTCCAATGCACAGACACTTCAGTATGGTGATTGGTACTTCAGGGGAAGGGTTGGCGTAAACAAGCCAACCAATAATCTGCATCCGAATGCTGTATTCGAAGTTGGCGACAGTGCTTCCGGTACGCTGCTCAGAGTTTATAAAGATGGCACTGCTCAGTCCTTCAAGCTCAAAAACAATGCTGCAGGAGATAGCTTACTAACCTTAGATCAATACGGAAAATTCAAGATGGTTTTAAAGGCCGGTCCACTCGCATGGGATTCCATCACCGGCAAGCCTTCCCTTTTAATTTCCGGAAATAACCTGGCCGATGTAAGCAATGTGGCCACAGCCAGGGATAACCTTTCAGTGTACTCAAAATCGGTAGTGGATGACAGCCTTTTGAACCATTATACCAAAGGGCAGGCAGATGGACGTTTTAAGGGTATTGGCTGGCTTCCGGGTATTTCCGATGTTACGGGCCTTCCGGATAGTTTGACGGCCGTACAAGGCAGGATTCAAACCAAACAGCAATTGTTGGGCTTCACAGCGGTACCGGACACACGGACGGTGAACGGACATGCTTTATCAGCGGATATTTCCGTTACAAAATCCGATGTAGGATTGAGCAACGTGCCGAATACCGATGCTACGAATGCCGCAAACATCAGCTCCGGAACTTTACCTGATGCAAGGCTCTCCAGCAATGTAACTACCCAGGGCAATAACTTCAATTCGGCCAATCAGCTGGTAAAACTGGACGGTGGTGGTAAGCTGCCAACCTCTACCATCCCATCCCTTGCTTTGGTGGAAACCTTTGTTGTAAGCTCCCAGAGTGCAATGCTGGCTTTATCAGCCCAGATGGGTGATGTGGCGGTCCGGACGGACAACAACAAATCGTATATCCTGCAATCAGAACCGGCAACGACACTTGCCAACTGGATTGAGCTGCTTGTTCCATCGAGCGAAGCGGATCCAGTTTATACTGCATCCTCATGGTTCAGTACTACGAATAACAGCGGGAACTGGAATACTGCATATGGTTGGGGTCCTCACTCCGGATTATACAGGCCCGTGAGCTGGGTTCCTTCCTGGTCAGATATTACCGGTACCGTTCCTACATGGAATCAGAATACCACCGGAAACGCAGCAACGGCGACGACAGCAGCTAATACTACTGCAATCAGTGGTATAAACTCTAATTTAAGTTCCGCCGTCCAGAGTGGAACTGTTTCAGCCATGCTTGGGCAAGACGTAAATAACAATCTATACAGGTACAACGCTTTGGCGGTACAAACTTTTTTAGGGCTTGGTCCAATGGCTTATCAGTCTACCGGAGCATGGGTTGATCTCGCAAGCACTCAAACGATAAGCGGAGTAAAAACTTTTTCTGGGGGTATTAGAATGACTGGCGGTATTGTTTTTGGTGAATCAGGCAAATCGTTAGCTAAAATGAATAGTTCCGGAACTTATTACGGAGGTATTCAAAATACATCTTCTGACCGTTGGGCATTGACGTATTCCAACACAACAACAGATGCATTAGGTACTGAAGTTTTAGCTTGGACACCTTCAAGCGTTATTTTAAGTCAAGCACTAAGCGGAACAACAGCGATATTCAACAACTCAGGGTACTCATTAGAAGCTGGTTCCCCTGGTGCTTCACAAAAAGTTAGAATAGGAGTAAATTCAACTGGATATTCTTCAATACAAGGGTCAAATTATAGTAATACAGCAACAGATTTAACAATAAACCCTGATGGGGGGAATGTTGGAGTAAATACAACAACACCATCTTATAAATTTGAAACATCGTTAAGTGTAAGTAGTTCTTACGTTGGAGCATTTTCAAACGCAACTGATAATTTAAGAATACTAATAGGCACTACATCCGGCGGAGTAACAAATATCCAAAGTAAGACAATAAGCACAAATGTTCCTTATCAGCTATTATTAAATGCGGAAGGAGGAAGAGTTGGTATAGGTTCCGGCTCACCAATGTACACTTTAGATGTATTTGGTACAGGAAGGTTTGCAGACGAAATATATACAAATGGGGTTTATTCAACCGCATTCGGTCCACGGGTTTCTGGTGGGTCAGTTGTATTTAGAAACTGGGCAGGAGCAACATTAGCTTATCTAAATGATGCAGGAGCAGCGATATTTGGAAGTAGCTTAACCACTGGTGCTGGAATGTACGCGAAGGATATTGTTTCTATAAATTCAAATGCTTATCCTTCTACTTACCCTACATCAATAGGGGCCAATACAAGCGCAGAAGGCTTTATCCAACTTGGAAATAATTCAGTTAATAGAATAATCGCAGGAAGTGGTTCAGCTGGTGGGTTTATTGATTTTGTTGTAAATAATACGACCGTATTACCTACCGGAGCGGACGGAACAGTAGCCGTTAGGATGGCTTCAACTGGTATCGTTTCTATTTATTCTTCCGCTGCTTCAACTTCTACAAGTACAGGAGCGTTGATTATAAACGGCGGTTTAGGTGTTGCTGGTGCAATATGGGCAGGTTCAGGTTTTTACGAATCTGATGCCCGTTGGAAGAACATAAACGCGACAATCGAAACAGGTTCAGGACTGGATGCAAGCCGATGGACATGGAAAGAAATCCATAAGATAGACGATCGCCAACACTGGGGATATAAAGCACAGGACGTATTGGCATACTTACCTGAAGCGGTAAGCAAAACAGAGAGCGGCCATTATGGTGTGGAGTATAATTCTGTATTCACTTACAAGATCGCTCAACTGGAAAAGAAAAACAACCATCTCGAACAACGCATTTCCGAACTCGAAAAATTGATCAAATGAAGAAGGTACATGTAATCATTATCGGGCTGCTATTTGTCATTGCAGCAGCTTTTTCAAATAGACATTTCGCCACAACCTGGGCGGGAACGGCAAGTAATCAGATGGTAACCCGTCAGGCTTTGAACGATGCAGTTACAAACGGGGTATTCACCGAAAAACAATCTTTCCCGTCCGACAGCCGTGTGGTTACAAAAGCAATGGCACAACAGTATGTCAATATCAATACCATTTCCGGCTATGATATGAACAGGCTGGTTCCGAAGTCTGTTTTTGTGGCTGCTACACCTTTCTACACCCATACATTGAAAGGCCAATATTGGGGTGATGGCTGGGATGGGTATTCCGGATCTTCTTCTGCACTTTCTTCCGGTCCAGGTGGTTCGGCTTTCGATGTGTACACTTTATACAACCGGCCTTTAGCAGTTGGTGATGAGGTTCTTGCTGGAGCAAGTTCTTCAGCATATCCCGGCATCCCGCACAACGGAGGATCGGTAAGCGGTGGCCCTTATTACTGGTTTTACTATCCTGCATTGAACGCGGCCGTTCAGGTAACAAATACAATATCTGCCAGGCAGTACATTATTTCAATCGCTTACCCGCCATCCCTGACCAACGTATCTGTGTGCATCGAGGTAACCTATACCGGACTGGATGCAGTAAGTGTTCGCGCGTATGCTGCAACAGCGGTTGATACAAACGTATCTGTGAGCTGGTCCTATTCAATCAATGACGGAAGCTATACGGCTGGATCTTCGGTAACAATCACCACGGGTAACAATTACAGCAGCCCGGTTACGGTAACTGGATCAGGGGCCATAAGCTCATTCAACGTTTCGCTGGATGGCTTTTCTCCGGCATCATCATCCACCCAGAACTATATCAGCGGTGGCCAATGCAGTTAATTAATCATTCATTATAAAAACAAAAAAGCATGAAAAAAATAATCTTAACCATTTGCACTGCATTCTTACTGTTCAGCGCAACCGCACAAGAAAAGCAGCAATCAAAGGACACTACAATTGCCGTTACGATGAATATTAACCAGTTCAGGGCATTACTTGTTGTAATCGACCAAAACATTGATAGTAAAAAAGCAAGCAAAGAACTGGTTGAATTTATTCAGCAGTCAGCGCGTATCGTAAACCTAAAACCTGAACAGCCAAAAAAAGAACAACCGAAAAAGCAGTAACCCATAATACTAACCAAATACACTATCTACGAACATGGAACACGCTATCAACAAATTGATAATTGACAGGCTCGATAAGATCGAAGAAATAGGATTAAAAACATTTGAGCAGGCTACAAAAACAAATGGAAGGGTAACAGCCCTTGAAGACAATCAAAAGGTTCTGTTTAAAAATGTGAACACCTTGAAGCAGGAATCCGCTGAAACGAGAGGTCGGGATAAGGTCATTTGGATAGTGTTGTGCTGTGGTGGTGTGGTTGTTGGATGGGTCATTAATTCACTTTTAAAATAAGTTCTATGAACTACACATTACTGTTTCTGTTCGCAGTTGGATGCCTTGGGGTTCTGCTCCACAATCTTATGAAGATGGATGAACTCAATAAAAAGGCAAATGGGAATTTCAATTTCGGGCAATATCTGTCCGTTGAAAAGTTCTCCATCATGATCTCGTTGATCTTAATTATCATCTGTGTAATGGTATCGCAGGAGATCAAGCAGCTCCACGACATAGGCAACTGGCTGGGCCTTTCGTTCGTGGCTATCGGATATATGAGCCAGTCGATTATTGTTAAGTTCTCCGGGAAAGCGGAGAAAATATTAAACGACAAATAAACAGTTATGGCAACATACGGTCAATTCTTCAATCCAAAGAAGGAGCCAGATAACCGAAAGGTTATCGCGTTCCTTGCCATGCTTACATTTATCCTGCTGGCATGGATATTCGCAGGAATCCTTTCCGGATGCAATTCGGTCAAGAAGTCAACAGATACGCATATCAGTAAGACCGATTCAAGTACCTCCGCTAAAATCGACTCATTTGCCACCGAAAAACGTGATTTAAAGGTGGATTCCAGCGGGGTAAAGCAATGGGAAAGGGAAACAATCATTGAGTACTTCGATCGCTCATACTACTGGCCAGATTCGGGCATATACCGGCCTTCTGAATACTTGGATGGCAGAATAAAAGTTCATACAGGCCCAATCCAGAAAATCACCATCCGGTCCAAGGGGAAGGATTCAACAGTAGTTAAGCTGACAGATCAGGGAGAAAAGGAGGTCAGCCTGAAAAAGCAATCTGAAACGGAGTTGACAAATTTTGACAAGTCAAAAACCACCAAAAAGCAGTCCACCCGCAGCAGTCCGGTAATTTGGATAGTTGCCGGATTCGTGGCTATTGCCGGATTATTCTCATATCTATTGTTTAAACGCACGAAATAATGGCAAAGCTGCAGGACATATCAGAACGGTACCAGCAATTGTACAATACCATGACCTTCCGGCCAGAAAGAATGAAGCAGGCAGAAGATACCGCCCGGCTGATCCTCAAAGGAAAGGCTAATTATGAGCGTGTAAGTGAAAAGGCTGGGGGCAAAATACCATGGTACTTCATTGGCATCATTCACATGATGGAGTGCGGATGCAGTTTTGCGAAGCACCTTCACAATGGGGATAGCCTGGCTAAAAGAACATGGCAGGTTCCCGCTGGCAGACCGCTGGCTGAACCGTGGAGCGGGAAAGGATCCTCATACACCTTCCTGGAAAGCGCCATTGATGCCCTCCGGCTTAAAGGCTTCCATGTGCAGCAGTCATGGACCATAAACCTGATGCTGTACCGGTTCGAAAAGTATAACGGATTTGGCTATATCCGCAAAGGAATCGCAACACCCTACCTGTGGGCCGGTACTACCCACTACAACAAAGGGAAGTTCGTGAATGATGGTATTTTCGACCCGGGTGCTGAATCAAAGCAGATAGGGGCTGCGGTGCTGATCAGGCTCCTTACAGATAAGACCATGAATGTGGTTTAAAATAGTTTTCCATGCAGTTAGTTTTCCCCTGGCGTCTCTACGCTGGGGGTTTTTAGTTCTCATCTGCATTCCGCTTCCACCTGGTACGCATCATTTTTGATACCAACAAACTTTTTTTTGACATTTTTTTCGGTCCGGAAGGTAATTTTGCACCATGGCCAGCCCAAAGAACCAGAGAACATACAGGCTTTTGGGGTTGAAATTCAACCCGTTAACCCAGCTTTACGAGATTACAGAGAACGGAGTAACCTATGAGATACCCTTTGCCCTTACCTATGAGCTTAAAACCTATTTCCAGCGCGGAGTTGAGGTTATTTCCGTGGAAGACTGGTACAAGGAGCTACTGCGTGAGGATAAAGCCAGGGTAAAGCGGTCGGGCCACAATAACGATGCGGATGATACTTTCTACCCGGACCGTGATTTCACTGAGTAAAAATGGGTATTTGCCCTCTTGTCGGCAGGCGCCACAGGTACGATCTTTACCGGAAAAAAATGAGCAAAGAACTACAAAACAGCCAACAATCTAACAAACCCAACCCAAAGGGATATGAGCTGGTTCCTGCTGGATCAGTTTATTTTACTCCAGAAGCAAACGAGTTACTTACATGCTTCAGGCGCTCATGCTGCCTGCTCCCCTCGCCTACCAGATAATGGTTCATTGTGACCACCGGTGTAGAGTGGCCTGCCATGGCCTGGGCAGCCAATACACCCAGCTGGGCAGATACCTCATCCAGATTGCTATGCTTCAAGCTGTAAAAATCTGCAGTAATGCCCAGTTTTTCCTTTACATGCACCCTCCAGCGTTTGGTGATCTGTCGAGAGCTTATCTTTTTATCTCCTGGCAGCAATCCTTCACTGAAGAGGTAATCACCCGGTTTTGCTTCCCGGACTACTTGGCGCCACAGTTCTATACAGCTGTCAGGGATGGTCCTCCATTCTTCCCTGGAGGACTTCCCCTTTTTAATTAAGACCTTAAATTTCTGCTGCTGCAGGTTTACATCTGTCTCACGAAGAGCCATTACTTCTGTTTCCCTTGATCCGGAATGAAAGAATATGATTGTAAATCGCCAGAAGGAATAATAGTTTGCATATAGATGATCATATATCCTTTTCCGGTCCTCCATACTCAGGGTTTGACGGATCCTTTTTACTGCCTTTTGCTTTGTAAGTGTTCTGCAATAGTTAAGCTCCATCACCTCCATTTCTACAAGTTCATTAAAAACAATGGATAGGTACTTCCGGTAGTGGTTATAATTATTCGCAGACCATTTTTCTTTCATCTTACCGCACTGGTCGAGGAGGCATTTTACCTGCTTTCTTTTTATGTCCTTCATAGGTAACCGGTGGTATCCGAGTGCAACTGCAGCCGGTTGTATGTATTTCACGCAGCTCTTAATATCCAGATAGGTATTGTTTTCAACCTTACCCTTCAAAACATTTTTTGAATACTCCAGCGCCTCTGCCAATGGGGTAAATTCAGATATCTGATCATCAGTAGGGCAATTGAACATCCGGGTGATCTGGTTGAATCCTTGGCGTTGTAATAGGTCCAGTTCATTGTCGATCAATTCCCGGACAGCATCCTGTCTTTCCTGGAGGGTTTTGAACTTATTCATTTTGATGACCACCTGTCTCTTCTGGCCAAGATTGTCATCGTAAAACCAGTAATTGATTCTCCAGGCTTTAGATAAGTCGGCCTTTGATGCCTTCCAGTTCTTTGGAAATACGCTGATATTGCCAGCTCTGCAATTGTTTGGAAGTTGAAGCATTCTGTTTTCGTTTTTGTTAACTTTTTTGTTAACTATTTACAAAATGCCGCTAAGAATGAGAAAGAGAAGAAAAGGCTGAAACGCAGTGCAGTACTGTATTTCAGCCTTTGTGGGAGCACACGGGTTCGAACCGCGGACCCTCTGCTTGTAAGGCAGATGCTCTAAACCAACTGAGCTATGCTCCCTTTGTTTGTTTGGGAGTGCAAAAATAAGGGCTGAAATTTAACTACCAAAAAAAAAGATGCTTTTTTCTCATATTCTTTTAAAACAATCTTTTTTTTATAGCCAAAACCTACATTTGCAACATGTCATTTCCCTTTTCTTCTTCCGCCCCTAAACCCTGGGAAGTTTTTGAATCCGAAACAGAAACCGCACTGGCTTCCTCGTATAGCCTTGTTGTGTGGAACGACGAAGTGAATACCTTCGAATGGGTGATTGAAACATTGATGGAAGTTTGCGGCCATACACTGGAGCAGGCAGAGCAATGCGCCCTCTTCATTCATTACAAAGGCAAATACGCCGTTAAGTCGGGGGATTACAACACATTAAAACCCATGTGCAACAGCATTACCGAAAGAGGCATTGGCGCTACCCTGGAGATTGCCGATTAATGCATACGCTTTCCGATAAAATCTGGTTCCCTCCTGTTGATGATGCAGTAGAAGATGGTTTACTGGCCATTGGCGGCGATTTACGGGCTGAAAGGATTTTGCTGGCCTATCGCAAAGGCATTTTCCCCTGGTTTGAGGGCGATGTTCCGCTTTGGTGGAGCCCCGATCCGCGGTTTGTACTTTTGCCGGATCAATTGAAAATAAGCAAAAGCATGCGCCAGCTTATCCGCAATCACCAGTTCGGATTTCGCATCAACTCCCATTTTACCGGCGTAATACGTGCCTGCAAAGAACAACCGCGCGAAGGTCAGGATGGTACCTGGATCACAGATGAGGTAGAAGCCGCTTATACCCTGCTGCATCAAATGGGGTACGCGCATTCCGCCGAAGCCTGGCTCAATGGAGAACTGGTGGGTGGTTTATATGGTATCCGGCTGGGAAATGTTTTCTTTGGCGAGAGTATGTTCAGTAAGACCTCCAATGCCAGCAAATTTGCTTTTATCTGTTATGTGGAACAATTAAAAAAAGAAGGAGTGCGCCTGATCGATTGCCAGGTATACACCAGTCACCTGGAAAGCCTGGGGGCTGTAATGATTCCGAGAAAAGAATTTATTGAGTTGCTGGGCACTTATGGAGCCGACCGGTAACCATACATTACTTCCACATCACGGACAATTTTTTCCATATCCATGTCTTTGTGCATGGGTTCATAAGACTGCTTAAGGTTACTGCCGAATACCACTGCTATGGTTTGCCAGAAAGCAGCAGTAACAAAGCCCTTGTATTCATCAATGATTTCATAGCAATTGTTGCCGGTTTCGCGATTGATCAGCTTCATTAAAACCTTTCCCTGGTACACCGAGAGTTGGGTAAGCCTGTCTGCAAAGTCGCGCTTCAGGTCTTTCTCTCTTTTTTTAATGATGGCCCTGCGTTGTTTCTTATCCGTTACATGAACCAGTTGTGCATTGATTTCCCGCATTACCCGGCCGGCGGCTTTGGCATAGGGATAGGTTACATAAACCGCATTGCGCAGCCGGGTCCAGTTTTCCCAGTAATTCCTCCACTTCTTACTCATTCTGGCATTTACCAGAACCGGTGGAAGGTAGGATTGTCCAATGGTATCCCCTTCCGGTGTAATAAATGCAGCTACACGCACCGTATCGTAAATGCCGGTTTGGGCAACCGTACGGAGAGCGACTGTCAGCAGCAGTCCGATAAAAATGATATGTATTTTTCTTTTTGCCAAGATCAGCAACAACTATATAGCTGATATTAATACTATGATCCTCAAAAAGTAACCTTCGCTGCTAAGCCAGGGCCTTGTTTTTTCCACCGGTTTTCTTCACCCGTTGTACAATAGACATGGCCAGTCCCACCACCATCACCACGATCCCCAGCCAGAGGATATTGATCATCGGAAATTCATATACTTTCAGGGTAAGCAGGTCCGTAATATTCCCGGTTTCCTTCACACCAATCTCCAGCTTGCCGGAAGCCTGGTCGATCACTTTATTAAACTTCAGGATCAGGCTCTGGGATAAAACCGTGTCGGGAATCTGACGCAGTTCCTGGCCCTTCAATGCAATTCCCGGATGAGCTGTATAGAACCTGCCTTCTTTGGAAATAATGGTCATATCAAGGAACAGGGATGTTTCATCGTTACCATACAGGTGCTTCTGCTCCTTAGGGTTTACAGCAACCTTGTTGAGAATCATCATCCCATTCCCATAGAATAACGTATCATTCACTTTCACATCCCGGTTTTTAAAGGTCACCGTGTCGGCAGATCTGTTTTCCTGGAAAGAAGTAATGTATACAAATATGTCTTTATCCCAGTAATGACGGGCGGCAGGGTTGGCTGCAAAGCCTTCCATGCCTTTGTTGTTCTTAATCACATCGGGGTACAATCTGAAATTATCATTGCCGGCCTTGGATGTAAAGTCAATTTCAAAATACCGCTTACGGTCGCGGGGATTGGTGGTATCTTTTACATAGGTTACCATGTATCGGCCCATATCGGTAGCTACTCCTTTAAAAAGGGTCAGGTTTTCCGCAGGATTCCCGGCAGGATTGGCTTTACCCCCCTCTTCTACCCTTAAAGGAGATACACCGGTGGTGTTCCAGCTCAATACCGTCTTTTTAGCGGAGGAAATCAGGATCCCCAATAACACCATTCCAAATCCGATATGCGCTACCGTAGCACCTGCTGCTTTCAGCTTACCCTTCAGCCCCAGCCAGAGGTAGGCGGAATTGGCTACAATGGCATATACCGCTGCAAAAATGGCTACATGGATAGCCCCCAGGAATCCGATCCCTTTTTTATCGTAACTGATATGACCAAGGAAACTGATGGCCAGCGAAATAACCAATGCAATGACCGTAGGAACAAGAATTTTCCTGAAATGCGCTTTTGGCGTGTCCTTGTATTTGAAGTATTGTGTAACTGCGGTGAGCATCCCGATCAGGATCGCCACAAATACCTGGATCTGGTTATGTGCAAACTCCGGATCTTCAGGAGGTGCAATATTGGTTCCGAATAATTTATTCCAAACAGGAGTAGATGTTTTGGCAATAATCACCGCCCCTGCCAGAAAGAGGATCAGGGAACCGATGAACATCCAGAACTCCCTGCTATTGGTGTTCTCTTCTTTTACAATGGATGGAATGGATTTGTAGCGGATAAAAAACAATACCAGCGAAGGAATAAGGAATACCAGCAGGAACAACAACAACTGTGTATTCATTCCCAGATCGGTGAACGCGTGCACAGAAGTATCGCCCAGCACACCGCTCCTGGTCAGGAAGGTAGAATATAAGATTAGTATAAAGCTGATAATATAGAAGAAATAGGTGGGTCTGAGAGAGTATCCGCTGTTCTTATAGACCAGGTTGGTATGTAAGCCGGCCACCAGGGTTAACCAGGGCACCAGGGAAGCGTTCTCTACCGGATCCCACGCCCAGTATCCGCCAAAAGATAAACTTTCATAGGCCCATGCCGCTCCCATCATAATACCCAATCCTAAGGCGGCGGCGGAAAAGGAGGCCCATGGCAGGGTGGGCCTTGTCCACTCATGATCTTTGCCCATCAGGCCAGCAATGGCATAGGCAAAAGGCACCACGGTTGAAGCAAATCCCAGGAACAATACCGGAGGATGGATCACCATCCAGTAATTCTGCAACAGAGTATTTAAGCCTGTACCGTCTTTAATAAAGGAAAGGTATTCGGGCCTGCTGAAAATGGGTGCATCCATCTCATTGCGCAGCAGTACAAAAGGACCACTTCCTATTTTAACATCAAAGAAATAGATGCCCAGTATCATGGTAGTCAGGGTAAACTGGGTAAAACTCATCACCGACATCACGCCGGCTTCCCACTTACCCGCCGTCCGGATCACCGCCCATCCCAACAAACAGTTCCAGAAACTCCAGAGCATAAAACTACCCTCCTGTCCTTCCCAGAAACAGCTCAACAGGTATTCTGCCTGCAGGCTTCTGTCGCTGTGCGTATAGGCGTACTTGTATTCGAATAAGTGATTGGAGATGATGTAGTACAGGATCCCAAACATGGCCAGGATACTGATCGTTATAAAACCATGCGCCCAACGGGCCAGCTTCATCCAGGGCTGTTGCTCCAGCGGGCTGTTCAGCCTGCTGGCCTTAAAAAATGCAATGGTTGCCAGCAAAGAAGCAACCAGACTTAATACAGCAAAAAAATGGCCTAGTTGTCCGGGCAATAAGTGTTCACCTATATAGTTCATGCAGGGCGGTTCTTTAGTAAATAGTTCTAGTTGGAAGTTTGCAACTGATTCTTCATTGCATTGGGATCATCCTTGTACTTGGAAGGACATTTCAGCAAAATATTCTTACAATCAAAGTATCCGTCTTTTACCGCTCCCTTCAGCACCAGCCGCTCACTTTTTTCCATATCGGTAGGCTTTGCATCGTGGTAGACCACTTTAATGGAGTTGCCGAGTGTATCAACAGCGGTGAAGCTCAAATAGTTCGGATTTTTCACCGCATCGTATTCAATAGGGTGCTCCTTATCAATTTTTGCAATCAGGTTTACATATTTACCTGCTTTTTCCTTTGCGGAAGCAATGGTTTCATAGGTAGTCAGGTCCCCGGAATACTGCACCAGAACGGCAATGGAAGCGGCAATTAAAACCAGGATGATTATGTGGGTCGTTTTCATGGAGTTCTATTATCCGGCAAAGCTAATTTAAAGCGTCCATAAACCGTATCTAAACCGACATTTATTAACTGCCTGACCGATTTTTAACTTTTAAGGGGATTTTAGCCGCATGGGGCCGGGATATTGGCTCCAATTCGAAAAATGCGCCTAACTTGCGCCCTGTTTTCAACGCTCAATCGCCATGACAGATCTATCCTGTTTTAACCCCAATGCTGTTTCTAATCCGAACAACAATATTTTCGGGATACCCTTTCAGGAGGAAGACGCCCGTTTGGTAATCCTCCCCGTGCCCTGGGAGGTAACCGTCAGTTATGGCGCAGGCACTGCCCGTGCAGCCGATCACATCTTCAAATCCAGCCTGCAGGTGGATATCCTGGATGTGGATGGAGTCACCGGATGGAAACAGGGATTTTATATGAAGGAGATCGACAAAAAGCTCCTCTTCAAGAACGACTACCTCCGTAAAGAAGCCGAACTCTACATTGACTATATATCTCAGGGAGCAGAACTGGAGAAAAACAAGTTCATGTGCAAGAGCCTGAAGGAAATTAATGAAGGCAGCAGTTACATGAACAACTGGGTGTACGAGCAAAGCAAGACCCTGCTGGATCAAAACAAACTGGTGGCTGTGCTGGGGGGAGACCACAGTACACCGCTTGGTTTAATGAAAGCGCTTGCAGAAAAACACGGCGACTTTGGTATTCTGCAAATAGATGCTCATTGCGACCTGAGGGCTAAATATGAGAACTTCATTTATTCTCATGCCTCCATCATGTACAATGCATTAAACGAGATCCCCGAACTTACCAAACTGGTACAGGTAGGCGTACGCGATTATTGTGAAGAGGAATGGGATTATATCTGCAACAGCAATTTCAAAGTAGTTACCTATTTCGACAAACTGATCAAAGAACGCATCTTTGAAGGGCAGTCCTGGAAACATATTACGGATGAGATCATTGGCAACCTCCCGCAAAAAGTTTATATTAGTTTCGATATAGACGGACTGGACAGAAAACTTTGCCCGAATACCGGCACACCGGTACCGGGAGGATTTGACAGTGAGGAAGTGATTTACCTGATTAGAAGAATCAAGGAAAGCGGCAGGGAACTGATCGGTTTTGACCTGGTGGAGATCGGTGTTGGCCAGACAGACTGGGACAGCAACGTAGGCGCAAGAATTCTCTGGCGTCTCTGCAACATAATGGTATCATAATGAAGACTTACGACTATATCATCGTTTTTAAGAAAAGAAACAACGGAAAAATTGATGGCATCAGCCAGTTGATGTTACTGATATCGCTGATCGCATTTGTCCGTTTCTCTGTAATGTATCCCGCATACATGCTGATTCCCATGATCATTTCCCTCCTGATCCTGGGATGGTGGATTTTCTGCTATACACAACTCAGAAGAAATGTACGCCCCTCTTACAGGCTTGCCTTGTTGCTGGCTGCTGTTGGCTGGTATTTCCAGCCCGGTGGCATCTGGATTTCTTTGATTTACCTGATCGCATCCGTACTGGAAAAGCAGGCAAAATTTCAGGAGGAGATTGCCTTCGATGCAGAAGAGATCGTCATCAATAGTTTTCCTAAAAAGAAATTCAACTGGAGCGAGCTCAACAATGTGATTTTAAAAGACGGCATACTCACTGTAGATTTAAAGAACAACAAACTGATCCAGAAAGAGGTCGACTGCGAAGTGAGTTACCAGGTTGAAACGGAGTTCAACAATTTTGCCAAAAGCCATTTACCCCAATAAAATATGATGTCTCAACGCCCCTACCTGCTTTATTCCGATGGTGAAGGAAATATTTATGAAGACGAATCCCTCTTTGCCGTAGGACGCGCAGGATGGGATGCATTTGAAGTACCTGAAGAAGACTGGATTGAATTACCAGAGGGAGGTAATCTTTATGAGCTCCCAGGCAGAAGAGGCATTGGTATTGATGTAGAAACGGGTGAAATGCGCTTGTGTGAAAAAGGCTGGGCGGTTGCTGCATTTATCCCCCCTGCCCATACCGGTTTATTCATTGCAGCCTATGAAACCATGCAGGGCGCACCCACCCTTCCGCTGTTCTGCTATACCGCTGTGGGTTGGAGAAACGACAAGAATTATGTTCCCGCAGTAAGAATTGAAAAGGATATCCGGCAGGAAGCTGCAGGATATAACGAAGAAGATATTGCCACCGGTACTGCACACCTGCTGAAAGCTTATCCGCAGAATCGGCTGGTCAGGCACCTGATGGACAACTGTTGTATGACGTATCATTGTCCTGCTGCCAAAAACTTTGCGCTGGGCAGATGGGAATGTCCTGTTCCCACATCCCCCGCCTGTAATGCCAACTGTATTGGTTGTATTTCTTTTCAACCTTCTGATGAAACCATTGTTTCCACACAGGACCGCCTGACCTTTAAGCCCCTGGCCGAAGAAATTGTAGAATTTACCGTTCCGCACCTCATGAATGCCCCCTTCCCGATCATCAGTTTTGGGCAGGGTTGCGAAGGCGAGCCATTGCTGATGTGGGAAACCATCCGCGAATCAATCATTGAAATCCGTAAGCATACCGACAAGGGCAGCATCAACATCAATACCAACGGGTCCAAACCCGATGCAGTAGAGGAACTCTGCAAGGCCGGACTGAACAGCATTCGTGTGAGTACCAATTCTGCACAAAAACATATTTACGAAGCTTACTACCGTCCGAACAATTACCAATTCGAAGATATCCTGGAGAGCCTGAAAGTAGTTCGGAAATACGGGGGATGGAGCAGCATCAATTATTTTGTATTCCCGGGTATTACCGACAGTGAGGCAGAATATGAAGCACTGCGCAAACTGATCCGCGAAACCGGTGTAAACATGATCCAGTGGAGAAATTTCAATATTGATCCCGACTGGTACATGGGTAAAATCGGTATGACCGAACCAGGTGAAATGCTGGGAGTGAAACAACTGATGGAACTGATCCGCGAAGAGTTTCCCGAAGTAAAGTTTGGTTATTTCAACCCGCCTATGGAAAGAATCAAAGGCGATTACAACAGCAGCTATGCAGGCGCTGCGCAATAATCACACCCTTCAGGGCTTTGCTCTGGCTGTAACGGCGGCGCTGCTCTGGTCGGGTAACTTTGTTATATCCAGGGCTGTTAGCCATGACATACAACCCATTAGCCTGGCTTTTTACAGATGGCTGACGGCCACCCTCATCATAGCCCCCTTTGCCTGGAAAAAATTCCGCCGGGAAACAACAATTGTCTCAGCCAATATCCGCTACCTGGTACTTGTATCACTCACCGGCATTGCGTTGTTCAATACATTTGTTTATGTAGCCGGCCGTTATACATCAGCCATTAATATGGCCCTGATCGGTACTACTTCCTCTCCTATTTTTGCCACTATCATGGCGGTTATTTTCCTGAAAGAAAAGCTGAATGCATTCCGGATAGCAGGCATGCTTATTTGCATTTCCGGCATACTGTTCCTGATCTCCAACGGAAGCTTCAGCAAACTGGCTGCTTTTCACTTTTCCAGGGGGGATCTCTGGGTACTGGCCGGCGCTTTTGCCTTTGCCATCTACAATATACAGGTTCGAAAAAAACCATTGGGTATCAGCGCGGTGAATTTTCTTTTTGTCATTTTTGGCCTGGGCACATTGATGCTCTTCCCCTTCTTCCTGAAAGAACTGGTACTGGATGCCCCAACGCACTGGAACCCGGTACTGATCGGCTCCATTATTTACCTGGGGGCCGGCACTTCTGTGATTGCTTTCTTATGCTGGAACATGGCCATCCACCACCTTGGAGCCGGAAGAACCGTATTATTCGGCAACCTGATTCCGGTCTTCAGTATTTTTGAAGCTGTCTTGTTTCTGGGAGAAAAAATGAGTACCGCACATATTTTCAGCAGCATTACCGTAATAGCCGGATTAACCGTTGCCAATCTGAGATCCCATCGATAGTGGATGCATTAACCATCATATTACTTTGTTCCTTTGCATTTCTGGCCGGATTTGTGGATGCCATTGTTGGCGGAGGCGGATTAATTCAAACCCCGGCCGGACTGATCCTGCTGCCGCAATATCCTGTTGCCACCGTCATTGGTTCCTTAAAGATTCCCGCATTCACAGGCACTGCATTTGCTGCAAAACAATACCTTAAAAAAGTTCAGGTAAACTGGAAACAGGTGACCATCATGGGGTCGGTTGCATTTATGTCTGCATTTGCAGGTTCGGAATTATTGTCGCAGGTGAGCAACCGGTTGATGAAGCCCGTCATATTTGTGGTACTTATAGGCGTTGCCCTGTATACCTATACACAAAAGTCGTTTGGCCAGCATGCACATAAAGACATTCATCCCAAACATCAATTCCTGTATTCGCTGCTCATCAGCCTGGTCATTGGCTTCTACGACGGATTCATTGGGCCCGGTGCAGGAAGTTTCCTGGTGCTCGCTTTTATTGGCGCGTTGGGTTTCGACTTTTTGAAAGCAGGCGCTCACGCTAAACTCATCAACCTTTCCACCAACCTCGGATCCATTTTTCTTTTTACGCTGAAGGGATCCATCCTCTGGCCTGTGGCCATTCCCATGGCCATCAGCAATGGCATTGGTGGTGTATTGGGTGCCAAACTGGCCATTCACAAAGGCAATCAGTTTATCCGTGTATTCTTTTTGCTGGTCATAACCGCTACCTTACTAAGATTTGGATACGATATATTTTTCAAGTCATGACAACCTATATCTCCCTTTTAAGAGGCATCAATGTAAGCGGGCACCGGATGATTCCGATGGATGCGCTGAAAAAATGCTATACTTCGCTTGGCTATTCCAATCCGCAACATTATATCCAAAGCGGAAATATTGTATTCAGCAGCAGCGAAAAAAACACAGAAAAGATTGCCGGAAATATCACCAGGGCAATTGCAACTGATTTTGGGTTTGAAGTGTCAGTATTGGTTAAAACCAATATTGAATGGCAGAAGATCATCCGGCAGAATCCTTTTTTGAAAGATAATACCAAAGATAAAACCTTCCTGCATGCGTGTTTCCTGGCAAATGCACCCGACAAAGAATCCATTGCATTGCTTCAGACCGGCAACTATGCAGAAGACCAGTTCGAAGTGATCCGCGATGTGGTGTATCTCTATTGTCCGGGCGGATATGGTAAAACCAAATTAAACAACGGATTTTGGGAAAGTAAATTCAAAACAGATGCCACTACCAGAAACTGGAAAACCATTCAACAACTCTGCAACATGGCTGATCAATTACCTTAAACAATGATCCATGAAAACTATCGACTCCATCGATGCTTATATTGCTTCCTGCCCGGAAACCGTACAGCCCCTCCTGGAGCAGCTCCGCACGACCATCCTCAAAGCAGCGCCCAATGCGGAAGAAGTTATCAGTTACGGCATGCCCGCCTTTAAACAACATCGGGTATTGGTTTATTTTGCCGCATTCAAAAATCACATCGGGTTCTATCCCACCAGTTCCGGCGTTGCGGCATTCCAGGATAAACTGGTACAATACAAAAGCTCCAAAGGGGCCATTCAGTTTCCGCTCACCCAGAAACTTCCCCTCACACTGATCACTAAAATCGTAAAATTCCGTTTGAAGGAGGTGCAGGAAAAAAAGGCCCGCTAATACAATCAGAAGTTGAGCACAAAACTGCTACCCTTACCCTCCTCCGAGTGAACAGCGATGTTTCCATTGTGTAATCGCATGACTTGTTTGCACAGGTTCAACCCAATACCGCTTCCATTCTTTTTGGTTGTAAAGAAGGGAATAAAAATATTGTCCAGTATTTCCTGATCCATTCCCGAACCATTGTCGGTTACCCTGATCCAGGTGGCATGATCCGGCTGTTGACCGGCGGATAAAACAATGCGGGGATGCTCCTGCTCCTTCACCGCGTCCACTGCATTAACAATGAGGTTGATCAATACCTGTTCCACCAGGTTACTGTCCAGTTCCTGAACCAGATCCGGTTCCTTCAGTACAATTTCCAGCTCAATCTTTTTCTGTTCGAGCATCGGCGCCATGAGGTGATACATATTTTCGAACAGGTCCCGGATATAAACCTGTTTAATATGGGGTTGGCTGATCTTGTTCAGGTTGCGATATACCTGGGTAAAACGAAGCAATCCCTCACTGCGCTTCCGGATGGTATCGATACCTGCCTGCAGGTCTTCCAGTAAGCCATCCCCATTGTGAAGCGCGGCCCCGGAAGCCCCCATACGACTCTGTAAAGTATTGGCCAGTGAAGATATCGGCGCTACAGAGTTCATGATTTCATGGGTCAGTACACTGAGCAATCGCTGCCAGGCCATGGACTCATTTTCATCGAGCGCTGCATGCACATTCTGGAAAGCAACCAACTGGTATCTTTTATGATCGGTTTCAAATGCAGTGACCGACACCATCACTTTCAGCGGAGGGTTGCTCTGCCGAACGTCCACCACGATACTTTTACCCGGTTTGAGTTGCATCAGTTGCCGGTAAAGCGGTTCATTCCTTTTAGCCAGTGCGTGAATGGATTTCAGGTAAGGTATCTGCAATAATTTTTTTAAGGAATCATTCATCCACCCCACTTCTCCGGATTCCATTTCATACGAAAGGATTCCCGTATCCACCAGTTCCAGCATTTGTTGCAAATACTGAAACTGCGTTTCTTTTTCCCTGCTTATTTGTCTGAATGCATCGTTGATATTGTTGAACCCTGCCCGGAGCATCCGGAGGCCGGCAGGTCCGCTCTCCACACTAAATTTCCGGGAAAAGTCGCGGTAACGGATTCCTTCAGCAAAATTGTTCACTTCTTCCTGCACCTGCATTCCGGAACGATAAAAGCGGATCACCTGGTAAACCATCAGGGGCAGCAGCAGCAACAACCATTGATAAGCCTGCAGCGTAATGGCAAAAGCCGTTATAGTAAGTGTTGCCAGCAACAATAGCACACTGATCAGCATAGTCCATTGAATGGGTTGAGGCTTCATGTTGTTTTAAATATCATATTTACTGAGTCTGCGATAAAGCGCTGTTCTGGTAATGCCCAGTTCCTTTGCCGCCCGGGTAATATTTCCATTGTGTTTATCCACTACTTTACGGATAGCTTTCTTTTCTATATCGCTCAGTTGCGTGCTTCCTTCTTCCGCGTCCTCTACCATTGCAGACTCTAATGGAGAGAACAACAGATCTGCTGCCCTGATCTCGGCCCCATCGGTCATGATCACAGCACGCTCTATGGTGTATTGCAATTCCCGCACATTACCGGGATAATGATAGTCCTTTAGTTTCTCCAGAGCAGAGGGATGAAAATGAATATCAGGCCGCAGGTACCTGGATGCATATATCCGGGCAAAATGCCCGGCCAGTAAAGGAATATCTGCTTTTCTTTTACGCAAAGGCGGCACCATGATTTCAACCGTATTGATCCGGTAAATCAGGTCTTTGCGAAACCTGTTTTCATTCGCCAGTTCACTCAACGGAAGATTGGTAGCGCAAATCAACCGGATATTAACCGGTACCGGCTCATTACTTCCCAGCCTGGTTACCTGCCGGTTTTGAAGCACACTCAGCAACCGGGCCTGCTGATGCAGGGAAATATTACCGATCTCATCCAGGAACAGGGTTCCTCCGTTGGCCGATTCAAACCGGCCGATACGATCCTCCCTTGCATCGGTGAATGCGCCTTTCTTATGACCAAACAATTCACTTTCAAAAAGGCTCTCTGTTAATGCCCCCACATCTACCTTTACAAAGGGCTGGTTCTTCCGCAATGATTGTTCATGCACGGCGGTGGCAATCAGGTCCTTACCCGTTCCGTTTTCACCCAGGATCAGCACATTGGCTTCTGTTGGCGCTATCTTACTGATCTTGATAAATATATCTTCCATCTCTTCGCTCCTGCCAATGATATTGATACCGGGCGCCGTTATCTGTTGCTTTGCTTTCTCCTCCCGATTCTGCTGATTGCTCAAAACAGCTCCCATGGTTGAAAGCAACTTTTCATTGTGCCAGGGCTTCACAATAAAATCTGCCGCTCCTTCTTTCAGGGAACGCACAGCCAGATCAATATCTCCATAAGCCGTAATCATGATTACCTGTATGTCGGGTTTGATTTCCCTGATCCGCTTCAGCCAGTAGATACCTTCGTTGCCGGTATTGATGGATGCATTGAAATTCATATCGAGCAGTACCATGTCAAATGTATGGTGCGTGAGCAGGAAAGGAATCTGTTCGGGATTTTTCTCTGTGAGTACCTCCTTCACTTCCGTGCGCAGCAATACCCGCACGGCCGTGAGCACATCGGCATCATCATCAATAACTAATATTCTTGCTTTATTCAAACGCATGGTAAAATAAATCTGGTATTGTTGTTACAGGTAGCAGCACCAAATATGTACCGGCAAGTTAACGATTTGAGCAATAAGCTTTTAGCTAAAAAGCCCTGCGGCAAACTGTATCAAAACCGGGCAGTGTTGTATCAAAAACGAACAGTGAAACCGGCAGAAGAAAAAAATAAACAATTGATTTTCAGTCATTTTATAAATTGGCATCATCCTTTCTATCATAAAAACTGCATTCAATTATTTCAGCAACAACTAAATGTTCAACAGTGGACAGAGCTATTCAACAAAATTCATGGAGTACTAAAAAGATCCTCCCCCTTGCTTTAGCGGTGCTGATCGTTGCGCTGATTGGCAGCAGCATTTATTTCACCTCCGGCAATGCCAAACTGAACATTGATCCGGAAAGAATCAGTATCAGTGAAGTTACAAAAGGTCCTTTCAGGGAATACATTCCGGTGAACGGAATTGTGTTACCCCTCACTACTATTTACCTCGATGCACTGGAAGGCGGACGGGTAGAAGAAAAATTTGTGGAAGACGGCGCCGTGATGAAAAAAGGACAACCGATTATGCGCTTGTCTAATACAGACCTGGCCCTAAGCCTGGTTACACAGGAAACACAGGTGTACAACCTGCTTACCCAGATGCAGATCGCCAGGAATGCCGCAGAGCAAAACACCGTCAACAGGCTCAATCAGGTTACGGATGTAGACAACCAGTTGAAGGAAGCCAAGAGAATCTATGAGCTGAACAAACACCTCTATGAGCAGAAAGCCATCGGACTGCAGGAATTCAAACAGTCGGAAAATACTTACAACTACCAGTTGGAAAAGAAAAGGCTGGCACAACAGATCATCAAACAGGATTCCGTTTCTACCCGTCAGGGTATTGAACAGGCCAAACAGTTGTTTGAGGGTTCCCGCAATGCGCTGGAACTGACCCGGAAAAAAGTAGGCGACCTGATTGTTCGGGCTCCGATCGACGGGCAGCTCACTTCCATGGATGCAGAAATTGGGCAGAACAAACGACAGGGAGAAAGACTGGGACAGATTGATGTATTGAACGGCTTTAAAGTAAGGGCGGATATTGATGAACATTATATTTCCAGGGTTTTCATTGGCCTGATGGGCGACTTTAGTTTTGCCAACAAACGCTATCTGTTGAAAATTACCAAAATATACACACAGGTAACGGCCGGAAGATTCCAGGTAGATATGCAATTTGCAGGAGAAGTTCCCAAAGGGATCCGCAGGGGGCAAACCCTGCAGATTGGGCTTGCACTCAGCGACGAAACCCAGGCCATACTGATTCCGAAAGGCGGCTTTTTTCAGCAAACAGGTGGCAACTGGATCTTCAAACTGACTGCAGATGGAAACAAAGCCTATCGCACAGACATTCAGCTCAACCGGCAAAATCCCGATTATTATGAAGTAGTGCAGGGATTAAAGCCGGGTGAAAAAGTCATTACCTCCAGCTATGACCACTACGGCAGTATACAGGAAATCATTCTTAAAAAATAATTCATAAAACCTATCATCATGATCAAAATAACCAATCTGGAAAAAATTTACCGGACAGAAGAAGTAGAAACCATTGCCCTCAACAAAATTTCACTTGAAATCAAAGAAGGAGAATTTGTAGCCATCATGGGGCCATCGGGCTGTGGTAAATCTACCCTGCTGAATATTCTGGGTTTACTGGATAACCCCGATGGAGGAAGCTTCCGGTTTAACGGAACGGAAATTGCCGGGTATAGTGAAAGAAAGCGCGCAGATCTGCGCAAACACAATATCGGTTTTGTGTTTCAGAGTTTCAACCTGATAGATGAGCTTACGGTTTTCGAAAATACAGAGTTGCCCATGATCTATACCGGGATTAAACCTTCAGAAAGAAAGAAGCGTGTGGAAGATGTATTGGAAAAAGTACAGATCATGCACCGCAGGAATCATTACCCGCAGCAATTGTCGGGGGGGCAACAACAGCGGGTTGCTGTTGCACGTGCAGTGGTGAACCATCCCAAACTGATTTTGGCCGATGAACCAACGGGTAACCTCGATTCGTCTAATGGGAATGAAGTAATGGAGTTGTTGACGCAGTTGAATGAACAGGGCACTACCATTGTTATGGTAACCCACTCAGAGCATGATGCAAGGTACAGTCACAGGATCATCCGCATGCTGGATGGCCAAACAGTTACAGAAAATATTCTGGCATAAGCAACCCCTAAAAAGAATCAAATGATACGTAATTATATCAATATTGCCTGGCGGAATATTTTTAAAAACAAAGTATTCTCCCTGCTCAACATATCCGGCCTTGCGATTGGAATGACCTGCACCATCCTCATCCTTTTGTGGGTATACAATGAAAGGTCCTGGAATCGTACACAAAAAAATTACAAGGAAATTTATCATGCCTATGCCAACCGTAATTTTAACGGAGAAATCAGTACTGGCCCGGACATGATGTTCCCGCTTCCGCAAACAGCCAAACAGGTATTTCCCGAAATAGTGAAGGGCGCTGTTGTTTCTTTTGGAGAAACCATGCTCATGACCGTTGGCGATAAAAAAATGAACCGGCAAACCATTGCCGTAACAGATGATTTCTTCGACATGTTCAATTACGAGTTCATACAGGGTAATATTGCGTCTGCCAAAAACCCAACCGGTATCGTATTAACAGAAAGTACGGCAAAAGCGCTGTTCAACAGCACGGATGTGATGGGGAAAGCCATCCGGCTGCCACAAAACAAAACTGTTCTCGTAAGCGCCGTAGTAAAAGATCCTGTTCCTGCATCCACCATTCAGTTCGAAGGTGTCCTTTCCTTTAACCTCATTCCGGAAGAAGTAAAGAGAAATGAAACCGAGTGGGTCAATTGCGGCAACCGGGTTTTCTTCCAAATCAGAGAAGGTACGGATATCCGCAGCATGGAAAATAAGATACTGAACCTGATCAAACAGAAATCACCCAACGAGAACCCTACCACCAAGGGCAGTATCATCCTGCACCCCATGAGCAAATGGCGGTTGTACGAAGAATTTCGAAACGGAAAGAACACGGGTGGACGTATTCAATATGTAAATCTGTTCACTGGCATCGCAATCATTATACTCATTATTGCCTGCATCAACTTCATGAACCTTTCCACTGCCCGGTCGGAAAAAAGAGCGCGGGAAGTTGGAATCAGAAAAACACTCGGGGCCGGTCGAAAGCAGTTGCTGAACCAGTTTCTCACAGAATCTGTTTTATTGGCGTTGATTTCCTTTCTGTTGTCTGTTTGCCTGGTATACCTGATCCTTCCATTGTTCAACCGTTTACTGGAGCAAACCATTCATATTCCATTGAACCGTCCGGAGCTCTGGATTACTGCGGGAGTCATTATTCTGGTCACTGGTTTTTTTGCAGGCAGCTACCCTGCGCTGTACCTATCGGGGCTCCAACCTATTAAAGTGCTGAAAGGCGGATTTACACCCGGAAAACAAGCCCTGCTGCCCAGAAAAATACTGGTTACCGCTCAGTTCATTGTGTCGATCATACTGATCTCAGCAACCATGATCATTTATCAGCAGTTGCAATATGTGCGAAGCAGGGAGCTGGGTTATGATGTAAAGAACCTGATCATGATCGGTTCCTCTGCCAATTCCAATCAGAATTATACTGCATTGAAAAATGACCTGCTGAACACGGGTCTGATAGAATCTGTGAACCGGACATCATCCCCAATCAGTAACATTTTTGGGTTCACATCTGGAATCAGATGGACGGGGGCGCCCAAAGATCCGAACCTGGTTATCGGCTTCCTGTTTGCGGACGATGATTTTGCCAAAACCATGAAAGCGAAAATGATTTCCGGGCACGACTTCCGGCAGGGCGATACCAATACGGTCATCTTCAACAAAGAAGCTATCCGCTTAATGGGCATCAAAAATCCGGTAGGAACGGATGTAACCTGGGCGGGCCGCACCCGGAGGATTGTGGGAGTGATCGACAATATGATCATGACCTCTCCTTTTGAGCCCCCTTCCCCACTCATGATTTCATACGAAAACAACTGGTCCAACAGCACCAATGTTCGGGTAAAATCAGGAGCAGATATGGGCAAAGCATTGTTGCAGATCGGAAATATTTTTAAACAATACAGCCCCGAAAACCCTTTTGAGTATCGGTTTGCAGATGTGGAATTCAACAACAAATTCAACAACGAAGACCTGATCAGCAGCTTATCACTGATTTTCGCAGGCCTGGCCATATTCATTTGCTGCCTTGGTTTATTTGGCCTCGTGTCATTTGCCATTGAACGAAGAACAAAGGAAATCGGGATCCGTAAAGTACTGGGAGCCACCGTTCAGCAGTTACTGCTGCTGATGTCTAAGGAATTCCTGGTACTGGTGGGTATCGCCTTCCTGATTGCCATACCGGTAGCATGGTGGTTTATGCATGAGTGGCTGAACAACTTCAGCTACAGGATCAGCATCGGGCCGGGCGTATTTATATTGGTGGGATTACTTACACTGATTATCTGCATGGTTACTGTAAGCCTGAACGCACTGAAAACGGCAACGGCCAACCCGGTGAAAAGCCTGCGGTCGGAATAGCGCCGGGCCATTCATAACAAGTATTACCGAATTGATGTATGAAAAAAAATAGCTTGATATTGTTTCTGCTGGCGCAGTTGATTTTCTCAACTGTTGCCGGCGCACAATCTGCAACAGGTACAACACTGAGCCTGCAACAGTGTATTGAAGCTGCCATTGCCAATAACCTGCAGGTAAGGCAGGCCGCCTATCAGGCGCAGTTATCCAAAGTGGATTATAACCAGGCCAGGAACAACAGGCTTCCGAATATCAGTGGAAATATTTCCCATGGCATTAACCAGGGCAGAAGCATTGATCCCTTTACCAACAGTTACCTCAACCAGGAAATCGGTTTTGCCAATTATAGCATCAATACCAGCATCACTTTGTGGAATGCCGCTTCCATTCAGTATGGCATCCGTCAGAATGAACTGAATTACCAGGCCAGTGAAATGAGCTGGCAACAGGCAAAAGACAATACCACCCTCAATGTAATACTGACCTACCTGCAGATCCTGAGCAATAAAGAACAGTGGATGATTGCCCAAAAACAGGCTGCAGTTACCAGGGCGCAGGTAGAGCGATTGCAGATATTGCATGCCAGCGGGGCCATTGCACCTGCAACACTCTATGATTTAAAAGGCCAGCTCAGCAGTGATGAATTAAATGTACTGACCCTGAAGAACACCCTCGAAACCGCAAAAATTTCACTGGCCCAGCTTATGAATATCTCATATAGCCCGGCGATGGATGTAGAGAGCATACCCGTTAATATCCTGCCTGTTCTCTACGAAAAAGGCACTGAAATAATTTACCAGGCGGCGCTGCAACAACTGGCCATGATCAAAGCTGCGGGGCTTCGGTTATCCGGCGCTAAAAAAGGTATACAAAGCGCCCGGGCGCAACTATTCCCCACATTGAGTCTGAACGGCGGACTGGGCACCAATTATTCCAGTGTTGCCAGTACACAGCAGTTGATCAGCACTACCGATGTGGCTACTCCGCAATATGTAATGGTGAATACGGACAAGCTCAATGTATTTGTGCCGCAGAACAATTATGCCAGTCAAAAGATCGGTTATGGCGATCAGTGGAAAAACAATTTCAACTCTTCTGTCAGCATCAGCCTGCAGATCCCACTGCTGAACCGCATGATTTCCAGGAACAGGGTGCGGCAGGCGGTTATCGCAGAAAAAAGGGCCGATTTTGAATTAGCCGCTACGCAAACACAGGTAAAACAATCCATCGATCAGGCATATGTAAACATGCAGACGGCCCTGGAACGTTTACAAACGCTGGAAAAACAGGTGGCCGATTTCTCCCTTTCTTTTAGCGCTGCCGAAGTAAAGTTCAATGCCGGTGCAAATACCTCCGTTGACTATATGCTGGCCAAGAATAACCTTGATCGGGCGAGCGCCAACCTGATAGCTGCCCGATTCGACTATATTTTCCGCAATAAGATCCTGGATTTCTACCAGGGCAAGCCCCTCTGGTAAAGAGATTAACCGCTTTGCATCTTTGATTTTGGATGGTTTACCCAATATTGCCCCGGCAACGGGGCAATATTAACCTTTCCTTCAGGCCCTGAAACCACAATACCTGTATTTTTACAGCGTTTAATACCATTATGGACCTGAGTTTTGAAAAAGAAAAAAACCTGAAAGCAATGCTCCTGACAGCAGCGATCACCGTTGTGCTGTTCAGTATTTTCTTTTACGTCCGCTATACAAAGCCCCTTGCCCCTCCGCCCCCTGTTGGAGAGGGCATTGAAGTGAACCTGGGCAACAGTGAAACCGGTTCAGGGGATATTGCCCCGGAAGCGCCGGGTAGCTTTGCTGAACAGGCCGATCCTGCATCCAGGCCCGTTGTTCAGCATCATGCCGATCCAATTGTGCCTGCCCCTCAGGAAACGGCGGAAGATATTGCGTTGAACAACAACGCTAAACCGGTCAGGAAAACGGAAGCAACTGCCCCTGTGGTAAAACCGGCCCCTGCCCCGCCCAAGCCCAAGGCCATTTTTAAAGGTGGTACCACGGCCGGCACCGGAGGCAATCATGCCGATAGTTATAATGGCGTTCGCAACCAGGGTATTGCAGGCGGCAGTGGCGACCAGGGCAATCCAAACGGGAATCCGAATTCCGACAGCTATACCGGCAATGCATCCAGTGGCAATGGTGGCACAGGGGGCGTTACCATCAGAAGCGGGCTCGACGGAAGAAGAATCACCCGGCTCCCTTCGTTTGAAGACGATTTCAATGAAAACGCAAAAGTAGCAGTAGACATTACGGTAGATAAAGCGGGCAATGTTATTGCTGCCGCCATCAACCCGAGAGGTACTACCACCACCAATACAGCCATTCGGAACATCGCCCGCCGCAAAGCAAGAAGTCTTAAGCTCAACAGTAGCAACTCCGATGAACAAACCGGCACTTTGATCTTCAATTTTAAACTCCGTAGTTAAATTTTATTGCATCTTTGTGGGGCTATGAACTACCCCGAAACAATCAGCTATTTATTTGAGAAACTGCCCATGTTTAGCAGGCAGGGTGAATCTGCTTACAAAAAAGATCTGACCAATACCATCCGGCTCTGCGAAGCGCTCGACAATCCACATAAAAAATTCAGAACCATTCATGTGGCCGGCACAAACGGAAAAGGCTCCACCAGCCATATGCTGGCTGCCATCCTGCAAACAGCGGGATATAAAACAGGCTTGTACACCTCCCCTCATCTGCATGATTTCAGGGAAAGAATCAAAATCAACGGAGTGCCTTGCGATGAAGATTTTGTAGTGTCGTTTACCGAAAAAATGCGTCCGCAGATGGAGGAAATCAATCCCTCTTTTTTTGAAATCACGGTGGCGATGGCCTTCGACTACTTTGCCCTGCACGAAGTAGACATTGCTGTAATTGAAGCAGGACTGGGCGGCCGGCTCGACAGTACCAATGTTATTACACCCGAACTGAGCATCATTACCAATATCGGGTGGGATCACATGAACCTGCTGGGCAATACGCTGGAAGCCATAGCAATTGAAAAAGCGGGCATCATCAAGCCATTTATACCCGTAGTTATCGGAGAATCCATCCCGCAAACCAGGCCGGTATTTGATACTGCGGCAAGCAGCAATTTGATCTGTTATGCAGGAGAAAAAAGATATGTGAGCGACTGGCTTTTCCAGGATCACCACCTGCAGGTGACCGTAGTGGAAAAAGAGAGAAATGAATATGAATCCTACCTGCTGGACCTGCCCGGTTTTTACCAGACCAAAAATCTCCTGACCGTTCTGGCCGCCTGCGATCAGTTGAAAAGACTGGGGTGGAGAATAGATCATAGTATCATTCACCAGGCCCTGCGACAAACAAAAAAGCTAACCGGGCTGCATGGCAGATGGGAAATCATCCGCCAGTATCCATGGATTATCCTGGATGTAGGGCATAATGTGGATGGGATCAGCGCCATCAACGAACAACTGGAACTCATGAATTTCCGGCAATTGCACATTGTGCTGGGTATGGTGAAAGACAAGGATATCACGGCTGTACTTCAACTGCTTCCTGCACATGCACATTATTATTTTACAAAAGCCGGTATTCCCCGCGCGCTGGACGAAATATCGCTGCAGCAGAAGGCGCAGGAATTGGGGCTGAAGGGCAAGTCTTATATTGAAGCGAACGAAGCCATTCAGGATGCACTGAATCATGCCGCACAGGAAGACCTGATATTGGTTTGTGGAAGCGTATTCCTGGTGGGCGAAGTGAACACTGCTTTATTCCGGAACTAACCAGCCCAGTTTTACTGCAGCAGCATACATCCCCCCTGTTTGAATTCCATGCGTGAATTCATGATTCAGCAACATGCGCATGAATTCCTCTTTTGAAACCAGCAGCAGTTCAATATCTTCGAAAGGGTCCTGTGCAATCACCTGATCGGGTTTTGCATTTCTGGCCAGGTAGAACCAGGACCTGTTGCTTTCGAGCGGAGGATTGGGATGCATCGTGTACAAAAGCTCCACCTGGTCGGATGAATAACCCGTTTCCTCCCGCATTTCCCGTAATACGGTTGCCGCAGGATCTTCCCCAGGATCCACCATACCGCCGGGCATTTCAACGGATACAATCCCTCCGGCATGCCTGTACTGTTTTACCAGTACCACTTCTTCCTTTTCCGTTACAATAAATACATTGCAAAAACCGGGCACATCCACTACCAGGTATGGGGACAGGATTCTTCCATCCGGCAAACGGCAGGCATCTTCCTTTAGTTTCAGCCATTTCTTTTCATAAACAATTTCAGAAGACAGGAGTTCCCAGGGCTTTGCCATGCATTTAATTTTAAGATACAACGAGTTTATTGAGCTTCATCAGCGCATAAAGAATGGTACAGGTTTGCATGGATTGTACAAACTGGTTGGTCCTGAATTGCTCAATAAAGTCATCCCATTCCAACAACTCTACGGTAATATCTTCATCCGCATCCAACTCGGCACGGGGATCAAACTCCCCCCCTGTTGCCAGGAACATCCGCATTACATTGGTATTGGTGGTAGGGTTGGGTGATACGGCTCCCAGGTATTCCACCCGATCAAAACGGTAACCGGTTTCTTCCAGCAACTCGCGCTGCATGGCTGCTTCCAGGCTGGGATCCGATTCATCCACACAGCCCCCCGGCAATTCAAGCGCTAATACATCCAGTCCCGGACGATATACTTTTTCCACAATCACTTTCCCTTCGCGGGTGATGGCCAGCGCCGTAGCATAGTCGGGAAATCCATATACATAAAAAGGCGCTATCAATGATCCGTCGGGCTTTTCATACACATTCTTCCGTACATCCGCCCAGCGGTCTTTCACCAGTTGTTCCGACTGTACCAGTTTCCATTTTCTTTGATCGCTCATCACCATTTTTTTTGATCGCGCAATACGTTTATATGGGCCGTATGGTGTTTCCCATGCCAGGCATAGAGTCCGAGCAGGAACCAGAGGCTCATTTCTTTTTTACTTTCGGGGTGAAATACTTTCCGCTCCCATTGATCCGGCGTACAATTTTTCAGGCATGCATACCAGCGCTTGTGCAATGCGTGCAGCAAAGTGAGGGAGATATTGACAGGCAGTTCCTGTACATCATCCAGCAATGCCCAGGCGGTTTCTTCATAAGGTTTAATAACAGGATGATCTTCGGTAAGCGCCAGCTTACACCTGCAATAGGCATTGATATGACTGTCTGCCACATGGTGAACCAGTTGATGCAGGGTCCAGCCTCCTTCCCTGTAAGGTGTATGCAACTGTGCTTCGTCCAGGTTCATCACCGCCCGTTCCAGTTCTTCGGGCAGGAAATGGATATCGAGCAGCCACTTGTTTTTCTGTTCTTCAGAATACGGCTGCGGCTCATATTGGCCGATGGGATATTTAGGATCTGTTGTCATCATTTTTCCTCTCTCAGTTCATGACCGGTCATGTGAATGAATACATCTTCGAGGTTGGCTTTTTTAACTTCTTTAGGCCGCTCAAACCCGGAAGCCACCAGTTCATCAATCAGTTTATCGGGAGAATTTAACCCGATAATTCTTCCATTGTCTATAATTGCCACCCTGTCGCAAAGCACTTCCGCCTCATCCATATAATGGGTGGTAAGGATCACGGTTGTGCCGTTGTTGCGAATGGTGCGGATAAGGTCCCAGAGATTTCTCCTTGCCTGGGGGTCCAGCCCGGTGGTGGGTTCATCCAGAAAAATAATCTTTGGCTGGTTGATCAGGGTGGTGGCAATGGAAAAACGTTGTTTCTGCCCACCGCTCATCTCCTTGTATTTCGCTTTGGCCTTGTCTTTCAGGTTCACTTTATCGAGCAGTTGCACCGGATCCACCTGCTGATTGTACAACCCTGCAAACAAAGCGATGAGCTCGGTAAGATTCAGTGCAGGATAGTAGCCGGACGTCTGTAGTTGTACCCCGATAATTTTCTTGATTTCGTTGGGAGATTCATCCAGGTTCATTCCATCCACCCATATCTCCCCGCTGGTTTTCTCCCGCAAAGTTTCAATAATTTCAAGTGTAGTGGATTTCCCTGCACCGTTCGGACCAAGCAGCCCAAAGATCTCTCCTTCCATCACCTCAAAACTGATTCCCTTTACTGCATGAAGATCTCCATATTGCTTGTGGAGATCCCGAACACTGATAATCACTTTTCCCATAACTAAAAATTATACACCAGCCCCGCTGATTGCCGACTTACACCTATTCCGGCAGAGGAACGGTTGTATTGTTTATTGAACAAAGTTACCGCCATTAATAAATGTTTTTGCGAAGTCATGGTAAAATAACCACCGGTAACCGAAGCAGCAAAGCCGCCTCCGATCAATGCCCAGCCCAGTCCCTTGTCTGAGCCGGAGAGTTGGTTGATCCCGATCAGTATTCCCAATGCACCGGCAAAACCGCATACCTGGGCTGTAATTTTATTGGCCTGGTGTTTTTCATAATACCCGATCAACTGGCTGTTGCCCGTTCTGAAAAACAAATGCTTGAATTCATTGCTTCCCCTGAATAAACTGTCGTTGTACACAATATTATTGAGCTTGGGCCCAACCAGATAGGTCATCCCGTTCTTATTCAGCCGTTGTTGTGCGGTGCAACTGAATGCGAATGCCAGCAACAGCACCGTTAATAAACCAGTTCTCTTCATCATATTATTTTAAACCGGATACCTCTTTCAGTTCATCCATCATTCCCTTGCTCCCGATGAACAATGGAGTACGCTGGTGCAGGCTCTCCGGTTGTATATCCAGTATCCTTTGCGTTCCGTCTGTTGCGCATCCGCCGGCTACTTCCAGAATAAATGCAAAGGGATTGGCTTCGTAAAGCAACCTCAATTTGCCATTCGGTTTATCGGTTGTGCCCGGATACATAAAGATGCCCCCTTTAATAAGGTTACGGTGCACATCTGCCACCATACTGCCGATGTACCGCTGCGTATAGGGGCCGCCGTTTTCTTTAGTCTTCCGCTGGCAGCCGTCAATGTACTTTCTTACCCCTTCGTTGTACTGGAAAAAATTACCATGGTTCACCGAATAGAATTTACCCGTTTGCGGGCATTTGATATCCGGATGGCTCAGTGAGAATTCCCCAATGGAAGGATCCAGCGTAAATCCGTTCACCCCTCTCCTGGTGGCATACACAAACATGGTACTTGATCCATAAATAACATACCCTGCAGCTACCTGGTTTTTACCCGGCTGCAGAAAATCTTCTTTGGTGCAGGGTTTCCCCAACTCACTGACTCTCCGGTACACCCCAAAAATGGTTCCGATCGATACATTCACATCTATGTTGCCGCTCCCATCCAACGGATCAAAATGCACTACATATTTACTGTTATTGCTGATTTCATCATCAAAGACCACGAAATCGTCCAGTTCTTCACTTCCGATCCCGGCGCAACTGATTCCGTGTTTCAGCACCCCAACAAACTGGTTGTTGGCAAATACATCCAGCTTCTTCACATCTTCGCCCTGCACGTTGATACTTCCATCGTCTCCCAAAATATCCACCAACCCTGCTTTATTCACTTCCACATTCACTCTTTTAGCGGCAAGGGCCAGATCTCTCAACAACCGGCTCAGTTCCCCGGTAGCTGTGGGGAATTGACGGAGCTGTTGCAAAGTAAATTCGTCCAGTGTAAGGACAGCTCTGTTCACATTCATCATTGGCAATCTTCGTTTGTATAAAGATAGCAAGGGGATATGAATCCCGATCATTTTTTTGACCATTGTGTCATATGTACATTTGTGCTTTACCTTTACCTGATTATATTTTATTCTTAGTTATGAAGCTATTCAAATTTGGCGGAGCAAGCGTTAACAGTGTAGATCGGATCAGGAACCTGGCATCCATTGTTGCGGATTACCGCAATGACCCCCTGGTCATCATTGTATCGGCAATGGGTAAAACAACCAATGGTCTGGAGAAAGTAGCTGAGGCTTTTTATGCCGGAAGAAAAGAAGATGCACTCCATCTGTTTGAGGTGGTGAAACAGCAACATCTCACCAATGCCAAATACCTGCTGGTTAAACAATACAATGAATGTTACCTGCAACTGGCCGACTTTTTTACCGAAGTGGAATGGCTGCTGCACGATAAACCTGTTCGTCATTATGATTATTACTACGACCAGATCGTATGTGCCGGCGAACTGTTCAGCACCTGCATCATCAGTCATTATTTAACGGAGGAAGGAATTCCCAATAACTGGATGGATGTAAGAGACCTGCTGCATACCGACAATAATTTCCGCGACGCTGCCATCGACTGGCAATACAGTAGTGCAACTATTCCGGAAGCCATCCGCAAAGCCCGGCATCACATAACCATTACACAGGGATTTATCGGTGCCACTCCCGACAATGAAAGCACCACCCTTGGACGTGAAGGAAGTGATTATACCGCCGCCGTATTTGCCAATATACTCCATGCAGAAAACGTAACCATCTGGAAGGATGTGGAAGGCATTATGAATGCAGACCCCAAACTGTTTCCGGATGCAGAGTTGATTGATGAGCTCAGCTATACAGAAGTGATTGAGATGGCCTACTATGGCGCACAGGTGATCCATCCTAAAACCATCAAACCTCTGCAAAATAAAAATATTCCCCTGCTGGTGAAATGTTTCCTGGATCCCTCCCTGCCCGGCACCGTCATTCACCGGAAGAGCGCCAAAAATCTGCCACCGATCGTGGTGGTGAAATACAACCAGGTATTGGTTCATTTAAAAACGCAGGACTTTTCTTTTGTGGGAGAAGAGCCCATGAGCCGCCTCTATCAACTGTTTGGCAAGCTGAAAATAAGGCCCAATCTGGTTCAGACAGGTGCAGTAAGCCTGCAGCTCTGCATGGACAACCATCCCGAAAAAATTGATCAGTTGGCACAGGAAGCCAGTGCATTGTTTGATGTGCAGGTCGAAAAACAGCTCAGCCTGCTCACCATCCGGCATTACAACAAATCAGTACTGGATCAGCTTACCGCAGGGCAACAGATGATATTAAGACAACAGACGCCCGAAACCATCCAATATGTATTGAGGGGAAATAACCTTTAAACGCCGGTTGTGATCTTAACGGCTCAGTATGGTATACTGCCCTTTCCTGTTGATGGAAATCAGCGGTAACTTCCGATTGGTTTCAAAATAATCGAACGCTTCTTTCAGTCCGTCTACCAGTTCCTGGTAACCGGGTGTTCCGTCAATGGCTTTCTTCAGCACCACACTGTTTTTCTGGTTATTGAACCGAACGGGGAAAATATGTACCGGGATAAATTGCTGCCCCTGCTCCAGTGCGTATGCCGAAAGGATATACAACTCTTCCACCTGGTCGTTCTGAATAGGGATACAGCCAATGGTGGAGCAGGAACCATGTATGAATATTTCTCCGCCCGGATTGGAAGGGTCGCTGTGCGCCCGGTCGGCCATATTGGGATAATTCAGCCCCAGCGATAAATGGTACCTGCTGTTGGGGTTGAGCTCATTGATATAATAAAAACCTTCGGGAACCTGGTAATCCCCTTCCATGCGCTTGGGTCCGAGCGAACCAGACAAAGCGCAAACCTTATAGGTTTTCAACAAACGGAATTGCTCCTGGCTGCTGTTGCGCACCCAGACTTCCATCTGGCTGTCGTATTTAAAACTACGCAGGTACAATTGCTTTGCCGGCCAGGTAAACCCGGCCTCTTCAAACTGCTTTTTTAACCCTTCTTCTTTTTGCCTGATCGCAGCAGCCACCCGGGGATAGTTCCGCTGATTATTCAAAAAAGAAGACTGTGCCGTTGCTGTGATGCAAAGCAATGTACCCGCGCAATATGTAATCCATTTTTTTATCATGCTCCTCCTATCGGATCAGGTCTCCAAAATACACTGCATTCATGAACAGCTTGGAAGTACCCAGCCAGAATGCCCTAAAATTAAGATTATCCACCATAGAAACGATACGCCCCCTGCCAATATTGTCAATATTAACAACTGCCGTGTTTTTCACCATGTTTTTGTATTCCCTATATATATAACCGCTTTGTAATGGGTTATCTGTATACAATACTGGAGCATCATACGCGCCGTTGTTTTTATCCATGAACAGGTTATTGGATTTGAAAACAGACAGGTAAGGGTTACTGTAGCCATAACCCAATGGATGTGTCAGATCCACTTTTGCTTCGAACAGGGAACCCGTCATGTCTTTGGCGCGGGTTTCATCGGAACGGAGGGAGTAAGGCAATTGCAGGGTGGTATCCTTTTTAGTTGCTGTTGAACGGAAAAGTACCCTGGTGAAATTATTATTGGCCAGCCATTTGGTGGCATCTTCCGTAGCAATCAGGGTTCCGCCGGCGGCGATCCAGGTTCTTAATTTTTCCTGGGCGCTCTTGTCCAGGTTTCTATAAGCGCCGGAAGGCATGATAATCACATTGTATCTGGCTGGGTTGATATTATCAAAACGCTCCACATCTACAATGCTCACCGGAATTTTAAACCGTACATCGAGCATATGCCAGATTTCACCAACATCGTTGGGGCTGGTTCCGGTTCCGCCAAACATCATGATGCGGGGCAGTTTCACCGGAACAAAGCTGTTACTGCCCAGATCAATTCCTCCGGAAGCAAGCCCGGTAGGAAGCGCAAATACTTCCACGCCGCTATTGCCAACGCAGTCGTTGATCAGGTTGGCCAGCACTTCGCCTTTCAGCGTTGCGTTCTGCAACCCGATCGGAATTACAATGGTACCGTAATCAAATAATTCGTCCTTTCCGTTGAGTCGCATTTTAAACTGCCTGGTAGCCACTTTGGCCACTACCCCTTTCGACTGCAGTTTATAAAGCAATTGAGGTGTGTAGTATTCGCTCCAGCGGAATGCATACGCATAGGCGTTGGCCGCATGATGGGTATTCAGTTCCAATGGTTTCAACTGTTCAATCTTTTCTCCGGCAATCCCTGCTGCATTTTTCAGCTCTGCATAAGGCAGGCCGAATGCCAGTGGCATGGTCCAGGAAGTAACATCATAGAACAGGCTGTCTTTGTATTCCAGTGTTTTCTCAAACACGGTTTTAATGATCTTGAATTGTTTCTGACCGGAAGGAATCACATACGCCGAAGCAGCTTTGAATGTTTTGCCATCTGCCGTAACATCCTGCTTCAATGCATAAATATCTACCTGGTGTCTCAGCAGCATCTGAATGAAAATATTGGTCTTTGCCTTGTCATTGGCATCTCCAAATACAAATGCCTTTGTAGGAAAGGTCTCCGCTTCTTTGGCAACATCTTTAAAGAAATCACGCTGATAGGTCAGCATTTCCTTCCTCAATCCATTGGCAGCCGCCAGTGTGGAAAGCGCCGCAGTAAACTGATTCCGGATGGTAAATGCAAAGGTCAGCAAACCATTGTCGGTTTCCTGAACATGCCCGCGGCTGCTGGCCTGTTCAAACAGGATGCCTACGCCGCCATTGATATCCGGGTAGGTGGATCCTTTTCCATAATAAAAATCATCATAGCCTTCTTTGGTAAAATACAATGAACCGATACTGTCTAAGAATTTAGCATGATAGTTACCAATGGCACCTGTTAACTCCTGGTTCTTTAAAGGCGTATTGGGATTTACGCGGGAAGGAACTCCGGGCTGAAAAAAGAAACTGGAATTGGATCCCATTTCGTGGTGATCCGTTAAGATATTGGGTTTCCACTGGTGAAAAAGCGCCAGCCTGTTCTGGCTTTCCTGGTGTTGCGCCGGCAGCCAGTCGCGGTTCAGGTCGAACCAGTAGTGGTTGAATCTTCCGCCGGGCCATACCTCATTGTATTCCCGTGCATTGGGGTCGGATACCATGGTCTGGCTCTTGTGCATATTCACCCAACTGGCGAAGCGGTTGAGTCCATCCGGGTTAAAAGAGGGATCGAGCAGGATCACGGTATTGTTCAGCATGGCATCCACCTCCGGCCCTTCGGCAGCCGCCAGGTAATAAGCAGACAACAACGATGCATTGGCGCCGCTGCTCTCATTGCCATGAATGCTGTATCCCATCCACACCACCACAGGCATGTCGGCAACATTCAATCCGGCAGATTTGCCTGGTTCTGTCAGTTGCAGGTGTTGCTGGCGAATGGATTCCAGGTTTTGGTGGTTCTTTGGCGAGGTAATGATCAATGCCAGTTGCGGGCGGCCCTCATAGGTAACCCCCAATGGCTGAAGGGTTACCCTGTCGGAAGCCGCGTCGATGGCTTTCATGTAATTCACCAGACGGTCGTGGGTAACATGCCACTCACCCACCTGGTGCCCGATCACCGAAGGAGGTGTAGGGATTGCAGGGTTGTAGTGAACATTTTTGGGAAGGTAATAAGAAATATCCTGCGCAGGCAACAGGGAACCGGTTGCGCAAATCAATGCCAACAGAAATAATTTTCTCATGAATCGTTATTTAGGTGTGGGAAGGTAACAAAAAAGCAAAGACTTTGCTCCCCGGTTTACCCGATTTCACCTATTCCCTGTCGGGCCGATTCCTGTTGAAACAACCCCTGCCGGTTAACTGTACAACTCTGCGCGAAGTTCTTTCACCCTTGCATCTTCCATGTATTCATCAAAGGTCATCAGCCGGTCAATGATCCCCCTGGGGGTTAATTCAATGATGCGGTTGGCAACGGTTTGCATGAAGGTATGGTCATGAGAAGTGATGAACACGATTCCCGGAAACGTCTGACAACCTTCGTTAAAGCTCTGGATGCTCTCCAGGTCGAGGTGGTTGGTAGGCTGGTCCAGGATGATCAGGTTGGGATTTTGCAACATCATACGGCTTACCATACAACGCACTTTTTCGCCCCCGCTCAACACATTTGTTTTCTTCTGGATATCATCTCCGCTGAACAGCATTTTCCCCAGGAATCCGCGCAGGAAGGGTTCATCAGCATCGGTAACGTGCGGTGGAACATATTGACGCAGCCACTCCATCAGGCTCAGTCCTTCGATAAAGAATTCGCTGTTCTCCTGTGGCAGATAAGCTTTGGTAATGGTGGTGCCCCATTCATATTTTCCGGCATCCGCCTGTGCATTCTCGGAAATGATTTCAAAGAAAGTGGTCACTGCAAGAGGATCCCGGCTCAGAAAGGCAATTTTTTCGCCCTTGTTTACACTGAAACTTACCTTATCGAACAACCTCCTGCCATCCACCGATTTGGAAAGATTTTCCACGTTCAGAATCTGGTTACCTACTTCGCGCAATGGCTGGAAGATGATACCGGGATATTTTCTGTTGGAAGGTTCTATTTCTTCGATCGTCAGTTTTTCCAGGGCCTTCTTCCTGGAAGTAGCCTGCTTACTCTTGGAAGCATTGGCAGAAAATCGGGCAATGAAATCTAACAAAGCCTGGCGCTTTTCTTCATTCTTCTTATTCTTATCACTGATCTGGCGGCTCATCAACTGGCTACTCTCGTACCAGAAAGTATAGTTACCGGTGAACACTTTGATCTTGGCGCGGTCTACATCGGCCACATGTGTACACACGGTATCGAGGAAGTGACGGTCGTGGCTCACTACCAATACAATATTTTCATAATCGGCCAGGAAGTTTTCCAGCCAGCCAATGGTTTCAATATCCAGACCGTTGGTAGGCTCATCCAACAAAAGGATATCCGGATTGCCAAACAGGGCCTGCGCCAGTAACACCCGTACTTTAAAGTTACTGGGGATTTCGCTCATCAGACTCTGGTGCAGTTCGTCTTTAACACCCAGACTGTTCAAAAAACTGGCGGCATTGCTCTCTGCTTCGTATCCGCCCATTTCACCAAATTCCGCTTCCAGTTCTCCGGCTTTCATTCCATCCTCTTCGGTAAAATCTGATTTGGCATAAATAGCATCCCGCTCATGCATCACATCCCATAACCGCTTGTGCCCCATGAGTACCGTGTTCAGTACGGTACAATTGTCAAATTCAAACTGGTTCTGCTTCAATACAGCCATACGCTCACCGGGGGTAATTTCCACGGTGCCTTTATTCGGTTCAATTTCCCCGCTCAAAATCTTCAGGAAAGTGGATTTACCGGCGCCATTGGCACCAATCACTCCATAACAATTGCCCTTTACGAAATTGATATTTACTTCATCA
>DATFAP010000017.1:0-59341 GCA_035254545.1 Sediminibacterium sp. | reverse complement strand
AAGTGGGGTTTATGGGGCATTCTTTTGGGGGAGGAGCTTCTTTTGCCCTGGCATATAAGGGCTTTGTAGAACTGGGCTGGGGCGAAAACGGGCGGTTTATTTTTGTTCAGGCACCGTGGTATTCATACGAAATCACCGAACAGCAGATTCAGGGTTTCCCATCCAATACCAAACTGATCTCGCAGGTGTATGATGATGATGTTATCAACGACCATCGTATGGCGATTGACCTTTTTAAAAGAATCAACATCCCGGAGACTGAGAAGGATTTCATGCTGGTTAAGAAAAGCGTTGTGGGTGGTTATACTTATACTGCCGAGCATAATTTGCCAAGCGCCCGAACTGCTTATGACGCCTATGATTATTATGCCGTTTACCGGCTCCTGGATGCATTAATCGATTATAGTTTCAATGGTAATATTGCGGGAAAGAATGTTGCATTGGGGAATGGTTCTGCAGAACAGGTTACGATGCCGGGATATAAGGGAGATACCATGCTCCCGCTCGAAGTAACCGATAACCCGCTTCCGAAATATCCTCAAAGCAGGTACCGGTTTCCTTATGAGAACAGGCAAAATCCAAGGAAGGATTCTTACAGATGGCCGGCAATAAATCCCGGTTCGTGAAATAAATCCCGCTTTAAAAAGAACCTGTATTGGTGTATATATGCGAGTTAAAGTTACTACAGATGGCAGGTATGGTGGCAACACCAGTATCATTAAAGCCGGCTTTTCATTATAAAAGTGGAAACTTTATTTTACGAAATACTTATCTTCAGGTAAGATGAAACGACAATATCTCATATTGTTTATTGCCTTTTGGGGTTGCCGAAAATCCCCCCCTCCGATACCTGAACCGGATGTTTATTTTCCCCGGGTTAATGTAAAAGATTTTGGTGCAGTAGGTAATGGATTGGCGGATGATACCCATGCTTTTGATTTAGCAATGGATAAAGCAAATGTGCTTAAATTACCCGTGTACGTTCCGGTTGGAATTTATAAGGCTCGTGTACAATTATCACATGATAGTTTAAGAATTGTCGGGCAAAGACAGCCCGGTGCTGATGTTGGTTCCGGCGCCATTGTTCTTGGGCTGATTGATTGTAATTATAAAAAATATGTTTCTGTTGAAAACATCGGCATTGATTCCAGGGGGCAGTTGCTTGCCACAGATGATGCTGCCCTGACTTCTGGAGTATATACAAACTCGCTTGTTTTACATCAGCAATTTAAAAATATCAGCATCATTGGGGATGGGTATAAAACGTTTAAGCACGGCATGTTATGCTCGGCTGGTTCTGATATAATTATCAGAAATGTTACGGTATCGTTGTTTTATCATGGTATTGCAATTCGTTGCAGCAATGTAAGTGTTGATAGCGTATATGCCTATAATTGCGGGTTTACCTCAATTGTAGTGAAATCTGACCGGGGAGATAATATACTTACCGAAAATGTTTCGATAAACCATGTTTTCACCAAAGGTGATCCGAATGATGCTTATAATAGAGCTGGTGCTGTAATGGTTACCTCTTATGCAGACCCGGCAAGTATCACACGCAACGTAACTATTCAAAATGTACATAGTGCCAATGGCGGTGTTGCTTGTGTGCTGGTATACCAAAATAATGGTCTTGTTGACAATGTTTCTATAAAAGATTGCACCGCTGAAGGGCAGGGCGATTCAAACACACGAGCCTGCTATGATGTTGATGGGGGCTCTGATATCACCTTCACCAATTGTACTGCTACAAATTCTAAAGGGTATGGATTCAGGTCTGTAGGGGCCGTAAATAATATTAAAGTTATCAATGGATTTGAGCGTAATTCGGGAGCAGGCAGTTGGAAAGGAACTTATAAATACCTTCAGTTAAATGGTGTTGAGGTGATTAAATGATTTGCAGGTAGTATCTGTTTTATATTTGATTATGATGTGCTTTTTTGAAGAATAGGGTAAACGAGTTGATCGGGTATTCAGGCTTGCCAATGATTACATATTGCAATATTATTCTTATTGATAACTGGCCGTTCCGCCCCATTCAACTACCTTCGCTGCATATTTTTGTATATGCAGTTTTCCGACCTGAACCTGAACACCCCTTTATTGAATGCCCTGAACGAACTGGGCTATACCATACCCACTACCATTCAGCACAAAGTATTTCCTGTTGCCATGTCGGGCAGGGATGTTTGCGGCATTGCCCAGACCGGTACCGGTAAAACCTTTGCGTATCTCCTGCCCTGTCTGCGGCAGTGGAAATTTGACAGGAATAAGGACCCGCAGATTCTGGTGATTGTTCCTACCCGGGAGCTGGTGGTGCAGGTGGTGGAAGCAGCTAAAAAACTAACCCCTTATATGAACGTCATTGTAACAGGGGTGTATGGGGGGGTAAATATCAATACGCAGCAACTGGAACTGCAGAAAGGAGTAGATGTATTGGTGGCTACTCCCGGAAGATTATTTGACCTGGCTATGAACGGGGCGTTTAAAACGAAGACCATTAAAAAGCTGATCATTGATGAAATGGATGAAATGCTGAACTTGGGCTTTCGTACACAACTCCGTAATATCATGGATCTTCTTCCATCCCGCAGGCAGAACCTCCTGTTTTCTGCAACCATTACAGAAGAAGTGGAGTCATTGATGGATATCTACTTCAACGATCCGGTTCGTGTGGAAGCCGCCCCTACGGGTACCCCGCTGGAAAATATTGAACAGACCCGCTACGATGTGCCCAATTTTTATACCAAGGTCAATTTACTGGAACTCCTGCTCCGCGAAAATCAGCAAATGACCAAAGTGCTGATTTTTGTTGCTACCAAAAAACTGGCGGATCAGTTGTACGAACAACTGGAAGAAAAGTTTCCGGACCAGGCTGGTGTGATCCACTCCAATAAGGAACAGAATTACCGCTTCAATACCGTGAAGCAGTTTAAGGAGGGTAATTTCCGTTTCATCATTGCCACGGATATTGTTGCCAGGGGTATTGATATTGCCGAGGTAACACATGTGATCAACTTTGATCTTCCGGATGTTCCGGAGAACTATATTCACCGGATCGGCCGTACGGGCAGAGCGGATAAAAAAGGAATCGCCATCAGTTTTGTAACAGAAAAGGAATTAACTGCGCTGAATGCCATTGAGCAATTAATGAAATATACCGTTCCGGTACTCCCGCTTCCGGAATCACTGGAGATCTCTACCGAACTTACCGAAGACGAGAAGCCCAAAGTCTTCATGAAAACGCCTCCCTTCAAATTACCTAAGAAAGAGGAGCGTGGTCCTGCCTTTCATGAAAAAAAAGCCAAAAACAAAAAGACCAACGTTAAAGTAAGCCGCAAAGATGCCATGCAGAAAAAGTATGGCAAGCCCATTAAGCGCGGCGCCAAAAAGAAATAAGCCCTGCTAATGTTAACCATAGCATAACAGTTTGTTAAGATCGCGTTAATGTAGAAGTGTAAGATTTGCCGCTCATTAAAGTAAATCAACACTTATGCTTATTTCATTTAAACCAGGAAGATTTATATGCTCCTTGTTGCTCTTAATCGGACTGCCCGTTCTGTTGAACGCGCAAAACATTTCCGGCAAACTGGTTTCCAAATCGGACCAGCAGCCTGTTCAGGCTGCTTCTGTTCTGTTGAAGGGAACCAATAAAGGAACCAATACCGACAATGGCGGGCAGTTTACCATCGCTGCAAAGTCGGGTGATGTGCTGATATTGAATGCAGTGGGTTACCTGACCAAAGAATATACCGTTAATGGTAATACCACCCTGCTGATTGAACTGGATGCGGATACTAAATCGCTGAACGAAGTGGTTGTAACAGCGCTGGGTATCAGAAAAGACAAAAAGAAACTGGGTTATGCTATCCAGGAAGTTAAAGGCGAGGACCTTACTCTGGCCAGGGAGTCCAATGTGGTAAGTCAGTTGGCAGGTAAGGTAGCCGGTGTTACTGTTGTAGGCGGTAACTCCGGTATCGGCGGTTCTGCAAGGGTGAGTATCCGTGGAGAACGTTCTGTAGATATGAATAAGAACCAGCCCTTGTATGTGGTAGATGGCGTTCCTGTAAGCAATGCAATGACAGGCGCTTCCGGCAGAGGAAATATGGAAGTTGATTTTGGCAATGGCGCCGGATTCATTAACCCGGATGATATTGAATCCATGAGTGTGTTGAAAGGACCTGCCGCTGCCGCCTTATATGGTTCAAGAGCTGCGAATGGGGTGATCATGATCAAAACCAAAAGCGGTAAAAAACAAAAAGGAATTGGTGTTGAAGTAAGCAGCAACCTTACTTTTGAGTCTGCACTGAAACTGCCTGAATACCAGAAAGTATATGGTCAGGGTAACGGTTCCGGTGGAGGCTTTGCATTTGTGAATGGTGGCGGAAGCGGTTTGGCGGATGGTACCGACGAAGGCTGGGGGCCTAAGCTGGATGCCGGTCTTTCCTTTCCTCAGTTCAACTCTCCCAGAACCCTGAATGGTCAGCCGATTCCTTTCACCGGTGGCGATCTGAATGCTCCTGCAGGTAGTGTTATTACGGCTACTCCATGGGTAGCTGATCATGATAACCTGAAGAATTTTTTACAAACAGGAAATACTTCCACAACAAATGTTTCCCTGGTGGGAGCCAATAAGGATGGCGATTTTCGGTTAAGCTATACCAACCTGAATCAGAAAGGCATTGTTCCCAATACCGATCTGAAAAGAAATACACTCTCTCTTTCTGCCGGTTATAATTTAACCAGTAAACTTTCGGCCCGTGCTTTTGTAAGTTATATCAAAGGAACAAGTGACAACCGCCCTTCCATCAGTTACGGCACGGAAAGCATCATGTACCTGTTTAACTGCTGGTTACCTGCCTCTGTTCAGGTGGAAGATATGAAGCGTCTCTGGCAAAACGGCCTGGAAAACCAGAAACAGTATAGCTGGAACTACAACTACCACGATAATCCATACCTGACTGTGATGGAAAATACCAATGGTCAATACTATGATCGTATCATTGGTAATATCCTCCTGAAATATGATTTCACTAATTGGCTGAACCTCCAGGTGCGTACTGCTACCGACTGGAGCAATGAAAGAAGAGAATTTCGCAGGGGATTCAGTACACAGCGTTTTCCTTTTGGTGAATACAGGGAAACAGGCATCGTGAACGAAGAACGCAATACCGACTTCCTGTTCTCTGCCAATAAAAACATCAACTCCGACTTTACCGTTACCGGTACGTTTGGTGGTAACCAGATGCGCCAGACTTCCAGGTGGAAAGAAGATGTGGCCGGTCAGTTGAATATTCCCGGTATCTACAGCCTCAACAACTCTCGTATTGCACTGGTGGTTGAGCAAAGCAATGTTGGAAAGCGGATCAATTCCTTATATGGTTCTGCCGGCGTAGCTTATAAGAATAAGCTGTTTGTAGACTTTACCGGAAGAAACGACTGGAGTACGGCATTAACGCTTCCTGAAAACCTGAAAGCCTTTGGTAAAGAAGATAACTCTTATTTCTATTCTTCCGTTGCAGTAAGTGCACTGGTGAGCGAAATGGTGAAACTACCTTCTGCCATCAGCTTCTTCAAACTGCGTGGTAGCCTTGCACAGGTAGGTAACGATACGGATCCTTTTGCTTTTACGCAAACCTATAACAGAAGCGAACCTTTCGGAGCTTACCAGATTTACAGTGAAACCAGCAGTTTGGCCAACCTGAACCTGAAGCCCGAAATCAGTTCTTCTTTTGAATTCGGTATGGACCTGCGTTTCTTTGCCAATCGTTTGGGTATTGATGTTACCTATTATCAGAGTAATACCAAGAACCAGATCCTGAATATTCCGCTGTCTAACACCAGTGGTTATACTTCCCGTAAAATCAATGCGGGCCTCATCAGAAACAATGGTATTGAAATGATGCTGACTGGTACACCGGTGAAGTCTAAGAACTTTACCTGGGATGCATTTGTGAACTTCTCTGCCAACAGAAGTAAGGTGCTTGAACTCAGTGATGGCCTTTCAAATTATGTAATGGCCAGCAGAAGCGTGAGTGTGGAAGCAAGAGTGGGAGAGCGCATGGGCGATTTATATGGAATCGGTTTTGCCAGAGTGCAGAGCACAGATCCTTCCGCACCTTATTACGATGGTAGCGGTAAGTACACAGGGCAGATGGTTTATGGCGCTAACGGCCGGCCGATTGCCACAACCAACAGAATCAAATTGGGTAATTACAACCCGGATTTCCTGATGGGCATTGGCAACACCTTTAATTACAAAGGCGTTCGGTTAAGCGTGCTTTTCGATATACGCAATGGCGGCAAATTATATTCTCATACCCAAACCGTAGGACGTGAAGGCGGTATTATTATGGAAACCCTCGAGGGTCGTGCGGATGGATATGATTTAACGAAGGCTGGTAATGGCGTGATTGGTCAGGGTGTCGTTTTCACCAATGGTGTTATTTCTGAAAATACGAAAAAGCTTACTGCACGTGAATGGCATACCGCTTATACCGGCGGACGTGGTATTGCAGAAGGTGTAATGTATGATGCTTCTTTTGTAAAACTTCGCGAACTGACCATCGGTTATACCATTCCGGACAAGTTTTTTGGTAAACTGCCTGTACGTGGTGCAACCATCTCTTTTGTAGGACGTAATCTCTTTGTGTGGGATAATGTTCCGCACGTTGATCCGGAGAATATGTCGATGAGTGGCGGAACCGCTCTTCCGGGTATTGAATACATGGCGATTCCTTCCACACGCAGCTATGGTTTTAATCTCAGCTTCAAACTGTAAATCACCTACTAAAATTACCAAGATGAAAAAATCAATCATAAAATACTTTATTCCGGTAATAGCTTCCGTTGTGATGGCGGGCTGTACCAAGGACTTTGAAGCAGTCAATACCAATACCAATAACCCTACCGATGTTACACCGGATCTGTTGCTGAGTGGTGTTATCAAAAGTACTATGGATCAGCAGGTGAGTGAAGCCTGGGGTATCGGTAATATCATTGTTCAGCACCATGCCAAAATCCAGTTTGTTAATGAAGACCGTTACGGATGGACCGAAAACAACGGAATCTGGAACAACGTCTACAACAACTATCGCAATCTCCAGAATATTTTCACCAAAGTGGGTAATGATAAAACCAACCCTTATTATGGTGTGGGTTTAATCATGAAATCCTGGATGTTTTCCCAGGTGGCCGACGCCTATGGCGATGCTCCTTATTCTGAAGCGGGTAAAGCAAAAACCGATGGTAAATACCAGCCGGTTTACGACAAGCAGGAGGATATCTATACCGGCATCCTGGCCGATCTGAAAACAGCCAATGAATCATTGGCTACCGCTTCGGGTACATTAGGTGGCGACCTGATTTATGGCGGCTCCATTGCCAAATGGAGAAAGGCGGCCAATTCTCTGCGCCTGCGCTACCTGTTGCGGTTGTCTAAGAAAAAGAATGTAAATGCCGAGATGCAGGCTATTGTAAGCGATCCTGTTAACAATCCCGTTTTCACCGGAAATGCAGACAACGCCGAGCTGAAATACCTGGCTGCTGCGCCCAACCAATGGCCTTTATATGGCACCAGGGTAGGTTCTTTCGACGAGTTCAGGATAAGTAAAACCTTAACAGATCGCCTGACAACACTGAACGATCCGCGTATTTATGTTTTCGGACGTCCTACGCAGAAATCTGTTGCTGCAGGTAACCCGCAGATCCTGGGTGTTCCCAATGGCCTGAGTGATGTGGATGCCCTGGCCTATAATGGAGGTGTGCAAGGCGTTTCCCGGGTGGGTTACACGTTTGCCTGCCTGGTTTGTAATGATGCAGGACAGGCCGCTCCGGATCCGGCTGCTGCACGTGCCCTGATGATAACTTATGCAGAACTGCAGTTCATCCTTGCAGAAGCCCGCCAGAAAAATATCATCACTACCGGTACCGCAGAGGGATATTACCAGAATGGTATTGCCGCTAATTTCAGCTACTGGCAGTCTGTGGTGCCGGTTGTTTATAACCTCAACGTAGCCATGCCTGCCGATTATTTCACCAGGCCGGGTGTTGCTTTAACCGGAACGGATTCAGAGATACTGGCTAAAATAGCCCTTCAGAAATGGGTATCCCTTTATTTTAACGGCCTGGAAGCCTGGTTCGACTGGAAAAGAACCGGTCTGCCGGAGATTATTCCCGGGCCCGGTAACCTGAACAACAACCTGGTACCTGTACGTTATATCTACCCGCTTTCCGAGCAGTCATTGAATGGGGTGAACCTTGCTGCTGCAGTACAAAGACAGGGCGCAGATAACATTAATACCAGAACCTGGATTGCAAAGTAACCGGTTAAAGCGATCCTGAACTGAACCGTTTTTGCGAATAGCGGGACCATTTTGGTCCCGCTATTTTTTTTGTAAAAAACGAATGGACAATGCAGCGTTTTTGCATAATGCTGTACAAGTCTTCGGATACGACCTAAGTATTTGATTATCAAATTGTAACTACTGTCACATGAATGTAATCAATGATTAATGTAATTAATCAATTCAAAAATATGACCTACATCAGGTTTCTGATTGAAATTAAACATATTAATAGTTGATGCAGTTCAGCAGTTCGTGCGGCAGGTTGTTCTACATTTGTATTGTGAAAAACAACAATACAAAACCTACAACCTGCCATTAACAATATTAGTCTAACAAAATCAATTTTTATGAACCCCACAAGTAAAAACAGTTTAACCAAAAAACTGGTCTTCTTTGGCCTGGGTCTTATGTTCTTTGCCGGAGCATTTGCACAGGTAAAGTATACAACTAAAAACAACCTTTCCTTAGTAGTAAGCGGTACCTCCACTTTGCACGACTGGGATATGAAATCCAGCGACGGAAGTTTCGAAGCTACTTTCACGCTTAGCCCTGCCGGAGCCATTACAGCGGTAAGCGGTATTTCTTTCACTACCAACCCTACCACTCTGAAAAGTGGAAAAGGTGCGATGGATAAAAATGCATATAAGGCGTTGAAGACCGCTGTTGCAGGTTTCCAGGCCGCTTCCGGCACTGTAAGTGCTATTGATGCCACCAGCGTTCTGGTGAAAGCCAAAGGAAAGCTGACCATCGCAGGATCTACTCAGGATGCGGAAGTAGTAGCTACCTGTAAAGTACATGCCGACAAAAGCATCACTGTTACCGGCTCTAAAAAGATCAGTATGAAAGAATTTGGTATGGAACCTCCATCTTTCATGATGGGAACCATCAAAACCGGTAACGATGTTACCCTCAGGTTTGATCTGAAACTTAAATAGATTCTCTAACCCTTTCTTATAACTACACTATTATTAACCAAAACAAATTTTATGAAAACTCAATTTAAAAACCTAAGCTTACTGGTATTCGGGCTTTTGCCTGCTGCCCTGATGGCGCAACAACCTAAACTGTCTAATTTCCGCCCTTACGATAAAACAGGTATCAACCGGTTTGAAACCAGCAAAGCCGATACCGTTCCTTTCGATGGTCTTAAACTAAGATTTGGTGCCGGATTTACCCAGCAGTTCCAGAGCCTGAAACATGAAAACCCAGGTGCGCTCAATAACACCGGAACAGGCGCTAACAGGCTGTATCCTTTACAGAATGGTTTTATGACCGCTCAGGCCAACCTGTACATTGATGCCCAACTGGCTGATGGTATCAAATTAAATGTGACCAACTACATGTCTTCCCGTCACCACAATGAATTCTGGGTCAAAGGCGGTTATATCCAGTTCGATAAAGTTCCTTTCAAAGGAAAATTCTGGGATGACCTGATGAAACTGGCCACTATCAAAATCGGTCACATGGAAGTGAACTACGGTGACCAGCATTTCCGCAGATCTGATGGTGGTGGTACCCTGTACAACCCATTCATGGATAACCATATCGTTGATCAGTTTGCTACTGAAATCGGTGGTGAGGTTTACCTGCAGAAAAACGGCATCTTTGGTATGATCGGTTTAACCAACGGTATGATCAAAGGCCACATCGATTCTACTTATGTTACTCTGGCTGATCCCAATACTAAAAGAAATCCTTCCCTGTACCTGAAAGCCGGTATCGACAAGCAAATCAACGAGGATATTCGTATCCGTGTAACCGGTAGCTGGTATTCCAACAGCAGCCAGGCAGGTAGCGGTTTAACTCTGTATGGTGGAGACCGTACCGGTTCTAACTATCAACAGGTAATGGAAAAAGGCGTACCAGGAGCTTTACCTGCTTACACTGCAGTTGCTTTCTCCGGTCGTTTCAACCCCGGCTTCAGCAAAAAAATCAATGCCGGTATGTTGAACGTATTTGTGAAAGTAAAAGGCCTGGAAATCTTCGGTACTTTGGAATCTGCTAAAGGTAGAACCAAAACTGAGGTAGACGACAGAAAAATGACTCAGTCTGTAATTGAAGGTGTGTACAGAATCGGTAAAAATGAAAATTTCTTTATCGGTGCAAAATACAACGCTGTTAAAGCAAGACTGGCAGGTATGGCCAATGATGTGAAAGTAAACAGAACTGCATTTGCTGCCGGTTGGTTCTTAACTAAGAATGTGCTCCTGAAAGGTGAAATCGTTACTCAGAAATACCTGGATTTCCCTTCCAGTGACTACCGTGCTTTAGGTAAATTCAATGGATATGTGATTGAGGCGATTGTAGGATTCTAGTAAATTGGTTTTTTATGGTGTATTATAGCCGGATGAATTAATTTCATTCGGCTATATTTTTTTAAAAGAGCATAATTTTGCAGCTGCATGCACAAAGCTTTATTTCTCCTTATACTCCTGTTTGTTTTATCCGGGTTCATTCCTCCGGATGGCGGCAGGGCGATCTGGGTGGTCTTGCAGGGCAGCAGTCTCACCGTAAAAGGGAGTACCAATATCAACACCTTTCAGTGCGTGATTCCCAATTACAGCCTGCCCGATACCATCAGCCTGGTGCGGAGCAGTCAAAAAGGAGTGACCCTTCCGATGAATGGTAAACTCAACCTGAGCGTGGAAGACTTCGATTGTCATAATAAAATGATGACAAGCGATCTTCGGAAAACCCTCAAGGCAAAAACCTATCCTGTGCTGACAGTTCGCTTTGTTTCGGTGAATGGCTTTCCTGACCTGAAGAATCCCGGCAGGATCACCGGTATTGTGGATATAGGGCTGGCCGGCGTTACCAAAAGATTTGAAATCAATTACCTCTTCAGCTACGAAGAACGGCAGCAGATTCAGTTAAAGGGAGACCAACTGATCCATTTCTCCGATTTTAACCTGACGCCCCCCAGTAAGCTGGGCGGTGTGATCAAAGCAAAAGATGAATTGAAAGTGGAGTTTATCCTGCACCTGAAGCCCCAGAATTAAGGGTGTGCTGAATTGGTTAAGGATTCATTTTAGCAAAAATAATTCCGGCAATGGTAGACTGGAAAAAACCAAATCCAAGCCATGACAGCACCATGGTTTCCGACACATCAATCTGGCTGTAAGTCATCCAGAGAATCGGTAATAAACCTGCTATGGTATAAGTGATGCCGAATTCCAGCCCCCTCAATAGAAATGGACCGGCAAATATAGATCTGGACCGGTCCCAGAAAAAAGAAAGGGCAAAACTGATCAGCATGGCATGCGAATAAAAAAAGAAATCCCTCGACTGATCGGAGATAAATACACCGCTCAGGTATTCAACAAAAAATGGGGTAAAGAATTCGATATTCACTGCAAGAAACAACCCCCCGTAAGACAGGATGGACAGTACGATTCCTGCTACCAGACCGCTGGACAACATTTTTTTGATCCTCACTTTATCCATGGCATAATCAATTACCTGTAAAATTAACTGTTTTAAGCAGTATTGTTTTAATTTATGATTGCCGGGATCATTAATGTTTGAAGCGTTCGAACGAACTTCTTTCCAGTTCCTCCCTGTGGTTGGGATGAGCAAGCTGTATCAGGGCTTTGGCCCGTTGTTCCATGTTCATGCCAAACAGGTTTACGGCTCCGTATTCGGTTACGACCCAATGAATATGTCCACGAGTGGTAACTACGCCCGCTCCCTGTTTGAGGTAAGGTACAATTCTGGAGAGCCCCTTGTTGGTTACGGAAGGAATCGCAATAATGGGTTTTCCGCCTTCAGATAAGGCTGCCCCTCTGATGAAATCCATTTGGCCACCAATACCGGAGTACTGATAGGTGCCAATGGAATCGGAACATACCTGGCCAGTCAGGTCCACTTCAATGGCACTGTTGATGGCGGTTACCTTTGGGTTGAGGCTCAGGATGCGGGGATCATTCACATAATTGATATCCATGGCCTTGATGATCGGATTGTCGTTGGCAAAATCATACAGTTTTTTGGATCCGAGCAGAAAGGATGTTACACAATAGCCCGGTATGATTTTTTTCTGGCTGTTGTTGAAAGTGCCGTTCTTGATCAGCGGAATGGCACCATCGGAAAACATCTCGGTATGCATCCCCAGGTTCTTGTGATTGGTAAGATTTTTCAGAACGGAGTCGGGGATGGTGCCGATGCCCATTTGCAGGGTTGCCCCGTCTTCCACCAGTTCCGCTACAATCTTCCCGATCTTATCATGAATTTCATTGGCGCCTTCGGAATAACTGACCTCAGGAAGCGGTTCATCTACCCATACGGCAACATCGAACCGGTCGAATGGTATAAATGTATCTCCATGCACCCTTGGCATATTGGGGTTCACCTGGGCAATTACTTTTTTTGCGGTGCTGGCAGCAGAACGTGCAATGTCTACCGAGGTTCCCAGCGAACAATACCCATGCCTGTCGGGAGGGGATACCTGTATGATGGCTACATCCAGCGGCAGGATCCCTCTTAAAAACAATAAGGGAATTTCGCTCAGAAACACCGGAACATAGTCGCCCATGCCGCTGTTCACCGCTTTCCGGTTACTCTCCGATACAAAAAGTGAATTCATGTAAAAATGCCCGGCAAGGTCGGGGCTGTTCAGATCAATACCCTGCTGGGTGATGCTCACCAGCTCCACATTGTACAGGCGGTCCTTCTGTGCAAGTAGTTCTTTCATCAGGTGAATAGGTGTGGCCGCACTGCCATGCACAAATACACGCTGATCGGACTGTACCATCTGGAGGGCGTCTGAAGCCGGCTGATAAGTTGGGTTATTAGGCATAAATCGAAAGAATTACTTACTAATATGTGAATATTTCTATATGATACAAAACTAACTGATTGCAATCATACTGAATCTGATTCTGATTACACTCTTATATGAGGAAAATCATTGTTTATCTTTTACAGCTCCCTTTTTTTTGCATTAAAGTATTATTTGCTCAACGCCCTTGTTTAATTTTGGGAAAGTTGTAGCTTCATATATCAATCGATTGCGTGAGTTCAGATAGTCATATCAACCAGTTACTGGAGGCCGTTTCTACAAGAAGCTGTGAAAGGTCTTATAAGGAGCTCTTCATACTAATGAATGAGCAACTGGTCAATTTTGCCTTTGCCATACTGAAGTCCTCTGAAGATGCGGAAGAAGTAGTGTCCGATTTCTTTATCAATTTATGGGTAAAGCGCAGCAGCATTAAAGCTGTGGAAAAGCCCAGGCTCTACCTTTTTGTGGGGGTTAAGAATTACGCACTCAATAAACTCAAGGCCAACAAGCGGAGCCAGCCCCCCCAATTGGACGATTGGGAGATCCGGCTCAATAGTGTGTTCTTTAACCCGGAAGAAATGGCTATTTCTTCCGAAATGGTTAAAAGAATCATGGCCGCTGTTAACCAGTTGCCCCCCAAGTGCCGGGTAATTTTCCGGCTGATTAAGGAAGACGGGCTGAAATACGCCGAAGTGGCCCAACTCCTGGATGTTTCCGTTAAAACCGTTGAATCCCAGATGGCCATTGCTCTGCGAAGGATCCGTTCCTGCCTGGAATTCAAAAATGAATTCCCCGAAATTCACTCCCTGTTAACTCAAAAAAAATAATTGTTAACTTTTTAGGGGTAGGGTGCCTGTTTGGTTGTTCTTCTGAATACTACTTGCCATTTCATGAAAGAAGAACAATTCTGGATTCTGCTATCGAAGAAGCTTGCCCATGAGGCAACTGGTGAAGAGTTGGCCTTATTGCAGGAATTCCTGAACAGTAATTCCGAATGGATGGCTGCCCACGACCACTTACAGGAATTTTGTAATTCCCGGCCCGAACCTGCTCCCGACTATACACAGCGGGGAGAGGATGCTTACCTGAATCATATCAACCGCTTAAAAGCCCGGGTTTTCGATTTTGAAACCGAAGCTGCAACGGAGGCTGATTTGCCCGCCATTGGCAGGAAAACCCGTTATATCAGATGGGTTAAGCTGGCTGGCTCCATGGCTGCCGCCTGTGTACTCTTTTATTACATTTTTAGTATACCCTCTGCCGGAGAAGCCGGCCTGGCTCAAAACGAACTTCCGCACAATGAGGTGAAAGTGGGCCATGGCTCCAAGTCTAAGATTCAGTTGCCCGATGGCACCCAGGTTTGGCTTAATTCTGGTAGCAAACTCACATATGAAGGTTCCTTTAAAGGAGGACTTCGGGAGGTAGCACTGGATGGGGAAGCTTATTTTGATGTAACCCGCGATCCGGAGCATCCTTTTATTGTACATACCTCCGGTGTCGATATCAAGGTTCTGGGAACAGCCTTTAATGTAAAAGCTTATGATGTGGATCAGACCATCGAAGCCACATTGATCCACGGCTCTATTGAGGTGGTAGATCGCTTTCAGCCCGACGCGCCTAAAGTGATGCTGAAGCCGCACGAAAAAATCGTGTTCAATAAATCCAGGCATGGGGCTGCCCCTAAAACAGGCCTTCCTGTTGAAACCCGGCCTGAACAGCCGGTGAGTACCTCCACTATCCTGGTCACCCCGTTGCCTAAGCATATTGCAGATTCCAGTATCCTGGAAACCTCCTGGTTGTATAACCGGATTTCTTTCGACGATGAAAAGATGACGGATGTTGCCATTAAGCTGGAGCGCTGGTACGATGTGAGGATCCGGATTACCGATGATAAAATTAAAAATTACAGAATCAGCGGCGCGTTTATCGATGAAACGATTGATGAGGCGTTAAGGGATATACAGTTGCTGATTCCGTTCAAATACGAAATAAACAATAAAACGATAACCATTAATAAAAAGTAATTAAAAACGGGAAATGTTGCAGCATTTCCCGCAAAAGTGTAGCAAACAACTCGTGGAGGAAACTCCATGTCGTTGCATTCTTTTAAAACCAAAACCAAAATTATGCAAAAAAGTGTACTTCCGGGTCACAAAATGTGGCCAAGGGTGCTTCTTAAATCACTGCTTATTATGAAGCTTGCCGTTGTAATTATCTTATTAACCGGGTTGCAGGTAAACGCTACCGCTACCCTGGGGCAGAAGGTAAGCCTGAAAACTTACCGGACTGAGATCAAGAAGGTATTGAAGCAGATAGAAAGCGAAGGTCATTTTCGTTTTCTGTACAATTCCGACCTGAAAGACCTCAAAACCAAAGTGGATTTTTCTGCTGTCAATCTTACCATTGAGCAATCTTTGGCAGGTTTGTTTGCAGGGACCAACCTCACTTACAAACAATTAGGTGGAAACCTGATTGCAGTTTTGTCTTCCGACGCAAGGGAGAATGTCCGCATCAAGATCACCGGTAAGGTTACCGGGGAGAACAATGAAGCGCTGGCAGGAGCCTCTGTGCTGGAAAAGGGAACCAATAACGGAACCTTTGCAGACAATAACGGTAACTTTAGCTTTACAGTGGATAACGACGCTACATTAGTTATCAGCAGTATTGGCTATGAACCAACCGAGGTAAAAGTAAGCGGACGTTCTGTTGTGGATGTTAAACTGAAACTCGCTATCCAGAAAATGGATGAAGTGGTGGTCATTGGGTATGGCCAGGCCAGCAAAAGAGATCTGACCGGTTCTATCGTAAAGATTGCCGGTAAAGAAGTGGCCGACAAACCCAATACCAACCCGGTTGCTTCCCTGCAGGGTAAAGTGGCTGGTTTGTCTGTAGTGAACAATGGTACTCCCGGTGCAGCTCCGGATATCCGGATTCGTGGTACCATCTCTATCGGTTCCGTACGTCCTTTGTACGTTGTGGATGGGGTATTCAACGACAACATCGATTACATCAACCCGAACGATATTGAGTCTATCGAAGTACTGAAAGACCCGTCTTCCCTGGCGATCTTTGGTGTTCGCGGTGCAGCCGGTGTAATTGCCGTTACCACAAAGCGGGCCAAGGCCGGACAAATGGTGATCAACCTGAATTCTTCCTATGGTTTCAAAAAGCTGGTAGACAAAATTAAACTGGCCAGCGGTGAAGAGTTCAAAACATTGTACGAAGAAGAGAAAGTGAATATTGGCGCTGTTTCTCCGTTCGATTATTCCAAATACACTTCCAATACAGACTGGATTGATGCGGTTACCAGAACCGGTCGTTTCAACACCAACAACCTGAGTGTTGCTACCAGTACGGATAAAAATAAATTCAACTTCGGTTTAGGTTATACCACCGATGAAGGTATCATCAGGCACGAGAAGCTGGAAAAATTACAGCTCTCCCTGAATGATGAAGTGAAACTGAGTAAGGTACTGAAAGTAGGCGTTAACTTAAATGCTACCCGTCAAAACAATCCTTACGATGCTACTTATATCCTGGATCAGGCACGTAAGGTAATTCCTTTGGTAAGCAATGGTACCATTGCCGTTAAAGCAAAAAATCCTTACGGGTTAGACAGCTTAACACAGAACCTGTATTATGATCTGCCTTCTATTCAGAACTCCGGTGTGGTAAATCCATTGATTCAACTGGAAAACGAATGGAACAAAACCAAGAGTGTTGAATACAGAACAGTAGGTAGTGTATTTGGCGAATTAAACTTCCTGAGAGACTTTACTTTCAAGGCAAGTTTCTACGCCGATATGAGTACTGTTAATACAAGAAAATATACTCCGGTATACAATGCCTACGATGCAACTTTAGCCAGACCATTCCTGTATAGCCGTACTACTTCTGTTAACGAAGGAGATATCTCTTACAGGAAGTTTCAGCAGGATTATATCCTGAACTACAGAAAGAGCTTTGGTGAGCACAACCTGACTGCAATGGCCGGTTGGACTACTTACTACTTTGGTAGCTTCAACAGAACTGCTTCTGCAAAACAGAGCGCTACAGGTTCTCCGATTCCGGATGATGCCCGTTTCTGGTACATCGAGAACGGATTCTCAGATCCTACTTCTAAAACAGCCAATTCCGATCAGAGAGAAAGAACCACCGCTTCAGCGTTGTTTCGCGCCCTTTACAACTACCAGGGTAAATATTTCCTGAACGCTTCTTTCAGAAGAGACGGTTCTTCTCAAATTTCTCCTGCTAACCGCTGGCAGAATTTCTGGGCAGTTGGTGGTGCATGGGAAATCAGCAGGGAAAAATTCTTCCAGGGTCAGAATATTTTCGACTACATGAAGTTGAAAGCTTCCATGGGTGTTCTCGGAAACCAGAACACTTACGGATATGACTATCCTTTCTATCCGGGCCTGGTTGCCGGTAACGCTGCCGTGTTTGGTAACCTGGTGTACAATGCGTTCTCTCAGTCTTACCTGCCTAATCCAAACCTGAAGTGGGAAACGGTGCATGCAAAAGAAATCGGCCTTGAATTCAATGCGCTGAAAAACAAATTGCATGTAGAAGCCAGCTACTTCAATAAACTGACAAAGGACCTGATGACCTTTATTCCTGGCAGCCAGGGTGTATCCAATGGCCTGGACAATATCGGTAGCATCCGGAACAGTGGTTTTGAATTGAGCGCAAGCTATACCCAGGATCTTTCCAAAGATCTTATTTTAACGGTTAGCGGCAACTTAACTACTTACAAGAACAAAGTGGAGTCTCTGGCAACTAAGGAGTTTTCAATCCAGAGCGGTGTAAACAGAACTACTGTTGGTTTGCCAATCGGGTACTTCTATGGTTATATTGTAGAAGGCATTTATCAGTCTTATGCAGACAAACTGTCTTCTCCCGTTAATACGGAATTCTCTTACGGTCCTGGTGATCTGAAATACAAGGATGTAAACGGAGACGGTAAAATCAATACTGCCGACAGAACCATGATCGGTAACCCTACTCCGGACTTTACTTATGGCGGTACTATCAGCCTGAAGTACAAGAACCTCGATTTCAGTGTAGACCTGGGTGGTGTTTACGGAAACGAAGTATTCAGGAACTGGGGCGGTACTGAGTCTCCTTTCCAACGTGTGAACTATGCTAAATTTAAACTGAACAGATGGCACGGAGAAGGAACTTCTAACTGGGATCCGATTCTTGCACAGGATCACCGGATCAACTACGAAGCGTCTACCTACAATATCGAAGACGGTAGCTATTTCAGAATCAGAAACATTCAGTTAGGTTATAATTTATCGTCTGCAATGCTTTCCAAAGCAAAGATCAAGAATGTGAGAGCATTTGTGAACGTGCAGAACTTAAAGACATGGAAGAATAACTCCGGATATACATCAGAATTTGGTGGATCTGCAATTTCTTTCGGTATGGATAACGCCGGCGGAGCAATACCATTGGCTACCACTTTTGGTTTAAATGTAACTTTCTAAGAAAAATAAATTATTTCTAATATGAAAAAGAATATAAAACTACTTTTCACGATGCTGGCATTATCGTCTATGATAATGATGCTGGCGGGTTGTCAGAAATTTTTGGACAGGAAACCTCTTACCGCCACACTGGACGATTTGAACCAGGGCGGGCTGGAAGGCCAGATCTATGGCTTATACAGTAACCTGAGAGGAAGTGCCGGTTTCACCAGCATTCCCTGGATTGCCATGCACGATTTCAGATCAGATGATTCTGAAAAAGGTTCTGATCCTTCTGATGGTGCTGAGTGGGTTGCCCCATTCGACAGATACCAGTATGTAAAAGACCTTTGGGCTTCCAATACTTACTGGGATGATCACTACTCCCTGATCAACCTGGCGAATACCGCTATTCAGACAGCCGATTCTCTGAAGCTTACTGATGCAGCTTCTCAAATCAACGTTGCTGAGGCCAAATTCTTCAGGGCCATGTCTTATTTTGACCTGGTAAGAACCTTTGGGGATGTTCCTAAAATCGACTTCAGAATTTACAACGCCACTCAGGCAAATATTGCCAAGTCTCCTGCTTCTGCCATCTATGCGTTGATTGATGCTGACCTTACTTTTGCGGCGGCCAATCTCCCACTGGTTTGGGGCAACCAGTATCCGGGCAGATTAACCAGCGGCGCTGCAAAAACATTGCATGCGAAGGCCCACCTGTTCCGTGGTAACTGGGCGCAGTCTCTTGCGCTTTCCCAGCAGGTAATTGCTTCAAATGCATACTCTCTGTACAGCAGCTACTATGGTATCTTTAAGGATGCCGGTGAAAACAGCAGTGAGTCTATCTTCGAAATTCAGGCCTATGTAAGCCCGAACGGATCTATCCGAAACGGTTGCGTATATGCAACTACACAGGGTGTACGTGCATCTACCGCAAGCGGCTGGAACCTTGGTTGGGGTTGGAACACACCTACAGATAACCTTGTTGCGGCTTATGAAACCGGTGACGTAAGAAAAGGTTCTACCATTCTCTTCTCCGGTCAGTCCGATGATCCTTCTACCGGCGGATACGGAAGGGTATTGCCTGCCTCTACCTTTGATGTGCCTGCTGGTCCATTGCCAAGAAAATACTGGAATAAGAAGATCTATGCAGATCCGGCTTACCGTGCTTCTACCGGTTTGTCCGATAACCCTGAGTGGATCAATAAGCGCGTATTGCGTTATGCGGATGTTGTGCTGATGGCCGCTGAGTGTATGAACGAACTGGGCTCCGGAGCCACAGCGCTTCCATTGGTGAACTCTGTACGTAGCCGTGCCGGTCTTGCAGCGATCGCTTATACCGATCAGGCTCAATTGCGCGCTGCCATTAAACAAGAGCGCAGAGTGGAGTTTGGCGTGGAAGGCGAGCGTTTCTTTGACCTGGTTAGATGGAATGATGCGGTTACCGTACTGGGTCCTTTAGGCTATACCAACAAGGCCAGATTCTATCCTATCCCTCAGCCTGCGATTGATAAATCCGGTGGTAAACTGGTGCAGAATCCTGAATGGTAAGATTAATTGTTCAACAATTCGTTATCAAAAAAAATTATGACAATGATTAAAAATATATTCAGAAGTACATCGGCGTTACTGCTGGTATCTTCAATGGCAATCATGGGTTGCCAGAAAATGGATCATCCGGCACTTGGCGCATATGCAAAAGATGCCAACGTGCCGGGAGGCCCGCTGAAGTTCTATGCTGCATTGGACGGGACTACTACGGATCCGCTGATGAATGCCGTGGACAGCATCAGGGCCAATTTCCCCAGTTCTGTTACCATGACGCCCATTGCCGGTATTTCCGGTAAAGCGCTGAATGGCAACGGTTCCCAGATGCTGAAGTATGTTAAACCCAATGACTTTGTTGCCAATGCAAAAAGTTTTACGGTTGCATTCTGGATGAAGCGTAACGGGATGCCGGTTGGAGAAGCTGAATTTCCCTTCAGTATCTCTTCTTCCAACGGCCACTGGGCAGGTACATCTATGTTCCTCCTGTTCGATCATGCCGGTTCCGGTGCAACCGATGCACAGGCTGTGATTAAGTTTGTAATGGTAGATAAGACCGAGGCGGATACCTGGCTTGCCTGGGAAGGTGGCAATAAAGTATCCGGTATCCAGGACAACAACTGGCACCACCTGGCATTTGTTTACGATGCTGCCACTTCCAAGCTCACTTTGTATGTAGACGGTGTTGCCAATGCCAATGTTCCTCAGTGGGGAACCCATGGCGATGCCAACATGGACGACTCCAAAGTTTCCGGTCTTATTGTGGGTGGAAGACCTAAAGAAGACCTGGGTTGGGGCAGATCATGGACCGGCGGACTGGATCAATTCAGAATGTACAGCAAAGCATTAACCGCAACAGAAGTGGGTGCTTTGTTTAGCGGCAAACAATAGTTTTTTTTAATTGGCAGTGATTACACTAAACAAAGGGCTGAACAGATACTGTATCAGCTCTTTGTTTTTACTATAACTGTATATCATGTTTAACTGGAACCTGCTCACCCGCTTTTTTTTGCTGCTTGTAGCAGCCTCTGTACTAACCGTATCCTGCAGGAACAGGAAGACCATGTTCACCCAATTGCCGGAATCGAAAACCGGTATTGGCTTTTCCAATAAGCTGGAGGCCAGAGAGGGGCTGAATATTTTATATTACCTCTACTTCTACAATGGCGCCGGCGTTGCTACCGGAGACATCAATAATGATGGTCTGCCGGATATTTACTTTACAGCCAACTCAAAAGGCAACAATAAACTTTACCTGAACAAGGGGAATTTTCAATTTGAAGACATTACCGATAAAGCCGGTGTGAAAGGCATTTCAGACTGGTGTACCGGTGTTACCATGGCCGATATCAATGCCGATGGCTTTCTCGATATCTATGTATCTACCGTGTCGGGTAAATATGGGTTACAGGGCCACAACGAATTATACATCAACAACGGTAAAGGCGCATTTACCGAAGAATCAGCCAGGTATGGATTAAATACTTCCTGCCTGAGTACACAGGCGGCTTTCTTTGATTATGATCACGACGGCGATCTGGATTGTTACCTCCTGAACCAATCCAGCAGGCCGCATGCCAATATTGTGGATACCAGTAACCGCCGCCATTATGATTCACTGGCCGGAGACCGGCTGTTCCGGAACGATGTTGCCACCACCGGAAAATTCGCGGATGTATCTGCCGCCGCGGGCATTTACCAAAGCAGCCTGGGCTATGGCCTGGGGTTGGCCGTGGCAGACCTGAACAACGATGGCTGGGAGGATATTTATATCGGCAATGATTTCCACGAAAATGATTACTACTATGTGAATCAGCAGAACGGTTCCTTTAAAGAAGAAGGGGCTGCTCATTTCAGGCATTACAGCCGCTTCAGCATGGGGAATGATGTGGCCGATTACAACAACGATGGCCAGCCCGATCTGATCACGGTGGATATGCTTCCCCCGGATGAAAAACAACTCAAGACATATGGCAGCGATGAAAATCCGGATATCTACAAGGTAAAACTGGAAATGAACGGCTACCAGAAACAATATTCCAAAAACAGTCTTCAGCATAACAATAGCAATGGGGTTTCTTTCAGCGAAACCGCTTTGTTGAGTGGTGTTGCGGCAACTGACTGGAGTTGGGGTCCTTTGTTTGCCGATTTTGATAACGACGGCAACAAGGATTTATTCATCAGCAGCGGCATTGTAAAACGCGCACTGGACCTGGATTATATTCAGTATGTATCTGCCATGCAGGCGCAGCAGAAACTGAATACCACCAATCAATTCGATGATGAACTGATTTCCAAAATGCCCGATGGCAGCGCACATCCCTTCCTGTTTAAAGGCAACGGACATCTTGGGTTTACAGATGTCAGCGCCGATTGGGGAACTGCAGGTATGAAGGGCTTTTACAATGGTGCGTCTTATGCAGACCTGGACAATGACGGCCGTGTAGACATTGTCATCAATGCCATTGATGCGCCCGCTGTTATCCTTAAAAATAATTCACCTAATACCAACAGTATTTCGGTAACATTTAACGGAAACAATGCCAATAAGAACGGCATCGGCGCAAAGCTGTATCTCTTCGGCGGCAGTGGTATGCAGTATCAACAACTGATGCCTACACGCGGATTTCAATCCGCTTCAGAGCCTGTTCTTCATTTTGGGCTGAACAACCAAAAAAATATCGACAGTATACTGGTGGTATGGCCGGACCAGGGTTACCAGGTGATAAAAAATATTGCAGCGGGAACAAAGCTCAAACTGAACCAGGCGGATGCCATTCCGGGCTTTGATTACAACCGGTTCTTTGCACCTGCAGCTCCTTTGCTGAAAGATATTACGCAACAGGTGGGCATCACTTGGAAGCATACTGAAAATGATTTTATCGATTACAATCGTCAATACCTGATTCCGCACCAGTTGTCTGCCAGGGGACCCAAACTGGCAGTGGCTGATGTGAACAAGGATGGCCTTGATGATTTTTATGTTTGCGGGGCGTCGGGTCAGTCCGGTCAGTTGATGGTGCAGTCTGCAAACGGGCAATTTCGTGTTACCGATGCATCCGTTTTTGCAATGCAGGCCGCTTCGGAAGAAGTGGATGCTGTTTTTTTTGATGCCAACAAGGATTCCTGGCCGGATCTCTATGTTGTAAGCGGTGGCAACCAGTATGATGATGGCAGGCCCGAACTGGCGGATCATTTTTACCTGAACGACGGTAAGGGGAATTTCAAATTATCCGATCAACTGATCCCGACCATTTTAAAAAACAAGTCTTCGGTAAGCACGACCGATTTTGACAGGGACGGTGATACGGATCTCTTCATCAGCGGCATCGCCGATGCAAAGCAATATGGTATTGCCCAGCCATCTTACCTGCTGGTGAACAAAGGCAATGCCGTGTTTGCGGTGGCCGATGCTTCGGTGATCAACCTGAACAATGTGGGAATGGCTACCAGCACTGCGGTGGCCGATTTTAATAAAGATGGCTGGGACGACCTGCTCCTGGCAGGAGAATGGATGCCGGTGAAACTGTTCCTGAATATGCATGGGCGCTTTAAAGAAGCGGAGATTCCCGCTTCTACCGGGTTATGGCAATGTTTGTACACCACGGATGTGAACGGCGACGGATACACCGATATCCTCGCGGGTAACTGGGGGCTGAACAGCAAACTGGTTGCAGGCAAGAACGGCCCGGTAAAACTCTATGTAAAAGACTTTGACCGCAACGGTACCGTTGAGCAGGTGATGTGTTATACCATTGATGGGAAGGAATATACCTTTTTGGGTAAGGATGAACTGGAACGGGCTTTACCTGTGCTGAAAAAAGCCTACCTGAAATATGAAGAAGTAGCAGGCAAAACGGTTCAGTTTATGTTTTACGACCTGTTTAAAGATTATACCGAAGGGAAGGCCGAAATATTGGCTTCAACCTGTTTCCTCAATAACGGGAAAGGTGGATTTCAATCAATAACTTTACCGGAGGAATTGCAACTGGCGCCGCTGTTTAGTTTTGCCGCGGCAACTTCCGGTAAAAACAATGGCTTCCTGGGGGCCGGAAATTTTTACGGGGTAGGTCCTTATGAAGGACGCTATGATGCTTTATTACCCACTTTCTTTTCTTTTGACCCCGCCGGAAAAACCTTCCGCGCCGGTGCATCATTACCGGCTGTTGAAGGAGAAGTGCGGGATGCCAAATGGATCAGGTATGCCGGTGCAGGGAAAGCACTGGTAGTGGCAAGAAGCAACGGATCTTTGTTGTTTTACCAATAAATTTTTGTACTGTGATAATACTCTCCTTTATGTTCAAGCAAATGCTGCTCCTGAGTTCTCCTTTGTTGTTCTGGAGCTGTTCAAAAAATAATACAGATGGGTCCGGGAATGGCCCCGAAACCCCTGCCGGCCAAACCGTTTACCGTTGGGTAACCACCGGAGACCAGTCGCTGTTGCTCAACAAGCAATCGGTTGTACTGAATACAGGCGCTCCCAACAATGCGTTTACCATGATTGATGTGGATACGGCTACGGTGTATCAAACCATCGACGGATTTGGTTATACACTCACGGGGGGAAGTGCCACCCTGATTAATCAGATGGCTGCTTCTGCAAAAACAACTCTGCTCAATGAACTGTTCGGAAACGATGAATCTTCCATTGGTGTGAGTTATCTGCGGATCAGTGTGGGCGCTTCCGATTTAAACAGCCGTGTATTCAGTTACAACGACTTGCCGGCCGGACAAACAGATCCGGAACTTAACCGGTTTTCCCTTGCGGAAGATACCCTGGACCTGATTCCGGTATTGAAGCAGATACTGGCCATTAATCCTCAGATCAGGATCATGGGCAGCCCCTGGAGTCCGCCGGTATGGATGAAGGATAACCAGAACAGTATGGGCGGAAGCCTGCTTCCGGCATACTATAGCGTTTATGCAAAATACCTGGTGAAGTATATTCAGGAAATGAAGGCAAAGGGAATTCCCGTGGATGCATTAACCATACAGAATGAACCACAGCATGGCGGCAACAATCCCAGTATGGTGATGTCTGCCCTGCAGCAGGCGGATTTTATTAAAAATCACCTGGGACCGCAGTTCCGCGCTGCGGGCATTACCACAAAAATTGTTATCTGGGATCACAATTGCGATCACCCCGAATACCCGATCACGGTGCTGAATGATCCGCAGGCCAAACAATACATAGATGGCTCCGCTTTTCACCTGTACAATGGAGACATCAGCGCGCTTTCCCAGGTAAAGAATGCACACCCCGATAAGTCGCTTTATTTTACCGAGCAGTGGACCGGTAAGAATGGAACTTTCGACGGAGATCTGAAATGGCACCTGAAAAATGTAATCATTGGTTCCGCAAAGAATCACAGTAAAGTGGCGCTGGAATGGAACCTGGCCAATGATCCCAACTATGGCCCGCATACACCCGGAGGTTGCACGGAATGCAAAGGCGCGCTTACCGTATCCGGTTCAACGGTAACCAGGAATGTGGCGTATTATATTGTTGCGCATGCATCTAAATTTGTTCCTGCAGGTTCTGTAAGAATTTTCAGTACGGATGCCGGCAATATTTATACGGTGGCTTTCATTACCCCCGCAGGAAAAAAAGTAATCATCACCATGAACAATGGTGATGCCGAGGAATCTTTCAATATTCGCCTCAACGGCCGCTGGTTACAATCCAAACTGTTGCCGGGCGCTGTTGCCAGTTTTGTAATTTAAAAAATCTGTATCATGATGAATAAAGCTTTAGCCGCAGCAGGTCTTTCTTTGTTACTGACTACCGCTGCATTAGCACAACCCCAAAAAGTAACAGTCTATACTACTGCGGAGAACACGGATCTCCGTTTAACCAAAACCGGAACAGTTGAGTTTAAGCAAATGGGCCAGCCTATGGAAACCCAGGTCTGTGTATTTGTTGAACCTGGTAAAACCTTTCAAACCTATATGGGCGTTGGCGCTGCCATCACCGATGCATCTGCTGAAACCTTTGCCAGATTATCCAGACCTCAGCAGGAGCGTTTGCTGAAAGCTTATTTTGATAAGGAGGAGGGAATTGGGTACTCCATCGTCAGAACCAATATCAACAGTTGTGATTTCAGCAGCGACCAGTACACTTATGTAAAAGAGGGCGACAAGGCTCTCAGCAGTTTTTCCATTGAGCACGATCGTAAATTCAAGATCCCGATGATTAAACAGGCAACTGCTGCTGCGGGCGGTAAAGTGAGGCTCTTTGCAAGCCCATGGTCTCCACCGGCCTGGATGAAAGACAATAATAATATGATGCAGGGGGGTAAATTAAAACCTGAATATTTCCAAAGCTGGGCCAACTATTATACCAAATTCATCAAGGCCTACGAAAAAGAAGGAATGCCTGTGTGGGGTATTTCTGTTCAGAATGAACCGATGGCCAAACAAAGATGGGAAAGCTGCATATTCACTGCAGAAGAAGAGCGTGATTTTGTAAAAAACTACCTGGGACCCACTATGCATAAAGCAGGTTATGCATCCAAAAAAATTATTGCATGGGACCACAACAGAGACCTGATTTACCAGCGTGCACAAACTTATTTCAATGACCCGGCTGCTGCTAAGTATATCTGGGGTATAGGTTTTCACTGGTACGAAAACTGGAGCGGGGGAGAAAACATGTACGACAATATCAGAAAAGTATATGAGTCTTTTCCGGATAAGAACATTTTCTTTACCGAGGGCTGTGTAGAAAAATTCGATTATGCCCGAATGAAAGACTGGGCATTGGGAGAGCGTTATGGTAAATCCATGATCAACGATTTCAACAATGGGATGGTTGGGTTTACCGACTGGAACCTGGTACTCGACGAAACCGGCGGCCCCAATCATGCACTGAATTTCTGTTTTGCACCCGTACACGGAAACCTGCAGAACGATGAGCTGATTTTTACCAATGCTTATTATTATATCGGACACTTCTCTAAATTCATTGCCAACGGTGCCAAACGTGTTAGCGCCAGCGCCAGCAGGAGCCAGTTACTGACTACTGCATTTAAGAATAATGATGGTAAAACGGTGGTGATTGTAATGAACCAGGCCAATGTTGCCATTCCTTATTATTTATGGATCAATGGAAAAGCGGCAGAGATCACTGCATTGCCGCGTTCCATGTCTACACTTATATTTTAACCGGATACAATGAAAGAAGTAGTTCGCTTTACCATGATCTTGTTAAGCACCTGGCTGTTCTGTGCAGGATGCAGTAAAAAGCAGGACCCCACCCCTGTTCAGCCGGAACCAACACCGGTTCCGTTGGCGGTGATTACCGCTACCCTGAACGGTACAGGCGTTTTTGGGGAAGCCAATTACAATTACCCGGTAAACGTTGTTGCTAAAATTCGCCTGAACAATACGGTTGACCGTTCAACGGTGGCCGGTTCGGTGAGTATCTCTTCGGGTGGAGCTGTTGTTGCTGTAAACTACAGTTATGAAAACGGTGACAGCACTATTGTGCTTACACCCGTTGCTCCGCTCAAATACCTGAACCGGTTCACGCTGTATGCAGACAATACATTGAAATCTGTAAAGAAGGGTGCATTGACTACTGCCCTGAATGTGGGCTTTGCCACCGAGATTGATCCGGCAGATAAATTTCCGCAGATCAGCGATGAGGCCCTGCTGGACTCGGTTCAGAAAAGAACCTTTCGGTATTTCTGGGATTTTGCCCATCCGGTTTCCGGACTTGCGAGAGAACGGAATACCTCGGGCGATGTGGTTACTACCGGGGGTAGCGGATTTGGGATCATGGCTGTTCCTGTTGCTATCAGCAGAAACTTTATTACCAGGGCTCAGGGATTGGAAAGAATGCAGACTATTGTGTCTTTCCTCAAAAATACGGCCGATAAATATCATGGTGCTTTTCCGCACTGGCTGAATGGTGCCACGGGTAAAACCGTTGCCTTCAGCACCAAAGACAATGGAGCTGACCTGGTGGAAACGGCTTACCTGATCGCGGGCCTGCTTACCGCTCGTCAATATTTTGACGGGGCGGGTACTGCAGAAACCAATCTGCGCGCAGACATCAATGCCATCTGGAATGCCGTGGAATGGAACTGGTTCAGAAACGGGAATCAGCAGGTATTGTACTGGCACTGGAGCCCCAACTACAATTGGGATATGAACCTGAAGATTCAGGGATGGAATGAGTGCCTGGTTACTTACCTGCTGGCCGCTTCATCCAATACGGATTCTATCCCTTCAACGGTTTATCACAATGGATTTGCCAGAAGCGGCGGAATGGTTACCGGAAGTACCTATTACAATATCAACCTGCCGCTTGGCGGATCCTACGGCGGCCCTTTGTTCTTTTCACATTATTCTTTCCTGGGTGTTGATCCCAACGGGTTGAAAGACCGTTATGCAGATTATCAGCAACAGGTGGTGAATCATACCAAAATCAACTATGAGTATTGCAAACAGAACCCCAAAGGTTACCTGGGCTACGGCGCCAATTGCTGGGGACTTACGGCAAGTGATATTCCCAACGGATATGCTGCCAATCAGCCTAACAATGATATCGGGGTAATCAGTCCTACTGCGGCGCTTTCATCTTTTCCTTATACACCAACGGAAAGCATGGCTGCGTTGAAATTCTTTTACTATAAACTGGGAGATAAAATATGGGGCACTTATGGATTTGCAGATGCCTTTAAACTACAGGATCAGTGGTTTGCCGGTTCAACACTGGCGATTGACCAGGGACCCGTTATTGTCATGATTGAAAACCACAGAACCAAACTGGTCTGGAACCTGCTGGGTTCCTGCCCGGAACTGAAGAGAGGGATGCGGAACCTTGGTTTTACCGCACCTTACCTTTAATGAATGAAATCCTTGTATGAAAAAGAACATTGTATTTTTTTTATTGCTGATGGCCTGCACTGCAGGGTCAGCACCTCTGCACGCCCAGCAAAAAACCTATTGTAATCCCATCAATGTAGATTATGGTTTTACACCCATCCCTAATTTTTCGGAGTGGGGAAGGCACCGTGCCACGGCAGATCCGGTGATCGTGAATTATAAGAATGATTATTATTTATTCAGCACCAACCAGTGGGGATACTGGTGGAGCAATGATATGCTGAACTGGAAATTTATTTCCAGAAAATTCCTGCGGCCCTGGAATGAGGGCTACGATGAGCTTTGCGCGCCTGCAGTGGGTATTGTGGGAGATACGATGCTGGTATTTGGATCTACTTATACCAGTAAGTTCACATTATGGATGAGCACCAACCCAAAGGCCAACGACTGGAAACCCCTGGTGGATTCTTTTGAGATCGGCGGCTGGGATCCTGCATTCTTTACCGACGACGACGGCAGGTTCTATATGTACAACGGAAGCAGCAATGTATACCCCCTGTATGGAATAGAACTGAACAGAAAAACCTTTCAGCCAATCGGTTCCCGAAAGGAAATGCATTCCTTAAAGTCGTGGCGGTATGGATGGCAGCGGTTTGGTGAACACATGGACAATACCTTCCTGGATCCCTTTATGGAAGGTGCCTGGGTTACCAAACATAAGAACAAGTACTATCTCCAATACGGAGCTCCGGGTACGGAGTTCAGCGGATATGCCGATGGGGTGGCCGTTGCAGACAGCCCGCTGGGTTTTTATACAGAGCAATCCGATCCGCTAAGTATGAAACTCGGAGGCTTTGCCAGGGGAGCGGGCCATGGCGCAACATTCAAAGACAATAACGATCAGTACTGGCATGTGAGTACCATCATGCTTTCGGTTAAAAATAATTTTGAAAGAAGGATCGGTATCTGGCCCGCCGGATTTGATAAAGACGATGTAATGTGGAGCAGCACGGCTTTTGGAGACTATCCGCATTACCTGCCTGCTTTCCGGAAAAAGGAAAATAACCCGCGTGAAATGAATCCGGACTTTACCGGATGGATGTTATTGAACTATCAGAAGCCCGTAATGGTTTCTTCCACCTACGGTAGCTATGCCGCCAATTATGCCGTGGATGAGCAGATGAAAACTTACTGGAGTGCGGCAACCGGTAATGCCGGAGAATGGATCCAGACCGACCTGGGAGCGGTGTCCACGGTATATGCCATCCAGATCAATTACGCCGACCAGGATGCGGATGTACTGGGTAAGAGAACCGATCTTTATCACCAGTACAAACTCTATGGTTCTGTAGACGGGAAAAAATGGACGGTACTGGCAGATAAAAGCAACAATGCCACCGATGTGCCACACGATTATATAGAACTGGAAACACCGGCGGCTACCCGTTTCATAAAAATGGAAAATATTCATATGGCAAGCGGTAAATTTGCCATCAGTGGATTGCGGGTATTTGGAAAGGGAAATGGCGCAAGGCCATCGGAGGTAAAACAGTTCATGGTGCTGCGCACCGAAAAGGACAAACGCAGCGCATGGATCAGATGGAGCCCGGTAAACAATGCCTATGCATACAATATTTATTACGGAACTGCACCCGATAAGCTCTACAACTGCATCATGGTGCACGATGCCAATGAATATTGGTTTAAAGGAATGGATAGTAAAAAGACCTATTACTATACTATTGAAGCAATCAATGAAAACGGCGTATCAGATCAGTTTAAAATATTAAATGTTGAATAATGAGAAAATTACAAACGATTGCACTCGCTTTGTTGATGCTGCTTGCATGCTCAGCCATCAGTGCGCAGGATGCTAAGATGAATGCGTTCATCGATCAGTTGATGAAAAAAATGACCCTCGAGGAAAAACTGGGACAGTTGAATCTGCCCAGCTCCAATGATTTTGTAACAGGCGCTGCAGCCAGTACGGACATTGCCAAAAAGATCATTGCCGGGAAGGTGGGAGGCTTGTTTAATATCAAATCTTACGCTAAAATCAAAGAAGTACAGAAGCTGGCAGTGGAACAAAGCCGCCTGAAAATCCCTTTGATGTTTGGCATGGATGTGATTCACGGCTATGAAACGGTATTCCCTATTCCGCTGGGACTTAGTTGTACCTGGGATATGGCGTTGATTGAGCGTAGTGCACGCATTGCGGCCAATGAAGCCAGTGCCGATGGTATTAACTGGACCTTTTCCCCAATGGTAGACATTTCCCGCGACCCAAGATGGGGGAGGGTTTCAGAAGGGAGCGGAGAAGATCCTTACCTGGGCTCCCGGATAGCCAAAGCAATGGTAAGAGGATACCAGGGAAATGATTTGTCTAAAAACAATACGCTGCTTTCCTGTGTGAAGCATTATGCACTGTACGGCGCCGCCGAAGCGGGAAGGGATTACAATACCACCGATATGAGCCGCGTAAGAATGTTCAATGAATACCTGCCTCCTTATAAAGCGGCGGTGGATGCCGGTGTGGGTTCTGTAATGGCTTCCTTCAATGAAATTGACGGAGTACCTGCTACTGCCAACAAATGGTTGCTGACCGATTTGCTGAAAAAACAGTGGGGCTTTAAAGGACTGGTAGTATCTGATTATACCGGTGTGAGCGAAATGATTGCACATGGTATCGGAGATTACCAGACCGTGTCTGCCAAAGCGTTGATGGCCGGACTGGATATGGACATGGTAGCAGAAGGATTGCTGAGCACTACCGCTAAATCGTTGAAAGAGGGTAAGGTGAGCCTTGAAAGAATCAATGAGGCCTGCCGTAAAATTCTGGAAGCCAAATATAAACTCGGCCTGTTTGAAGATCCGTACCGCTATTTAAATGAAGACAGGGCTAAAACAGAAGTGTTTACCGATGCCAACCGGAAAGAAGCAAGAAGCACTGCTGCACAGAGTTTTGTGCTGCTGAAAAATCAAAATAAAGTATTGCCCCTGAAAAAGACCGGTACACTTGCACTGATCGGACCATTGGCCGATAACAAGGAAAACATGGGTGGCACATGGAGCGTAGCTGCTAACCTGGGCAAAGCCACTTCTCTGCTGACCGGTTTAAAAGAAGTGGTGGGCGACCAGGTGAAGATCATGTATGCCAGGGGCTCCAACCTCGACGCCGATGCAGCTTTTGAAGAAAGAGCCGGCATGTTTGGTAAATCTCTGAAAAGAGACAACCGCCCGGAAGAAGTGATTTTAAATGAAGCCCTGGCGGTTGCCAATCAGGCCGATGTAATTGTTGCAGCATTGGGAGAAAGTGCTGAAATGAGCGGAGAGAGCAGCAGTAGAACCAACCTGGATATTCCTGCTGTACAGAAAAAATTATTAAGCGCCCTGCTGAAAACAGGTAAGCCGGTTGTGCTGGTATTGTTTACCGGAAGGCCCTTAACCCTTACCTGGGAACAACAGAATGTACCAGCCATCCTGAATGTTTGGTTTGGCGGTAGTGAAGCGCCTTACGCCATTGCGGATGTTTTATTTGGTAACGTAAACCCATCCGGTAAACTGTCTACCACGTTCCCGCAGAATGTAGGTCAGATACCGCTGTTCTACAATCATAAGAATACAGGCCGTCCGCTGAATGGTCCGTGGTTCCAGAAATTCCAGAGCAATTACCTGGATGTTTCCAACGAGCCGTTGTATCCGTTTGGATTTGGATTGAGCTATTCCGATTTCCAGTACAGCGAAGTGAAGTTGAGTGCAGCTAACCTGAAAGGAAATCAAACACTGACTGCAACCGTTACCGTTACCAACAACAGCAATGTGGAAGGTAAGGAAGTAGTGCAGTTGTACATCCGCGACCTGGTAGGCTCTGTTACAAGGCCGGTGAAAGAATTGAAAGGATTCCAGAAAATCAGTTTGAAGGCAGGAGAATCTAAAGATGTTTCTTTTGCCATTACACCGGAAGACCTGAAATTCTACAACTATGATCTGAAATACGACTGGGAGCCCGGAGAATTCCAGATTATGATTGGCACCAACTCCAGGGATGTGAAAACAGCTAAAGTAAACTGGCTGAAATAAAAATTCTATTGCATGAATTGCATTCAACCGATCATCAGAAAAGGAATAATCGCATTATTCCTTTTCTGCTTTTTGCCCATACTGCTTCCGGCTCAGCCCGCATTGCAGAATGTATACAACAGAAAGATCCGCTCTTTGAACGGGCAATGGCATTATATTATTGACCCTTACGAAACGGGCTATTACAATTACCGCTACCAGCCATACGATGTGGTGGATAAGGCTTCTACATCTGCGTTCTACAACAATTATCACGCTAAAAATAAGCAGGAGCTGGTGGAGTATGATTTTAACCGTTCTCCAAAGATGCAGGTACCCGGCGACTGGAACTCGCAGAAAGAAAATCTGTTTTATTATGAAGGCACCATCTGGCTCAAACAGTCTTTTCAATATCCGCCACTGAAAAAAGGAAACAGCTTATTGTTGCATTTTGGCGCAGTCAATTACCGCGCCGAAGTATACCTGAACGGCCATAAACTCGGGATACATGAAGGCGGCTTTACTTCCTTCGATTTTGATATCACTCCTTACCTCAATACAGACAGCAATTTCCTGGTGGTAAAAGCAGACAACCGGCGGATCAAAGACGGGGTTCCCGGAATCAATACGGATTGGTTTAATTACGGAGGTATTACTAGGGATGTAACCCTGGTTGAAACGCCGGACATCTATATCCGGGATTATGCATTGCAACTGGCCAGGGGAAATGCGCATAAGATAGCCGGTTATGTGCAACTGAGCCGGTTTGCATCCAACAGCCCGGTGCAGATTGAAATTCCTGAATTGGGTGTAAGCACAGAGCTGGCAACCGATTCAACGGGTAGAGCGGCATTCGAGATCAATGTGGATTCAATCATCTATTGGAGCCCCGAACAGCCGGTCTTATACAATTGTATCATTCGTACAGACCGGGAAGAACTAAAAGACCGGATCGGTTTCAGAATCATTGAAACTGCCGGACAGGATATTTTACTGAACGGGAAACTGGTTTTACTGAAAGGAATTTCCATGCATGAAGAAAACAGCGCCAAAGGCTCCAGGGCCAACAGCCGGACAGAAGCCATTGAATCGCTGAGCCGCGCAAAGCAGCTAGGCTGTAATTATGTAAGGCTGGCGCATTATCCGCACAATGAATACATGGTGCAGGTAGCAGATAGCATGGGGATGATGGTGTGGGACGAAATCCCGGTTTACTGGACCATTGATTTCTCCAATCCCCGCGTATTGCACAATGCGGCTGCACAATTATCCGAAATGATCAGCAGGGATAAGAACAGAGCGTCGGTGATCATTTGGTCTGTTGCCAATGAAACACCACCCACTTCCGAACGAAATTATTTTCTGCTGCAACTGATCCGGCAGGCCCGGCTGCAGGATGCCACCCGGCTGGTGAGCGCAGCGTTGGAACAGCATACCGATAACAACGGCGTACATATGGTGAACGATTCGATTGGGCAGCACCTCGATATTGTTGCTTTTAACCAATACACCGGATGGTATGGCGGATCGCTGAAAGATGCGCCAAATATGAAATGGGTAATCGGCTACCATAAGCCGGTAGTGATTTCAGAGTTTGGCGGTGATGCCAAATACGGACTGCATGGAACCAAAGAAGAACGATGGACGGAGGAATACCAGGAATATCTCTACGAGCAGAACCTGAAAATGATTATGAATATACCCGGTGTACGTGGAATGAGCCCCTGGATCCTGGCCGATTTCCGTTCCCCCAAACGACTGCTGCCCGGTGTACAGGATGGATGGAACAGAAAAGGATTACTAACCGGTGATGGGAAGAAAAAGAAAGCTTATTTTACACTCAGAAACTTTTATGCTAATTGGACTTTAAAAAACTAACTGCAAGGTCCGCATCTTTTTTTGCTTATGAACCATCGTATTCTCTCTGTTGTTGCCGGTTTGATTTTCTGCGCTGTCATTCAGGCACAGGAAAACCCCGGATGGAAAACTGTATTTGACAAGATCAATACAGAAGTACAAAATAATTCCAAAGCATACAGCAGCCTTAAAACTGCCACTGAAACCATCGGACACCGGTTAACCGGTTCGGAGAACGGGAAGAAAGCGGAGGAATTCGCTTTTAACTTACTGAAGTCATACGGGTTCAAAGATGTGCGGTACCAGCCATTTGAAGTAGAGAGCTGGAGCCGGGGGGAACTGACTGTAGAGATCGGTCCGGATGCTTCCCACTTGCAACCTGTTAAATCCGTATCACTGGCGCATTCTCCTGTACAGGCATCGGTTCATCTTGAACTGGCCGATATGGGCAATGGACTGGAGGAAGACTACCTTGCGAATCCCGGAAAAGCCGAAGGCAAAATTGCAGTTGTATACCTGGGCGTATTACCTGGCTCCAAGCCCGGCACCAAGAGCCTGCATCGTTCCGAGAAAACGGCGCTGGCTACCAAATACGGAGCAAAGGGTGTCATCATCATCAATACAGCAACCGGAGGAATCCTTTTAACCGGTACTGCATCTGTAACCGGCAAACTGATTCCGATACCAGCCGTATGTATTGGCAAGGAAGACGGCATGAAACTAAAAGAGCAACTGGCTGCCGGTAAACAATATGCTTCTATCAGCATGACCAACTTCTCCGGCCTGATCAAGGCCAGAAATGTGATTGCCACTATCAAAGGCAAAACCATCCCCCGTGAAAAAGTTGTGGTGGGCGGACACCTTGATAGTTGGGACCTTGCTACCGGCGCCATTGATAATGGTATTGGTTCATTTGCGGTGATTGATATGGCCAGGACCTTCCAGGCGCTGAAACTTCATCCTGCGCGTACGGTTGAATTCATCCTGTTCATGGGAGAAGAAGAAGGACTGCTTGGTTCCAGGGCTTATGTAGATGAAGCGGTGAAAGATCAAAGCATCCGCCAGTTGCGTTACATGCTCAATTATGATATGACCAACGATCCAAAGGGATATTCCACCACTGCGGAAGAAAGCAAAGAACTTTTTATGGCAATCGGCGCACACACGCTTGGTTACGATACAAGCTACAAAAATTCATTTAGAGTTGGCGCCGGGTTGCACAGCGATCATCAGCCTTTCATGTTGCAGGGGATACCTACCGGTGGTGGCGCAGATGGTAAACTGCCCAACAATGCGGGGCCTTGTTATCATGCAGACTGCGACGATTTTAAACTGGTGGATGAAAAGGGAATTAAAAGCACTGTTCGCAACGGAGCCATGCTGCTTTACGGGATTGCCGATGCAAAAGAGATTAAGGCAAAGCCTTTTTCCGATGAAGAAACCAGGGCTTTCCTGTTGAAGAATAACCTGAAAGTTCCGTTGGAGATTGCCGGTGAATGGAGGTGGAAGGATTAAGTTCCGGATTTGCTGAACCATTTTTGTTGTAGGGCCATAGCACTGTATACAGATACTACGGCTGCAATCATTCCGGCTCCTGCATCCAACGGAAAATGTTGTGCCAGGTAAATCCTGGAATAACCCGTTAGCAGGGCCAGGGAGAAGCCGGGCAGCCAGAAATACCTTGCGCGCAATACCAGGCAGGCCAGCAGGTAAATACTGAAGGCGGTGGTGTTGTGCCCTGAAGGGAAGCTGTTGGATTTATGCAGTTCCACGCCTTCAACAGTGTGCACCAGGGACTGATCGGTGATGACTGCGGTTGGCCTTGCTTCATTGGCAAAAACATAGTGCTTGCCAAACTGTACCACTGCCGTAGAAATGATGATGGCGAAGAGGATCATCGGGAATAATTTCTTCCTGAAATAAAGCACCAGCAAGCCAAAAGGAACCCACATGATGCCGTCTCCCAGGTAAGTGATATAGTGGAAGAAAAAATCGGCCACACTGCCAAGGTTGCGGTTCAGCAGCAGGAAGAGGTCTTCTTTTCCGCCGAGATAAGAAAGTACAATCAGCACCAGGCCGCTGGTTAAGCTTAGTAAAACGCCTTTCTTGAACGATTCGGTATTCAGTAATTCCACAGCAACTGTTTTATACGGCAAATATAGGTAATAGCCCTTCTGCCAATAAGAAAACCCTGCTCCACAGAACAGGGTTTCTTGTACAACGAAAAAACAAGAAAAGCTTATACAACGCCAGCCAGTTCCAGGCTGCGTTTTTTGAGGTGAATGATATCGAGATTATCAATGACCGGATCAGGTGTAAGGATCAGTGAAGTATTATTGGATTTCCACCATTTGGCGCTAACCAGCTTTTCGCAATGCAGTACCCCGATCAGGTATTTTCTCTCCGCCTGCGCATGCCATTCCTCAATCCATTCAAATTCTTCTCTCGGAATATATTTCCAATCGTCGAAACTCAGGTACACTTTCAGGTAATAGTCGTTGGTGAGGAGGTGGGGTTTGTGGTGGTACAGTTTTTTATACTCATACTTATAGTTGTATCGCAGAGCAGCGATATCGCTTAACACGGCTGAAGCGGTGGGAAAACTACCTGCGCCTTTGCCATAAAAGAATTGCTTATCTGCAAAGCCACTCTCAATCACCACCCCGTTGTATTCATTCTTTACAAAAGAAAGTGGGTCATTGAGTTCCACAAATTGTGGCAATACGAATGCCGCCACTTTCCCGTTTTTCAATTTTTTGGCCTGTGCTATCAGTTTGATATCGTAACTTTTTTCCCTGGCCACTGCGGCATCGCTCCCCTGTACATTTTGAATACCCGAGAAAAGAATCCGGTCGGGATGGGTAACAATACCGTATGCATGGTTCAGCAGAATTGTCCACTTGTTCACTGCATCATAGCCCTCCACATCCAGCTTTGGGTTGCTTTCTGCAAAACCCAGTTGCTGCGCCAGCAGCAGGGCTTCTGAAAAACTCAGTTTTTCCTCAAACATTTTAGTGAGGATGAAATTGGTAGAGCCGTTTACAATGGCCTTGATGGAATGTAACAGATCGTTGTCGTAGTACTCTTCCAGGTTTCGGATAACGGGAATGGAGGCGCAGGCGGCCGATTCGCATAAAAAAGACTGGCCTGTTTCCTGCTGCAATGTAAGAATGGCCTGCAGGTTTTCCGCGATCATTTTTTTACTGGCGCTGACCACCGATTTACCGTTCTTCAATGCCGTTTGTACAATATCGAATGCGGCTACCGAATCGTCGATCACTTCCACAATTACATTGATTTCAGGATCATTGAGCAGGTCATTTTTATTGGTGGTGAATAAGCTGGCCGGAGCATTTCTTTTTTTCTCCGGGTTTTTGATACATACTTTCTTAATACCTGCTTTGAGAGAGGGGGTTTGCTGTAACACTCTGTACAATCCTTCGCCCACTACGCCAAAACCAAATAATCCGATGGTGAGTTGTTTATGTGCTTCCATGTTTAGTTCGCTGTTGTTGATACTTGTTGAGTACTATGGTTGTTGGTTGTTCCTGTATATGGCTGATCCAGGGCCTGTTTCAGATCGCTGATCAGATCGGATGCATCTTCCAGACCAATCGACAGCCGCACCAGGCTGTCTGAAACACCCGCTGCCCTGCGTTTTTCGGCAGGAATGGATTTATGGGTCATGTTGGCCGGATGCGAAATCAGGCTCTTGATACCTCCCAGGCTCTCCGCCAGTTTAAATAAGCCCGTACTGCTCACCAGCGCTACAGCAGCAGCTTTCGTATCATTCCTTAAACTGAAGGAAACGATACCGCCAAACCCGACGGATTGTTTTTTAGCTACCGCATGATTGGGGTGAGAAGGCAAGCCGGGATAGTATACCCGGTCCACTGCAGGATGGGTTTGTAAAAATTGTGCAATCTCCAGCGCAGTGGTACAATGTTGTCTTATTCTGAGGTGGAGGGTTTCTATACCGCGGATAACCAGCCAACTGTCGAAAGGCCCGAGAATGGCGCCACAGGCATTTTGCAGGTATTTGATCCGGGCACCCAGTTCCGGATCTTTTGTTACCACAATACCTGCAATAAGGTCGCTGTGTCCGCCCAGGTATTTGGTAGCGCTGTGTACAACGATATCTGCACCCAGGGAAAGCGGTTGTTGCAATGCAGGTGTTGCAAACGTATTATCTACGCAAAGCAGACAATTGGATACTTTTGCAATTTTCGCAATGGCTGCTATGTCAGAAATTTTTAAGGTTGGATTGGTAGGGGTTTCCAGCCAGATTAATTTTGTTTTGGGAGTAATGGCATTAAAAACATGCTCCGGGTTGCTGGTATCGGTGAAATTGATTTTGATACCGAATTTTTCATAGACCTGTGTAAACAGACGGTACGCACCGCCGTATATATCATCCACCGCAACAATTTCATCACCGGTTTGCAGGAGTTTGGCAATGGCATCAATGGCTGCCAGACCACTCGCAAATGCAATACCCGTAGAACCCTGTTCCAAACCGGCTGCGAGGCTTTCCAGCGTTGCCCTGGTAGGGTTGTTGGTTCTGGAATAATCATACCCTTTATTGATGCCCGGGGCTTCCTGCACAAAAGTGGAGGTTTGATAAATGGGTACGGATACTGCGCCGGTAAGCGGATCAACCGGGATGCTGTGAATCAAAGCGGTGGCTGTGTGCATGTTAAACAGTTTGGCCCTGCCTATTGTACAGGCAGGAAATGAATAATGTTGAAAAATCTTTAAAACCGTTCAAGAGGGGAAAGCAGTATTGCCATGAAGTTTGTACAGCAACAGCAGGTAAGGGCAATAAAAAAGCCCAACTGAAAGTCAGATGGGCCGAATATAATGTACCTGCCGGTAGATATTGTATTTGCTATTACTCTGACTTATCTTCTCCTGTTGTACAGGACTGGAATTGGCACCTTCATATAGCTGAGTGAGCTGTATGGGTTGCCAAGGCTTCATAGGGCCAAGACCCTCTGCCTTTCTTGATAAGTATATTAAAGAACTGGTGCAAAGCTAAGAAGGAATCTTTAAATGACCAAATATTAGTCTATTAAATTTATAGGATAAACAAATTCTCATCAAATAATTGCCTTTCTCCACCAATAAGCCTCTGCGCTGTTTGTATATTTACGTATCGTATGGCTAAAAAACAAAATGCATCCGTTTCGGCTTCCCTGCCGGAAGAAGACTTTATAGAAGTTTTCGGTGCGCGCGAACACAACCTGAAAAACATCGACATCCGCATTCCCAAAAACAAGATGGTGGTATTTACGGGTGTGAGTGGAAGTGGTAAATCCTCACTGGCATTTGATACCATCTATAATGAGGGGCAACGCAGGTATATGGAAAGTTTCAGCGCCTATGCCCGCCAGTTTATGGGAGATATGGAACGCCCCGATGTAGATAAAATTACCGGACTCTCTCCCGTTATTTCCATTGAACAGAAAACCACGAACAAGAATCCGCGATCCACGGTTGGAACAGTTACAGAGGTCTACGATTTCCTTCGTCTGCTGTATGCCCGTATAGGGGAAGCTTATAGTTATAATACCGGGAAGAAAATGGTGAAGTTCAGCGAAGAAGAAATCGTTGAGCGTATTTTTACCAAATATGCGGGAAAGAAAATCAGCCTGCTGGCTCCGCTGGTGCGCGGAAGGAAAGGACATTACCGCGAACTCTTCGAAGACATCCGCAAGAAAGGCTTTCTGAAAGTGCGGGTGGATGGGGAAGTGATGGACCTGACGCCCAAACTGCAGGCCGATCGTTATAAGATTCACGATATTGAAGTAGTGATTGACCGGCTGCAGGTAACCCGGGATATGAAAGTGCGCCTGAGCCAAAGCGTACAGCAAACCCTTAAAATGGGAAAGGACCTGTTGTTCCTTCTGCTCAATGATTCGGGTAAAACCATTCAGTTTTCCAAGCAACTGATGTGCGAGGAAACAGGGATCAGTTACGAGGAACCTTCTCCCAATGCATTTTCTTTCAACTCGCCTTATGGTGCCTGTCCTGTTTGTAAAGGACTGGGCAACGTATATACCATTGATCTCAATGCCATTATTCCTGATCCCGATAAATCGGTGCAGGAAGGAGGTATAGTTCCGTTGGGTGAACAGCGCGAAGCCTATATGTACCGCAATGTGGAGGCTTTGTCTAAAAAACACAAGATCAGTCTGAGTAAACCCATTAAGGAACTCAGCGCTGCTTCATTGAATATTTTACTGTACGGTAATCCGGAAGGTGGTTCAACGGAGATGAAAGACCTCGACGAATATGCTGCTGCACAACCTTACGACGGGGTGTTTGAAGGAATCATTCCCATGTTGAAGCGTTGGTTTGCGGGTGTAAGCAGCGAAGGGATGCGCGAGTGGGTGGAGAAATTCATGGAACTGAAAACCTGTGCCACCTGTAACGGGCAACGGCTTAAAAAAGAAAGCCTCTGGTTTAAGGTAGATGGAAAAAACATTGCGGAGATCAGCGAACTCAATCTCGATAAGCTGTACAACTGGTTCAACGGAATTGAAAAAAGACTTGAAAAAAAACAGAACCTGATTGCCAAAGATATTCTGAAAGAAATCAGGGAAAGACTTCAGTTTCTACTGGATGTTGGTCTTACTTATTTATCATTGAACCGTCCCTCCCGTTCACTCAGCGGAGGAGAGTCGCAGCGCATCCGGCTCGCCACACAGATTGGTTCCCAGTTGCAGGGCATTACCTATATTCTGGATGAACCATCCATTGGCCTGCACCAGCGCGACAACCAGCAATTAATTCATGCACTGCAGCACCTTCGGAACATCGGTAACAGCGTGCTGGTGGTGGAACATGATAAGGATATTATGATGGCTGCAGATCATCTGGTAGATATTGGCCCGCGCGCTGGAAAATATGGGGGACATATTGTGTCTGCCGGCACACCGCAGGAAGTATTAAAAAGCAATTCCGATACGGCTCAATATCTAAATGGAACCAAATCCATCGCCATCCCAAAAGAAAGAAGGGCCGGTAATGGGAAAAGCCTGGTGCTGAAAGGCGCATCCGGCAACAACCTGCGCAATGTGGATGTTGTTTTTCCGTTGGGAAAATTATTGGTGGTGAGCGGTGTAAGCGGAAGTGGAAAGTCTACCCTGATCAATGAAACATTGTACCCGATACTTTCCAAACACTGCTATAACAGCAAAAGCAACCCGATGCCTTTTAAATCGATAAAAGGGCTGGAGCATATTGATAAAGTGATTGAAATTGATCAGTCTCCGATTGGCAGAACCCCCAGGAGCAATCCGGCCACTTATTGCGGATTCTTTACCGAAATCAGAACCCTGTTTGCCGCTGTTCCGGAAGCTAAAATCCGCGGCTACAATGCAGGCCGTTTTTCCTTTAATGTGAAGGGAGGACGTTGTGATGTTTGTGAAGGCGGTGGTATGCGGGTCATTGAAATGAATTTTTTGCCAGATGTATACGTGAACTGCGAAAAATGCAATGGCAAACGATACAACCGCGAAACACTGGAGATCCGTTATAAAGGAAAATCCATCAGCGATGTGCTGAACATGACCGTGGATGATGCCTGCGAATTTTTTCAGCCGGTGCCATTCCTGTATCGTAAAATTAAAGTATTGCAGGAAGTAGGCCTGGGCTATATTACGTTGGGGCAGTCTGCCGTAACGCTGAGTGGCGGCGAGGCGCAGCGGGTTAAGCTGGCAACGGAGCTGGGGAAAAAAGACACCGGTAAAACTTTTTATATTTTAGATGAACCCACCACCGGCCTGCATTTTCAGGATATACAACATTTACTGGATGTGCTTAATAAACTGGTGGACCGGGGAAATACCGTGCTGGTGATTGAACACAACCTGGATGTAGTGAAAGTGGCGGATCATATCATAGACCTGGGACCCGAAGGAGGCGATGGCGGAGGAACCATTTTGTTTGAGGGTGCGCCTGAAGAGATGATCAAAAACAAAACCAGTCATACCGCCAGATTTCTAAAGATTGAAATGAAGTAGTATTGTTATACCCGGTACTTATATTATCTTCAACTGATGGATTTAAATGACCTGAATTTTTTGCCCGAGTGGGACGACAGCCGGTATAAAGTTGGCCCCGATGAAGCCGGGGAGGAATGGCGCAGAGGCCCTGCCAGGGCTATTGCCAAAGCCATGTATAAACAATGGAGGGAGGCCTTTGGGCTGGTGATCGCTTTTGCTGAAAACCTGGCCGATGACGGCGAGGAAAATCATCCGGCATCCACCAAGGCGCTGATATATGAAAATGCCATGATTGTTGCGCCCAAAATCATTGGCGCCATCAGCATGGATTTATATGTATTGAAAATGGAGAATGCCGCTGTGATCCGCACCAACTGCAAGCAATTGTCCGAACAACTGGGCTTTGCCGTACTCATGGGCTGGGCAGATGAAGGACATAAAAAAGTGATCGAAGAAGCGCTGGACAAATTCAGGGAGCTCTTTAAGCAATGGGTCTCCACTTTTCAGAAAGACGCTTTTGAAGATGAGTGGGGCTTGTTTGTTTAAGCTTCGTTCTTATGCCCGGGTTTCCAGATGAGGTAATAGAAACCCAGTATCAAAATCCCCGTAATAAAAGGAATCAGTGACAGGTGTTTGAAGGTGATTTCCCCTGTTATAATGTTGTTGTCGAAATGCAGGAACTCCGAAACCATCCAGTAAGAGTTGGCAGATATCCAAACAGTAATAGCCAGGTTGTGACTAAGCTCCGACATGTACTGCCTGGTTCTGTAAGCGATGACAACAGAGATGATCAGTGTAGGAATAATCATCACCATCCCCAACCACTTCAAACCCATGCACCAGGCCACGTCTTTGAACAGCCAGAAAACAATATGGAGGTTTTCCATTTTCCTGTATTGCAATGGTATGATATACTGATCTTCTGAATCGGTTGGTTCAGGTAATATCCTCAGATCATGAACCTCTTCGGCGGAATGGGGCATGTTGGCAGTTTAGCTGGTAAAGCGCAATATTAATTTTTTGTAACAAATTATCTGCTTAAAATCTTACGAAAACGTTGTACGTCGGCCAATGGATGAATGGGTGTTCCCTGTAGCAGGTAAGCGGTGAACTCCGCAGCAAAGAAAGGGGAGAGGCTGCAACCCTTGGTTCCCATTCCATTCAACAATCCAACGGAACCCTGCACGGGATGCAATCCCACGAAAGGCCTTCTTTCCATATTGGCCGGGCGTTCCGATGCCTGGTGATCTACAATGGTATAAGGCAGCTTAAGCCAATGCTGCAACTGTCTTTCTACTTTTTCCCGGAAATCCGCATCGGGATTCAGGTGGGTGAAATTCCATTCGTAAGTGGACCCGATCCAGAACAGGTCATCTTTCCAGGGAACCACGCTGATGCCCTGTTTATAAATATGATTGGGGGGCAGGCCGGGGATGGAAGCAAAAATAGCCTGTCCTTTGTTTCTGGCATAGGGCAGTAAATGAAAATACGGGTTATCGAACCCCGCGGTACCATCGCAGAAAATAATCTTCGAAGCTCTGGTACCCTTGTATTCCACCTGTGTTGAGCCGATCACACAATCGGACAGTTCAAAACGTTCTTCCAGTAAAGCATTGTCGTTTGCCAGTTTTTTCCTCCATCCCAGCAACATAGCATGCAGATCAATCAGCCAGCAGGGGACAATTTCACCCACACCGAAGGCAGGATTGAAATAATTCCACCATTGATCACTGTTATCGGGAATGCGCAGGTATTCCCGCTCAACCGGCAGACGTTCTTCAAATGCCAGCTTCATCTGCGGCGTGGAATGAAAATCGAGGATATTGCACTGGCGGATCAGTTCTGTTCCCAACTCATGTCCTAAATCGTGGTAGGCCTGCACCGCAAAAGGCATTAACTTTTCAATTTCCCAGGTGCGTACAATTCTTCTACCGGTAACCGGGTTAATAACCCCGCTGGCTACTTTGGTGGCGCTGAATGGCCTCGATTCATCAATGACCAAAACCTTCTTGCCTGCCTTCATCAGGTTCCAGCTCATAAAGGTTCCGCAAAGTCCCTGGCCCACTATTATATAATCAATCATAGGTGTTGTTTACTCTTTAATCCGAATGGTCATTCCCGCCGAATGGCTGCTGAATTCCGGCGCATACATACTTTGAACCGTGGCGATACCTGCCGAGAACCTGCCTGCATGCGTTGCCGTTACTTCATAATTGAACAGGTAGGTTCCCTTCGGCAAATATCCGATGAAAAAGTCGGACCTGGTATCCCGGGTACTTTCATAATAGCCAAGACCCTCTTGCCATTTGTAGGCGCTGATGGCATTCAATGGCTCCATGCCGGCTGCCCGCATATCTTTCAGGTGAATATATTCCATATCGCGGTCTGATCTGAGTGTTAACTGAACAACGATTTTATCGCCGATACTGATTTCTTCATTTTCACCTATGGGAACCAATACGGTACGGGTATCCGTTATTCTTTCGCGAAACAGTGTCTTGCTAACAGAAAGCGGAACGCTGCTGCTGTCTGCGGTAATGTTGTTCAGATCTTCAAAGTATTGCCAATAAATACCTCCGTAGGATGGTTGCGCCGATGCCGCAGCCTCATTGGAGCGAACCCGAACTGTGAGGTGACCCATTTCAGGAACAACCAGTTCGGGGTTGATATTCACTTTCAGGTACCCGCTGCCGGCCGTGGTTTTTTGCGTAGCGCTGTTGATATTGTATTTGCCCAGATCAATCTGTACGCTTCGCTTGTTGTTGAGCCAGTTGCTGCCATTCAGCAATAATGCATAACAGGCGTCTGCGGTAGCGATATCTGTTTTCCAGTTATTGGTTTGTTTGTTTAACAATAGCCAGGTACGCATGGCATTAATGGCTGGTGTATATTTCTTTTCACTTCCGTTGATTTCCTCGAAGCAACTGATCAGCATACTTTGGTGCGTTACCGGAGATTGAAACCAGGAACGGGTATAGGTTGTTTTCCAGTACATTCCTTTCAGGGGATTGTTGATACTGTTTTCCAGCAAAGAAGGAACAATTTGCTGTACGGCCCATTGTTCATCCTTATTCCGGTAGGTGATGAGTGCAATCATTGCGCGGACATAACTGTTTTGCTTTTGCCATTCTGTTTTGCAGTGGTTGTAGTAATAAGCATATGCCAAACTGTCGCTCACAGCAATGTCGCGGAAGAAACTGCGCATGTAGAGGTATTCAACAGGAGTATACGGAAGCGGAGCGATTGCCTGAACGGCTTTTGATTGGCTGCGCTCCCGATAATCCCTGCTGATGGCAGCATCTGTATAGTTTAATGCTTTCAGCAATAAGGGCTTCAACTGCAGTGCAAGATCAGGACTGAGCGCTCCCAGTCTTTTCAATTTTCCGATACCGGTTAAGATATGCTGTGTGATATACCGGTCTGCAGGGCCATTTTTGATCCAGGAAAAAGCACCGTCGGGCAATTGCATTTCTTCCAGTTTACTGATCCACTCCGAAGCCGCAAAGCTGTTGGTGTTACGGGTAAAGAACTGCGCCAGTTGTTGCATGTTATAAGTTTCATTTCCGGCTGCAAATACCCAGGGCGTTTCTTCCAGCAACAATTGTTTCAGGGCTGCATTTTTTTCAAGGTTGCTTTGCAATACAGTACTGTCTTTGTTCAGTGCTTCAAATACGGTGCGAACAACAGGGCTTCTGTTCAGGATATAAGCACCCAGTTGAGCGGCATATAATTGGTTGAAGCGTTGAATGGCCGTTTCAGTAGCAGTACCAGTGAGGTAGGGTATGGCCATAACGGTATTCCATATCGGATTCACTGTATATTCTACCGTGAAAGACTGGTTGCTGATCCGATCGTTGTTCTGTTGCAGCAACTTAGTGAAACTGAAATTTTGTGTAGTATCATTAGGCAAATAAAGCGGAAGGGTTTCTGTTACCAGTTGTCTGTTGGTAAGCACCGGAACGGTATTTTCTTCTCCATCGCTGTACCTGCCGGCCTTTGCAATCACCCGCCATGTCAGCGGCTTGTTAAAGCTGAACGGAATTTCGATCGGAAAACGGATCACCACCGATTCTCCCGGACCTGCACTGAAATGCTGTCGTGGAAAAATATTCTGAAACCATCCGTCTACGGAACGGTTGGTGGTTGCATCAATCAGTTCAAGGGTTACCACACCTGTCTGTTCCTGTTGGCTGGTATTGGCAATCCTGGTGCTGAACTCAATATGGTCTCCCTCGCGCAGGAAACGCGGCGCATTGGGTTGCACCATGATATTTTTTTTGGTAACGATCTCTGCTGTATTGCTGCCGAATGCCAGGTCTTTGGTATGGGCCAGGCTCACCCATTTCCAGGTAGTAACTGCTTCCGGAAAACTAAAACTGAAGCGGACATTTCCGTTGCTGTCCGGTTGCAATTGCGGCAGAAAAAATGCGGTTTCATTCAGGTTTTTTCTGATATGGATTTCTTCTGCTCCATCTGTCTGGTTGGCATCAGCTTCAGCGATGGCAGCGGCGCTGTTTCCCCTGATTTTCAGGTTTGTTTCCGGAGCTGAACGCATTTCCGGAGCAGCCGGCATGGCAAAAACTTTTTCGTACAATTCAGTCCTCGGACCGGAGGATACCTGGTCGCAGTTGTTCATCCAAACACCCGGGAAAATGGTTGGATTGTTGTTCATTCCGCTGTAGTTCAGGAAATCGTTTCCGCTGCCTGCCAACAGATCCCTGGTTAAATAAAATTCATCCACACAGGTATCCGATGCGCTCTGGTCTCTGTTCCAGGCAATTTCAAATTGTCTGCTCCGAAACTCCTCCGACCAGTTTTCAGATACCCAAAGTGCAGGTACATTCCATTTTTGCGGAGCAATTGCATCCAGGCTGGCATCGTACATGGCAGTGAGCAGTTCTGCTTCAGCCGGTTTCCCCGCATGATTCAACACTTCAATGGTCCAGGTTTCTTTGCCGCCGGGTTCGTTTTCTTTCCGGTAAGTGATATAGTTGACCTGTAGTTTTTTATTGTTCCAGGGAACCTGAACCATGTATTGCCGGGTATAACATCTTCCTGCAGCAACAAATGCGTCTGTAACAATCAGCCTGCCCCTGTGTTTTTCGCTGATGGGGATGTTCAGGATGGAATTTCCATCTGCCTGAAGATGCTGATACAACTGTTCACCGGTATCGGATTCCGCTTTTATTTTACGGGTGATATACCGTTTGCTCAGGCTGCTGAAATTTTGCAGGCTGGCAGTGTCTCCGGGTAATACCTCTATTGTAGTACTGCCGGGAAGCAGATAGGAGGGGAATGGCAATAGTTTCCGGGTCTGATCGTACACAAACACATACTGGTTCACTACCAGCAGGTGTCCTGCAGAATCAAAAGCCCTGATTTCATATTTATACACCCCTGCTTCAATCTGGCCGGGGTTCAAAGAAACCGATTTTTTGTCGCCCGCATACAGTACGCTGTCTTTCAGCGTAAGCGGCGTTAAATTCCAGGAAGGGTATTCAGACTCGTTGGTATATTCATCGTTAGGGAAAGTGACCGCAAACGCATCACCGGAGAACACAAACTGGTCCGGACGCTGCCACAAACGTTTTCGAATGAGCCTGTTGGGCGTTGTTGCTTTAAACAACCGGATGATCACTTTGGAATCGTAGGTATTGCCAAAGCGATCTTTGATATCGGCGGTTATTGCAGTGAAACTGTTTTTTTCCAACGTAACCGGAAGCTTGTTGCGCTGTTCCATTTCATGTGCGGCCACAAAAAAGCGGGTGCGTTGCTGTGCCGTTCTGCCATTGTTGTCGGTGGCAGTCACTTCCACCATGTACTGCCTGGCAATGCTGTCCGGAGTAAAGGGGATTTCAAAATTGCCTTTTGCATCCGACAGGGTTTCTCCGGTAACAGGCGGTATATTGGGGAGCCTGTCCGGATAATAATCGGTTCTTCCGGTAAAATAAATATTGGCGGTGATGGTATAGGAGATGCGTGCATTTCCAACAGCGTTGCCGGCATAGGCTTTTGTTTGCCCACCGATCCTGATACTGTCTGAAATGTGGTAGGCCGGTTTCATCCGGTTCAGCACCACCATCAGGTCGGGCCGTTTGTATTCTTCCATCCTGAAAGAATACCGGGATCCGTTGAACTGGCTGGCTTCTATATACCATCTTCCTGTTAAACCGGTTTGGGGTAAACGGAATCCTCCGGTGATGGAACCAAAACCGTTCAGGGAACAGCGAATGGAATCCATTACCTGGTTGTTGGTATTTCTCAAACGAACCAGTATGGACTCCCCGCTTTTAATCAGCTTGCTTTTTTTGGTGAGGAAATCCCTGATGAGGGCAATGCCCTTGAATTGCAGTTGCTGTCCCGGACGGTAAACAGATCTGTCTGTGAAAAAGAACATTCTTCTGGTGTTCTGCTCATATTCAATCTGTATTTTTTCATCATTGTTGAATGAAGTGGGATAGCGGTACAGGTTCATTTCTTCTGTTTCCGCAATCAGGATTTTTTTATTGCTGCTGATTTCCAACACATAGTTGTTGAATGAATTGTCGGGATTCGCAACCCTGAAACTACCATTGCGGTCGGTTTTTACCCTGCTGAGCAATTGCAGTGTTTTGAATCTTTTGTTGTTGGAGATGTTCTGCTGATAGTTGTTGGTATAAATGGTGACATCTGCCGATACAACAGGTTTCCCGGAATACAGGTCTCTTACAAAAAAATGATTTCCGTCTTTGAAATAGGTTAATCCGGAAACAGAAAAATGGCTGATGGAAATGGCATTTTTGGTAGTGCTGAATGTTTTACCTGAACTGAAAATAATATAATAATCACCCTGTGGCAATCCGGGAATTTTGATTTCCACAGTATGTTGCTGGCGGTCGCCGGTGCGGGGCAATGCCTGTGCAAAACTGTCTGCCGGCTGGCTTCCTGCCATGATTTTTTCGTAGTCCAATAAGTAATTGTTCCGGAGAAATTCCCTGAAATTGAGTTTATAAACTCTGGCATAAACTGTATCGAGGTTCTGATAACTGATCAGTGCGCGAAAGGGTTGATCCGGAAGGTTGTTTTTCTCAACCTTGCCACTCAGGTTTACTTTATTGATTTGCTGATACAGGCGATGGAAGCCGTTTTTCCCCCAGGATGCATCTCCCAGCAATTGTTTGGCCGAATCGATGATCTTCAATGCAGTATTAAAAGCATAGCGGTGTGCGGTGTTGCCAAAGGGTTCGTAGGTTGCGCCAAGATCCATCTCCAATGCTGCCTGCAGGTACAAAGATCTGGCAGCTATGATGGAATTGTTGTAGTCTTTACGCAACTGGTTTAATGCAGCACGGTATACAGATTCTTTGTTGGCGAATTGGGTGTTCCTGTTGACCCACTCAATTCGGTCTGCATCATAACGGGCCATCATATTCCGGTTGCCTGCCTGCCCGTGCATTTGCAGCAGTAGCTGGTAAAGGCGGATGATTTTTAAATTGGTTTCACCGGCTTCCTTTGCACTGAACTGCGTATGCACGAAAACACCGGCAGGGGCCAGCAGTGCAAGGTTGCTCAGGGTTTTTTGGTAAGGCAGGTTGCTGCTGTAGGTTTCATTGTTCTTGTAATATTCCAGCGCCTCTGTAGCCAGCAGGTCCAGTAAATTGTTTCTGAAAACACCGGTTGTATCATTCCCTTTCAGCACAAGGGCATCAAAATGGGTCAATGGAACAGCATATAGCAGGTTGGCCTGCTTCAGTGCAGCACTGTAATGCGCCTCAATTGCTTTTTCGAAATCTTTTCCGTTCCAGGTGTTGATATCCGGGTTGCTGGCTGCGGTGGTTATTTTTCTGCCTAAAATGGTCCAGCGCTGATCCTGAAAAATACGTTCGTATTTTTTGGCCAGTAAAATATGAAGGATGCTTTCTTCTGCAATTCCGGTAGCCTGATCCAATTCTTTTTTAAGTTGTTGCACCTGCAGTCCAATTTCAGCAGCGCCTGTTCTTTCTTCCAGATTTAAAGAATAAAGCAGGCATTTGATGGCCTGCGCTGGTTGGTTTTCACGTTTTGCGCGATCGTACAATTTGTTCACTTCAGTGAGGGCAGAGCGGGGGAGATCCCTCGCAATGATCAGGGTATCAATTTCCGCCCATTTTGCTGTGTAGGAAAATTCGGGAACCTGTGCTGTTGCAGAAAAGCAGCACAGTAAAAGATAAGCAAAAAGCAATTTTCTCATTTCAAAAATATATAGGTAAAATTAACCTTATTTGTCGGGTGAGCCCACCCGCTTATCTTGTTTTAACAAGCTGATAGGCACAAAAAAATCCCGAAGCGGAAACTTCGGGATCTCTTTATAGTCAGTTTATTTTATTTTTTCAGCGCTGCAGCCATGGTGATGCCGATATCGGCCGGGCTGGCTACTACGTTGATGCCGCATTCTGCCATGATCTTCATTTTGGCAGCAGCGGTATCGTCTGCACCTCCGATGATGGCGCCGGCATGTCCCATTCTTCTTCCCGGAGGAGCGGTTTGACCTGCAATGAATCCTACCACGGGCTTGGTTTTATGATCTTTGATCCAGCGGGCTGCATCTGCTTCCATGCTTCCGCCGATTTCTCCGATCATAATAATTCCTTCTGTTTCAGGATCATTCATCAATAATTCTACCGCTTCTTTGGTAGTGGTACCGATGATCGGGTCACCGCCAATGCCTATTGCCGTGCTGATACCCAGTCCTGCTTTCACCACCTGGTCGGCTGCTTCATAAGTGAGGGTTCCGCTTTTTGATACGATACCAATTTTTCCGGGCTTGAAAATGAAGCCCGGCATGATACCTACTTTGGCTTCGCCGGCAGTAATTACACCGGGACAGTTAGGGCCTATCAGGCGGGTATTGGTTCCCTGCAGATAATTTTTCACTTTCACCATATCCTGAACGGGAATACCCTCGGTAATGCAAACCACCAGGCCAATGCCCGCTTCGGCAGCTTCCATAATGGCATCTGCAGCAAATGCAGGCGGTACAAAAATGATGCTCACATCGGCGCCGGTTTGCTTTACGGCGTCAGCTACGGTATTAAACACTGGTTTATCCAGGTGGGTTGTACCACCTTTGTTGGGCGTAACACCGCCAACCACATTGGTTCCATATTCAATCATTTGCGTAGCATGGAATGTACCTTCTGTTCCGGTAAAACCCTGAACCAGGATCTTTGAGTGTTTATTTACGAGTACTGACATAGCCTAATGTTTCTGGAATTTTAAAATTTCGGGGCAAAAATAGGTGAAATTCGGTATGCGGGGGCCTCCAGATGCCATAATGCCATAAAAAAATAATGGCATCTGATTTGTAATTTTAGCAGGGTAAGTAAAACAAACAATTAACTTACACTAAATAAATACAAATTATGAGTACGAAAAACATTACCCTGATTGTAATTGCCGGTTTAATCCTTTTGGTAGGAGGAATGGGCTGCAACGGATATAATGGACTGGTTAAGCTGGATGAAAAAGTAGGTCAGTCGTGGAACAACGTGCAAAGTGATTATCAGCGCCGGGCAGACCTGATCCCCAACCTGGTGAACACGGTAAAGGGTGAAGCCAATTTTGAGCAGACTACCCTCGAAAATGTGGTAAAAGCACGAGCCAGCGCTACCCAGTTGAAAGTGGATCCCAAAGATCTTACTCCGGAAAAACTGCAGGAGTTCCAGGCTGCACAGGGACAATTGTCTCAGGCATTGGGCCGTTTGCTGATGGTAACCGAAAATTATCCTAACCTGCGTGCCAACGAAGCGTTTCGCGGATTGCAGGCGCAACTGGAAGGAACTGAGAACCGGATCAAGGTTTCCAGAAATGATTTCAATGCCGCTGTGGCGGAGTACAATACCAAGGCAAGATCCTTTCCTATGAATATTCTGGCAGGCATCACCGGGTTTAAGGTAAAAGAAGGCTTTAAAGCCGAAGCCGGTTCTGAAAAAGCGCCTGAAGTAAAATTCTAAAAATCCTGCATGTTCGGAATATTCAAAAAGTCATCGAAAGCCTATTTTTCCCCGGAGGAAAATAATGCCATCGTAGCAGCAATACGAAAGGCCGAACAACGCACCAGCGGCGAGGTGCGGGTTTATGTGGAAGGCCGGTGCAAGCTGGTTAACCCGGTTCACCGGGCCAAAGAAATTTTCGTTAGACTGAAAATGGACCAGACCGATGCCCGCAACGGGGTATTGCTCTACCTGGCGATGGAAGACCGGCAACTGGCTATCTGGGGAGATGAGGGTATACACCAGCGGGTAGGGGATGAATTCTGGAACAGGGAAGTTGCAGCGATGATCAGCGAATTTCACCAGAAACATTTCCTGGAAGGAATCATACATATCATTGGTGATATCGGCGAAGCCCTGGTTGCGCATTTCCCTTACGATGCAGCAGGGGATAAGAATGAATTACCGGACGATATCGTATTCGGCAAATAACTGCAAAGCCCCTCTGATGACCAGGAGGGGCTTTGTTAATAGCAATCCATGAAGAAACTTGTTTTCATTTTATTGTTTTCATTGAGCCTGGTTGGGGCCGGTGCACAAAATATTCTGCCCAAACCCAACCCGCCGCGGCTGGTGAATGATGTTGCGGGTGTATTATCTCCCGAACAGGTAGCCATTCTGGAACAGAAACTGGTGGCACTGGACGACAGTACCTCCAACCAGATTGCCGTGGTGTTGATTAAAACGCTCAATGACTACCCGATCGAGGAATATGCCAACAAGCTCTTCAGAGACTGGGGAATCGGAAACAAAAAAACCAATAACGGGGTATTGATTCTCGCGGCTATTGACGACAGAAAAGTAAGAATTGAGGTCGGATACGGACTGGAGGGCGCAATCCCCGATGTAACAGCTTCCAGTATATACAGAAACGAAATTGTTCCCGCATTCAAGGAGCAGAACTATTTCCGGGGCATTAACAATGCGGTGGATGCCTTGTCCAAGGCGGCGGCAGGTGAGTACAAGGTGAAGCGCGAAAAGAAACCCACTGGCAGCGGAAAACCAATCATCACATTCCTGATCATCCTGATCATTGTATTATTCATTGTTAGCCGCGGTGGCGGAGGCAGAGGCGGTGGCATGATGAGCCGCAGAGGAGTGGGAGACGTTGCGGAAGCCATGTTCTGGACCTCGTTGCTGGGCGGAGGGCATCGCGGTGGCGGCTTTGGCGGCGGGGGAGGTGGATTTGGCGGTGGCGGTTTCGGGGGCTTTGGCGGGGGTAGCAGTGGCGGCGGCGGTGCCGGCGGCAGTTGGTAAACCATTCAAAGCATCCCATCCCATGCGGAAATTTCTTTTCATATTTTTTTTAGGTGCTACAGCGGGTGTTTTTTTGCACGCACAACACTTTAACCGGTATATCCACAGGCAATTTGAAGTAGAGCAGCAGCAAAAGAATTCCACCACCCTGCATGTGCACGAAACACCCATCCTGTTCTATAGCGAAAGAACCACCCATACCCGTTATGCAGTGGAAGCAATTTTTCCCAACGGATACGATGTAATGTCCAATACTTTTTCCATTACCGGTAAGCTGGTTGCATTCGGGCAGGAGCAAATATACAATTCGGCCATGCCATCCGGAATGCCGGCTGCAGATTCGCTGGTGATGCAGGCTTTGTTGCATAAAAACATCCTGATCAGCGTCAGAGATAATCAACAGCAAATGATAGGGCAGGATAGTTCCGGAACAATATTGTTGCTGCAACCGGAAGACGTATCCCGCTTCCTGCTGCCCGTTTCGGCAGCGGAAATACAACAGGGGTACAGTTGGTCCGACTCAACCTCGTTGGGCGGTAGCAGCAGGTTCAGTCGTTACCTGGTAACCAAAAAAACTTCAGATACGCTGGAAGTGATGGTATTCAGTGAAATTCAGCTCCAAACCCGTTTCATGCAACAGCAACAACCCATGTTGCAGCAATTGAAGGGATATGCCAAAGGATACAGATGGTATGATCCGGCAACAGGGATACTAAAAAGGGAAACACTGAGCACCAGTTATAACGGAAGTTCCGAAACGGGTGATCAACGTTTCCCTGTAAGTATCAGCATTACTGCGGAAACCCGATTGAAGGAATTGAACTGATGGTTATTGTGCCATTTTTGATTTTACATAATCCGCCAGTTCCTGTAAGCCCTTCGTTTCTTTTCCACCGGCCAGCGCTTTCAGTACCAGGTTGTTGATATAGGGATCTGTTTGTGGTTTACTGTCTTTTGGAATGGAATCCCTGAATGCTACAATCAGGTCGATACCTTCTTTGAATTTAGCCGCATCCGTTACTTTGTTCAGGCATTCGGAAAAAGTGAACATGGCGGTGAATTTTTCCGTAGAGAGCGGCATTTTTTTAAAGTTCCCTGCTATATAATCGTAACCCGATTCGTCTCCAAAAGCAGCAATCACCATGGCAATGGCATTGTTTAGTTTGCCCCTGGAAGGTTCCCCCGACAACTTAAGGGCGGTTGAATAGGCAGTACTGCTGTCGATCAGCGATAAGGCCTCCAGTGCAGCCCCGGCAACAGAATAGGAAGAATCGACAATGGATTGCAGGAATAATGTTTTATAGGCAGGGTTTCTTTGTTTGCCCAGTACATCAATTGCAGCAGCTTTAACAATTCGAGAAGCATCTTTTGCGGCAATGGTTTCTACTTTCTGTAAAGTGGCGGAGTTCAGCACGGCCTGTTCCAGGCCATTCAGCGCTTTGCTGCGGATTCTGAAAAAAGGATCATTCAATGCAGCCGATAGTATTTCCAGTGCAAGCGGGTCACTGATTTTTCCTGCAGCCGCTTCAACAGCTTCCATTCTGTCGCCGAACTGTTTCCCGTACTTCAACTGATGTGCATATTCTTCCAGTGTTTTATTTTCTTTTTTCTCTGCCAGTAAAATACGATCCGGGTCTGCAGTAACGAGGTCAGGTTTGGCAGCAACGGGAAAATAAAAACTATCCTGTTTGTTGTTCAGCCATACATTGTACCTTTTTTTGGCAGCGCCTTCATACACATCAATGGTTAAAGGCAGTTTGAACAGGTTGGAGCCCTGTGTTTGCCTGATGATTACGCCGGCCAGTCCGGTTGCCGCATTATATCCGTAGGTGATCTCCAGTTTGGGATGCCCCTGGTTGAAATACCACTGATTAAAGAACCAGTTCAGGTCTTTGCCGGTAACAGCCTCAAAGATTATTCTTAGTTTATGCGCACTGCCATTGCCGAATTTATACTGTATAAGGTATTGATGGAGTGCGGCAAAAAAAGCTTCATCACCTACATAGTTGCGCAGCATGTGCAGGATGCGTCCGCCTTTCTGATAGCTCACCAGGTCGAACATGTCTTCCTGGCTTTCATAATAAAAACGAACCAGGTCTTTACCGGCAGAAGATTTACTGCCCAGGTAAGCCAGCATGTCTTTTGTATTGTCGTAGGCTGCGGCATCTTTCCCATACTTGTATTCCGACCAAAGTACTTCGCTGTAATTGGCAAAGCTTTCATTCACGGTCAGGTTGCTCCAGCTCTCTGCGGTAACCAGGTCGCCAAACCACTGGTGGAACAGCTCATGGGCAATGGTACTTTCCCATTCATTGCCATCCGTTAACTGGCGCGCATCCTGCTGAGCGCTTTCCTGGTGCAATGTAGCCGTAGTATTTTCCATGGCGCCGCTTACATAGTCCCTTCCAACAATCTGACTGTATTTATTCCAGGGATAAGCGATGCCGAGTTTCTTTTCGAAGAACTGCATCATTTCGGGAGTAAGTCCAAAAATTTTTCTGGCAACTTTTGTATACTCTTTTTCTACATAGTAGCTCACTTCCTTGCCTTTGTAGCTGTCTTTCACTACTGCAAAATCACCTACGCCAATAAAGAACAGGTAAGGTGCGTGAGGCTGATCCATTACCCATTGGTCGGTTCTGGTGCCGTTGCCGTTGTGTTGCTGCTTTACCAGTTTGCCGTTGGAGAGGGAAACATATTTGTCGGGCACTGTCAGGTTGAATTCCTGTGTGCAACGCTGATTGGGTTTGTCGATGGTTGGTACCCAAACCGAAGTGGCTTCCGTTTCGCCCTGGGTCCAGATTTGTGTGGGCTTGTCTTTGTCTGTGCCGGTGGGGTTAATAAAATACAGCCCTTTTGCATCGGTAATGGCCGCACTGCCCCTGGTTTCCAGTTCATCCGGTTTGGCAATATAGTTGATGTATACCGTGTACGATTCTTTACTGGTGTAGGTTTTGTTCAGCATGATCCTGAGCTGCTCTCCATTGTAAACATACTTCAGCGGCAGGTTGCCGTTATTTTTTACCAGCGCTACTTCTTTAATCTCCATGCCTTTTGCGTCCAGTTGTAATGAGTCGGTGGGGTAGAAGTGAGGTTGCAGGGTGAGCCATGCTTTACCGTTCAACTGCGATTTTTCGTAGTTGAAAGAGGCGTTCAGCCTGGTATGCCTGAGGTTGTTGATTTTTGGGGCGGTTTCCCGGTAGATGCTTTTCCATTCTTCCCCCGAATCCTGGGCCAGTGTAAACTCCGCCGCTAAAACAAAAACGATCCATAGTATCTGCTTCATGTATTCTGATTGAGACGCTAAAGATAAGTGGCGGGAAAAGTGTACCCAACTTGCATTTTAAGTAAATTTGTTAAAAGACCGGATTCATGTTCATGCAATCGTACATAAAAAACCTGTTGGCAGGGTGTGTTTTTGGGCTGATGGCGCAGGTAGCTGAGGCCCAGTCGAATAACTTTCTTTATATACAATCGGAGAACAGCCAGCCTTATTACCTGCAACTCAAGGGCAATAACTACAGTTCCAATGCCAAAGGGTATTTATTGATTCCGCAGATGAGCAACGGCGATTATTCCGTTGTGATCGGGTTTGCAGGCGACCAGTACCCCGAATACACCTACGGTTTTACGGTAGCCAACAAGCCGAAGGGCTATTCCCTGAAACTTACGCCGGAAGGAGAATGGATACTGAAAGACATGGTGTCTATGGAAGAGATCCGGGGAATCACCTCGGAGTATATGCCCAATAAATCGTCTTCCAGGCAGGTGCAGAAACTGCTGGAAAAGGTTTCGGGGAACGGAATTGACCAGGTTTACCGGATAAAGAATGGTACAAAGGCCGATACCATCGTGCTGTTTATTCCTGCAACACCGGGAACCGTTGTACGCCAGAAACTCTCCAAACAATAAGCAATGCCGAGGTATTTTCTGGAACTGGGATATAAGGGAACGGCCTATCATGGCTTTCAGATACAGGATAATGCAGTAACGATTCAGTCTGAAGTGGAGAAAGCATTGAAAGTGCTTTACCGGACCGAAATTACTTTAACCGGTTCTTCCCGGACCGATGCGGGTGTGCATGCTTTGCAGAATTACTTTCATTTCGACACAATGCTGACGGTGACAGACCGGCACCTGTATAATCTCAATGCCATTTTACCTGCAGATATTACAGTGCACAGCATTCGCCAGGTGAGGCCGGAAGCACATTGCCGGTTTGATGCAGTGGCCAGGGAATATCATTACTACCTGTATACCCGGAAAGATCCTTTCATGCAAGACCGCGGCTGGCATTATCCGTATCACCTGGATTCCGGTCTGCTGAATGAAGCGGCCGGCTTGCTGATGAAGCATACCGATTTCACCAGTTTTGCCAAGCGAAATGCACAGGTGTTTACTCATGATTGCACCATCATGGATTCTCGCTGGGAAATGCCGGAGCCTGGCAAGTTGCGGTACACTGTTAAAGCCAATCGTTTTTTACGTGGTATGGTTCGTGGTCTGGTGGGTACCATGGTAAAAGTGGGAAGGGGTGTAATAGGCCTGCAGGAGTTTGAAAATATCATCCTTGCAAAAGATTGCAGTAAGGCAGATTTCAGCACGCCTCCGCAAGGATTATTTCTGGTGCGTGTCATTTATCCTTAATTTTTTTTATTGCTGAAACCCCTGCCGGCAAAGGGCTTCCGAAGCAATGCTGAAATTATTTCCCAAAAACATTTGATCAGATGAAATTCCTGCTTATCTTTGCAACCCGCCTGACAAAAAAGGCGCTGCTCTTTGAAGGATAAGTTAAGATGAATGGCAAAAAAAATCACCGGTTTGGCAAATAAAATTTGGTGATTCAAATAAGATCCTTACTTTTGCCGCCCGTTCGATAGAAACGGCACTTCATACAGACAGTTTTACCTTTGTTTTTACAGGTAAATCCTTCTAAGAATACAACAAAACAGTTCTTTAAATCGACTTTTCTTTACTCAATGTTTTTTGAAATTTTTTTTCAAAAATATTTGGTTAAATAAAATAAGCGTCTTACCTCTGCAACCCCAATCAAACGGGTAGCGGGAGTAACGCTAAAAGATCTTTGAAAGTTTGGAAGCAACAGTAACTTGAATTTAAGATTCAGGCTAAGGTTAAAAGCATCAAAAAATAAAATACATATCAGACGTTAATTTCGATT
>DATFAP010000016.1:0-29735 GCA_035254545.1 Sediminibacterium sp. | reverse complement strand
TGATTATTTATTCAAATTGCAAACGAATTACTTTTCTTTTATGCATTTTTTTACAATCAACACAAGCAAACATAAAGTAATTAACTGCAGTTTGTATCATGCTGTGGGCTCAGATAAAATAATGATTATTATATCTGCCACTGGGGTATTACAATCTTTTTACAGAAAAATTGCAGAATTCTTTCAGAAGAATCAAATTTCAGTAATCACATTTGATTATACGGGTATCGGTAAATCTTTGTATGGAAATATCAAAGATGAAAATAGCAGCTTGGCAAATTGGGGAAACAGGGATCTGGAAGCAGTAATTAAATATGTCGTTGAAACTTTCCCAAACCATAAAATCATTCTTTTGGGCCATAGTATTGGCGGTCAGCTAATCGGTTTAGCTCCATCCTCTTGCATGGCAGACAGAATAATTCTGGTTGCATCGCAATCTGGCTATTGGAAATTCTGGAAAGGATTTGCTAAAATACATATGTGGGCAAATTGGTATTTGTTGTTTCCTCTGCTAACAAAAGGATTCGGGTATTTACCTTCTAAAAAAATCAGCAGGATGGAGAGCTTACCTAAAAATATTGCTCAAGAATGGGCAAAATGGTGCAGGAGCAGTGATTACTTATTTTCCGGCATTTCATGCAACGAGTTGTACTTTGACAGAATAAAATGCGAAATTACTTCTATAAGTATTGATGATGATTTTTTTGCTCCAAAAAAATCTGTGGAGTGGCTAACTGCAAAATTTGAAAATGCCAGTGTAAAAAGACTGCACTTTTTGCCGGAAAATTTTAAGGCTTTAAAAATCGGACATTTTTCATTGTTTACTGAAAAATTCAAGGATAGTATTTGGAACATTTTGTTGAGAGAAGTAAATATTTAAAAAAATGAAACAACACAAATATTTTGGTGAAATAGTTAATGGCTACTCTATTCCTGTTTTAAACAACAGGGAAATTCGGGCTACGGCCGGAATTATGTTTCTGCTAGCTTTTATTTCTTTAGTACTCATTTTAAGCACAGGGAATTTTGTGCCTGTGAAATATGTGCTTTCCGTTTTCGTAATTGAATTTTCTGTCCGTTTATTTGTTAATCCAAAGTTTGCTCCGCTTTTAATCATTGGCCGTTTAATCGTTGGCAGCCAATACCCCGAATATGTTGGTGCTGCTCAGAAAAAATTTGCCTGGTACATTGGATTTGTAATATCAACTGTAATGTTTTTTCTGCTGGTAATTCTAAATGCCTATAGTCTAATTACAGGTATTGCCTGCCTTATTTGCCTGGTGCTGATGTTTTTTGAATCAGCGTTCGGAATTTGCATTGGTTGCAAACTTTATGGTATTATCAAAAAAGACAAAGCGCAATACTGCCCCGGGGAAATATGTGATGCAAAACAGAAACATGAAATTCAAAAGGTTTCACGTAACCAACTGTTAGTGCTTTTAGGCTTATTATTATTTATTGTTTTGCTTTCTCTTGTTTTCAAAAACAACTTCAAAGAAAAACCGCACAACCTATTTCAAGAAACGAAATATGAAAGCAAATAAAAATACAGCAAGAACTGCAGGCTTTATTTACCTGATTGTAGTGATTACAGGAATGTTCAGCCTGGCTTATATTCCTAAAAAACTTATTGACTGGAACAATAGCATGGTAACGTTCAATAACATTACTGCTTCGCCTTCCTTATTCCGGCTTGGCATTTACAGCAGCGTACTTTGTTATGTGGCTTTTACCCTTTTGCCACTTGTGTTATACAGGCTTTTAAGAACTGTTAATGAGTCACATGCAAGGGCAATGGTGATATTAGCTTTATTAAGTGTGCCTTTATCGTTTAACAATTTGCAACATAAATATGCAGCACTAACCCTCATGGAAAAGAATCTTTTTTACAAAATATTTCAGCGGAAAACTTACAAAGTCAACTAATGTTTTCTCTTCATCTGTATAATGATGGAATTTTGCTTGCAACCGTATTTTGGGGCCTTTGGCTTTTCCCGCTTGGATTGCTTGTTTACAGGTCAGGATTTATACCGAAGTTTTTAGGCGTTTTATTAATGTTTGGCTGCCTTGGCTATTTGATAAATTTTACTGGCAACACTTTATTTGAAAATTACTCCAACATCGGGGTAGGAAATATATGGGTTTGCTGCCGGCTGTTGCAGAAATCGGCACATGCTTTTGGCTGCTGATTTTTGGAATACAAACAAAGAGAAATGGAAAATAAAAAATATCAATACGAAGATTTCAAAATCAATATCAAACTGAAGCTCTCAGCTCTTTGGGCTTCTGTAATGTTTCTTTACATCTATGGAGACTATTTTGAATTATACGTTCCCGGAAAAGCAGAAGGCCTGCTGAATGGGAAAAACATATTGAATACTCCTTACAAATTGTTTTTTGCTACAATTATTTTGACGATTCCTTCACTAATGATTTTTCTTTCACTCTATCTGAAACCAAAATGGAATAGGGTTTTAAATATTTCAATTGGCGGATTCCTAACCCTGTTCACTTTGCTTGTAGGAATTTCATCATTTTCGGAATGGAAAATATTTTATGTGATGCTGTCTTTTTTAGAGAGCACTATTACATTAATTATAGTATGGAAAGCCTGGCAATGGCCAAAGATTTAATTATTCCGGTTGCAAAAGAATACAACTAAATACGACGAAGCAACGAATGAACCACAAAACAATTATCCTTTTTATATAACAAACCTGAAACTTTAAAAATGAAACCACTAAACACTCCCCTTTTTATTGGGCTAATGATTTTGTTTTTTACCTCTTGCAAAAAATCGGATTCGGACACTGATAATGCTTACCCCAAACAGGTTAATCTCACCTACCGCGTTAGCAGCACAACAACCAATAGCCTGGTATCAATAACGTATGATAACGAAACCGGAGGGCAGACTAGTGTTGATAATCCTGCATTACCATTCACAAAAACCATTACAAAAACTGTGAACAACTACAGTATTATAACCCTTGGGTATTTTGTTAATCCCGCTCAAACCGTAAAGCTGGAGATACTAGTCAATAATCAGGTTGTAAAATCTCAGGTATACACCTCCCCAAACTCTGCAATGTCATACACTTTTCAATAACAAAGAAAACGTGGTTTGCTTTTAAAACAAAAACATAGTATGAAAAAAGAGTTCAGTATTTATTCAATCGCCATAATTTTTTTAGTATTCTCCAGTTCCTGCACTAAAGAAAGGTATATTGACGAACCAGGTAACTTAGTGCCAAAAACGGTCGGACAGGATTCTTCGTTACCGTCAATTTCCGTCAACGGCGCATTGCTTCATTCCCAGGCTTTTGGTCCGGAAGACAGCACATTGATTATATGTATTCACGGGGGGCCAGGAGGCGATTACCGTTATATGCTCAATTGCAAAACCCTTGCAACAAAGGGTTACCGTGTTGTTTTTTACGACCAGCGGGGTGCAGGTCTTTCTCAACGATTTCCAAAAAGCTGGTATAAATCCCAGGGCAGCGATGCAATTAATAAAATTTTTTATAATGAATTAAAAGGCGTGATAGCCCATTATAAAACATCTGCTTCGCAAAAAGTAATTCTATTAGGGCAGTCCTGGGGAGCAATGTTGGCTACTGGCTACACTGGTAAATATTCAAATGAGATAAATGGCCTAATTGTAGCCGAGCCGGGTGGTTTAAAATGGGACGATGTGGTTGATTATGTTTCTGAATCAAGGTCGTTCAAGTTGTGGAGCGAAGCTTTAAATGATGCCACATATATTGACCAGTTTATTACCGGAAAAGAAAACCAGCACGAAATTTTAGATTATAAAGCTGGTTTGATAGGTTCTGTAAATGCAATAGTTGGTGATCTGGGATCCGATTTAGGCAATAATGCACCATCTTATGTTGCTTCCCGAAGCGGCGCCGTTGTTAATGCTGCATCGTTTGAATTGGGGCAAGATACAAAACCTGATTTTTCCACAGGCATTAACCAGTTTTCAAAAAAAGTATTGTTCATCTACAGTAGCAACAACAAAGCATATGCCGACAGTTGGGCAACAAAAATTTCATCCGTTTATCCAAACAAAGAGATTTTTAAAGCCCAGGGAGTCGGTCATTCAGGAATGTTAAACCAAATAGATTTCTGGACTACAACTATGGAGCCAAAAATTATTTCTTATATACAGTCATTATAACAACTCTAATGAAGAATATTACGCTTAAATCATTAATAATAATTGCTATTTTATTTTTTCAAAATAAAATATATGCACAGGTTATAAACTGGGGAACAATTTCAAACCAAAATAAGCATCTGTTACATGTTAATGCAGGAGCGGATTATGGCGTAACAGTTGGCTTGGGTTATCATCACTTAATACCCATTAAAAATTTTCCTTTATGGATCGGAGGCGAATGCTCTATGCCCGCAGGAAATGAGTTAGCAGACGATTTTAAAGTAAAGTTAGGTGCACAAATCAGGATTGCTGCATTCAATCATTTTCAATTTTCAGCGAGAATACAGGGAATAGCCAGGAGCTACCAGAATCAGTCCGTCAGACTTTTCAATTTCGGAAGTGATTTTGCCGGCACATTGGGTTATTATCGTAAACATTGGTTTGGGGGGGCTGAAATTGGTTTTGATAAAGCCATTGTCACACATTTTAAACACAGTGACTGGTACAAAGAAAATATCTACGACAACGTTCAGGATGGCTGGTATGAGCCTGCAACCGGCGGCAATTTTTACTATGGATTGCAGGGTGGCTATTCCATAAAAAAAATAGATTTTACGCTCAAAGCCGGAAAGCTTTTACAACAGGACTTCAACTCACAGCCATTGCTTCCTTTTTATGGGCAACTCGGCGTGAATTTAAGGTTCTGAAAAATATAATCTACAGACAATAATTAACCGTAAACAGAAAGCCATTTTAAAAATGGAACAACGTATTTTAGTGATAGCATTTTTAGTAATAAATCTATTGATTATATCGCTGTCATCCTTTGCGCAGAAAGGAAGTAAAGCATTGCAAATAACCGGTAAATTAATAATTCCTTCAGCACAAAAATCAGTTGGATTTGGATTGTCGCTAAAAGGATCATATGGTATTAATGAATATGGCGAAATCACTCTTTCGGCCGGTGTTTCTAAATTTAAAATGAAAGATTTGGATGGGGCCGGAGAAACTAAAGTCAGGTTTATTCCCTTTTTGGTCGGTTACAGGCAAAAAATTCAAAAATTTTACATAGAGCCAAAAGCAGGAATAGGTGAATTAGGCGGCAGGATATTATCAGTAAGCGGCAGTGATTATTCAAGACCTTCTGTTACGGCAGCATTTGGAGGATTGGAAGCGGGGTTCAGCCTTAAACGATTTAATGTGGGATTTGACTTTTTAGCAGCCCATGGTATATCAAATTCATCAGCGGGTATCTGGCATAATAAGAATCTTCATTATATAAGTGCTTCCCTTGGGTACACTTTATTTTAACAACCAGCCAAATAAATAAAATTATAGATAAACCATAAATATCACATGTATGCGAATGATTAGTATCATATTTTTTGCATTTGCATCTTTGAACGCAAATGCTCAATCCCTGCTTAAACCAGGCGATAATTCCATCAATAAAAATTTCATAAAAAGTACACATTTTGAAATGGCATACTTTTCCGTATCAGGGCGACAGACTGTTGAAATCAGTTCGTTTGATGCAGAGATTAGTGTGAATGGGAAAACCATATCGGTATATACCAGGTTAAGTCTGCCTACCGGAAACACAATGTGGACGGATACAAGTATTGCCGATGCAACAACACTAAAACCAATTTACCGGTCTTCAGATAATTCAGATAAGCAATATCATATTAAATATGGCAATAAAATAGAGGGCTATTATTACGACAAACAGTCTAAGAAAGGCTTCCAGATTAAGGAAAACAGTAAAGGTGATTTTTTCGACAGTTTTATTTATCCTTACCTGCTCGGCGCCCTTCCCCTTACTTCCGGTTATAAAGCACTTTTGCCCACATATGAATACAAGCCCGGAGCTAAAAGTAATGTTTCAAATACACGCATTACAGAAGTTAAAAGCAGTATGTACAAAAGTGATATAACAGGTGAGCATGCCGTATGGCAGGTAAGTGTATTTGAAGAAGGAACAAATGTTAAATATGAATATTATATTGATAAAGAAAGCCGGAAGCTTTGGAAAGTGGAAATATTGGCGCCAAACGGAAAACAATATTTATTGATTGATAAAGAACTTGACTATAACCCCTTTACTGCAAAATTTGATAAAGAACAAACCTATAAAATGGTTAGCGCTGGCTCAGGCACTATCAGCGGCCAAATCTATGCCAGGGATAATCAGAATAGTACACTTAAAGGAATCGCTATCCTCAATATTAACAAAAGGCAATACGCACAGCAGGGAACAACTGTAATTCTTATCCCTTACACGGATTATTTTAAAGAATGGGTAATATTAAACGAAAAACTTCGAAAAAAAGGGCGGGCAGTACCGCTTTCAAAGGAAGCTGCCGGGTGCATAAAAGTAACTTCAGTATATGACAATAATGGGAACTTTGAATTCACGAACCTTATGCCAGGCGAGTATTATTTGTTCACAGAGTTTGGATATGTTCATACTGCCACACGAACTGAGGTTGTAGGCTATACCGATACCTATATTAATGGCTTTTTCCAGGGCACTACTGCTAATACCCAAGTCTCTAAATACAATACAAATGCTACTGCTGTAGTAAAAAAGATTGTAACAATTAAAAAGGAAGGAGAAAAAGTAACAGTGAAACTGAAAAAAACACTTTAATGATAAATAGAAAGGAAATATTTACCAACACTTTCCTGTTAAGATTAGGAGTAGCGGTTATTTTCCTTTCCCACAGTTTACATGGGATTTTTACAGGGAATGATGTAAACGATTTTGGCAATCTGTTTTTAAACAAAATCGGGTTCGCACCCTTTGGCGTTTTCTTTGCCTGGAGCGTTGTAATTGGCCAGTTAATTACTTCGTTGTTATTGGTAGCTAATAAATTGGTAAAGATTTCCTGCATTCTAAACATACTCATCCTCATTGTGGGTATAATAACAGTACATTTTGCAGAAGGCTGGTACGTTGTAGGAGCAGGGAGGAATGGCATGGAGTTTAGCTTCATTTTAATTGTCGTTCTATTTGCAATACAAAAAAGTTCTCCTGCTTCAGCCTCAGGATTCCTATAGCCTAGAGCGGGTCAACAGGCAGGAGCGAGCCTTTAAAGCAATGCGTAACAAGGAGCTCCCGCACAAGGAACCGCATTGCTTTGCAGCGAGCGATGTCCTGATGGCCCGCGCTGGTATTCCGATATACCTCTGATTTCATCAGGCTAATAAAACTATATCGTTGATTATCAGTGAACGAGGCTAAAAAATGAACAAATCAGGATTTTAAGCGTAAAAATTGCGTATTGTTCACTATATTTGAATGTTCACTGAAAATGAACATTCAAAATGAATGAACAAAAGATCATAGCAGTTGCTTTGGAAAACCTCAAAACCCATGCTGGCATCATAGGCGAATTCCATCCTACCATTTACCAGGAGGACGGTGAAATCGTGTTTCAGTTGCCGAAAAATCGGCAACGCGTGTTTGTCGAAATCAAAAATGAGCTTAAGCCTTATCAATTAACAGCCATAGAAAATAGGGCGAGGCAATACAAACCTTATATGATTGTTGCTCATAGGATTTACCCCGCCGTAAAGGAGGAATTAAAAAAGAAAGGTATTGGCTTTCTTGATACGGCAGGAAACATGTATCTGGCCCATGAAAATATTATGATCCAGTTGGAGGGAAACAAACATGTTGCTACAGAAATGAGACCAGTAGCCAACAGGGCTTTTACCAAAACCGGCCTCAAGGCGGTTTTTTATTTTCTGATAAATGAAAATGCACTGAATCAACCTTATCGTGAAACCGCAAAATTCACCGGCATCGCCCTTGGTAATATTAAATATATCATTGACGGCTTAAAGGAGGCGGGATACATTCTGCAGAAGAATGATAAAACATGTTTGTTGCAGAATAAAAAAGCATTGCTTGAAAGGTGGATTGCAGGATATCGGGAAACTCTCAAGCCTAGCATTCATATCGGAAATTTTAGATTTAGAGACAATGATGCAGTACGTAATTTACTAAGCAGCAATAATCTTGATGCAGATGGTGTGGTGCCTGGAGGAGAACTTGCAGCAGAGATCATGACCCGGTATTTACACGCTCAGCTATATACGGTATATACTACCATGCCCAGGAATGAGCTTTTAAAAAAGTTTAAACTAATTCCCGATCCAAAAGGTAATTTTCAGGTATATGAGAAGTTTTGGTTAAAGCGGGTTGCCAATGAAAATGAGGTTCATGATGAAATTGCCCCACCATTACTGGTTTATGCAGACCTGGTAATTACAGATGATCCAAGATGTATAGAAACAGCACAATTGATTTTTGATAATTATCTGAAAGATGAATTTGAAAAACGTTAAGGAGGGTGAGTTAAAGGAAATATTTGATGTGCTGGAACAAGCGTTTCAGGAGACAGGTATTGACTTTTACTTAATTGGAGCTGTTGCCCGTGATATTTGGTATGCAAGAGGTAAAAAGGGATTAAGGAAAACAAATGATATCGATTTCGCTGTTCTTATTGGAAGTGTTGCGGATTATATTGCTGTTGGTCAATACCTGAAAGAACATAATTTTTTTGGGGTGTCTGATGGAAAAATGTTGATGATACATGCACCATCTGGTGTGCGGGTCGATATATTACCATTTGGAAACTTTGAAATAGACGAAATGCTTCAGTTTAACGGACAGGGTTTTAAAGAAGTACATGCTGTAGGAACAGAGGCCGTTTATCTGGAAACCGGACACAGCTTTGAGGTTGCTACCCTCCCATCAATTGTTTTATTAAAACTAATTGCATATGATGACAGACCAGATCAACGCTTAAAGGATGTGATTGATATAGCTAATATCATTGATCATTTTTTTGATCTGCAAACAGATTTGATTTACAGTGACTCAAATCTGGATCTGTTCGAAAGTGCTCATGCAGATTTTGAAGATACGAACCTGCAATTCATATCCGCCATTGTAATTGGGCGCGAGATAAAAAAGATTGTTCATGATAATGCAGACCTTATTACGAGGATTCGTTTAATACTCAAAAGACACATTGAACTCAAGGAGAACAGTGAATTGGTGAGGAAAATGAGCTCGGAAACCGAGGTTGGTACTGATCAAATAGTAGAATGGCTTCAAGCGCTTTTATTGGGGATTACAGAATATCACTAGCTTCTATCATTGCGCGAGCCAACAGACAGGAGCGAGCCTTTAAAGCAATGCGTAACAAGGAGCTCCCGCACAAGGAACCGCATTGCTTTGCAGCGAGCGATGTCCTGATGGCCCGCGCAATGCAAATTGTGAGCGAAGCCTTGCGGCTCGCACAGATAATAAAAAAGGCCGCTGAGTTTCAGCGGCCCATCAATCAAAATCTATAAGAATTTATCGTTTGTTTCTCCTGGTAGGGAAGAAATTACCAGTCTTCGTTTTCCTGCTGGTGCCTTCCGCAGAACCATAGTGACTCATGGCACAACGGAAACCTAAAGTGCTCAGGCTCTCTGTTTCTTCCAGGAATCTTCTTGTACCCGGACTCAGCCAGTATGCCCGGTCGTTCCAGCTACCGCCTTTGTACACCCTTGATTTATCGGAGATCAATGTTGTGATACCATAACCATAACCCACGGCGCTGGATGAATCTCCGTCAAGATAGTTCACCGCATATGCTTTCTGATAGTTTCTTCTGTTCCTCAGGGAAGAATCCGTTTCAGGAATCATTTTGATACGGCCCTTATCATCGCGCAGGTTGCCTTCGCCACCGGAACGGTCGATCTGCTGGAACACGTTACCGCGGAAAGGATTGAAATCATCTGCATCATCACCGGTGGTAGGCCTGTACACATCGGCTACCCACTCGTTCACGTTACCACTCATATTGTAGATACCAAATCCATTGGGCTGGAAGGAAGTTACTTCGGCAGGAATGGCAGCATTATCGTTCAGGCCTCCGGCCACACCCATGTTATCACCGCTTCCTCTTTTAAAGTTGGCCAGGAATGAACCCTGTGGCTGCCCTTTTTTGGTGTAACGGATATTATCAAATCCTTCGTTCTTCCAGGCGTAAATCTGCTTGTTGGCAATCACTTCTTCGCCCTTGGTTCCCTTGGATTTACGTTGTGGATTTTCCAGGATATATCCGTATGCGGCATATTCCCACTCTGCTTCTGTTGGCAGGCGGTAGTCGCCGAACATAATTCCATCTTCAAACTTCGCCGTGGTTCTTGGTCTGCCCTGCGCATCTTTCAACGGGTTCTTTTTGGATGTTACTTCCTTCCCCGGTGTTGCCTGGTACTCGCCCAGCAGGTAAGCCTTGGTGTTGAAATTATCCTGTCCTGCACCATTCAGCGTTTTCTTGATCTGGGTTTTCTTATCGAGAAATCCCTTGTCCATCAGGGATAGCTCATTCACACGGTCTGTTCTCCAGATACAGAATTCCGTTGCCTGCTTCCAGGTTACCCCTACTACCGGGTAATTATTATAGGCCGGGTGCCGGAAATATTGTTCTACATAAGGCTCGTTGTACGCCAGCTCGCTTCTCCAAACCAGGGTATCGGGTAAAGCAGCCGTAACCACAGAATCCATGCCCGCTCCACCAAATGTTCCCTCTAACCAGTAGAGGTATTCGCGGTAGTTGAGGTTGGAGATTTCAGTTTTATCAATAAAGAAGGAGTTAACCGTTACACGGTGCGGAACGTTGTTCCAGTCGCCCATCACGTCTTCCTGTGTAGCGCCCATGGTGAAGGTACCGCCCTGCACAAAAACCAGACCTGGTGCAGTAGGAATATCTTTGGGGTTAACCACATTAAAGTTGCCGTAGTTCTTATCGTTGTAGTTCCAACCCGTGGTGTTGGACTTCTGCGGTTTCTTCTTAAAAAAACTACAGGATGAAGCAAAACCCGCCACAACCAGGAGCAATACGATGTTCTGTGAAATTCTGGATAACTGCATGTTCAATGTTTGAATAAGTAAAGTTCTACTTCAAATATTCGGTTTTTTTCAGAGCGAATGTATATAAATATTAGTTAGCAAAACCCTAATTTTAGATACGCTAATGGGTTAAAACGCTGGATCCGGCATTATATTATATGAAATATGTATTTCTGTGTATTCTCTGTATTTTTTCTTCCACCGTTTTTGCGCAGCAGAACTACAAAATCCCGTCTGTTCTCTCTACCGGCACCTGGGCAAAGATTGGCGTGGTACGCGAAGGCGTGTACAAGATAGATGCCGCCATGCTGGTATCCCTGGGCTTTCCGGCCGCGGTTTCCTCCTCCTCCATTGGCCTTTTTGGCAACGGTGGCGCCATGCTCCCCGAAAACAATGCCCTGCCCCGGATCAGCGACCTGGCCGAAAACGCCATTGAATTGATGGACGGCGGCGACGGCCTGTTCAGCGGTTCCGACTTCCTGCTCTTTTATGCTCCGGGGCCGCATCAGTGGATTGCCGACAGCGTTGATCATTCCTTCAGCTTTCAGAAAAATCTTTATTCCGACACAGCTTTTTATTTTATCACTGCCGGCCCCGCTTCAGGTGGCTCGCTTCCCCGCAAACGCATTACTTCGGCCAACGCGCTTCCCGCACCTTCCGTTTTCATCAACAGCTTCCAGGACCGCTATGGCTGGGAGAACGATCTGCACAACCTGCTCAGCAGTGGCAGGGAATGGGTGGGGGAAGCCTTCAACAATCGTTTTGGGGGAACTGCTTCCCGTACCTTTTCCCTCAACTGGCCCGGCCTGCTGGGTTCTGATCCGGTTCGGGTGTTCACCCAGACCACCAGCAGATCGATCTCCGCACCCGCTCAATTTTCAATATCACTCAACGGAACCGTACTACAAACCAATCTTTTTTCACCGGTCAGCGGCAACCTGCTGGACGCCTATGCGAAGGAGATCCGGAATTCCGGTTCGGCTTCGGTGAGCGGCGCTTCCCTCTCCCTGCAGTTCAGCTATCTGTCGGCCGATCCGGGCGCCGATGGCTGGCTGAACAGTTTCCGTATCCTGGCCCGCAGATCGCTGGCTTTTGACCCTTCAGGGCCTGAACCCGGCGCCTTCGGCTTTCTGCGCTTCCGCGACCAGGCCTCCGTTCAGCCGAATAACCCGGCCGCTATTGGTGAATTCTCCATTGGCAATTCTCCTGCAGGAACAATGGTTTGGGAGGTTTCTGATCCCCTGAATCCGGTGAAAATGCCCCTCTCCTTCAATGGCGCTGTTACACACTTCAATGGCCGTTTGGACCGGCTTCGCGAATACCTGGCTTTTACAACCGCGCATGCCGCTGCTCCGATTGCTTTGAGCAGCGTTCCCAACCAGAACCTGCACAACCTTCCTCCCGTTCATGGCCTGATTATTACGCACCCCTCCCTGCTGGCCCAGGCGCAACGCCTGGCGGATTTTCACCTGCAACAGTACGGTTTATCCGATACGGTGCTCCTTTTAGGACAAATTTATAATGAGTTTTCCTCCGGCTCCCCCGATCCCGCCGCTATCCGCGACTTTATTAAATGGACGGTGAACCAATCGGCCAATGCCCCCATTAAACCCGCCTATGTATTGCTGTTCGGCGCCGGCTCCTTCGACCCTAAAAACAGGATCAGCAATAACGTGAACCTGGTGCCTGTGTATGAAAGCCCCAACTCCCTCGATCCCCTGCTGAGTTTTACCTCTGATGATTTCTTTGGCCTGATCGGCGATTCCGACAACATCAACGACCTCAGTTCCATCACGCCGCTTTCAATTGCGGTGGGCCGCATCCCTGTTGCTTCTGCTGCTGATGCCAGGGTTATGGTAGATAAGATCATCCGCTACCACAGCCCCGCCAGCCTGGGCAACTGGCGCAGGGAAATGCTTTTCCTGGCCGATGACCAGGACAATAACCTCCATCTTTCCGATGCGGAATCAGTTGTGGCCGCTGCGCTGGAAGTGAACCCCATTCTGCATCCCAACAAATTTTACCTGGATGCTTTCCCACTGGTAAGCGGTGCCGGCGGTGCACGGTATCCCGCTGTGAGCGAAGCCCTTGTGAATGCTGTTTCCAATGGCGCCCTGCTCTTTAATTACAGCGGCCATGGCAATGACCAGCGGCTCACCGAAGAAGCGGTGTTCAGCAAAGCCGAAGTAAATCGTTTCAACAATGCCGATAAGCTGCCCCTGTTCATCACTGCCAGTTGCGATTTTGCTCCGCACGATGATCCTGCCAAACATTCCCTGGGCGAACAGGTATTGCACGGCAATGCCAACGGCGGTATTGCGTTGTTAACCACTACCCGCCTGGTGTTCGCTTACAGCAACCGCATCCTGAACGAACAGTTTATGAAAGCTGCCTTGCAGCGCGGCGCGAATGGCCAATATCTTTCCCTGGGCGAATCCGTTCGCCTGGCCAAGAACCGCACTTCGCTCAGCAGCGGGGATGTGCTCAACAGCCGAAAATTTGCCCTGCTGGGCGACCCCGCCATGCAACTGGCGCTGCCAAAAGGTTTGATGCGCATCAACTCACTCAATGGCGCTCCGCTGAACCCTGCCGACAGTTTACAGCCCCTGGGTAAATATGTTTTGGGGGGTGCGGTGCTGACCCCTTCCGGCAATGTGGATGCTGCCTTTAATGGTACAGCTTCCGTAACCATCTACGATAAACCCCAAACCGTTAAAACACTGGGCAATACTTCCGCCAGCCCCGTGACGGCATTCTCCGAACAACGCTCCGTTTTATTCAACGGCAAAGTCTCTGTTTCCAATGGCCTGTTCAACTGTTCTTTTGTTTTGCCCAAAGACATTCATTTTGAACCGGGCAATGGCAACATCTGTTTATATGCTTCCAATGGAGTGACCGATGCGGCGGGTAGCTTCCCCATTCGGATCAGCAGCTTTGCTGCGGCAGCTCCCGCAGATACTGAGGGCCCGGAGCTCCGATTGTTCCTGAATGATACCCTGTTTATGAACGGTGGTCTCTCCAATGAAAAACCCGTACTGATTGCTCAGCTTTTTGATTCCTCCGGCATCAATGCCACCGGCAACAGCATCGGCCACGATATTACCCTCGTGACTGATGGCGTGGAAAGTAATAAAACGGTCCTGAATAACTATTTCAGTTACCGCACGGATAGTTACCAGGCAGGCCAGTTGCGGTTTCAGTTACCGGTGTTATCGCCGGGTAAACACTGGCTGAAAGTGAAAGCCTGGGATGTGTTGAATAATTCCAACGAAGCTTCCCTGCAGTTTACCGTTGCGGCGCAGGAAAAACTTACGATTTCCGCTGTCCGGAATTTTCCCAATCCCTTTGCGGGTTCTACGCAATTTAGCATCGAACACAACCAACCGGATACCAACTTGTTGGTAGAAATCTTTATCTGCAACAGCGAAGGACGATTGGTGAAAAAATTAGCTGAACGCGTGAACAGCAGCGGCAGCCGGAACGTGCTGCTTCGCTGGAATGGAGACTCCGATTTCGGCAGAAAATTGGGCCGCGGAACTTATTTTTATCGTATCATTGTATCTGCAACGACGCAGCAAACACAGCACTCAGGTCAATTGCTGCTCCTCTAAATGAACTGAATGGTATAATTTCTACGCTAATTCTTTTGATTGTTTATTTATTCTTAGTGTATGTCCATTAAAAAAATGTTGGTCTTAACCTCCTTATTTGCATCCGTATATACCGGTGTTCTGGCGCAGGCCGACTCCATTAATATTGTTTCTACCGCCGTACCCTTCCTGCGTATTTCTCCGGATGCCCGCGCGGGTGGTATGGGTGATGCCGCCATTGCAACCGCTCCTGAAGCCAACGCCCCTTTCTGGAATTTGGCCAAAGTGGCTTTTGCCAAAAAAAGAACCGGCATTGCCTTCAACTATACCCCCTGGCTGCGCGACCTGGGCCTGAACGATGTTTATCTTGCCAGCGGCGCTTTCTATCATAAATTAGACGACAACAATATCATCTCCAGTTCGCTGCGTTTCTTCAGCCTCGGTAATATTCAACTGACCGATTTCTCCGGTAACATATTGAACACCGTTCGGCCCAGTGAGTTTTCCATTGATGGTGGCTATACCCGCGTACTGAGCAATAAAATGAGCCTGGGTGTTGCCCTGCGTTACATCAACTCCCGCCTGGTGGTGGGTGATGTGGGTACCGGTGTGGTTTATCGCGCTGGAAATGCCATGGCCGGTGATGTGTCTCTTTTTTACAACGGCATCAATGCAGATGGCCAGGGGTTGAACTGGGGTGTTACCCTGTCTAACCTTGGTACCAAAGTGGGCTATACCAACGATGCCAGGAACAAGGATTTTCTTCCTGCCAACCTGGGAGTTGGAGTGGCTTACACAAAAGCCATCAACGATATGAACAGGATTACCTTTGCCGCCGACATCAATAAATTACTGGTGCCTGTGTCTCCGGCCGCTACCGGTAACTATACTACCGATTCCACCAACCTGGCCAACTACAGATCCACCGGCGTTGTTTCGAGTTGGTTCAAATCTTTCAACGACGGTTCCAACCAGTTAAATTCTTTACAGATTTCTGTAGGTACCGAATACAGCTACGATGAAAAATTCCTGCTGAGGGCCGGTTATTTTTATGAAAACAAGAGCAGGGGTAACCGCCGCTATTTTTCAGCCGGCGCCGGCTTTAACCTGAACTTCATGACCGTGAACGTTTCCTACCTGGTTCCTTCCGGTTCCGGCGTTACCCGAAACCCGCTCAGCAATACCCTCCGCCTGGGGGTGGTATTTAACCTGGGAGACGAATAAGCCCATCACGCGGCTCTTGCCGGCCTGGCCTTTCTTGCAGGCAGAACCGTTTTCCCAACTTTTCAGGATTCAATTCCCGAATTATCGCAACTTTTCGGGATTCAATTCCTGAATTATCGCAACTTTTCGGGATTTGGACACTTTTATGCCTATTTTTGGGATTGAATATTCCATCATGATTTCCCGCATTCTTGAAAAGAGTATCCCCGACAAACTAGGCAAGCGCAAGGCCATTCTGCTTTTAGGCCCCCGACAGGTTGGAAAAACCACCCTGCTCAACAACCTTTTTGCCCATCAGGCCAACGTGTTGTGGCTGAACGGTGACGAACCTGATGTGCAAAACCTGTTCGCCGATTTAACTTCAACCAGGCTTAAAGCCATCATTGGCAACAATCAAACCGTTATCATTGACGAAGCCCAGCGCATTCCCCAAATTGGATTGCGGATGAAACTGATCACCGACCAAATTCCGGAAGTACAGTTGGTGGCTACCGGCAGTTCTGCCTTTGAATTGGCAAATCATGTAAATGAGCCCTTAACCGGCAGAAAATGGGAATTCAAAATGTTTCCCTTATCTGTTCAGGAAATGGTGAACCACCATGGACTACTGGAAGAAACCAGAATGTTGCCGCACAGGCTGGTGTATGGCTACTATCCAGATATTGTAAACAATCCTGGTAATGAAAAGGAATTACTGAAGCAATTATCCGACAGCTACCTGTATAAGGATGTATTATTGCTCGATCAGATCAAAAGGCCCGACTCGCTGGTAAAATTGCTGCAGGCGCTTGCTTTCCAGGTGGGGTCGCAGGTTTCGTTCAATGAATTGGCTAAGTTTTGCGGACTGGATGCCAAAACCATTGAAAAATATATTGGCATCCTCGAACAGGCTTACATTATTTTCCGCATCGGCTCTTTCAGCAGGAACCTGAGAAGCGAATTGAAGAAAAGCAGGAAAATTTATTTTTACGACAATGGTATCCGGAATGCACTGATTGCTAATTTCAGTCAGATAGAAAACCGTACGGATATTGGCGCTTTATGGGAAAATTTTTTGGTTTCGGAACGCATAAAATATTTGGCATATAACCAGCAATGGGTAAATTACTGGTACTGGAGAACCAAGGATCAACAGGAAATCGATTTCCTTGAGGAAGCAGACGGAAAGCTCACTGCTTACGAGTTTAAATGGAACCCTTTGGCAAAATCAAAAATACCCAATGGCTTTAAACAGGCTTACCCGGATGCTGCTTACCATATTGTTCACAGAGAAAATTTTGAATCCTTTTTGTGTCATTAACCCAAAAGATATTGTACCGTGCAAATAGCTGAACTATATACCATTTTCCTTGCGCACCCTTCCATTCAGACGGATTCCCGCAAACTGAAAAAAGGAGACCTCTTCTTTGCGTTGAAGGGACCCAACTTCAACGGCAACCTGTTTGCGCTGCAGGCCCTGGAGCAGGGCGCCGCCTATGCCATTGTGGATGAAGCTGTTCCCGGAACACACGACCGGATCATTCTGGTGGAGGATGTGTTGGTTACTTTACAACAACTGGCCAGATACCACCGGCAACAATTCAATATTCCCTTTATTGCCATCACGGGCAGCAACGGTAAAACCACCAGCAAGGAGTTGATCTTTGCCGTGCTGGCTTCGCATTTTAAAACCTATACCACGCAGGGCAACCTCAACAACCATATTGGCGTGCCCCTGACCCTCTTAAGCATTCACCGCGATGCGGAAATGGCCGTGATTGAAATGGGCGCCAATCATCTGAAAGAAATTGAGGGTTACTGCAGCTACACGCTTCCTACGCATGGGATCATTACCAACTGTGGCAAAGCCCACCTGGAAGGATTTGGCAGCATTGAAGGCGTTAGAAAAGGCAAGGGTGAACTCTACGATTTTCTCCGTGCCCATGATGGCACCGCTTTTGTTTATGCCGACTATGATTACCTGCAACCGATGAGCGCGGGGATTCCGCATATTGTTTTGTACGGGCAATCTGCCGGCCTGGTGCAGGGAACCGTTTTGGCCAATGAGCCCTTCCTGCAGGTGAAAATACACTACGGCCTTTCGGTGGAACCGATCCACTCGCAACTGGTGGGCGATTACAACCTTCCTAACATTTTATGCGCCGCCGCCATCGGTAAATTCTTCGGTGTGCCGGACAATAAAATTAAAAAAGCCATTGAGGAGTACGCTCCTTCCAACAGCAGGTCGCAATTAATTGAAAAAGATTCGAATCATTTTATACTGGATGCCTATAATGCCAACCCCAGCAGCATGCGGGCCGCCATTCAAAACTTTGCGGGCCTGAAGGCCGATCGTAAGGTACTGATGCTGGGCGCCATGATGGAACTGGGCGAGGAAAGTATTACCGAACACGAATCCCTGGTGCAACTGATTCAACATTATCCATGGCAGCAGGTTGTGCTGGTGGGCGGCGATTTTGAAAAAGTGGAGCATCCGTTTATCTGGCTTCCGAATGCAGCCGCTGCCCGGGAATGGCTGTCCGCACAGCATTTCACCAATACATATATCCTGGTGAAGGGCTCCAGGAGTTTTAAAATGGAAACGGTGTTGGGCTAATTTCGTACCTTTGCATTTTAGCAAATCAGTTCTGTGTCATGAGTCTTAATAAAGTGTATCCGTTCAGCGCGCTGAACAACCGTTGCCCCCGTTGCAGAGAAGGAAAAATCTTCAAATCAAATAAAGCCTACGCCAAAGGCAATCTTGCAATGCACGAAAACTGCCCTGTTTGCGGCCAGCCCACCGAAATTGAAGTTGGCTTTTACTACGGTACCGGCTATGTAAGCTATGCCCTCACCGTGGCGCTTACCGTGGCTACTTTTGTTGCCTGGAAGGTATTGATCGGCATGACTTTCGATATAGATGATAACCGCATTTTCTACTGGCTGGGCACCAATATTATAATCCTGATTGCTCTACAACCCCTCGTGATGCGTTTATCACGCAGCCTCTGGTTAAGCTGGTTCGTTTCCTACGAAAAAGACTGGAAAAGCAAACCGGTTGAACAACCGGAAAGAATCAACAAAGAACAGGCCGCCAACTGGTAAATCCCTTTAAAAGAAATACTGAAATATAAAAGAGGTCCTGAAATAATTTCAGGACCTCTTGCTTTTAGGTTGTGATACGTTGTACTCCCCCCAAGTATTGTATACACTTATTTTACTAGAGGTTGATGAAACGGGTCCATCCTCTCCACCAGTTGGCATCTACACCGGCTGCATCACAGGCGCCACGGAAACTAACCACCCTTGCTTTGGCCAGTTTCGGATCGGTAAAGCTTGCGCCTTTTAAGATCAGTTGGTTACCATTGCTTCCGCCGAATGGCAGGAAGTCGGGAACGGAATAGCTGAATGGTGCAATCATTTTTGCATCAGACACATTGGTCAGAATATTGTTGGAGAATGCGCTGTTGGAGAAACGGTTCACTACAGAATCCCTGTTCCACTGCAAAGTATTGGCAGCAGATGCAATGAACGCATAAGAAGTGATATCTGTTCCAGATACCGGTCCGCAACCCGCAATGGTGTTGTTTTTGAAACGTACGGTACTGTCCATGATATTCAGTTCCATGGTACGGCCGTTCCTGGAATCGATCAGCACACCCTGTGGCCATCCGAGGAAAATAGAGTTGAAGATAGATGTACCGGTGTTTCTGCGCAGGTGTGCTGCGGCCAGGTACAGGCTGTTTCCGCTATTGGCCAGTGTAGCCCTTGGCCCGATCACCGTCATATTGGTAAATACCGGTCTTGTTTGTGGCGTATTAAGAGATCCGCTTGGATCGTTATCACTTTCAAATGCCTCACTTCTGGAGATATCGGCAATGGTGGAATCGCGCAGTGCAATACCAAACTGCACTGTTCCACTATATCCGTTATCGGTATCAAAATCGTCGTCCTGTGTTTTGTAAGTAATCAGGTGGCTACAGTTTACGGTTCCGCCAAACCACTCAAAGGCATCATCCTTTGCATAGGTAACCTGAACATAATCGATCACGGTTTTTCTACCTACCGCAGCCATTGTTAAGCTGTTGATTTCCTTATCGGGCTGGTAAGCATATCCTGCATACTCAATCCTAACATAGCGCAGTACGCCGGAACTGTCGTCGTCGTTTGGTGTAGCGCCACCACCTGCAATACCATCTCCAAATGCATTATCGATTCCACCTTCTACCTGCAGGGTTCCTGCACCACCGCCGGTTCCGGTGAATGTACTGTTTACACTGGCTTTACCGCAGATAACAATTCCTCCCCAGTCTCCTGAACGCGGAACAGGTGAATTGGAAGTGAATACAATCGGATTATCCTGTGTTCCGTCTGCTACAATCTTAGAGCCGCGGGCTATTACAAGGGCAGCTACGTTGGCGCCCTGGTAGTCTCCTTTTACGGTTACACCCGGCTCTACTTTCAGGGTTGCGTTGTTGACCATGTAAACGATACCACTGAGGATGTAGTTGTTACCTGCACGCAGCACGGTATCCTTGTCTATCCTACCTTTCAGGGTAATGGTTTGACCGGTTGTTGGTGGTGGTGTTATCACAGTAACTATACCGCCATCCATTTCGATTTTACGACAGCTGGTAAATGCGATACCCGCCAGGGCTGCTACCAAAAAGATCGACTTTTTCATAATTATGGTGTTTGTCTTTTATGTCTGATTAATGTTTCTTTTATAATGTGTATCCGAAACTGATGCCAATATTGGTTCCTGTCTGGCGGCTCATTCTGTACGGATCTGTTGCATGGTTTAGCTTGGTATTGCCATCGGGGTTCTGATAGAAATAAAGTGTACGGTTCAGGATATCCGATACGTTCAGCTTGATCTCCGCTCTGTCACGGGCAAACTTTTTGGTCAACTGAAAATCAAATACAGGTCTGGATGATTCGTATATATCCGGCTGATCAAGGCTTCCCACAAAGGTTACCCTGCGGCCAATCTGATTGTACAACAGCGTGGCGGTTAATCCCTGCTGAGGCAGATCGTACATCAGCGATACATTCACCAGGTATGGAGACTGTCCCTGCAACGGACGATCCAGCAGCAGGTTGGCGTCTTTCACGCGGCTGTAGATATAGGACCCGTTGGCCTGGAAGGTGAAATTTTTAAAGGCTTCCATGAAATCCAGTTTCTTCCTGAACTCCAGTTCTACTCCGTAAGCATCTGCACTTTCGGGGTTGGCATAGTTGAACACACTGGATCCGCCCTGGCCAAAATTGTAGATCATTTCGATGGGCTTATCAAAGTGCTTGTAGAACAAACCGGCTGTAATCACTTCGCCTGATCTGGGATATACTTCATACCGCAGATCGAGGTTGGTGATCTTGGTACGCTGTATAGTAGGTAACCCCTGCACCGCAGCATTCATTTCAAAATCATAATACTGGAATGTTGCCAGTTCCCTGAATTCCGGACGTACCACGGTTTGTGAGGCAGAGAAACGGAGATTGGTCTGATTGTTCAGTTTATAAGTTGCGTTTAAACCGGGTAATACATCTCTTACCTGTGTATGGTTGTGACGCGGATCTGTTTTCACCACGCTTCCCACCAGTTGATCGTAGTCTTCCAGTCTTGCGCCCCAAATAACGCGGAGCTTGCTGCCAAACTGGTTATCGAACTGCACATAAGCCGCATTCAATATGGAATTGGCTACATACCGGTAGAGGTTTCCTTTGATGGCATCAAATGCCAGTTGTGTACTGGTTACAGAGCCATCACCAAAATTGCCTGCGGCAAAAATATCGGAAGGTCCCTGCAGGCGAATGGCTGCATTATCTCTCGGCAGATAAATGGAGAATGGTTTTGCATCGAACAAACGATCCTTCACCTGGAAGAGATATCCGGCCTTGATGGTTTGCCTGGCGCCAAATGCATCTACAGTATATGCGAGGTCTGCTCCTGCTGAATAAATATAATCGTTCAGGTTCTGGTAAAAACGGTTACCGCTTTTCTGAGACAATACGTTACTCAATACAGCTGTGTACGGGTTGTTGAGTGCGGAGTTGTTCTTGAGGTAATACAACCTGCGCTGATCGGGGATATAGCTGTCTAAGATGGTGAAAGAACCATACCATTTTAATTTCAGTTTATTGGGCGTTACATTGTGTTCGCCGCTTACCTGCGAATTCCAGAAAGTATTTTGTTTAAAACCCAGCTCGTAGCCTCTTGCACTGTCCAGCAGCGTATTGTAGTTGTTTTCCAAACCGGTACGCAGCGTGGTGTAATCGGTGGCATTGATGTTAAAGATCGTTTTGACGGATACTTTATTATTGTTATCGAACTGGTAAGCGATGTTGCCTAATGCACCCCATAAAATTTCGTTGCTGTATTTGTCGTCGCTGAATTTAAAATCGGGTGTAAATGTTCCGTTTCCGATAAAGTTGAACCCACTGTTGGTACCCTTGGTGTAACGCGCCGTTCTGTTGTAACTGATGCCAAATATACCACCCAGTTTACTGCTGCCCTTTCCTTTGGTGGAAAAACCACCGCTCATCTGGATCTGTCCGTTGAAACGGTTGATGCCTTTTGAGATGGTTGGATTCCATATGTTTTCAAATTCCTTACCAATGGCTGTTTTCTGCTGACTGCTCAGCGCATCAAATACAGACTTGGTAGTGTAGGAAGCAGGCAAAGCCCTTGTTCCGTCGTCCATTCCCAGGATATCTGTTTTACCTCCCTTGTACTCATAGAAATCATGTCCTATGGTTTGGGTATTGAAACCGGTTCCTACAGAAAGCTGGAAGAAATTCCTGGTAGGGATATCGCGGGTATTCACCTGGATCAATCCTCCTGCCCACTCGCCGGGTAATTCCGGAACAAATGCTTTATTGATAATGATATTATCGATCATATTCGCCGGAATCAGGTCGAAGGAGAAGGCCTTTCTGTCTGGCTCCGTGCTGCCGAGTTGAACCCCGTTTAACATAGCCAGGTTATATCTTTCCGCCAAACCACGCACAATCAGGAATTTACCATCCTGGATGCTGGCGCCGGGTGTACGCTTCAATATTTCACCGGTATTTTTATCGGGTGATCTGCGGATGGCTTCAGCGGAAATAACGGAAGCAACAGTATTGGTGTTCTTTTGAAAAGCAATCAGCGCATTCACGGTTTCGCCTCTTGCACTGCTGCGGGCCGAGGTAGTCACGGTTACATCGGTCAGTGACTTGCCGGTTTCTTCCAGAATTACATCCAGGAATTCTTCAGACTTGTTAGATGCAATTGCAATATCATCGATGGTTTTTTCTTTATAACCAACATAAGAAAGCGTGATGGAATATTTTTTACCGGCTTCAACAGTAAAGGAGAATCTTCCCTCCACATCTGTTTTGGTCATTCCGGATGCAGCCCCACCAATTTTGATGGTTACACCGGCCAGCCCCTCGTTGCGGTTGTTCGTTACTTTTCCCGAAACCTTTGCTTTTTGCGCAAAAGTGATGGTGGAAGCAAGAACAAGGAGAAGTAGAAAAAAGATCTTTTTCACAGCATAAATTTTATTGCTGCAAAAGTGACCCCCTAATGTTACCAAATTGTTACCGCAATGTTACCGAATTAAGATGCTTCGGAGAAACGCTCAGGTGTTCCGATACACATTAATCATTTTCAATATCCATAAAAATCCATTTAAAACCCTTTTTTTGATGGGTTTTACCATTTCTGAAGCTATATTTGCAGCCCATTAAACAGAGAGGTGTCCGAGTGGTTGAAGGAGCACGCCTGGAAAGTGTGTATACGGGAAACTGTATCGAGGGTTCGAATCCCTTCCTCTCTGCAATAAGAAAATAAAGAAAAACCTGACTAAGTCAGGTTTTTTTATGCCTTAAGCGAATCCGGGACTTTAGTTCCGGGAGAGCGAAGGGCACAAAAAAGCCGGGCACATTAGTGCCCTAGGTTTTTCTTTATTTTTTATTGCTACTCCCTGCCCAGGATCAGCGCAGCTAATCGCTCTCTGCAAGTAAATCTTTAAAGCCCTACAAATAACAGTAAGCTGTGGTTTGTGGGGCTTTTTTCTGGAATTCAGCACTATTGGGTAATTATATCGCAAATAATAAAATTTAATTAATTGGTAATCAATTTATTGTGCAATAATTGCATATTATTATAATTTTAATAAAACAAAATAATATAATTTTAGTGTAACTTAATAATCTAATTCTAAAAATTACATGGCCACCCCGGCAAACAAACTTGCAGAAGCCTTGGAAGCACTCCACACGCTTCAGGAAAAGGGAGTCGTTGCGATTAAAAGCAATTCGCTTACCCGAGTCATGCGTGAAAGGCTTCTTGCCTATGGATTTATTAAAGAAGTCTATAAGGGCGTGTACATGATTAAGCCGCCAGATGAACAGCCTGGAGATAGTACCTCATGGTACCATTCCTTCTGGAAATTTGTAAGTCAGATATTAGAAGAAAAATATCAAAACGATTGGTATATATCACCAGAGCAATCCCTTTTGATTCATTCGGGCAATTGGACAGTTCCGACCCAACTGGTGATAAAGTCTCCAAAAGCAACTAATTTTTCAACAGAACTTCTTTATAATACCTCTTTGTTTCATATGGCCTCACCCTTACCTGTAAAAAATGAAATAATAAAAGTGGATGGTGTCAGGTTGCTCTCGCTTCCTGCATCGCTGATATATTCTTCACCTACTATTTTTATTTCCAATCCAACAGATGTAAGAACCGCCTTATCCATGATCAAAGATGCTTCGGAAGTACTGGGATTGTTATTGGATGGCGAACACACAGTTATCGCCGGCAGACTGGCCGGTGCATTCCGAAATATCGGCCATGGAAAAATTGCTGATGACATCCTAAAATCGATGCAAAAAGCATCATTTAATTCACAAGAAGTGGATCCATTCCAAGGACCGACACCCATTACCTTGGCGCGTAAAGCGAGCTCTCCTTATAGCAATCGCATAAGGTTGATGTGGCAGCAGATGCGTGACGCTGTAATCGCCCATTTTCCGGAAGATCCGGGTCAACCTGTAGATATAGAAGCGTATATGCAAAAGGTTGAAGGGATCTATGTTACAGACGCCTATCACTCCCTTTCCATCGAACGTTACCGGGTTACTCCAGATTTAATTGAAAGCGTTCGCAGCGGTAATTGGAATGCGGAAGCTAACGAAGCAGACCGTAAGCAACGGGATGCAATGGCAGCAAAAGGGTATTGGGAAACTTTTAAACTGGTGGAACAAAGTATACGCAAAGTATTTTCCGGAGCCAATGCCGGAGAAGTTGCAGATAATGAACATGGTGGTTGGTACCGGGAATTATTTGGACCAAGTGTAGCAGCAGGTATATTAAAAGCGTCCGATCTTGCTGGATACAGGAATGATCAGGTATATATAAGTCAATCCAAACACATACCTCTTCCGAAAGAAGCCGTTCGTGATGCCATGCCAACTTTATTTCAACTTTTGGCAGAAGAAAAAATAGCTTCAGTAAGAGCTGTCTTAGGGCATTTCCTATTTGTTTATATCCATCCCTATATGGATGGCAATGGCCGCATGGCTCGCTTTTTGATGAACCTGATGCTCGCTTCCGGTGGTTTTCCCTGGACTGTAATACCTGTGCAAGAAAGAAGTGCTTATATGGATGCATTGGAAAAAGCAAGTACTAATCAGGACATTGCACCCTTTGCTGCATTTATAGGACACTTGGTATCTGAAGGGATGAAGGGAAGACCAGTGGCAAAGATCTAATTGAAATCTATAGCCTTATAAGACCACCTTTCGCACTAAGCTTTTGTTACTGCGATTGGTAGCCTATTTTATATCGTTCATGTAAATTAGTTCACTCAAATAGCCTAATTAATGCAAATTAGGTCAATCAACCACTGGAAGTTACCTAAAATTATGGCATTTGACTAGTACATAATATTCCAGAAGCATTCGACAAATTCCGGAATGAAGTACAACAAAAGACATTTAATCAATTAATAAAAGACGAAAATCTGTCGGCTACAAAACCGAAAAAATCATAGAGGATTATTTGTCTGGCGAAAGAATGTCTTGTCGGGAATGAGGTGGTCAATGCTGTCGGATTTTGCACATTAGCTTCCTTTTTGATATTGCTATTCTTTAATCGATTTGAGAAATTCAACAATGGTTTCGGTAGTGCGTGACAATTGATCCAACTTTTTAGCCGCCCTGTGTTGTTTAACAGCAATGGTAGCTGTCTGACCAATGGTGTTTTTAGATGGCTGGCTAAGTTCGTAAAGGTATAATCCTACTTCTTCCGGGAGGTCATGTAAGGCAAGATGTTGATACATACGAAGTTTTTCTTCAAACGATAAATTACGGAATAACTGAAAATCGTGTTTATGGTGCTGTGTATCGGCAACGAGTACAAGCATAAGATAGTTCCTATGAAAACGATATTTCAACATCATTTCTCGTGCCTGCAAGACAGCTTTGGGAATGTGCTTTACATACATATCCACTTGTCCGTTTTCAAGTATCCGCGACTTTACTCTTTTTACCTGAATGGCAACGCTTAAATGCGGATTTGCCGTTTCCACTGCCAGCAGGTCAATGTCGCCCGGCACAGATTGATCTTCAATAATAGGTTCCCTGATTTCGGGATAAAATTTATAGGTTGACGGAATGTCTAACTCTGCCCGTGTTAACCCCATATCTGAATCGAAATGATTAGACAACAGCCATTTAATAACATTGGATTCACTTTGGTTGTTATACCGTGATTCAGAAGAATCAAGATCGTCCATATCGTCAAACAACTTGTACTCCGTCATACCCTGTTGAACAAGAACAGAATCGCAACTCACCGCGCGCATAACCTGATCGGCTTCATATCCCGGCATACCGGGTACAGGTTCTTTAGGCATAGTTTAAATAAATAAAGGAGTCAGTCTAAATTTCTCATGTCGTTAAACCATTCTTTCATAAATGCGAAGGGGTCTTTCCTGTTGCGGCTTACCATTGCAATACCATCGCCTATCTTACTGTACATTTCATCCTGCACTAATTTCTGCTGCATTTTTTCGAGTTCATCTGAAAATTCTTTTTCAGGATTGGAAAGGGCGCGCATCATTTCGTTGGCGGCAAAGCGAACGCGAATCAGGCGTTCCATTGTTTCGATGTACTGCTCTTTGGTGATAATAAGTGGTGTTTTTAGTTCCACGTCATAATCGGAATAAAAACCATCCTGCCGGAAAATATCAATACGCGAAAACCATTCCATTTCATTTGAAAGCTGAATGATTTTACGCATCATGTATCTATCCATTTTCTTGTGCATTACCTCCTTATCGGTCTGGTAAAGCGATACCATTTCTTTCATGTGATCGGGGTTGTCGCGCAACCTGTAAATGAAGCGAAAGAAATCTTCACCAAATACTGCCATCACAAAAATGTAATAGGCAATAATGTAGCGGATACTGTGATTCTGAAAAAAGGCATGCATCCCTTTGATTTTGCGAAACTGAAAACCCTGTCCATCTACTAGCAGTAGCAATGCTTTTATCTGTTCTTCCAAACTGACAATAGCAAGTGAGGTCGCGCAGCCAAAATCACCTTTTTCAGCAAGGGTCCTGCCTGATTCCCATTTCTGATCGGCACTGATCATTATAGCAGCCGAAGCCGAAATACATTCCCGCATTGAGATATTTTGAAAACCTTTGCCTTGCATGTTAGAGTTGATTTCTATTTGAGATGATACCACATACTAGGTCATCGTCCAATTTGAAAAGTGTAAGAACGATCAGCATTAACAAAAGATAGTAATCGGTTTGCTGTTGACCTGCATCGTGTTCGTTTGTTCCATGTAGATATTTGTTTCGAATGTTGAACCCGTTTGTAAATTCTTTTTGATTCAGAAAGTAGTTGTAATAGCTAACCTCATCGCGGGTTAACAGGCCGTTTCCAAATTCGAGCCATCCCGCTGCTACCATTTCATCAATTGCAGCCCTGATTTGCTGATCACAACGCCAGTAATTAATAACCCTGTTCTTATACAACAGACCTATTACAAAAACCTGCAAGGGCTTGGCAAGCTGCACACAGTTGTCCGCGTTAATTTCCAGAAACCCTTCTGTTACTAACTGATTAATATGGACGCGTTGATAATTTTCAAATTGTTTCAACTGTACATTCTCATTTACGATTAAGTCATAAAAATTGCCATACTGATCTTCATACGGTTTCACATAAAACAAAGAACTTTGATCTGAGAAAAAGTAATATCGTAGCCTCGAAATTTCAGTTTCTATTCCATAGACATATTTTGATTTGGCAGCACTTTCAATCTCACTGAAATTGAGTTGTGTGGTACCGATCTGCAAGAGATCAAAATCAATAGCACCCTCCTCTAAAAAACACTGGTATTGCTTCAATAAAAATTCCATTTCCGGCGCAAGCAACCTGATCTTGGAAAGATGACCAGCATTTTCATCGGGTAGATTGAAACAAATATTCTGCAATCCCTGTTTTTTCTGAATCCGGTTATGTATGAACGAATCGATCAGTTTTTCAACAGAACTTCCGCGATGTTTAAGATATGCATCGAACATACCCATCTGAATAAGTGCGATCCTCGCTTTATAATTAAAAGCTATACCACCGGGATAAGCATTTTTAGACGACATACCGATCCTTTCAAATACATTCTTTTCGCTTTCTTTTGCTACCAGCGTAATTAACTGCTGCAAATCCAGAAATTCAAATAACTGTACAAAACATTCAAAGAGGCTGATGTCGTCCTGTAAACTGTCCAGATAGTTTCTGCTGTATGAAAGTTCTGTGTCCAGGCCACAGTTCTTCATTTTTTTGATCTCGGTCTGATCTTTGTCAAAACTAACTGCTATTCCAAATTTGGCGGCGTTGCTGCCGTTAAGGATTGCTTCGTTAATCTCCTTCGACTTTTTTTTCGCCTGTAACCTGATTTTGTTTGTCAGTTTCAGTTGTTGGGAATCTTTCGAGTGTTCAATAAGACATATGAAATTCAGATTGGGTTCGGAGCTTTCAATATACCGGGAAATGATTTCACGCCGGTCATCAAGCGTAAGCGCTTTGGGAAAATGTGTTTCGATCTTCTGGAATCTTTCGGCTTCTTCGACGGCTGACAAAATGATTTCAGCGGAATCATCGTACGCGACAAGAAAATCCCTGACAGGTTGGTTAAAATGCTCTACTATTTTTTTGTGAGAAAGGATATACCCTATATGATAGGGATTTTGTGTAAGCACCGATAAGAATACAGGTGCGCTGATTTTTTTAAAAACCTGTAGGTTGTTGAAAAGCGCCCAATATGCCTTCCTGTAATTGTATTCTATGGAAGAAAGTTCGTCAGTAAAAACTTGATCATTAATAGTTGTGAAATACTGTTTAATCTTCGGATCAAGAGTAGTGAGAATTTCTGTAAACCCGGTGATTGCAGCCTGATCCCAATTTTCTAAAAACATTTCATGTTCAAAATACAATTGAACATTGCGAAATTCAAGCAATTCATTGATATGAAAGGATGCAGATGTGTCTACTGTTTTTAATAACAGTTCCGCATCTTCAAGGTTTTTACCGGATGCCCCGTCTTCAACAGAGTAGAATACTACGCGCGACATATTGTTGGGTTATATGATTAATTGGCCTCTTTGATAATCGTAAATAATGTTCCAAAATCTAAATTCTGCACCAATGACAATTCCGGTCTTGGCCTGGATTTACTGGCTATTGAATAAAATCGGAAAGCTACTTTTAGTTTTTTCTTATAGCGTTTATTTTGAATATCTCGGTAAGCAACTGATAAATACAGTGGCGGGAGATCATCAAAGGTTTCATCTAT
>DATFAP010000015.1:0-133340 GCA_035254545.1 Sediminibacterium sp. | reverse complement strand
ATTCCTATTCTGACTATGAACTGGCAAGAGGTTACAGGGAACTTAAAATAAACATGGTTCGCTATTTGAAAGATTTCTTTTTAATTACTCTGGGAATATTTTCTGCATCATTCGGGTTTAAAGGCTTTTTATTGACCAATCATTTTATTGATGGTGGCGCAACCGGTATTTCTTTGCTGATCTCCGCGCTAACACCCATTCCTCTTTACCTGCTGATCATTTGCGTAAATATCCCCTTTGTAATATTGGCTTATAATATTCTCGGAAGAAATTTTGCCATCAAAACCACATTGGCCATATCCGGACTGGCGCTCTGCCTGGCGAACGTGCATTTCCCCGACATTACCCAGGACAACCTGCTGGTGGCTGCATTCGGCGGCTTTTTCCTGGGTGCCGGCATTGGCCTGTCCATTCGCGGCGGCGCTGTCATTGATGGAACAGAAGTACTGGCTATTTACCTGAGCCGGAAATTTGGAACCACTATCGGAGATATTATCATTATCATCAACATCATCATTTTTTCTTCTGCCGCCTATCTCCTGTCTGTGGAGGTTGCATTGTATTCAATGATCACCTACCTGGCTGCCTCCAAAACCCTCGACTTTATCATTGAGGGTATCGAAGAGTACACCGGTGTTACCATTGTGTCTTCTCACAACGACGAAATCAGGCAGATGATTGTTGACAATATGGGCAGAGGAGTAACGGTTTACAATGGTAAAAGAGGATTTGGCAAAAAAGGAGAAGTGAAGGAAATTGATATTGTATACACCGTTGTTACCAGGCTTGAGCTGAACAAATTAAATACTGAAATCGAAAAAATTGATCCGTATGCCTTTGTAGTGATGAGTAGTATCAAAGAAACAAAAGGCGGGATGATTAAAAAACGACCTTTAAAACATTAACCTACCATGCCAACCTACTGGCATAGACTAAGTACAAAGGAAGCCCTGGAACTGCTGAACAGTTCCGAAGATGGACTCAATGCCCGTATTGCGGCTGAAAGAATAATACAGTATGGGCGCAATGAATTGAGGGAGGGAAGAAAACGAAGCATCGCCGGGATTTTTCTTTCTCAGTTCAGGGATACCATGATCCTGATCCTGCTGGCCGCAGCAATTGTTTCCGGTTTTATCGGAGATCTCACCGATACCATTGTAATCCTTTTTATTGTTTTACTCAATGCCGTTGTTGGCTTCTTTCAGGAATACCACGCTGAAAAAGCCATGCTTGCGCTGAAACAAATGGCACAAACACAGGCCCGGGTTTTTCGCAACGGAGTAGTGGTTGCATTGCCGGCTCCCGAACTGGTTCCCGGAGATATTGTACTGTTGGAAGCCGGCAATGCCGTTCCCGCCGATCTGCGCCTGCTGAAGGCGGTTCAATTGAAACTGGACGAATCTGCCCTTACCGGAGAATCTCAGTCGGTAGATAAAAACAGTGATCGGTTGTTTACAGACGAATTACCCGCGGGAGATAAAACCAATATGGCATTTAAAGGCACTTTCGTAAGCAGTGGCCGTGGCACCGGGCTGGTAGTTGCCACCGGAATGCAAACCGAACTGGGTCGCATTGCCGCTATGCTGCAGGAAGAAGAAACCCGCACACCGCTCCAGGAAAGAATGGCCGCTTTCGGAAAAAATCTTTCGATCATTGTCCTTGTGCTTTGTATCCTGTTCTTCCTCGCAGGCTGGTGGAGAGGAGAGGATCCGGTTACCATTTTACTCACCAGTATTTCCATGGCCGTTGCCGCTATACCGGAAGCCCTGCCTGCCGTGATTACCATTTCTCTGGCACTCGCTGCCAAAAGAATGGTTCGTTTCAACAGCCTGATCCGGAAATTGCCTGCAGTGGAAACACTGGGATCCGTATCCTATATCTGTACCGATAAAACAGGTACACTCACCAGGAATAAAATGTACCTGGAACAGGTATTGGTCAATAACCGGCGTTACGGGCGAAAAGAACTGAAGAATATTCAGCAGAGCGGGGATCTTCCGCTGCTGCTGCAGGCCATTGCACTGAACAACGATACTGTACCCGCAACCGGGGATACACTTACCGGAGACAGTACTGAAATTGCATTGATGGAACTGGCCCTGGAACTGAATACCGTCACTTCCGGCTGGCCCCGTATTGCAGAAATCGCCTTTGATGCCGACCGTAAGCTCATGACTACTTTCCATCGCCACCGTGAAAGGATCATTGCTTTTACCAAGGGGGCTCCGGATATATTGCTGCAATACTGCACGGATAGAAATAAAGAGGCCGTGCTTCAACAGGTAGATCAAATGGCTTCAGAAGGCTTACGTGTATTGGGTTTTGCCTATCGATACTGGAACATCCTTCCCGAAAACCCCGAAGCCCGTGTGCATGAAAATGAACTACATTTTCTGGGATTAACCGGAATGATTGATCCTCCGCGGGAAGAGGTGTTTGATGCGGTTGCCCAATGCAAATCTGCCGGCATTGTTCCCGTAATGATTACCGGAGATCATGCCCTTACCGCTAAAAGCATTGCACAAAGAATCGGCATCATCAGCAGCGACAGAGAACTGGTGATAACGGGGCAGGAACTTTCTGCCATGCACGCAGAGCAGTTTACTGCAGATGTGGAAAGGATCAGGGTATATGCAAGGGTGTCTCCCGAACAAAAACTACAGATCGTAAAAGCACTGCAGGAAAAAGGGCATTATGTTGCCATGACGGGCGACGGCGTGAACGATGCCCCTTCGCTCAGAAGAGCCAATATCGGCATTGCCATGGGCATCAGTGGTACGGATGTTTCCAAAGAAGCTGCCCACATGATTTTACTGGACGATAATTTTTCTACCATCATCCGGGCGGTAAAGGAGGGAAGAAGGATTTACGACAATATTCTGAAATTCATCAAATTCCTCATGACCTCGAACCTGGGTGAATTACTGACCCTGCTGATCGGCCCTTTGATCGGGTTGCCGGTTGCCCTGCTGCCGATTCATATTCTATGGATTAACCTGGTGTCTGACGGATTACCTGCGATCTCCCTCTCTTACGAAAAGGCTGAAAAAAATGTAATGCAACGTCCGCCCCGCGCTGCAGATCAGGGGATATTTGCAGAAGGTATAGGATGGCATATGCTATGGGTGGGGATGTTGATGGCGGCCATAACACTGGGAGCGCAAGCCTGGAGTATCCGGCACAACATGCACTGGCAAACCATTGTGTTCAATATTTTATGCATTTCCCAGCTCGGACATGTATTGGCCATCCACTCGCAAAAATCTTCCTTATCGCTCAGGTCGCTTTTTTCCAACAAACTACTGACTGGCGCCGTCATTTTCACCCTGCTGTTGCAATTCATTGTTACCTACAGTCCGCTGCTGCAACCCGTGTTTAAAACAGAGGCCTTAAGCTTCTCCGAATTTATTTTCACGGGGGCCGTATCCTCGATTGTTTTTATTGCTGTGGAAATGGAAAAAGCGCTGTTCCTGAACAGGAAATCCGCTTAGACTAACGTATCTTTAAGGAGGCCTTTCGCTATTGCAACAAACATGACTCAGCCAAAAAAATTCTCCAATAAGATAATCAGATTCTGGAAAAAACTCGGCCCCGGGCTGATCACCGGTTCCAGTGACGATGATCCGTCTGGCATTGCCACCTATTCTCAGGCAGGTGCCGCATTTGGATTGTCTACCTTATGGACCGCGCTGATCACATTTCCGTTAATGGCAGCCATACAGGAAATGTGTGGACGGATTGGCCTGGTAACCAATCAGGGGCTTACAGGAACACTTAAATTGTATTATCCCAAACCGGTATTGTACCTGATGCTCCTCTTCAGCTTTCCGGCTATTGTAATGAATATCGGGGCCGACATTGCCGGCATGGGTGCTGTCGGAAACCTGTTATTTCCCGCTGTGCATCCCATGTATTTCAGTGTATTGTTTACCATTGTTCTGCTGATCTGCATGATCTATTTTTCTTACCAGAAAATTGCAGCCATTCTCAAATATCTTTGCGTAGTACTGTTTGTGTACCTCTTCATTCCATTCCTCTACAAACAGGACTGGTTACTCATTATTCAATCTACCCTCATTCCGCACATTCAGTTCAATAAAGAGTTTCTTGCAATCCTTGTAGGTATACTGGGTACCACCATTTCCCCTTATCTCTTTTTCTGGCAGGCCACCATGGAAGTGGAGGAAATGAAGCACCGCAAAAAGCAGTTGATCGTAAACAGAAGAGTGATCAACGAAATGAAAAAAGATGTGGATATCGGTATGCTGTTTTCCAATGTTGTCATGTTCTTTATTATTCTTACCACCGGAACTGTATTGTATAATAGTGGCGTCCGCCAGATTGAAACAGTGGAGCAGGCTGCCGAAGCGCTGCGACCGCTTGCAGGTGATGCCAGTTATTTCTTATTCGCCATCGGTGTTATTGGTACAGGGTTACTGGCAATCCCGGTTCTCAGTGGTTCCCTCTCCCATATTTTTTGTGAAACCTTTGGATGGAACGAAGGACTCGATAATAAATTTCATGAGGCCCGCCCTTTTTATTCCATCATTGCCATTTCGCTGGTGGTCGGTTTGTCTTTAAACTATATAGGCATTAGTCCTGTAAAAGCGTTGATCTATTCGGCTATCCTGTACGGCATTACGGCGCCCGTGCTGATTGCCATCATCCTGCATATCAGTAATAACAAAAACGTAATGGGAAAGTTTACCAACAATAAGCAATCCAATTTTCTCGGCGGAGCTGCACTTATACTGATGAGTATCAGTGCCATTCTGCTGATCTGGTTTCAACTGGCTTAATCACCTGATACAACCTTATGACGAATGTTAATCATTTCAATATTACCGGACTGACCAACGAAGAGGTTGCCCAATCCAGGGAGCTTTGTGGAGAAAACGCCCTCCGCTTTAAGCCGGAAAAAGGGATAATGGATGCCGTTAAAAGCCTGCTGAAAGAGCCCATGGTTATATTGCTGCTGGTTGCTGCCGCCATTTACCTCATCAGTGGTAATAAGGGAGATGCCATCTTCATGGTCGTAGCAATTATTCTTGTAGCCGCGATTTCCCTGTTCCAGGATTCCAGGAGCAGGAATGCAATGGAAAAGCTAAAAAAATTTACTCAGGCCAACTGCAAAGTGATCCGGAACGGCATTACGGAAGAAATACCCTCCGAGGAACTGGTGATCGGAGATTGTTTAATGGTGGAAGAAGGCGCATTGATTGCAGCAGACGGGATCATCATTCACTCGAATGATTTTTCCGTTGACGAATCCATTCTTACCGGCGAATCTTTCACCGTTTACAAAACCGCTTCCACCAAAGATAACTGCGTATACAAAGGAACAACCGTAGGAAGCGGTCTTGCCATTGCCAGGGTCACTGCCATCGGCAATGAAACCAAATTGGGCAAAATTGGCAAAAGCCTTGAAAGCATTGAAGAAGAACCCACTCCGCTGGAAATTCAGATCAATCATTTTGTAAAAAAAATGGTGGCCGTTGGCATAGTTGTATTCCTGATCGTGTGGCTCATCAACTATTTTATCAGCTACAATGTGCCGGATAGTTTGCTGAAAGCCCTTACCCTCGCTATGAGTATTTTACCGGAAGAAATTCCCGTTGCTTTCACTACGTTCATGGCCCTTGGCGCATGGCGCCTGATGAAAATGGGCATTGTGGTGAAACAGATGAAGACCGTAGAAACATTAGGCAGCGCCACTGTGATCTGCACAGATAAAACGGGAACACTCACAGAAAATAAAATGGACCTGGCAAAGATTTTTACGCTTTCTTCCAACAAGATCACCCAGGCCGGAGAGCAGCTTACGGAAGTAGAAAAAGGACTGATCCGCCTGGCCATGTTTGCCAGCGAGCCTATTCCCTTCGATCCCATGGAGATTGCACTCCATGAACACTATGCAGAAACTGCAACCGCAGATGAACGGCCATTGTATAAACTGATCCATGAATATCCACTGAGCGGTATTCCTCCCATGATGACCCATGTGTTCGAAGACAAGGCGGGCAACAGGATCATTGCTACCAAGGGCGCTCCTGAAGCCCTGCTACAGGTTTGCAACCTGAGCGCGGCGGAGATTCAACATATTCTCAATGCCATTGAAACACTGGCCCGCGATGGCTACCGTATTTTAGGCGTGGGCACGGTTGTTTTCAACGGCCCCGATTTTCCTGCAGAACAACAGCATTTCAATTTTAGTTTCAAGGGTATCCTTGCTTTTTATGATCCGCCAAAGGAAAACATCCGCGGCGTATTGGGAGGGTTCTATGCTGCCGGCATCTCAGTAAAAATTGTTACAGGCGATAATGAAACCACCACCGGTTCCATTGCCCGGCAAATCGGACTGAAAGACCCGGAACAAGCGCTCACCGGCCATGACCTGATGCTGTTACGGGAAGAGGAACTGGAAGAGAAAGTAATGCAAACACAAATGTTCACCAGAATGTTCCCCGAAGCAAAACTAAAGATCATTAATGCACTTAAAGCAAGGAACGAGATCGTAGCAATGACGGGAGATGGCGTAAACGACGGGCCCGCACTCAAAGCTGCCCATATTGGCATTGCCATGGGTAAGAAGGGTACAGAAATCGCCAAACAGGCGGCCTCGCTGATCCTGATGGAAGATGATCTTTCCAAAATGCTGGAAGCAGTTGCTGCAGGCAGAAAGATCTATGCCAATCTCAAGAAAGCCATTCAGTATATCATCTCCATCCATATTCCAATTATCCTCACGGTGTTTATCCCTTTGGCCTTAGGATGGGTCTACCCCAATATTTTCACCCCGGTACATGTTATTTTCCTGGAACTGATCATGGGCCCAACCTGTTCCATCATCTATGAAAATGAACCCATGGAGAGGAATACCATGCTGTTGTCGCCCCGCCCAATGAGCACCACTTTTTTCAATTGGCGCGAGCTGGCAACCAGTGTAATGCAGGGGCTGGCCATTACTGCAGGCACATTAACTGCCTATCAATACAGCGTACACAACGGGTTTGATGAGTCACATACCAGAACGCTGGTGTTTACGGTGCTGATTTCCGCCAATATTTTCCTGACCCTGGTCAACCGTTCTTTTTATTATTCGGTGTTAACCACCTTCCGCTACAAGAACAACCTTGTGCCCATGATCATTGGCATCACGATAACCATTACAGGGTTACTGTTCTATGTTCCGGCACTGGCAGGGTTCTTCAAATTTGTTCCACTGAATGCAAAGGAACTTTTGATCGGAAGCGGTATCGGTTTTGCAGTGGTAATCTGGTACGAAATCATTAAGTGGATCAAACGCAGGTCGGGTTAGCGCAAACTTCCCGCGTCCACCCTGGAAGGGGTTTCTTTTCCGCTCACGATTCCCCTTGCACTCAATGCAATTGACTGAATGATCCTGGTCATATTGGAGATATTAAGGGTGCCGATTTCATCGGATAACTGGTGATAATTGGGCTCGCTATCCATTTTTGAAGTGGAAATGGTATGAGCCGGAACACCCAGCCGGGCCAGTGTTGCATTATCGGACCGGTAAAACAGTTGCTGATCGGGGTATGGATCGGGATAGAAATTAAATCCGGTACCCTTCAGGTTATTCTGGAGAATCCTGCCCATATCTGTTTTTTCATAGCCGGTAATATAAGCGCTGTTGAGCCCCCATTTACTTTCTGTACCGATCATTTCAATATTAAACATGGCCACCACTTTGGCAGGATCAAACTGACGGGAGAAATAAGTTGCGCCAAAACCGCCAATCTCTTCCGCAGTAAATGCCGCAAAAATCAGGGTACGTTCATTGTCTTTTGCCTGGGTGTAATATTTTGCCAACATCATCATGGCGGTGGTGCCGGCGGCATCGTCATTGGCTCCGTTATAAATAGAGTCGTTGTTCACCGCTTTTTTGCTGTTAATGCCCAGGTGATCATAGTGTCCTGAAAAAATCACGTATTCATCGGGCCTGCTTTTGCCGGGCAATACTGCCACCACATTGGCCAGCGGCTGCTCCTGTATACTGTGACTGGCTTCAATACGGTATTGCCGGGGAACCTCGCTGCCTAAAACAAATACAACCGACTTATCCGACTGAAACATTTGGGATTTGAGTTGGGTTAATCTGCCAAAATTGGCTGAGAATGAGGTATCTACTATTACAAGGGCATTCCTGGTTAAACCCGCATATTTCCTGGCTTCCGCAAAAAAGTTGGCGCCTTTTTCTATTTTAGCCAGTTCATATCCGGATGTTTCGTTGATCTGGAGTTCCGGCTTACAGGTTACGGCAATCACATTTTTCTCATTCAACACGGCTCCGTCGAAACTGGCATTCAGCCCCAGAAATTTTGCCCTGATTATCTTAAATGACTGGAGATAGCTGCCGCTGTTGTTCATGGTCTGCAGCCCGTTTTTCTTAAATTCATCTGCAATAAAAGCAGCCGCTTTGTCGATACCGCGTGTAAACGTTCTTCTGCCTTCCATATCATCGGCAGATAATACACGTTCAATCCGCTCTACCTCCGCAGCATTGATAACGGCTTCTATCTTTTGTGCAGCTACGCCACTGGCGGAAAGGGCCGCCGCCAGGATCAGTACAAATATTCTCATAATTGATTTGATTTATTTTAGAGGCTCATCATTTCTTTAAACTTCACGGTTTGTCTGCGACTCACCTCAATTTTTTCACCACCTTTCAGGTCTAGCAATAACCCTCCGTTGAAATAGGGTTCTATCTTTTCGATCCAGCGAAGGTTGATGATATGCTTTCTGTTGGCTCGGAAAAACATCCGGTCGTCCAGCCTTTCTTCCAGTGCATTAAGCGATTTCAGGATCAGTGGTTTATTGGTACCAAAAAATACTTTTGCATAATTGCCTACACTTTCGAAGAGACGGATCTCACCCAATTTCACAAACCAGCAACGCTCCCCGTCTTTAACGAATACCTGATCGTGCTCTGTCAGCGGACCCCGGTTCACTCCGGTTAAACCAATACTCTCCTTGAAAATCTCCGCCTGCAGTTTCTGTATAGCTTCAGACAATCTTTTGGGCTCAATCGGTTTCAGCAAATAATCCAGTGCGTTCACTTCAAAAGCCTTGATGGCGTATTCATCGTATGCAGTAGTGAAGATCACTTTCGGTGCTTTTTCCACTTCTGCCAGCAGGTCGAACCCTGTTTTGCCCGGCATCTGTATGTCCAGAAAGATCAGATCGGGATTCAATGTTTCAATCTTTTCGATGCCGTCGTCTACATTGGCTGCTTCCTCTATCACTTCAATATCACCATGGTCCTGCAGCAGTTTTTTCAATTCATTGCGAGCCAATCGCTCATCATCAATAATAATTGCTTTGATAGCCATATGAAATCAATATTTAAACTGAGGCCTGCACTTCCTGTACAGGCATTATAATTGTTGCTTCTACCATATTGTTCCCCTTATCTACAATGCTGAAATGCGCTTTTGCGCCAAACAACAGTTTCAACCTGTTCCGGGTACTGCTGATGCCAAATCCTTCCTCACAGTCCAACCTGCTCAGGGTTCCGGTATTTTGAACAATCAATTCGTGGTGATCGTCTCTGAAATCAGAAATAATTTTGATCCGCCCCCCTTCCTTCTGTTTACTGATCCCGTGTTTAATGGCATTTTCCACCAGGGTCTGCAACATCATTGGCGGTATTGGCTGATCCAGGGTATCGTCATCAATATCATATTCCACGTTTAACCTGTCCTCAAAACGGATAAATTCCAAAGCAAGATAATCTTTTACAATGTTCAATTCTCTCTCAAATGGCACCGTGGTCATTTTTTCTGACTGCATACTGCTCCTCAGAATATTGCTCAATTCGGTAATAGCGGTTCGGGCACGCTCCGGATTTTCATCCACCAGCGCCCGGATACTGTTCAGCGCGTTAAAAATAAAATGGGGGTTAATATGCGATTTGATGGTATTGAGTTCAAGTTCTTTCACCAGGCTCTCCAGCTTTACCTTCTGGATCTCGGTTTTCGTTCCCAGCTCAATATAATGCCATAGATAATAAATGGAGACCCATACCAGGATCAACGGGGAATCTGAGACCAGGTTCACCAGGAAGCGTTTTTCTACGGAAACCTTGGTTTTAGGGTTATACAGGTGGAGCCACTCGGCCACTGCGCTGTTGGTGAGGTTGAACAAAACCACAATACCGAACAGTACCACAGTAAACAACCACCATTTTTTATACAATGTAGGAGGAAGCAGGCCCAGGGTCTTGATCAGGGTCCTGAGCAGATGGGTGTAAAACAGACCTGAGAGAATGATTACCAACAGTTTAGGGTAAAAAATACTGTTGATCTTACTGTCGAAGACGAAGGCAAAAAATACCATGGTCAGGCCATAAAGCAGCCAACCGCCCAAATGGCACCACCAGTACAGTATACGCTTGTTTCTCATGTTTCCAAAGATAAAAAAAGCTGACCCGCTCCGGCCAGGTTTTGGGATTAATGGCAAATTCCGCCCCAATTCGGCACAAAATAATGTTTTAAACTGCTGAACCTTCTTTTTTATCGTATGTTCTACAGTTAAACGGGTGATTTTCAACCCTCAAAACCGTACTTTTACACTCTAAACAAGCATGCATGGAGTTTATTCCTGGACCATTGTTAAAAAAGATCAACAACCCGGACGACCTCAAAAAATTAGGCCGGGAGCAGCTACACCAGGTTTGCGATGAACTGCGCCAGTACATCATTGATGTGGTGAGCGTTCATGGCGGGCATTTTGCGGCCAGCCTGGGGGTGGTTGAACTGAGCGTGGCCCTGCATTATGTATACAATACCCCTTACGACCAGTTGGTCTGGGATGTGGGTCACCAGGCATACGGGCATAAAATACTGACCGGAAGAAGGGACAACTTTTCTACCAACAGAAAATACAACGGCATCAGCGGCTTCCCGAAAAGATCGGAAAGCGAATACGATACTTTCGGCGTAGGACACTCTTCCACTTCCATTTCTGCCGCATTGGGCATGGCTATGGCCGCCAAATACCGGGGAGAGAACAGGAAATCGGTAGCCGTGATCGGAGACGGTTCCATGACGGCCGGTATGGCGTTTGAAGCTATGAACCACGCAGGTGTTGCCGACAGTGATATTTTAATCATCCTCAACGACAACCAGATCAGTATCGACCAGAATGTGGGCGCCCTGAAAGAATACCTGACCGATATCAGCACCTCTCCTGCATACAACAAGCTGCGCGATGAGGTATGGAACCTGATGGGCAAACTCCCGATCGGCAAAAACTTTACCCGCGATATGGCCAGCAAGCTGGAAGCCGGTATGAAGGGGGTGGTCAGCAGGAGCAGCAATCTCTTCGAAGCGCTGAAACTGCGTTACTTCGGCCCCATCGATGGTCATAATATTACCAACCTTGTAGACACGCTCAGGGACCTGAAAGAAATGCCGGGGCCTAAGATCCTGCATATTGTTACGGTAAAAGGAAAGGGCTACGCGCAGGCGGAAAAAGACCAGACCAAATGGCATGCACCCGGACTTTTCGACAAGGTAACCGGTGAAATTCTCAGAAAAAAAACAGATATACCCCAACCGCCCAAATACCAGGACGTATTTGGACATACCATGATTGAACTGGCGGAAGCCAACGATAAAATCATGGGGGTCACGCCTGCCATGCCCAGCGGTTCTTCGCTGAAATTCATGATGGATAAAATGCCGCATCGCGCTTTTGATGTGGGTATTTGCGAACAACATGCAGTTACCGTGAGCGCCGGTATGGCCACACAGGGATTACGGGTGTTCTGCAATATTTATTCTTCCTTCATGCAACGCGCTTACGATCAGGTGGTGCATGATGTGGCAATACAAAAACTGCCGGTAGTGTTCTGCCTCGACAGAGCAGGACTGGTAGGAGAAGACGGACCTACCCACCATGGCTGTTATGATATTGCCTATATGCGCTGTATACCCAACCTGGTCATCAGCGCCCCAATGAACGAAAAGGAACTGCGCAACCTGATGTACACCGCGCAGCTCGATAAAAACAGTTTCCCTTTTGTAATCCGTTATCCGAGAGGAGAAGGCATGATGCCCGAATGGAGAACTCCTTTTGAGGAGCTGCACATTGGCAAGGGAAGAAAATTAAAAGATGGAAAAGAGGTAGCCATCCTGAGCTTTGGACATCCGGGCAATTTTGCTCAGGCCGCCATCCGCGAACTGAGAACGGAAGGCATTGATCCGGCGCACTACGATTTGCGTTTTGTAAAACCCATAGACGAAAACCTGCTGCACGAAGCGTTCGGCAATTACAGCAAGATTGTAACGGTTGAAGACGGAACGGTTACCGGAGGATTCGGGTCTGCCGTACTCGAATTCATGAACGCCAACAGGTATAATGCTGAAGTGAAAATACTGGGTATCCCCGACCGGCTGGTGGAACATGGAACACCGAAGGAACTGCACAGAGAATGTGCTTATGATGCACAGGGCATTGCCGATGCTGTGCGGGAACTGATGAAAGAAACCGTAAAAGTTCGCTCCGGGGTGCTTGGGTAACCCGAAATTTGTATCAACCAAGAGTCCCGACAAATTGCCGGGACTCTTTTTATTCGCTGTCGGAATCCGCGAAATCTTCTCCGGAAGATGCTGCACTTTCGGTTGATCCCGGTTCCGCAGTTGTTTCCTCAAAATTGATCTCGTCCGGAATACCTTCCTCTGTAATTTCAGCTTCGCGGTTTTCATTCCACTCCACAATGAAATTATTCATCCCCTGTCCCACCAGCAGTTTCATGTATCGCTGCTGAGAGAGTTCCAGCAGGGAGAGGAAGAAGAACAGGGCCTGAATGCGGTCTTCACATTGTTCAAATATTTTTTCGAAAGCCACTGTTTTTTCCTTCGCTACAAAGTCGAGCATATAATCCCGGCTTCCTTCCATGGTATAGTTGTAACGCACCACCGTATGAACCGGCTTGTTCTGGCGGTCGTGTACCCGCTGCATCACTTTCTCAAAAGCCTTCATCAGCTTAAACAGCGTGATGTTCTGTATCTCGGTTCCCTCAGAAGCTTCTTCACCTATTGCAGCGATCTCTTTCTGCAGGTTGCCCCGCTTCACCATCAGCATCCGAACGGCTTCCATTTCGGCCATTTGCACCGCGGCTTCCTTGAATTTTTTGTACTCGAGGATTTTATCGATCAGTTCCTGCCTTGGATCAATTTCGTTCCCGGAAGCGTCCACTTCTTTGCGGGGCAACAACAGTCTTGCCTTAATGCGCATCAGGGTAGATACAAAGAGAATGAACTCACTGCTGAGTTCAATATTCAGTTTTTCCGAACTATGAATAAAGTCCAGGAAATCGTTGATGATTTTGGTGATCGGAATATTGTAAATATCCAGTTCGTCCCTTTCAATAAAGAACAGCAGGAGGTCAAAAGGCCCCTCAAACTGCTCCAGTTTAATCTGATAGTTTACTGTACTCACTGCACTGCTCGTTGATTGTTACAAAGAAACAGAAACAGGCCTTAAAAAAGCCTGTTTCGGGAAATAGTTATCCACGTAAGCCCTTGCCAGGCTGCCCCGGGGTGCCATTTATTTTTTGAGTGCATCCCTGATTTCCATCAGCAGGGCATCGGTGCTGGATGGCCCCTTGGGTTCCGGAGCCGGTTCTTCGGCTTTTTTAAGTTTATTGATGGCTTTGATGACCAGGAAAACGGCAAATGCCACAATAATAAAATCGATCAGGTTAGTTACGAATGTTCCGTATTTTACAGACACTTCGGTGACCTCTGGGGTAACCACCGCCCCGGAAGCGTCTTTAACAGCGGCAACCGCATCCTGCAGCACCAGCTTTTTGTCGTTAAAATCTACTCCCCCTGTCAGCATCCCTACCAGCGGCATCACCATCCCATCCACAAAGGAGGAAACAATTTTTCCAAAAGAAACCCCCATTACAAAGGCTACGGCTGTGTCTACCAGGTTCCCCCGTACTGCAAAGGCCTTAAATTCTTTTAACATTCCCATATAAGCGATTTTAGAGGTTGAAAATAAATTATTTCTTCAAACCAGGGTAACGCATATTCAATCGCTTCAGCAATTGGTGCAACTGACTGGCTACGAGGTATTCCTTGTACCAGTTCTGGTCGGAAGGTACAATGGTCCATGGCTGTACATTGCATTTATTGAAACAATCTTCATAAGCTTTCATATAATCTTTCCAGAGCTTAGCTTCCTCAATGTCCTTCTCATTGTACTTCCATTGCTTACCCGGCTCTTTGATCCGTTCTTCCAGCCGCCGCCGCTGCTCTTCCGGAGATACATGCAGGTAAAATTTCAGGATACGGGTATTGTTGTGTTGAACCAGCAGGTCTTCAAAATGGTTGATAGCCTTCATTCTGGCAACAGCCAGCTTGTCGTTGCACCATTTGTGCACACGGGTTATCACAATATCCTCATAATGAGACCTGTTGAACAACTGGATCATTCCCCTGGGAGGTGTATGCTGATGGATTCTCCACAAAAAATCGTGCGCCGCTTCTTCGGGTGTGGGTACTTTGAAAGACTCCACCTGCACCCCCTGGGGATTCAGCTTGCCAAATACATTTCTGATCAGGCCGTCTTTGCCGCTGGCATCCATCCCCTGGATCACCACCAGCACCGCATGTTTGGATTCGGCAAACAGCAGGTTCTGCAGCTCACTTAGCTCTTCCAGCAATACGGCTGTTTGGGCCCTGGTTTTTTCCTTATTCCATCCCTTGGGAGCTCTGGTGCTGATTTTGCTCAGAATAACGGCAGGCATGGCGATTGGTTTTCCTAAAAGTATTCATTTACCCGCTTAAAAAATTGCATCTTTGAAGAAATATTTCCTGTGGGTGGCAAATTCGTAAACTGGCTTATTTTCCTAAGCCTTTGTTTGATCTGGGGCAGTTCTTTTATTCTGATGAAAGGTGGTATGCAGGTACTGACCCCTTACCAGGTCGCTTCCATCCGGCTAATCAGCTCCGGCGTTGTACTGCTACCCTTTGCCCTGAAAGCCTTCCGGCTCATCCCCGCCCCCAAAAGAAGCCTGGTCATCTTATCCGGATTGCTTGGCAGTTTTTTCCCTGCCTACCTGTTTTGCATTGCCGAAACTAAAATCGACAGCGCGCTGGCCGGAATCCTCAATGCACTCACTCCCTTATTTGTGATTATAACCGGCGTTGCATTTTTTCAGCTCAGAATCAACATGCAGCAATTGCTGGGAATGCTGATCGGCTTTATCGGACTCTGCCTGCTGGTGGCTGCGGGAAGCAATATCAGTCTTGCCTATTTCGGCTATGCCCTGCTCGTATTACTGGCCACGCTTTTTTATGGGATCAATGTGAACGTAGTGGGCAGATACCTGCATGGGGTGAGGTCGTTGGAGATTGCCTCCATGGCCTTTGTTTTTCTGATTGTTCCCTGCATGCTGATCCTCTTCTTCACCGGTTATTTCTCCCTGCCGCTTGGCAACAGTGCATATATTGAATCCACACTGGCTTCTGCTGTGCTGGGTATTTTTGGAACGGCTGTAGCTTCCACGCTTTTTTACATGCTGGTGAAAAGAGCAGGAGCCCTCTTTGCTTCCACAGTTACCTACGGAGTTCCTTTTGTAGCCATCGGATGGGGCATTTGGCACGGCGAACAGGTAAATCTGCTGCAGGTTTTATGTTTGGGAGTGATATTGTGTGGGGTATACCTGGTGAATAAAAAATAATTACACCGACATCATTTCCTTTTCCTTGGCAGCGAGATGCTTGTCTACCAGGAGAATAAATTTATCAGTCACTTCCTGAATTTCTTTCTCCGCATCTTTGGCTGCATCTTCGCTCAGACCGTCTTTCTGCAGTTTTTTCACCTGCTCTATGGCATCTCTTCTGATATTTCTGATGGCTACTTTAGACTGTTCGCCTTCACCACCCGCTTTTTTCACCAGTTCCCTTCTTCTCTCCTCTGTGAGCGGGGGCATGAACAACCTGATTTGAACACCATCATTCTGGGGAGTAACGCCAATATTGGCGGCCATGATAGACCGTTCAATGGCCTGCACCATATTCTTTTCCCAGGGTTGTATACTGATGGTTCTTGCATCCAGTACCGTAATATTGGCAACCTGGCTGATGGGCGTTGGCGCTCCGTAATATTCTACGGTTAATCCTTCGAGCATGGAGGGGCTGGCTTTACCGGCACGGATTTTTACCAATTCGGCCTCCAGGTGCTGAATGCCTTTCTGCATACTGTCTTTCGTATCTTCTAATATCAAATTCAAGTCTTCGGTCATATTACCCTATTAAAGTGCCGCAAAATTAATAAATCCTTTGAAAAATCGGTCACAAACAAAAATGCCCCCGTTCCGGAGGCATTGATCAAGTTGAATCATCCTGAATGAAATCAGGTAAAATTGGCCGGGGGTGCAAAATAGTTTTTTTACTGAAATACAGGCCTGGGGCATGTTACCCTGGTTTTAAGTGGCAAGGCGGCTGTAAGTTTCCTGTATTTTCTGCGCTTTTGCTTTTATCTTCGCAGCACATTTTGAAATAATCAGCAATTATGGCAAGCATTACCGATCTGAAAAACATATCCAGTCAAGTTCGCAGAGACATCGTTAGAATGGTTCACGCAGTGCAAAGCGGGCACCCCGGCGGCTCTCTGGGTTGTACAGATTATGTTACCGCATTGTATTTCCATGCAATGAAGCACAGCACCCATTTTTCCATGGACGGTAAACAGGAGGACCTGTTTTTCCTTTCAAACGGGCATGTTTCGCCGCTGTTCTACTCCGTATTGGCCCGTGCAGGTTATTTTGATGTGAAGGAACTGGCTACTTTCAGGAAATTGAATACCCGTCTCCAGGGGCACCCAACCACCCACGAGCACCTGCCCGGTGTCAGAATCGCCAGCGGTTCTCTCGGTCAGGGATTGAGCGTAGCCATTGGTGCAGCCCTTACCAAAAAACTGAACAAGGATCCGCACCTCGCTTTTTCCCTGCATGGTGATGGTGAATTACAGGAAGGTCAGATCTGGGAAGCAGTTCTTTTTGCAGCACACAACAAAGTAGACAACCTGATTGCAGCCATCGACGTAAATGGCCAGCAGATTGACGGACCTACCGGCAAAGTACTTAGCCTGGATAGCCTTCGCGCAAAATTTGAAGCGTTTAACTGGACGGTACTGGATATGGATGGTAACGACATGGACAATATAGTTGCTGTGCTGGATAAGGCTAAATCAATGACCGGCCAGGGAAAACCCATCTGCATTTTGATGAAAACGGAAATGGGTAAAGGTGTTGATTTTATGGAAGGAAGCCACGAATGGCACGGTATTGCGCCAAACGATGATCAACTGGCCAAAGCGCTGGCACAATTGCCTGAAACATTGGGTGATTATTAATCGCACCCCATTAACTTCTTAAAGAATAGGTTTTTGCCGCCGCTCTGCGGGAGGTGATCCATGCTGCCCCAAATGCAATCAGGGCCACGGTTGCCATTACCAGCAGGTAATCGGTAACAGAAGACTTTACCGGGTAGTGATCTATGATAAATGTTGAACCGCCCAGCTTAATCAGATGATACCGGTCCTGTAGCCAGCAGATGGTGCCGGCCAGTACCAACCCGATTCCTGTTCCGATGGATGCCAGCAACAAACCCTCCAGCAAAAAGATCCGGTGGATCCGCAGATCATCTGCACCCATAGCCATCAATACTGCAATGTCTTTCTGTTTTTCCAGTACCAGCATAGAGAGCGCGCCGATCATGTTAAATGCAGCTACCACCAATATCAGCGACAGTATTCCGTAGATCACCCATTTCTCTGCCTGCATCACAGCATAGAGCGACTGGTTCTGTTCGTACCAGGTAAGCACTTTACAGCCGGCGCCCATGATTTGCTGAAGTGCTTTTTGCACTGTTTTTTCTGCCGTCGCCGCCGTATTCAGCTCAATGCTGCTGAACTCGTCCGGTTGCATATTGAGCATGTATTTCAGAAACTCCAGGTTGGTAAATACATATTTATTATCGAAATCCTGCTGAATCACAAACGATCCTGCAGGGCTTACCGGAAATGAATTCAGCCCGTCCAATGAATTGAATGAAGATGCCTCCCGGTTGGGCACATACAATACCAGCGGCCCCATAGCCCTTGTAACATCTATGCCGGCGGCATTTTCAATGCCCGCGCCCAGCACCATGGAAGGACTTTCCTTTGTTCCCAGCTCAAAGCCGCCCCTTGTTACATACTGCCCGATATTGTTCACCAGGTTGTAGTGAGGTTCCACGCCTTTTACCGTAACGATGGTTTGATAGTTCCCCATCAGCAGGGCTTTTTCCTCTGCCACAAAACTAAAGGCCTTTACAGCAGGCAGGGCCCTGATCTGTTTAACCTGGGCATCACTGACCTGAAAGGTTTTTGCCCCGGCGGGAACCACTTTCACGGAAGCGTAAAAATCGCCGTACATGCTCTTCACCAGTTCTTCAAACCCATTGAACACACTCAATATAATGATCAGGGCAGCCGTTCCTACCGCAATGGCGGTTACAGCTATCCAGGCAATAATATTGATGGCGTTGGTAGACTTTTTTGAACGGAAATATCGCCAGGCGAATAAAAAGTTCATGAATGAATTTAAGAATAAAGCACTAATCCTCCTCCTTCGGGGGTTCCTCCGGCCCGGTATGCAGGTTCTTCAGGATTTCTTCCATTTTAAATACATAATCGAGGGTGTCGTCGTTGTAGAAATGAATCACCGGAATACGGCGCAGTTGGTGCTTCATTCTGTCGGCCAGTTCCTTCTTGATTTCCCAGGCCCTGGATTCAATCAGTTTCATGGTTGCCCCGGGATCTTTTACCTGGAACAGGCTCAGGTATACCCTTGCTTCCAGCAGGTCCGGCGTAACCTTAACATTGGATATGGATACCATGCCCCCGTCGATCATCGTCAGATTGAGGTGGCGAAATATTTCATTGAATTGTTCCTGTAAAGCTCCGGCTATCTGGCGCTGGCGTTTTCCTTCCTCCATATTCTACCTTTTATTGGGTGTAAAATTACTTACTTTGTGCTGTTTTCACCATTTAATTCCATTATGAAGCGATTTGAGCGGATTTTGTTCTACCTGAGCAACCAGAAAAGGAATATTGTACTGTACTTCGTTTTCAACCTGCTGTCCATTCTGTTCTCCCTGGTTTCCCTGGCCATGCTCTCCCCCATTCTCAAATTGCTGTTTACCGAATCGAGGGAAGAAATTGCCCGACCGGAGATCACCCTTTCTGTGGAGGGGCTGAAAAACCTGACCGTTTATTTCAAATACTATTTTAACAACCTGATTGCAGAAAAAGGCGCCATCTATGCATTGGGCACCATTTGCGTGATCATCATCATTGCTATTTTCCTGAAAAACCTGTTCACCTATTTATCTTACAGGGTACTGGCTCCCATGCGAAACTATGTGATGACCAAATTGCGCTCCGACCTCTATGCAAAAATCCTGGAATTGCCCATCGGTTTTTTTACAGAGCAAAAAAAGGGCGATATCATCAGCCGGATGAGCAACGACGCCAATGAAATTGAATGGAGTGTCATGAGTACACTGGAGGGCCTGATCAAGGACCCGATGCAGATCCTGGTTATCCTGGGCGTACTCATTTATATCAGTCCGCTGCTTTCCCTGTTCCTGCTGGTACTATTGCCGCTCACCGGGTTTATCATTGGCAGGATCAGCCGTTCCCTCAAAAAGCAATCCACCGAATCGGCGGAAGAACTGGGCAGCCTGATGTCTATCCTGGATGAAACACTGGGGGGGCTGAGGGTCATCAAGGCGTTCAATGCAGAAACCATTTTACGCAACCGTTTCTTCAACACCAATGATAGGCTGAACCATATCCGCAATAAAATGACTTTCCGTCGGGACCTTGCTTCTCCAATGTCGGAGTTCATGGGGGTAATGGTATTGAGTTGTATTCTCTGGTTTGGCGGGCGTTTGGTGCTGGGGCATGAAGCCGGATTGCAGGGCGACAGCTTTATCAGCTATATCCTGATCTTTACCCAGATCATCAACCCGGCAAAATCCCTGTCCACGGCATTCTACAACTCGCAGCGGGGAACCGCCGCCATTAAACGGATTGAAGAAATTCTGCAGGCTCCATTGACCGTAACCGATTTGCCCGATGCCAAAGTGCTGGATCGGTTCGAAAAGCAAATTGAATTCCGCAATGTAGGTTTCTCTTACGATGATGTACCCATCCTGAAAAATATTAACCTGACCATTGAGAAAGGAAAAACCATTGCACTGGTTGGCTCCTCCGGAGCCGGCAAGAGCAGCCTGGCCGACCTGATTCCCCGTTTTCACGATGTGAGCTCCGGCGAAATCCTGATTGACGGCATCAATATCAAGGAATATACTTTAAACAGTGTCCGTTCCCTGATGGGCATTGTAACACAGGAACCAATTCTCTTTAATGACAGCATTGCCAACAATATTGCACTGGGCAGCGACCACCGGGATATTGCTGCCATTGAGAAGGCTGCAGCGGTAGCCAATTCGCTCCACTTTATCCGTCAAAAAGACAATGGTTTCGATACCAATATCGGCGACCGCGGATCCAAGCTCAGCGGGGGTGAACGCCAGCGCCTCACCATTGCAAGGGCTGTGTTTAAAAACCCGCCCATCCTGATCCTGGACGAAGCCACATCTTCCCTCGATACGGAGAGTGAACGACTGGTTCAGGATGCCATCAACAATATGATGCAGAACCGTACCTCCATTGTAATTGCGCACCGCCTGAGCACCATCCGCCATGCGGATGAAATCATTGTACTACAGAAAGGGGAAATTGCCGAACGGGGCACCCACGACAGTCTATTGGCCCAGAACGGCATCTACCGAAAACTGGTGGAGATGCAGGAAGTGAAATAATTTGTACTGATAAAAGAAAGAGGCCATACAAATTGTATGGCCTCTTTCATATAGTGTATCCGGAATGTTCCGGGATTATTCTGCGGATGGCTTCACCAGGCCCAGTTTTGCTTCCAGGCTCAGGGTAGCATGCGGCACCGCGCGAAGACGGGCCTTATCGATTAATTTACCGGTTACCCTGCAAATACCATAAGTCTTGTTCTCAATTCGCATCAGGGCTTTTTCCAGGTGATCGATATAGGTAATCTGGCGGCTGGCCATCTGGCTCAACTGTTCTTTTTCCATGCTCATGGTTCCGTCTTCCATGGTCATGTAGCGGGAATCATCGTTATCCCCACCCATTTCATCCTTACGGGTAATCAATCCCTGCAGGTAGGCCAGCTCTTTTTTAGCGGCTTCCAGCTTTTTATTAATCAGATCGCGGAATTCAGCAAGATCAGCATCATTGTATTTAACCAACGGCCCTTGCGGTTTTGCTGCCTCTACTCTTTTTTCCAACGGTGTATATCCCGGATTATAAGGAACACTGGTTTTCACATTGATCTTAGGCACTTTTACATCTTTTATCGGACCAGGGTCTTTCTTTACGGGTTTCACGGGCGGGGCGGGGGGGGCTTTTACTGCAGGTTTTACTGGAACAGGCGGTGGCGTTGGCTTAGCAGGAGCTGCGGCAACCGGTTTGGCTACTGGCTTCGCAACCACTTTGGCAGGAACGGCCGGTTTAGCAGCCGGCTTAGTTACTGGTTTAGCTGCAGGCTTTGCAACCGCTTTTGACGGCGCTGCCGGTTTTGCAACCGGCTTTGCCACGGCTTTAGCGGCTGGCTTGGCAACTGGTTTAGCTGCTGGTTTCGGGGCAGCTTTCTTAGCAACCGGTTTAGCTGCTGGTTTGGCAACAGCTTTGGCAGGAGCGGTTTTTTTAGGCGCAACTTTAACCGGCACTCCTTTCTTAGGAGCCGGTTTAGCGGGTGCAGCTTTCTTGGCAGCCGGTTTGGCTACTGCTTTTTTGGCCGGAGCAGCCTTTTTAGGGGCTGGTTTTACTGCTTTTTTGGCTGGTGCCGCCTTTTTAGGGGCTGGTTTCTTCGTAGCCATAGGGTTTATCCTTTTTTGTTTACTACCACTTTCATTGCAATGTCATTGACTTCAATATCGGTTCCGTCAGTTATTTCAGGTACCCAATCAATTCCATCTGCCAGAATTTCGCGGCAAATATAGTCGTTAAATTTAATAATAGAGTGCCGGATTGCTTCAGCAGCCTGCACCTGTACGAATATACGGTCTGTAAGTTCAAAACCGTTCTCTTTTCTGATATTTTGTATGCGGTTTACAAATTCCCGGGCATCTCCCTCCTGTTTCAGCTCCTCAGACAAGGTAATATCCAGGGCTACGGTCAGCCCGCCCTTGCTGGCCACACTCCAACCGGGTATATCTTCCGCCACAATCTCAACATCAGCCAGGTCAATTTCGTAGCTGCCGGCACTGAGATTCAGTGTAATCCGGCCATTTTGTTCTATGGTACTGATCTGCTGCTGGTCAAATGCACCAATAGCCGCGGCGGCCTCCTTCATGGATGCGCCCAGTTTGGCACCAAGGGTTTTGAAGTTGGCTTTGATTTTTTTGTGGATCACTCCGGCTGTTTCGGTAATATATTCCAGTTCCTTCACGTTCACCTCGGCCTTGATCAGTTCTTCCATTTTCTCCAACTGCAGTTTCATCTGCGGATTCAACACAGGAATCATTACTTTCTGCAGGGGCTGACGCACTTTAATATTCACTTTCTTACGCAAAGACAACACCAGCGAACAGGTTTCCTGTGCCAGTTGCATGCGTTCTTCCAGCATTGGGTCTACAGATGCAGCCTGATATGCGGGGAAGCCGATATGGTGAACGGATGCCGCATCAAAACGACCGGTCACCGCGTTCAGGTTGGCAAAAACGGCATCGCTGAAAAAAGGTGATATAGGCGCAATCAGGCGAACAATGGTTTCCAGGCACTCATACAGTGTTTGATAGGCGCTGATCTTGTCTGTTTCATATTCTCCCTTCCAGAACCGCCTTCTGCACAAACGAACATACCAGTTACTGAGCTGTGCATCCACAAACTCTTCCACCGCACGTCCGGCCATGGTGGGCTCGTAATCGTCCATGCTCTCGGTTACCTTTTTCACCAGGGAGTTCAGGGAAGAAAGGATCCACCGGTCAATCTCCGGCCTTTGTTCCAGCGGTATATAGGCTTCTTTAAATGCAAACCCGTCTACATTGGAGTAGAGCGCAAAAAACTGGTAGGTATTGTATAAAGTGCCAAAGAATTTACGCTGTACTTCCTGAATTCCGGCCAGATCAAACTTCAGGTTATCCCAGGGAGAGGCATTGGTGATCAGGTACCACCTGGTGGCATCCGCGCCATAGTTTTCAATGGTTTCGAAAGGATTTACCACATTGCCCAGTCGCTTGCTCATTTTATTGCCGTTCTTGTCGAGCACCAGCCCGTTACTCACTACTGCTTTATAGGCCACACTGTCGAACAGCATTACGCCTAATGCATGCAGGGTATAGAACCATCCCCTGGTCTGGTCCACTCCCTCGCAAATAAAGTCTGCAGGGAAGGCGGCACCTTTCTCGATCAGGTCTTTGTTTTCGAAAGGATAATGCCATTGCGCATAAGGCATGGCGCCGCTATCGAACCATACATCTATCAGGTCGGGAACCCGCTTCATGGGTTTACCTGAAGCGCTTACCAATATAATATCATCTACATAAGGTTTGTGCAGATCCAGTATACCTTCGTGCAGGTAATTTTTATTCACGTCGCCGCCCAGCACTTCATTGGCTTTGCGGATTCCCTCATTCAGTTCTGCAATGGAGCCAATGCATACTTCTTCACTACCGTCTTCGGTTCTCCATACCGGAAGCGGGGTACCCCAGTAACGGCTACGGCTCAGGTTCCAGTCTACCATGTTCTCCAGCCAGTTGCCAAAACGCCCCTCCCCGGTAGACCTTGGTTTCCAGTTGATGGTCTTGTTGAGTTCCACCATGCGATCCTTTACTGCGGTGGTTTTAATGAACCATGCGTCCAGCGGATAATAGAGAATGGGTTTGTCCGTTCTCCAGCAATGCGGATAACTGTGCTCATACTTCTCTACCTTAAAAGCCCTGTTCTCTTTCTTCAGTTTTACACAGATATCCACGTTTACATCCTGGTAGTCGGCTTCATCCTTGTAATTTTTTACATAACGGTTGCTGAATTCACCCAGGCCGTCTACAAACTTACCCTGGCGGTCTACCATGGTCAGTATTCCAATATTATATTTCTTTCCCACCTTATAGTCATCCGCACCAAATGCAGGCGCGGTATGAACAATACCGGTACCATCTTCCGTGGTAACAAAATCGCCGGAGATGATGCGGAATGGTTTTGCGTCGGGCGTAATATCCAGTATGGCTTTTAAACTATTGGATTCGTAAGGCAGCAGTTGTTCGTATTCGGCACCTTCTATCTTCGTTCCCCTAAACGTTGTAAGGATACTCCAGGGAAGCAGCTTCGACTTTTCATTGTACCCTTCAAAGTCGCCGTTTTCTCCCTCGGGTTTGAAATATTTGCCCAGCAACGATTGGGCAAGTACCACGTGAACCGGCAGATGGGTATAAGGATTGAAGGTTTTCACCAGCACATAATCGATGTTCGGACCAACAGTCAAACCCAGGTTGGAAGGCAGTGTCCATGGCGTGGTGGTCCAGGCCATAAAGAAGACTTCTTCCGATTTTGCCGCATCAAACAAAAACTGCGACTTTTCGTTCTTTACTGCTTTAAACATTGCTACCGCCGAAGTGTCTTTTACATCTTTGTAGGTACCGGGCTGGTTCAGTTCGTGAGAGCTTAAACCGGTTCCTGCTGCAGGTGAATAAGGCTGTATGCTTACACTTTCGTAGAGGAACCCTTTTTTATAGAGTTCGCTCAGGATCCACCAAAGTGTTTCAATATAATCATTCTCAAAAGTTACATAGGGATGTTCCAGATCTACCCAGTAACCCATTTTCCGGGTAATGGTATCCCATTCCTTCTTGTAGCGCAATACCGCTTCGCGGCATTTCTGATTGTAGTCTTCAACGGAAATTTTTTTACCGATATCTTCCTTGGTAATACCCAGTTCTTTTTCCACGCCCAGTTCAATCGGCAAACCATGAGTATCCCATCCGCCCTTGCGCTTTACCTGAAAGCCCTGCATGGTTTTATACCGGCAAACCATATCTTTCAGGGTACGGGAAATAACGTGGTGAATACCCGGCATACCATTGGCGCTGGGAGGTCCCTCGTAAAATACAAAGGGCTTGCTCCCCTCTCTCAGGGACACACTTTTCTCAAAGGCCTGCTCCGCAGTCCATTTTGCTAAAATTTCCTTTTCGATACCCGGGAGATTCAGTCCCGAAAACTCAGCATATTTCGCACTCATACATTTCGATTGGCTTTACCAATGCAGTCAAAGGTTAAAAAATAGTGGCAAAGGTACGGATCAATCGCAAAGCAGCATTATATTTAGCCTATGAAGATCGTTTTCTTTTCTACTCAACCCTACGACAGGGAGTTTTTTACCCGTTTTAATACCTTCCGGTTTGAGCTGAGTTTTCAGGACGCGCGCCTCAACGAAGAAACTGTTGAGTTGGCCGAAGGGGCCAACGCCGTGTGTGTTTTTGTGAACGACCAGGTTACGGAAGCCGTAATAGACCGGCTGGCTGCCAAAAACGTACAAATCATTGCCCTGCGCTGTGCGGGGTTCAATAATGTAGACCTGGAAGCAGCCAAAGCCAGGGGAATCCGGGTTTGCCGGGTGCCGGCTTATTCGCCCGAGGCCGTGGCCGAACACACCGTGGCCATGCTGCTGGCGCTGAACAGAAAAATCCATAAAGCCTACAACAGAGTAAGAGAACAAAATTTTTCACTGAACGGATTATTGGGATACAACCTGCACGGTAAAACGGTGGGGGTCATCGGTACCGGCAATATCGGCAAGGCCTTCGTTAAAATCATGCTCGGGTTTGGTTGCCGCATACTGGCTTTTGACCTGATTGCCAATAAGGACCTGGAAGCGATCGGCGTAGAATTCCATCCGTTAATGGAAGTATTGAAGGCAGATATCGTTTCGCTGCACTGCCCGCTCAACAACCAGACCCGTCACCTGATTAATACGGAGACCCTGGCCATGATGAAGAAAGGCGCAGTGCTGATCAATACCAGCCGCGGCGGATTGATCGACACCAATGCGGTTATTGAAGCTTTGAAAACCAGGCAGCTTGGGGCGCTGGGGATTGATGTTTACGAACAGGAAGAAAAATTGTTTTTCAGAGACCTTTCCGAACACATCATTAAAGACGATACCATTCAACGCTTAATGAGCTTTCCGAATGTACTGATCACGGCACACCAGGCTTTCTTTACAGAAGAAGCCCTGAGCCAGATCGCCAGAACAACATTCACCAGCATTGACCAGTTATCACAAAAAGAGATTTTAACAAATCAGGCAGCATTATTGGTGTAAAAATTATCTGATATTCGAACCATAAACTACCCGGATGCATGAAGCGATTTCCTCTATACTGCTTTTTACTGTTTTCCCTGGGCATTTTTGCGATCAGTTGCAGTAAAGAAATAAGTTTTGAGACCGGAGGCACGGGCACGGCTGTTGGCTCATTAACCGACAGTACGGGCAATTGTAAAAACTCCGAAGTGAAAGGGGAATATGAAATCAATACCCAATTGAACGACAGCAACTACGTAAAAGTGAATGTGCTGTTCTCTTCCATTGGCAAATACAAAATTTATTCAGACACCGTAAATGGGATGTGGTTTGCCGATTCCGGCTTTAACCAGATTACCGGCGCGGCAGTCATCAGATTAAAGGGAAAGGGAATGCCGCTTTCCAGTGGCACAGCCGATTTTGTACTGCACTATGGAACCAGCAAATGTAATTTTAGCGTAACCACCGGGGGACCCAATAACGGCAGCAGCGCTACGGATTATTTACCGGTTACGGAGGGTGGATGGATCCGGTATGGCCTCGACCCTGCCCTTCCGCTGACGAACGGCGGAAGCCTGGATACCTTCCGTACCACCGTCACCAATATCACCACCACCTTCAACGGGAACCTGTACCGGCTTTACGAAACAACGCCTACCTATGAGGCCTTGTTCTTCAGCAAAACCAATAACAAATATCTTTCAAAAGGTACACCCGAATTTGACCTGATCTATGTATACGATACCATTGTGAACAACGCAACCATCGAATATGAGTACCTCAGGGCAAATGCAGCCGTGGGCGAAACCTGGGAATCTCCGGCACTCAGAGCGGGCGCTTCCAACGGAACAGCCGTTGTTTACGGACAGGCTAAACTGAAATTCACCATCCTGGCCAATAACGAAACCGCTACTTACCTGGGGCTCAGTTTCAACAATATCATCCGGCTCAAGCGGGAAATGTGGTTCCAGCCCGATAATGGCAATAATCAGGTAGTTCTCTTTGCAGAAATCAGTTATGCAAGGGGAATCGGCATGCTGGAACAGAAAATCTACTCGCCTGTTAACGGGCAAAATGTACTCGTACAGCGGATGTACATCAAGGGGTACAATGGTCTTTAATGGTTTGGACCAGTTGGCGGTTACTTTAATAATTCACAAGGCTTCAGCCCTGTATGCTTTTTGAAAGCAGCAGAAAAATGGGATATGGAGGAATAACCCAACAGCGCAGACACGTCTGTTACACTCAGGCTTTTTTCGTAGAGCAGGTATTTGGCATGCTCCATTCTTTGTTGCTGGTAAAAATCAAAAATGGTGGTACCGAACACTTCCTTGAATCCTTTCTTCAGGTAGCACTCGTTCATGGCCACTTTACGGCTGAGTTCCTTGATGGTTATAGGGTCTCCGATGTGTTGCAGCAGTATTTCACGCGCCTGGTAGATCCGGTCTCTTCCGCTTTCATCGGCCAGAAACTTACAGCTAAACCCTTCTTCTTTCTCGTCTACCAGGCATTCGATGCTGTACAGCAGCAGTTCGTGCACTTTGGCATTGACAAAGATATTTTCGAGCGAACCGGAATAACTATGGTTCAGCAGGGCATCCAGTGCATTTCTTTTCTTGTTACAGAGCGGAAACACTTTGGTAAACGGATGCGGATGCTTAAAGGCCAGCACCTCATCCTTGCGGTTGCTGAGTTTTACATTGTGTACAAACTGGTACAGGAAAGTGGCCGTAAAATGAAAGGTAAACACATCTACGGTCTGGTGTTTCCCGTTGCAATTGAAAGTGGGGGATTCATTGCATTCGGAGCAGCTTCGTTCGGCACAATAACGGTTGCCGGTTGTACAAAAACGCAGTTCGAGATAATTCTCCCGCGGCTTGTTTTCGTTGAAGTGATACACCATCATACCGGTATCTTCCGCCACCCAGGCATGGTGTGCATAATACCGGCGGATACTGTACTGGATAGAACCGGGTATATCCTGTTCTTTCTGGTACAATACGGTCATATCGGTATCGATTCCGTTCCGTTGCGCCAACTTTAATATGTCCATTACCTGACTCATCAATATGCAAATTTAATGTATAAACATCTAATTAGCAAATATCCCTTCCGCCGGATCTGTTAAAATGGGGAAAACTAAGACGATTTTAACCCGGTTTTAGCCTTAAATTTCAGTACATTTGCCAGCTTGCTAATTTGAACTAAAACGCAAGACAGATCAGCATTTATGAGTGAAGAATTAGATCAACAACACGAAGCGGAAAACAAGAATTACGGAGCGGATAGTATACAGGTTTTAGAGGGGTTGGAAGCGGTTCGGAAAAGACCCGCCATGTATATTGGAGACGTTGGGGTAAAAGGCCTCCACCACCTGGTATACGAGGTAGTAGACAACTCCATAGATGAAGCCCTGGCCGGGTGGTGTAAAAACATCCAGGTAACCATCCACGAAGACAATTCTATCAGCGTTCAGGATGATGGAAGGGGAATTCCCACCGCCATGCACAGCAAGGAAAAGAAAAGCGCCCTGGAAGTGGTGATGACCGTGCTGCACGCCGGCGGTAAATTCGACAAGAATACCTACAAAGTATCCGGTGGTCTGCACGGTGTGGGGGTGAGTTGTGTAAACGCTCTCAGCACCAAACTGCATGTAACCGTTCAGCGGGAAGGAAAAATATTTGAGCAGGAGTACCATATCGGTATTCCCAATTATCCGGTCCGTGAAATCGGCACCAGCGAAGTAACCGGTACCAAAGTGCATTTCTGGCCCGATCTGACCATTTTCCAGGAATCGGTGTACCGAAGGGATATCCTGGAAGGAAGGCTTCGGGAACTGGCTTATCTGAACAGGAAGATCAATATCACCCTGACCGACCTGCGCGAAAAAGATGAGGAAGGCAACCATTACAGCAAAAATTTCTACAGCGAGGGCGGAATTGTGGAATTTGTTCAGATGCTGGACAAAAACGGCAACCGGGTTCCCATCATTGCCCAGCCGCTCTATGTAGAAGGCCTGGATGAAGCAACCAATGTAGCGGTTGAAGTGGCACTGACCTACAACGATGATTTTAAAGAGCATATCTTCTCTTACGTCAATAACATCAATACCATTGAAGGCGGTACGCACGTTACCGGTTTCAGGCAGGCGCTGACCCGTGTGTTCAAAGCATACGGAGATAAGGAAGGCCTGTTCGAAAGAGCCAAGGTAACCGTGGAAGGCGACGATTTCAGGGAAGGTTTAAGCGCCATTATTTCCGTGAAGGTTCCGGAACCGCAGTTTGAAGGCCAGACCAAAACCAAACTGGGTAACAGCGAAGTGAGCGGTGTAGTACAAACCACCGTTGCCCGCGTGCTGGAAGCCTATCTCGAAGAAAACCCCAGGGAGTCCAAGCAGGTCATCTCCAAGATTATCCTGGCTGCCCAGGCCCGTGTTGCTGCTAAGAAAGCACGCGACATGGTTCAGCGGAAAACCGTTTTAAGCGGCGGGGGCTTACCCGGTAAACTGGCCGATTGCAGTGAACGTGATCCGGCAAAATGTGAACTGTACCTGGTGGAAGGAGATTCTGCGGGCGGTACAGCCAAGCAGGGTCGCGACAGAAGCTATCAGGCCATCCTGCCACTTCGGGGTAAGATCCTGAACGTGGAAAAAGCCATGGAGCATAAGATCTACGAAAACGAAGAGATCCGCAATATGTACACGGCATTAGGGGTAACCGTGGGTACGGAAGACGATCCCAAGGCCCTGAACACTACAAAACTCCGTTATCACAAGCTGATCATCATGACGGATGCCGATGTGGATGGTTCCCATATCGCCACCCTGATCCTTACCTTCATTTTCCGTTACATGAAGGAACTGGTAGAACAGGGAGGTGTTTACATTGCCCAACCGCCACTATACCTGGTCAAAAAAGGCAAGGAGCATGAATATGCCTATAGCGAGGAACAGCGCAAAGCCCTGATTGAGAAACTGGGTGCGGGCAAGGAAGACAGCGTGACCATTCAGCGATACAAGGGTTTGGGTGAAATGAATGCCGAACAGCTTTGGGAAACCACCATGGATCCGGCCCGCAGAACCCTGAAAAGAGTGACCATCGACAGCGCCGCCGAAGCAGACCGTATCTTCAGCATGCTGATGGGCGATGATGTGGCTCCAAGACGGGAATTCATTGAAAGTCATGCCAAATACGCCAAAATAGACGTATAATCTAAAAAAACATTATCTTGTACGGGATTCAAACTTTCCCTATTAACTAATACAATAAATTCTTACAACATGGACACTTCAAAAATGATCAAAGCATACTGCCTGAAAACAAAAGAAAAAAATGTTCCCATGCAGGATGCTGTAATTACCAAAACTGCCAAAGGCGGTTACATGGCTGCCGGTCATGATGGAAAAGGCAATAAAATGGCAGCTATCATGAGCGAAGCGAAGGCTTTGCAGGCAATTGCCGATGGCGTTGCTAAAAAAGGATTCTAAGCAATTCAATATATTGTGCAGAGACCGGCAAGCATTCGTTTGCCGGTTTTTTTATGCCTGTATGGTCTTGTCTCCTGCTACCGCTTTGTGCATGAACCCCAGGAAACGTTGCATTTCGTTCATATCCCGAACGGAATCCACCACCAGCAGGAACATTTTACCGGCTTGTTTCAGACGGGCCTTATTGGTACCGGTTTGCAGGAAAGCCAGGAGTTGTTTAAAAAGTTCAGATTCAAAATAAGGCGAGTCCGGACGATTGATAAAATAACAACGCAGGGTATTGTCTTTCAGGGTCATTTTTTCGAAGCCCAGGTCTACCGCCAGCCAGCGGCACCTGACCGTAGTAAACAGGTCTTCCACTGAAGCAGGCATTGGGCCAAAGCGATCAATCATTTCGCGGTGGAACTCCTGTAGTGTATCTTCTTTCTCGCATCCATCGAGCCGCGTATAGAGCGAAAGGCGCTCGGTGATACTCTCCACATAATCATCGGGAATCAGTATTTCCAGGTCTGTATCAATGGTACAGTCGGTTACAAAATCATCCTGCCGGCTGATCTCTTCCTTAAAGAGGTCTTTGAAAGAAGTACGCTTCAGTTCGCGGATGGCTTCTTCCAGTATCTTCTGATACATTTCAAAACCGATCTCTGCCATGAACCCGCTCTGTTCTCCTCCCAGCATATTTCCTGCTCCGCGAATATCCAGGTCGCGCATGGCAATCTGAAAACCGCTGCCCAGATCGCTGAACTGCTCCAGGGTTTGCAAACGTTTCCTGGAGTCGGTGGGCAGGGTGCTCATGGGCGGCGCCAGCAGATAACAAAATGCTTTTTTATTGCTCCGGCCCACCCTTCCCCTCAACTGGTGCAGATCGCTCAGCCCGAAATGGTGGGCATTGTTGACGATGATGGTGTTCACATTTGGAATATCCACTCCGCTTTCCACGATATTGGTACATACCAGCACATCGTATTTCTTATCGATGAAATCGAGGATTTTCTCTTCCAGTTCATGGCCCTCCAACTGCCCGTGTGCATACCCGATACTCAGGTCGGGACAAAGCCCCTGTATCAGGGCGCTCATTTCTGCCAGTCCCTGTACGCGGTTATGAATAAAGAATACCTGGCCACCCCGTTCGGTTTCAAAATAAATGGCATCCCGGATAAAATCGTCGTTGAACACATGTGCTTCTGTCTGGATAGGTTGCCTGTTGGGCGGCGGGGTATTGATGATGCTCAGATCCCTCGCTCCCATTAAACTGAACTGCAGGGTTCTGGGAATAGGCGTGGCCGTAAGGGTTAAACAATCCACATTGGTTTTCAGGGTTTTCAGTTTTTCTTTATGCCCTACCCCAAATTTCTGCTCCTCATCAATCACCATAAGGCCAAGGTCCTTAAACTTCACTTCCTTGCCCAGCAATCCGTGTGTTCCAATGATGATATCAATTTTACCCTCTGCCAGTTTCTGAAGGGTTTCCTTTTTTTCTTTGGAAGATTTAAACCGGTTGATGAAATCTACGGTAACCGGAAAATCCTTCAACCGGTCTTTGAATGTTTTATAATGCTGGAAAGCCAGGATGGTGGTGGGTACCAGTACGGCGGCCTGTTTTCCGTCCACGACCGATTTAAAGGCAGCCCGGATGGCAATCTCCGTTTTGCCAAACCCTACATCCCCGCAAACCAGCCTGTCCATCGGCGCTTCGCTCTCCATGTCTTTCTTCACGTCGGCAGTGGCCTTGCTCTGGTCGGGGGTGTCTTCGTAAATAAAAGAAGCTTCCAGCTCGGTTTGCATGTAGTTGTCGGGGGCATGCGCAAAACCATGCTGGGCCTTTCTTTGCGCATACAGCTTGATCAGATCAAATGCGATTTCCTTTACCCTTACCTTGGTCTTCTCCTTCAGCTTTGTCCAAACATCACTGCCCAGTTTATTCACTTTCGGAACCGTTCCCTCCTTGCCGGTATACTTGGAAATTTTATGCAGCGAATTGATATTCACATACAGGATATCACTGTCCTTGTAAATAATCCGGACTGCTTCCTGTATTCTTCCGTTCACCTCCAGTTTCTGCAAGCCGCTGTAGGTGCCTACACCGTGATCAATATGTGTTACATAATCTCCCGGCTGCAGGTCCCGAAGGGTTTTCAGGGTCAAAGCCTTATTCTTGTTGTAAGCCTGCTTAACCTTATATTTATGGTAACGCTGAAAGATCTGGTGATCGGTATAACAAACCACTTTCAGCGCATGGTCTATAAATCCTTCATGAATACCCGTACCCACCGGCGTAAACTGAATCTCCGTATTCAGGTCGGTGAAGATACTACTGAGTCTTTCCAGTTGTTTTACCTGTTCGGCAAACAGATAAATCTGATAACCGGCAGCCTCATGGGCTTTCAGGTCTTTAATCAGTAAATCGAACTGCCGGTTGAAGGCCGGTTGGGGTTTGGTATTAAACTCCATTTCTTCCTTCGCCAGCCAGGGTTTATAGCCAAACTCCACCAGTGCTTTCTGCTGAAGCAATGCTTTCAGCGCCGGTGCCTTAATAAAATCGGTCCATTGAATATCTTTCAATAGGTACTGACCTTCTTCGGCTTCGTTGTTTTCTTGAAAATGTCCGCTGCGCAACAGGCTCATGAAACCCACCAGGTCTTCTTCCTGCACCCGGATTTTTTCTTCGATCACATCCCAGTCCTTTAACCAGACCACCGTGTTTTCGGGCAGGAATTCCAGGAGGGAAATTTTATCGCCTGCTGTATCGCCAAAGGTTTCTGGCAATTGGTCTACGTTAGGAATGATATTGACCTGCAGCAGTTTTCTTTCACTCAATTGTGTTTCCGGATCAAAAATCCGGATGCTGTCTACCTCATTTCCGAACAGCTCTACCCGGTAGGGCTTTTCATTTCCAAAGGAATAAATATCCAGGATTCCTCCCCTCAATGCAAACTGCCCGGGTTCATACACAAAATCCGTCCGCTCAAATCCGTACATCACAAACAATTCCATCAGGCTTTCCGGATTGATGGTGTCATTTGTTTTGATGCTGATGATATTGCTGCTGATGGTGGAAGGCTGAATAACTTTCTCAAAAATGGCCTCGGGGTAGGTAACGATGATTTTCTTGTTCCCACCCCTGGACAATTTGGTAAGGGCCTCCGTGCGCAGCATCAGGTGCGAACTGTTCAGCAACCTGAAATTCTTCCTGTTTTTGAAGGAGGAAGGAAAATAAAAAAGGTCCAGCGCACTGGTCAGGTTCTCGATGGTATTGTGAAAATAAGCCGCTTCTTCGGCATCGTTGAGTACAATGAGGTGGTTGAGGCCTTCGGCCCGGGGGTGTGCAAAAACAGCGCTCACGAGGAACTCTGCACTGCTGCCCTGAATGTTTTTTAAGTAGATTTTCCGGGGGTCGGCAAAAGACAGCCCGTTCACCAACTGTATAACCAGGGGTGATTGTTGGTATTGCTCCAAAAGCGTCTGCAGATTCATATACTCTCACCGCAAAGATACAACAAGCCTAATATGTTGCGGCATTATTCACCACAATCTTCACTTCTGTCAGTTTACCCGGCTCCACCGTTACCAGTGAAATATTATTGCGGAGATCAAACTGGTTGGCAAAAAACTGCTGGCCCACCTGTACAAAAACGGAATAAGTGCCAACCGGCAAAGCCTGTTTAAAAACGCCTGCACTGTCTGTTTGAACAGAAGCCACCAGTTTGGTATAGATAGCCGTGAATAACGGGGAAGATTCCACCTGGTTCACCTGCCGGATATTGGTAGGCTCATAAAAAAATACGGTAGTGGAATATGGCCTGGGAACAGGAGGCGCCTGGCCAACCCTGGGCATCTGGTTTCCTACCGCTTCTGCCACTGTTCCGGAAATTCCTTGTTTCACCTGGTTTTCTACGGCTTTTTGAGGCGTCTTACAGGAAACAGACAGTACCCATCCGGAAGCCATTAAAAAAAGAATCGATCGCATACTTCATTTTAAAGTGGGAAAGTATCTAATTTAGAGCAGACTAAAGCCAAGTTCAGCCGATGCGCCGAAAAAAAATTTCCCTTATGACGAAAAGAGTTATCCTTCCTTTTTTACTGATGCTGTTTACTGTAAATATACTGAATGCACAGGTCAGGACCAATGAAAGCATATTGCGGGTATCCGCGCAGAAGTTAGGACTGGAACAGGTGAGCAATTATGCACGGGCAATGGCGCTGGCCAAAGAAAAAAAATGGGAGCTGTCTATTCTGCTGAACAATGGCAACCGGGCCCGTTTAACCGGTGTGGATGAGTTTGGCTTTCCGGTATATACCCGTTCCAATAACAACACCATCGCAGCCGCCACTACCCGGGCCAGTCAGTTATGGCCCGGAGGGATCAGCGCGTTCAATTTATCCGGAAGTACTCCGGCCATGCAAAACAAGCTGGGCATCTGGGAATACGACGGTGCGCCACTGAAAGACCATGTGGAGTTTAACGGCAGAATTGTTCAGAAAGATGCGCCCGCCGGAAGGAGCAGTGATTTCCACGCCACGCATGTTGCAGGAACCATGATCGCCAAAGGCATCAATCCGGTTGCAAAGGGCATGGCATTTGACATTCCGAACCTGATTGCCTACGATAATGTCAGTGATCTTTCCGAAATGACCACAGAAGCCGCTGCGGGTATGCTGCTGTCTAACCACTCTTACGGAATCCTGACCGGTTGGAACTACAATACCACCAACACCCGCTGGGAGTTTTACGGAAGAGTGGGAGAAAACGAAGATTATCGTTTCGGCTATTATAGCCGGGAAGCGTCCCTGATCGATTCCATTTTATACAATGCCCCCTACTACATCATGGTTCAGTCTGCAGGCAATGACCGGAACAACAACGGGCCTGAGGTGGGGGAACCTTATTACAGGTATGATGCTTCCAATACAATGGTGAATGCGGGGAACAGACCTGCAGGAATCAGCAGCAACGACGGCTATGATATCATTGCAGGCAAGGGAACCGCCAAAAACAATCTCACCATTGGCGCCGTACGCGGCATTCCCGGCGGATACAATAAACCTTCCGATGTAGTGATGAGTGCATTCAGTGCATGGGGTCCGGTAGACGACGGAAGGATTAAACCGGATTTTGTTGCAGATGGTGTAAATGTCACTTCTACCACCAGCACAGGAAACAGTGCATATGCAACCCTGAGCGGCACATCCATGGCTGCCCCCAATGCTACGGGTTCGCTGCTGTTGTTACAGGAACTGTACACCAAACTGAAGCCGGGCAGCTTTATGCGTTCCGCCACATTAAAAGGGCTGGCCATTCATACCACCGATGAAGCCGGCACAACAGAAGGGCCGGATTACCAGTTTGGCTGGGGCCTGTTGAACGTAAGCCGTGCCGCCACTGTTCTCAACAATGCCATTTCTTCCAACAATGCTTCCACCAGCAGTGATCAGGTATATGAAAACACCCTGACTTCGGGGAGTACATTTACCAAAACGGTGATTGCCAGTGGTAAGGGACCGCTGAAAGCCACCATTGCATGGACCGACCCGATAGGCGTTGTGAATACCAACGCTTCTACCAACCTGAACGACAGAACCAAAAAACTGGTACACGACCTGGATATCCGGATTACCCGTGCCGCTGAAACATTTTCTCCCTGGACGTTAAACCCATTGAATCCTGGTATGGAAGCCGTGAGAGGAGACAATATTACCGATAACGCGGAACGCATTGATGTGAGCAACACCATTCCCGGCGAAGCCTATACCATTACCGTTTCTAATAAAGGTTCCCTGGAAAGGGGCACACAGGCTTATTCCCTGATCATCAGCGGAGCAGGCGGAGTAGCTTACTGCGATTCCAGGTCCAATCCCGGCGGCGGACCAAAAATTGACAGTGTAAAATTTTCTACCATCAATTTCGGCAGTACAGCGGGATGTAAATCCTATACCAACAATACCAGTCTCGTAGGTGATATCCAGGCCAGGCAGAGCATTCCGTTTACCGTTCGGGTGAGCACCTGCGATGGCACAACCAATAGCAGGATGGTGAAGATCTTCATTGACTACAATAATGACGGTGATTTTCTGGATACCAATGAACTGGCAGCAACCAGTGAGGTATTGAGCAGCGCAACGGCTAATTTTACCAGCACCATTACAATACCGGATAATGTAATCATCGGCAACCTCACCCGGATGAGGGTAATTGTACAAGAGACCCTGAATGCCTCCGATATCAGTTCCTGCAACGATTTTGCAAAAGGGGAAACACAGGATTTCGGTATCCGCATTGTAGCGCCAACGAATGATATGGCACTGAGTAATATCGTATCTCCCGAAGCCAATGCCTGTTCCAATGATGCGCAATTTGTAACGGTCAACATTACCAACAATGGCTCCGTTAGCCAAAGCAATGTTCCATTGACCGTAACCATTAAAGATGGCGCTACCACTGTTGCCACACTTACAGCAACTTATCCCGGAGCCATTGCACCGCTTTCATCGGTCAATTACACTTTCCAGCAACCTTTCAGCAGCACTGCCGGAACCACCTATACTTTTACAGCCGTTGTTTCACTGGCTACAGATCAAAACAACAGCAACGACCAGCTTATAGCCAGCATTCCCATTGCAGCCAAACCTGCCGCCCCTTCCGGCCAGGGTGTGGTTTGTGGCAACAACGTGCTGTTGTCTGTTCTGAATCCAACCACAGCCAATTACTACTGGTATACCGGCAGTACCGGTGGTTCGCCCATTGGTTATGGTGCAAGTATTCAAACAGCCAACATTACGCCGGACCGCACTTATTATCTGGCAAAAGAAACCAGAACATCCATCGGCGCCATTTCAAAACTCACTTATCCATCCGGAGGCTATAACAGTTTTGCAGGTAATTTCATGACCTACCAGGCATCTGTTCCGCTGACCATCGAAACCGCGCGGTTGTACATTGGCAATCCGGGTCAGATTCGTTTTACTGTGGGTAATAATCTTACGGCTTCCGGCACCAGCGGCAGCTTCACCTACCGGCCGCTTGCCACTGCCACCATCGATGTGTATGCCACCAAACCCAATCCCGGGCCGGGTTCCGTTTCCGGAAACAGCCCAACCGATTCCGGCGCCGTATATGCGTTGAATTTACCTGTACCGGTTAGCGGAGAGGGCTTCCTGATGGTAGAGTGCCTGAACGGGGCAACCATTTTCAGAAACAACAGCATCAGTGGTACCATTTACCCAACACAGGTTTCCAACCTGATGTCTTTCACCGGCAACAGCGCTTCGCTGGACGGTACCACCAACGCCAATGGCTACTACTATTTCTTTTATGATACCCGCGTTTCCACCGGATGCGCCAGCGACCGGACCCCGGTGATTGCCGCTGCCAATACCGATGTTGCTCTTTCACAGGTGGGCGACTCACTGGTCAGCAGCATCCGGAACGGGTTCTTCCAGTGGGTATACAATGATACCGCCACCGTGAACGGAGCCAATGGCTCTTCCATCAAGCCGGCCAAGTCGGGTAACTATAAAGTAATTGTAACCGATGCGCTGGGATGTGCCAGAACATCTCCCAATATCAATTATACTGTAACCGGTATCAATACGGCTTCTCCGGAAGAAATCAAACTAAGCGTTTCCCCCAATCCAAACAATGGGGTATTCCAGCTCTCTTTTGAAGTAAGTAACCGGAGCGATCTCTCCATCGAAATTTTAAATGCGGCAGGTCAGCGGGTGTTTGCACAATCGCAATCCGGATTCATTGGCCGGTATTCCAAACAGATCAATCTGCCCCGAACCAGCAGCGAATTTTACCTGCTGAAGATACAGCACCATAAAAAAACCTACCTGCAGAAAATTCTTATCATGCGCTAGCAGCAAGGGTTTCAGAGAGCCCCGGGGTTATCCCGGGGCTTTTTTATGCATAATTATGTACCTTCCGAAAAAATTAAGCATGCTTTTACCCTGGCATAGAGCGGTTGTTACTAAAGTGGAGGATGCCACTGCTACTACCCGAAGATTCTGGATTCAGGTACCTGACCTGGAGCGTTTCGACTTTCAACCCGGTCAGTTTGTGACCCTTGACCTACCCATTCATGAACAGAAAAATAAACGCTGGAGAAGCTACTCTATAGCCTCCGCGCCCGATGGAACCAATACGATTGAACTGGTGATTGTACTGAATGAGCACGGTAAGGGAACGCCCTTTCTGTTCAATGAAGTAAAAGAAGGATCTGAAATTACCCTTCGCGGTCCGCAGGGTAAATTTACATTGCCTGAAATACTGGACAGAGACCTCTACCTGATCTGCACCGGAACAGGGATTGCACCCTTCCGTTCCATGGTTCAATACATACATGCTTTTAAAGTGCCACATCAGCAGGTACATCTTATTTTTGGTTGCAGAAAATCGGGAGACGCTTTATATGAAGCCGAAATGAAGGAACTGGAAAAAGAATGCCCGGGCTTTCATTTTCATCCCTGCTTTTCCAGGGAAACCGAAGTTGGACCGGGCCAGTACACCGGTTATGTACACGATGTGTACGAAAAACTGATCAACGAAAGCAGGTTGCCCGATGGCACTGTTGCACCCGCTCATTTTTATTTGTGCGGCTGGAAAAACATGGTGGATCATGCCAAACAAAAACTCCAGGATTTAGGCTTCGATAAAAAAGCCATCCACCTGGAGTTGTACGGTTAGGAATATTACCTGTTATTAACTGATGGCGTTCAGCACCAGTTGCTTCACTTCGTTCAGTGGTATTCTTTCCTGCTTCATGGAATCTCTGTGGCGGATCGTTACCATATGGTCTTCTTTGGTTTGGTGATCGATGGTTACACAGAACGGTGTTCCAATGGCATCCTGCCGGCGGTAACGTTTTCCGATGGCATCTTTTTCTTCATAAAAACATTTAAAGAAAGACTTGCATTCGTCCATCAACTGCCTTGCAATTTCGGGCAACCCGTCTTTTTTCACCAGCGGAAGAATAGCCAGTTTATTGGGAGCGATTTTAGCAGGAATATGCAATACAACCCTGCTGTCGGTTGTACCGTCTTCTTTCGGGATTACTTCTTCTTCATAGGCATTACTCAGGATCAGCAGAAACATCCTGTCGAGGCCAATCGAAGTTTCTACTACGTACGGAATATAGTTTCCATAAGGTTTTCCGGTAGTTTCATCTATATCATTGTCGAAGTACTGCTGTTTCTTTTTGCTGTACTCCTGGTGGCTTTTCAGATCAAAATCCGTACGGCTGTGGATGCCTTCCACCTCTTTAAAACCAAAAGGAAATTCAAATTCAATATCCAATGCGGCGTCGGCATAATGCGCCAGCTTCACATGATCGTGGTAACGGTATTTTTCCCTGGGCAAGCCCAGGCTCAGGTGCCAGTTCAGTCTTTCCTCCTTCCAGTAATTGTACCACTGCATCTGTGTGCCGGGGCGAACAAAGAACTGCATCTCCATCTGTTCAAATTCGCGCATGCGGAAAATAAACTGACGGGCTACAATTTCATTGCGGAAGGCTTTTCCGGTCTGCGCTATACCAAAAGGGATTTTCATCCTGGCCGTTTTTTGCACATTCAGGAAATTGACGAAAATGCCCTGTGCCGTTTCCGGGCGCAGGTAAATGGTATCCGCATCTTCCGCAACAGACCCCAACTGGGTGGAAAACATCAGGTTGAACTGACGGATATCTGTCCAGTTGCCGGTACCGCTCACCGCACAAACGATCTTATGATCTTCGATCAATTGCTTTAATCCGGCATAATCATCGGCAGACAACAGCACATCCATTTGCGCAATCAGCGCATCTGCGGCAGTCTCCTGCCCCTGCTCCCGCAACTGATCGGCCTTGGCTTCTATCAGGTGATCTACCCGGTATCTTTTTTTGCTGTCTTTATTATCAATCATCGGGTCGCTGAAATTATCAACGTGCCCGCTGGCCTTCCAGGTAGTGGGGTGCATGAAAATGGCCGCATCAATGCCCACGATATTATCGTGCATTTGCGTCATGCTTTTCCACCAGTAATCGCGGATGTTTTTCTTCAATTCGGATCCGTTCGGACCGTAATCATAAACGGCGCTCAGACCGTCGTAGATTTCACTACTGGGAAATACAAAGCCATATTCTTTGGCATGCGAAATAATTGCCTGAAAATTGTTATCTGATATTGTGCTCATAGAGCGGCAAAAATAGGTCTTTCGGCTTTGTTTTGGAAACCCTATTGCAACTTCTCATTTTGCTGGTGGCGAGCCTTATCGCGCAGGGTCTTTTTAGCCATATTCTGTTCCAGGGCCCGGGTTAAATCCACCCCCGTCTGGTTGGCCAGACAGATCAGCACAAACAGGATATCGGCCATTTCATCGGCCAATTCATGCCCTTTATCGGAGTCCTTAAAAGACTGTTCCCCATATTTACGCACCATGATTCTGCTGAGCTCGCCCACTTCTTCCATTAAAATGCCCAGGTTGGTCAGTTCGTTAAAATAGCGAACCCCAATGGTTTTGATCCATTCATCTACCTGTTGCTGTGCTGCTGAAATTGTCATTATTCGCGGTTTTTAGAATCTATTACAATGGTAACGGGTCCGTCGTTGGTAAGACTGACCTTCATGTCTGCCCCAAAAATACCGGTGGCGATGGGTTTACCCAGGTCTGCCGATAACTGCCGGATCAGTTGCTCGTACAACGGAATGGAAATATCCGGTTTGGCTGCTTTGATATATGAAGGCCGGTTTCCTTTTTTGGTACTGGCATGCAGGGTAAACTGGCTGATCAGCAGGATTTCTCCGTCAATATCTTTCACCGAAAGGTTCATCACGCCGGCCTCATCATCGAAAATCCTGAGGTTAACCATTTTATTACAGAGCCAGCCGATATCCTCCGCCCCGTCGGCCTCCTCAATACCCGCCAACACCATCAGGCCCCGATCGATAGCACCGTTCACTGTTCCGTTAATGACTACGCTTGCCGAAGAAACCCGTTGAATAACTACACGCATGGAATGTTCTTTTATCCGAAATTTGGTGGAATGAAGATAGATATAAGCAGTGAAATTCAGTTTCAAACGGCGCGCAGCGGTGGAAAGGGAGGCCAGAACGTCAACAAGGTGGAAACCATGGTGGAAGGACGCTGGGAGGTACAACGTTCTGCCTTGCTGGATGCGGCACAAAAAGCCCTGCTGACCGAACGCCTGCAGAACCGGATTACAGCAGAAGGATTTCTGCTGGTAAAATCTCAAACCGAAAGATCCCAGTTGGGCAATAAACAGGAAGTGATTCAAAAAATGAACCGGCTGGTATCACAGGCGCTGGAGAAGCAGCGCGTCAGGAAAGCCACCAAACCCACCAGGGCATCACAGGAAAAAAGGATCGAGTCTAAAAAGAAACATGCTTTCAATAAAATCTTCAGAAAGAAAATTGATACCCGTAACCTGTAACAGAACCATTATTTTTACAGGCGCCGGATGGGGCAAACAGGGGTAGCACACCCACCAAAGTATAAATCAGCATCACTTGAGTGAATTAAAGAAATTAGCGGGGCAAACAATGTGGTACGGGGTTCCTACTATTGCAAGCAGGTTCCTGGGATACCTGATGAACCTCTCACTACCGCTGTTCTTTGCACAACCGGCGGTAACGGCGGATCTTACACAGATCTATGCTATGATTCCTTTTTTAAATGTATTGTTTACCTACGGACTGGAAACCGCTTATTTCCGTTTCAGCAAAGAAGAAGATCCGGACAAACTCTACAGTACCCTTTCCCTCTCCCTGATTGGTTCTACCATTTTACTCACCGCCTGCATTCTTTTGTTCAGGGATCAGTTGGTGGGATGGGCCAACCTGGAAGCGCATCCCGAATACATTAACTGGATGATCGCCATCCTGTTTTTTGATACCATCGGCACCCTGGCATTTGCCAGGCTAAGGCTGGAGAACAGACCCCGCAAATATGCAGTGGTACGGCTGTCCAGCGTACTGGTGAATTTTTTATCGGTGTTGATTTTTCTGGGACTGATACCCGCTTATATCATCAAACACCCCGAAAGCAGCCTGGCTGTGTTTGTAAACAATGGAACTGGGATAGGCTATTACCTGCTAGGGAACCTGGCAGGCAGCATACTCACCTTTTTATTGCTGTGGAAAGAGTTTAAGCAGATCCGGTTGTTGTTCAACATCCAACTCTGGAACAGGGTGATGCAATACAGTTATCCGCTGATCATTGTGGGCATGGGCGGTATGGTGAATGATATGCTGAGCCGGCTGATTTATCAGCATGTGGTAGATCTTCCGGTAGAAGCGGCTAAACACGAACTCGGTATTTTTGGAAATATCTACCGGCTGGCAGTACTGGTCACCATTATGATACAGGCTTTCCGGATGGCCGCAGAACCATTCTTTTTTAAACAGCGTGGAGAGGAAAATGCACAGAAAGTATATGCAAGGGTGATGAAATTTTTTGTGATTGCCTGCTGCTACATGTTTTTGTTCATCAGTTTATTCATAGAACTCTTTGCATGGTTCTTCAATGCCATCGCCAAACCATTATGGACAGAAGGCTTGTACATCGTTCCCCTGCTGGCACTGGGCAATATATTCCTGGGCATTTATTATAACCTGAGCATCTGGTACAAACTGACCGATAAAAACAAAATGGGCGCCATCATTACCGTTGCCGGCGCCCTGATCACCATTGGTTTGAATATTTTACTCATTCCAAAATTGCATTACCTGGGTGCAGCGCTGGCCACATTCACCTGTTATTTCTTTATGATGATCACCAGTTATATCCTGGGTCAGCGGTTTTATCCTGTTCCCTATGCAGTAAAAAAAATAACGGCTTACCTGGTGATTGTATGCCTGTTTTATGCCATTCATAAAGCGGTGTTGTATTTCTTTCCGTTATTGTGGCTCGGCATATTACTCGGTGTGTTATTCATCGGATTATTCACTGCACTGATCGGCTGGGCAGAGAAAAAAGAACTGCAGAAAATCCCATTCCTGCAACGATTCATGGCCTGAGCAACGAGTAAAAAAAATATTATGGCAGAAGACTTACAGATTATCAAAGGCAGTAAGGCCGAACAATATGAAGCGCTGATTCCGCAGATCAAAGGACTGCTGGAAGGAGAAACAGACCTGGTTGCCAACCTGGCCAATGTTGCAGCAGCCCTCAAAGAACAGTTCGGATGGTTCTGGGTGGGTTTCTACCTGGTGAAGCAGGATCAGTTGGTGCTTGGTCCTTTTCAGGGGCCGGTAGCCTGCACACGCATCCGTAAAGGCCGGGGTGTTTGTGGCAGCAGTTGGGCCAGTGCATCCACTTTAATTGTTCCGGATGTGGAGCAGTTTCCGGGCCATATTGCCTGCAGCAGTTTATCCAAATCTGAAATTGTTGTACCGCTGATACAGAACGGGGAAGTGATGGGTGTGCTGGATGCAGACAGCAGTGAATACGACAGTTTCGACGAAACTGATCAATATTATCTGGAACAGGTTGTGGCGTTGCTGAATTGTTAATTGTGGTACCGCGGAACCGCCCCAATTGGCAATTCAGGAGATTTTACCTACCTTTGCACTATTCATATACTCTCTCGGTTCGACTGGAATCTACTTCAGTGACAAGGTAATCCCATCAAAAGTTAGGTTATATAGCATCTGGAAAACCGGATGTTCATTTTAAAATACATTATTGTGTTATTCAAAGAATTACAACTCATCGAGCCCATTTTGAAGGCGCTCGAAACTGAAGGCTATACAACGCCTACCCCCATTCAACAACAGGCAATTCCATTGGCGCTGGAGCGCAGGGATGTGCTGGGTTGTGCCCAAACCGGAACAGGAAAAACAGCGGCATTTGCCATTCCTATTCTGCAGTTAACGTACCAGGCTATTCAAAACGGCAACCGGTCAAAAAGCATCAAAGCCCTGATACTGACGCCAACCCGGGAACTGGCTATACAGATTGATGAAAGTTTTGCCGCTTACGGCAGGAACCTCTATCTGAAGCACCAGGTTATTTTTGGCGGTGTTTCACAGGTACCGCAGGTGAATGCACTCAGAAACGGAGTAGACATCCTCGTAGCTACCCCGGGCAGGTTGCTGGACCTGATGCAACAGGGTTATGTTCATCTGAACGATATTCATTTCTTTGTGCTGGATGAGGCAGACCGCATGCTCGATATGGGCTTCATCAACGATGTTAAAAAAATTGTTGCCAAGCTGCCCACAGAAAAACAAACCATGTTTTTTTCTGCAACCATGCCAACAGAAATTGAAAAGCTCTCTTCAACCTTGTTAAAAAACCCTGCAAAAGTGGAAGTAACCCCGGTTTCCTCCACTGCCGAAAAAATTCAGCAGGCGGTGTATTATGTAGAGAAAGAGCAGAAAAAACATTTGCTGATTCACCTGTTGAAAGACCATACGATTGAAACGGCGCTGGTATTTACCAGAACCAAACATGGCGCAGACAAAGTGGTGAAAGAGCTGTTGAAAGCCGGTATAACTGCCGAAGCCATTCACGGCAACAAATCGCAGAACGCCCGTCAGCGTGCGCTCACCAACTTCAAAGCAGGCACTACCCGGATACTGGTAGCAACTGATATTGCTGCAAGAGGCATTGATGTAGACCAGTTGTCTCATGTATACAATTACGAATTGCCCAATGTACCCGAAACCTATGTACACCGGATCGGAAGAACCGGCCGGGCAGGCGCCAGCGGCATGGCTGTTTCGTTTTGCGATGCGGAAGAGCGGGAATACCTCAGGGATATTCAGAAACTGATCAGGATCAACCTTCCCGTGGTAAAAGACCACGATTACGAATCAACGGTTCCACTCCATGTAACCACTCCGCTTAAAGTGCAGCAACCCAAGCCTGCACCAAGAGGAAGGTTCAGGGAGCCGCGCAGCAGCTACAACAGAAGTTCAAGAACCAGGTAAAGGATTTGGTCCGGCTAAACGATATTGCTTAATTTAGAATATATGATTAAACAATATCGTTTTCTTTTTATAGCAATGCTCCTAACGGGTATTGCATCCGCACAAACAAAAGCAAAGAACCAACCTGTTCCCGCCCCCTATTTCCCTTCTGCCGCAGTTTGGGAACACCGGGCACCCGAAAGCCTGGGGTTGAAGGGCGATCAGTTGCTGAAGGCCATTGATACCGCCAGGTACTATGAGTCTAAGAACCCGCGCAGCATGGAGCAAAACCACTACCAGAGTTTTGGCAGGGAACCTTTTGGGGACGGAATTGGCCCTTTCGAAAACAGGGGCAGCCAAACAGGTATCATCGTTTATAAGGGTTACATCGTTGCTGCCTGGGGCGATACACTCAAAGCCGACATGACGCATAGTGTTACCAAAAGCTTCCTTTCCACAGTGGTAGGATTGGCGGTAGACAAAGGTCTGATCCGTTCCGTGCAGGACCTGGTGGCCGGCTATGTTCCACCCATTGAACTGTACAATCCTTCCCTGCCCGTTAACAGGGCTGCGGCGGACTTCGGCCAACCGGAACTGCTCCATCCGTTTCAAACGGACCACAACAGCACCATTACCTGGGAAACCATGTTACGCCAAACAAGCGATTGGGAAGGTACCCTGTGGGGAAAGCCTGACTGGGCAGATCGCCCGGATGCAGATCCTTCCAAATGGCATAACCGCAAAAGAAATAAACCCGGCACCGTGTATGAATACAACGATGTACGTGTAAACGCGTTGGCGCTGGCTGCTACCAGTGTATGGCGAAAGCCGCTGCCACAGGTACTGAAGCAATATATTATGGACCCCATCGGCGCCTCCCATACATGGAGGTGGACCGGTTACAGGAATGCATGGATCGTACTCGATGGCAACCCCGTACAAAGCGTTAGTGGTGGCGGGCATTGGGGTGGAGGCATGTTTATCCATGCTGCAGATATGGCCAGGTTCGGACTCCTGACGCTCCGGAAAGGCCAATGGAACGGTCAGCAATTATTGTCGGAGCAATGGATCAGCCAGGCTACTACCCCAACTGCTGCTAAAACAGACTATGGTTATATGAACTGGTTTCTGAATACCGGCAGGACATTTTTACCCGGTGCACCGGAAACCGCTTTTGTGCATGTAGGCAATGGCAACAATATCATATATGTTGATCGGGCAAACGACCTGGTAATCGTGCTTCGCTGGATTGATAACAAGGGTATGGACAGAACAATCCGGCAGATTCTTTCCGCATTTTAATGCCCCATCCGTATCATTAAAATGCCTAATTTTAGGTACCCCCGATTGCCTTACTGAAAACAGTTGCTTCTTTATGAGCACAGATTTGTTTAATGAACATTTTAAGGATAATTATTTTCTCCAGTCGGTCATAGATTCGATTGAGGAAGGCGTGATTGTTCAGAACAGAGAGGGAACCATCATTGGCTTCAACAGCAAAGCATTGGAAATTTTATCGTTGAATGAAAAAGAGCTTTTTGGAAAAACGTCCTACGATAATATGTGGAATGCCTGCCTGGAAGATGGCATCATTGCCTCCGGAGACGAACATCCTATTTCCGTTACTCTCCAAACCGGTCAGCCGCAAACAAATGTGCTGATGCAGGTGAATGTATTCAACAGGGGGGCCAGGTGGATCAACGTCAATTCCAAACTGTTTCATATCGGGGATGATGTTTTTGCATTTGCCAACTTTTCGGATGTAACGGATATGGTACAAACCAACCAATCCTTAACACTCGAAAAACAGCAGCGGAAGATCAGCGAAAAAAAGTTTTCGAATGTATTTAAATACTCCAGTATCGGTAAAGCCATCCTTTCTCCCGAGGGCAATATTATGGACGTGAATGACGCCTTGTGTAATATGCTTGGATACACCAAGGAGGAACTGTTCAGCAACGGATTAAAAGAAATCTGCCATGAATCAGATTATGCTGAAAATATCTTACAGACCAAACAAATGCTCATTACAGAGCTGAAGAAAGTAGAACAGGAAATGCGCTTTATCAAAAAAGACGGAAGCCTCTGCTGGGCAACGGTTACCTCCTCTCTGGTAAGGGACGATGCCCGCAATCCGCAATTTTTCATTTCCCAGATACAGGAAATTACTGCGCTCAAACAACTGAATAAAAATCTCGAAACACAGAACAGGGAACTGCTGAAAACACAGATGGCGCTGGAAAAGAAAGTAAGCCAGTTAAAAGAGTTTGCAGGCATCATTACCCACGACGTTCGGGGACCTGCACATAATATCCGCAAAATGCTGGAGATGTATGAAGTAACAGAAGATCCTGAATTAAAACAGGCGTCGCTGGATTACCTGAAAAAAGTAAGCGCCGACCTTACCAATAACCTGAACGAACTGGTACAAATCCTTCAGATCCAGATGGAAAAAGATATTCCCAACTCTGATTGCAGCTTTGAGGAAATCATCAGCAGTGTGTGTTTACAGCTACAGGAAACCATCAATCGAAAAAAAGCGGTTATTCATACCGACCTCAAAGTGAGCACCCTGATGTACCCAAGGGTATTCCTTCAAAGCATTGTTTACAATTTGCTGAGCAACAGCCTCAAATATGTTCAACCCGATCAGCCGCCGGTCATTGAAATAAAAACATTTAAAGATGCGGGGAACATTTGTCTTACCGTTAAGGATTACGGACTGGGGATTGATATGAAACGCTTCGGCCATATGTTGTTCAGGTTCCAGAAAAGCTTCCATAGCGGATTCGACAGCAAGGGAATCGGGCTGTACCTGATTAAAAGCCAGATCGAAGACCAGGGCGGAACCATTTCTGCCGAAAGTGAACCCAATAAAGGAATCACTTTTACTGTAAGATTTTAGCAAAAACCCCCTATTTTTGCCGCCTTAACAGCGGATGTGGCGAAATTGGCAGACGCACTAGACTTAGGATCTAGCGCCGCGAGGCGTGTGGGTTCGACCCCCTCCATCCGCACGATTGATTATCAATGAATTGTAAGGGTTCGCTTAGAGCGGACCCTTCTCTTTTCAAAAATTTGCAAATAAGCAGTTTAAAACTGGCTTTAATTCAACTTCAATTTTTTCTTTCCAAAAAGAAAAGAACTCTAGCCATTTTAACAACAGGTATAGGAATCGAATCAACTACCATAGCATCGCTCTGATTTTATAACCTTTATAATATTGAAGGTTGCCTTTGCTATCAGCCTCATCTTCTAAGATCTCTTTGCATATTCTATAAAATCTACCGAAATTCGTTTTGATGTTGTGCATCTGTTTTAGTTCGTTTGGTCACTTACCTATACAACCGGGCAACATCTTTTGCTTTATGGACTATCAACTATTTTTCAAATAGCACAACACGTTGGAATTCTTTCATACTTGTTTGTTATATAAATAAGTTATCCATGGTTAGTTCACTTTGAATCAGCTTGTTATAATAAGCATTTTTTGTAGTGCCATAAGTAGTGACCATCGTCAGGAATACTGTTTTTTTTGTTTTTGTGGAATTGATAAACACTTCCCTTTTTTGTTCAAGATCATCTGCATATTTATTATTGATCGTATATGCTCCTGTTGAGAATTTCATCTCACAGATATTGATCGAACGATCATCACGGTCAAGCAGGAGATCAATCTGCGCGCCCGGCAGCCCTTTGCCGGGCACATGCCGCCAGATGGATTCTTCAACAACTGCACCTGTGATGCCAAGGGCTTGCTTTATTTGCCCAATATGTTTCAAGCAAATAGCTTCAAATGCGAAGCCGCTCCAACTGCCCCAAGAGGCACTTTTACTGATACTAAGCCAGGTTCCTTTACCACTGGCCTTTTTCTTATCCATATATTTTAGATAAAATAAAGAGTATTCATCTGATAAACGATAGACAGTATCCTTTAATGTCTTACCAAATGGAACATAACTATGTATAAATCCTGACTCTTCCAGTTCTGTTAATACATCACTGACCCATCCACCTGAACTTAATCCAGTTCCTTCAATTATTTCAGATCGTGTCAATCCCTTTGCTGTGTTAGCCAATAACCGGACAACAGTGATATGGTTAGGCGAATGGTCGAATAAAGAAGAATACAGATTAGAAAATTCATCGATCAGGTAACCATGTTGAGTGAAACACAACCGATCAATTGCCACGGTAGCACTTTCACCTTTTTTAATCCCCGACAAATACTCAGGAATACCGCCCATTACCATATACAATTGCAACACCTGATACCTGTCAATGTTAATCAATTTACTTCGCAGATAGTCTTCTGTTTCTTTAAGTGTAAATGGAGATAGCCTCATACGAACTGTTACACGATTATGCAAACCACCCCTATCCTTTATGATTTTTTGAATCATCCATGATGCCGCAGAACCACAAATCACAACCGTCAGATTCGGGTACTTGCTGGCCCATGCGTTCCAGAAATGATCGAAGGATTTGAGGAAATTTGATTTTTGAGAATGTATCCAAGGGAACTCGTCAAAGAAAATGACCCCGCGTTTTTTGGTTACGATTGGAGTTAAGAAAATCTCAAGCAGATGGAATGCTGCCGACCAGTTCTTAGGTACAGCAAGATCCCCCGGACTGTTCGATGCCTTTTTTAACGCATGGCTGAAATTCTCCAGTTGATCGGCCATTTTAGCATTGTGGACTCCTGTAAATTCAAATATCAACTGTTTCTCATAAACAGACCTGATCAGGAATGTTTTGCCTATCCTGCGTCTTCCATAGATTGCGATAAGCTCTGCTCTTGTGGAACTCAAGGCATCTTCAAGGAGCTTTTTTTCGGCTGTTCTTCCTACCATTTTTTCCATAATCTGTTGTTTAAAACTGATAATCCTTATAGATTTGGCGAACTTTAACAACGATAAACTCCGCCAAATATACCATATTTTATAACGATTTGGCGAACTTTAATAGCAATAAACTCCGCCAAATCTCTATATTTTACCCTGAATTTGACGAATACATCTCATTACAAACGGGGCAGAACTGCCCATTGTGATTGTAAAAAGAAACACTTTAGCTATCTTTCGCAAGCCAGTCTTGCGAAAAGCAATAAATGTATTTCTATGATAATAGAATAAATCAAAAGAGATTCGCGGGTGAGCAGGTCTACCTCGCGGCCAAGTAAGGTTTCCAAATAGTCAGCCAGATCAGCAAAATTGTTGTAACTCTTGTAACCGGGAGTAAATTTTACCTAGAAGTCTACATCACTGTCGGCCCGAATCTGCGTGTTTTGTCGAAAAGATCCAAATAGCTCTCAGTTGTGGATTTAGGGGCAAGTACGCCGCGAGGCGTGTGGGTTCGACCCCCTCCATCCGCATACTGATAGATTTTCAATCGAGTATAAGAGACTCACTTTGTGGGTCTCTTTGTTTTCTGAAGAAGAGATCATTAAAGCAACTCCGCCTGCTGCTTCATACACCCTTGGCCACCGGCAGCCTGAATCCAAATGTGCTTCCTTCGCCCGGTTTGCTGCTCACCCAAACGCGGCCTCCCATGGCTTCCACAATTTCTTTACAGATCGCAAGCCCTATTCCGGAGCCCTTCTTATCTGTTCTGCCGGGCACCTGGAAATATCGCTCAAAAATTCTGTCCTGGTAGGCTAGCTCTATTCCAGCCCCATGGTCTGTAACAGAAAACCAGATCTCACCTTCTTTTTCCTCCACATTCAATATAACAGTTTCCCCTTCCGGCGAAAATTTCACTGCATTAGTAAAGAAATTATTTAAAACCCAGCCAATTTTATCCGGATCGGCCTCTGCATCCGGCAAGGCCTCCGCTATATGTTTTTCAACGGTAATATTTTTTTCTTTCATTGCAGCCGCTAAAGCTTCCATTGAAGCATCTATGATTGAATAAGGACTTACCGGTTGATGAATCAACTGTAGTCGTCCTGCTTCCACCTGTGACATATTCAGTAATTCGCTGAGAATACGAAGCATGCGTTGGTTATCATTTTTCAATTGTACTACCAACGCCCTCTGATCGTCTGTAAGCTGCCCTACACGGGTATCTTCCAGCAACTTCAGACTAAAATCAGAAGAAGCCAGCGGCGTTTTGAGCTCATGGGATACGGCGGCAATGAAATTTGTTTTGGCAACATCCATTTCCTTAAATGAGGTAATGTTTCTGAGTACAATTACTTTACTGGCAGAATCACCCTGCTCTATCTGAACGGTCTCCCTGGTATAAAAATTCTCTTTCCCTTCCAACACGATTTTGAACGGCGCGCTGCTTTCGCTTTCGGTCAGAAACCTGAAAAGATCATTCTGCGCACTTAATGCAGTTACCTGCTTCCCTACTGTATCCTCAGACCGCAGGCCCAGCAACCGCAATGCCTGCTGGTTTGCGAACAAAACAACGTTGTTTTTATCAATTCCGATGCTCGCATCCTTGAGGCTGTTAATGACTGCCTCTGCACGTGATTTTTCAAAAATGAGCTTATTCAGGTTACTGTTTTCAAAGCCTTCCAACCTTTCGCTCATCATATTAAAAGCGCCAGCCAGTTGACCAAATTCATCCTTCTGCTCCAGGTGAATGCGATAGCGGTAATTCCTGGCAGATATTTCCCGGATCGCTTCCATGAGTTTTTCAATCGGGGTTACAACAACTGAAGGGAAATTAAATGCGAAGGTCAGCCCAATGATCAGGCTCAACGATACGATCACCATGATGGTAGTATATGCTTCCTCCGAGAAATGCCGGGCCTCCAGATTTTTCCGGTGGATAGCCGTCATATTCAGGGCTAGTATCCGGCGAATAGCCGACTTGGCCAAAACATATTGCACCTGCGGGTTATCCCCGCGTTTTATTGCCTCAAAAGCTGTACGAACAGCCTTGGTTGCATCTTTTTCACCTGGCTCGGTGATATTTGTTTCCTGTTCCCGGAGATTGTTTTCAAAACGTGCAAACACTTCTGCAGAATTACCTGGCATGCTATCCAGCTCCAGTGTCATTCCCTCACAATAACCCAACGACTCATAATTATCTTTCAGTATATTCTCCGAGGCAGCAGTAAGTTTTAGCTGATAATAAACACTCAAACCGCCGGAAAGTGCCAGTAGCAGTAACAGGAACAAAGTTCCCAGCCTGATTTTATTTTTAATACCGACCACCATTATGATAAGATTACAATGTCCACTTCATTGCGAGACAACATTTTCAATAATTGATTAAATACATTCGTTTTCAAAAAAACCTGGAACAGGTTAAAATGCGGCTTCCCGATACATACGGTGGTGATCCCCCTGGCAATAACGGTATCCATAATCACTTTTGCCACATCCTGTCCCTTTACCTGCACAACCTCCGCTCCTAATTCGGTTGCATTTTTGAAATTATTGATCAGGTGCCGCTGCACGGCAAGGGGTATTTTATCATTCGCCTCTTTCCCCTTTTGAACATACAATACAATCCACTGGCTGTTATAGTAAGATGCCAGCCTTGCTGTTTTACGAATCACCCGTTGTGCGGTTTCATGATTGGATGAAATACATGCCAGGAACCTTTCATGCCGGTAAGCATCTTTCCTGGGCATCACTTCATAGTCTACCTTCCTTTCTACCTGGCCCGCTACCTCTTTTAATGCTAGTTCGCGTAATTGTAATATTTTTTCCGGCTGAAAAAAATTGGCCAGCGCCTGCTGAACCTTGGCCGCATCATAAATTTTACCTTCTTTAAGACGGGTAATCAGTTCATTTGCCGTAAGATCAATATTCACCACCTCATCCGCAATCTGCAGCATTTTGTCGGGTACCCTTTCGTTTACCGTAACACCGGTTATCTTTCGAACATCATCGTTGATACTTTCCAAATGCTGTATGTTCACCGCGCTGATCACATCTATCCCGGAATCCAGGATATCCAGCACATCCTGCCAGCGTTTTTCATGCTTACTGCCAGGTATATTCGCATGTGCAAGTTCGTCAATAATAACCACATCCGGATGTAGCAGTAAAACGGCCTGTACATCCAACTCTTCCAGTCGTTTCCCCTTGTAAAACACCTCCCGCCGGGGGATTACGGGTAAACCCTCCAGCAATGCTTCCGTTTCTGCACGCTGATGCGTTTCAATATATCCTATTTTAATATTAACTCCGCTATCAAGCAGCCGGCGGGCTTCCTGAAGCATACGATAGGTCTTCCCCACACCAGCACTCATGCCGATATAAATTTTCAGCTTGCCTTTTCGCTCCGCTGCAAGTTTTTCCATCCACCTGTTTGCCGCTTCGTTTCCCATATCTTTTAAAAAGCAATCATTAATGCAGTAGATGCAAAGAAGTTATTGGCAACGGCCTGTGAATTATCTCTCAGGAAAATTTTATCTTTTCCGGAAAAATTACGGGCCTCTATTCGCCATGTTGCGTTTGCATTGATATAAACGTCGAAATTGGCGGACAAACCCCATACCTGGAATCCATTGACCGTTCCGGAAGAAATGAGTACGCCCTGCTTATCTGAATAATATTCCACCCTTGCCGCCAGGCTCGTTTTTTCCGAAGTATTCAGCTTCAGCATCAAAACAGGGCTGTACCATGTATTCATCCTGGTAGAACCCCTGGATACCTGTTCCATACCGGCATCCAGCCCCACTGTTGCCGCAAGCGTTTTATTTAACTGGAATATTCCATAAAAGTTATGAAAATAACGCATTTGTTTCAGGCTGTCCGGTTTATCATTTCCGATAAATGTACTGCTGTTTAAAGTAATTCCCGGACCCGGTTTCCAGGTTATCTGGGTACCAAATGCAGGTGTAGTGTTACCATCCGGTCGGCGAATGCGCTGCCATCCATTCAGGATCAGCCCTGCAAAATACCATTTACTGTCCGGGGTGGTATATGCCAACCTGAGCCCTGCTTCATAATAAGGAGAGTTTTCGGCCAATATACTCCGGGAAAGGTTCCAGCAGTCTTTGCCTACAGCACTTTCAAAGCCTATATGGGAAGCAAAAATGCCGGCATCTACCCAAAGCTCTTTTTTCCGGGACAGCTTTACTCCGGCATTTGCTTCATACAGGTTCCTGAATACACCCTGCTCCGCTGAGAGATTTGCATTCATATAGGTTCCTGCCGCCAGCGCCAGGTTGGCCCGGACAGCTCCGCTTGCATAAGCTGCTTTCAGGTAACCCAGGTTCAGGGTAACTTCCCCTGACCTGTTGTGGTTGTATAAAAAGCCGGGCCGCAAATGATCCGCAGAACCATTGAAATCTTTTACATAATACAATTCGGCGTATCCACTGAAACTAATCGGGTTGCCCTGACTGGAATCCTGGGCTTTTGCCTCCATGAACACAGGCAAAAACATTAAGAGTATATACTTTTTCATTTTCCTTTACTTAATTGATCTAAAGCAATATTTATTTTAAGAACATTTATTTTTTCTATACCGTTGATTGATTTTTCTACACTACGTTGAACAAGCAACATCACCTGTTCACGGGGTAGTTTCCGCACATCTGCTATTCTGCTAACCTGTACAATGGCCGATTTCAGAGAAATATCCGGATCCAATCCGCTGCCGCTTGCAGTAACAAGATCTGAAGGTATCTCCCCTTTTTGAACAGTAGGGTTATGCACCACAAAGCTATCAATCCTGTCCCGTACCATCTTCAGATAGTCTGGATTAGAAGGCCCTTTATTGCTTCCGGAGCTTCCTGCAGCATTATATCCGGCTGCCGAGGGTCGCCCCTGGAAATAGCGGTCCCAGGTAAAACTTTGTCCTTCCAGCAGGTATCCTGCTGTTTGCCCGTTTGCCACTACAGTCTGCCCCTCGCCTCCGGCGGGCGCTGCCTTGGCAATAAGAAAAATCAGGGTGGGGTAAGCTACCATGAACAACAAAATGCAGACAATGGTTAAGCGTATGGCGGGAATAATATGCTGTTTCATCTTTTAAAAGTTTAAGTTTAAAACCAGTTACTCACTATTAAATCAATCAATTTGATACCCGCAAATGGCACAATGATACCGCCAAGACCATAGATCAACAGGTTCCTTCTCAGCAGTGCACTCGCTCCGATGGGTTTATAGGAAACCCCGCGCAGAGCCAGGGGAATCAGCAACGGAATGATAATTGCGTTAAAAATTACGGCGGAAAGTATGGCGCTTTCCGGGCTGTGGAGTTGCATAATATTCATCCCCTGTAAGGAGGGTAATGATGCAATAAACAATGCAGGAACAATCGCAAAATATTTAGCCACATCATTGGCTATTGAGAATGTAGTAAGTGTTCCCCTGGTCATCAGCAATTGCTTACCGATCTCCACAATCTCAATCAATTTTGTTGGATCGTTATCCAGGTCAACCATATTGCCGGCTTCCTTGGCAGCCTGCGTTCCGCTGTTCATGGCCACCCCTACATCCGCCTGAGCCAATGCCGGGGCGTCGTTTGTGCCATCCCCCATCATTGCCACGAGTTTTCCGGATTGCTGTTCTTTCCGGATATAATTCATTTTATCTTCCGGTTTTGCCTCCGCAATAAAATCATCGACCCCGGCCTTATTGGCAATATACCTTGCCGTTAATGGATTATCCCCGGTAACCATCACCGTCTTAACGCCCATTTTCCTGAGTCGTTCAAAACGTTCCCGAATTCCCGGCTTAATGATGTCCTGCAATTCAATCACCCCCAATACCTGTTCGTTTTCGCTCACAACAAGCGGAGTACCTCCCTCCGCTGCAATCTTTTTCACCAGGGATGCTGCCTCTTCGGGAAATGGATTTCCAGCCCTGCAAACAATATTCCTGATAGCATCCGCTGCTCCTTTCCTGATACGGGTCTGTCCAAAATCAATTCCCGAGCTCCTTGTTTCCGCCGAAAATGGAATGAATGTTGCGTTTTGCACCTGGTGATCAGCCGGGTTCCTGCCGGAAAGCTCTATAATGGATTTCCCTTCGGGTGTTTCATCGGCAAGGGAGGCCTGCACAGCGGCATTTACAAACTGCTCTTTTGTAACGCCCTGCACCTCGTAAAAATGGGTGGCTTTGCGGTTTCCAATCGTAATGGTACCGGTCTTATCGAGCAGGAGCGTATCCAGGTCGCCGGCTGTTTCTACCGCTTTGCCGCTCTTCGTGATAACATTCGCTCTCAGGGCCCGATCCATTCCCGCTATACCAATTGCAGAAAGCAACCCACCGATGGTAGTCGGAATCAGACAAACAAACAGTGAAATAAATGCAGCTATTGTGATGGGTGTATTGGCATAATCGGCAAACGGTTTTAGTGTAACACAAACAATAATGAACACAAGGGTAAATCCGGAAAGCAAAATTGTCAGTGCAATCTCGTTGGGTGTTTTCTGCCTGCTTGCTCCTTCCACAAGTGCAATCATTTTATCCAGGAAAGACTCGCCGGGCGCTGTGGTAACCCTTACCCTTATTCTGTCGGACAGTACTTTTGTTCCTCCGGTTACAGATGATTTATCCCCACCGGCTTCCCGGATCACGGGTGCAGACTCCCCGGTAATTGCAGACTCGTCGATAGTGGCCAGCCCCTCCACGATCTCCCCGTCTATTGGAATAATATCCCCTGCTTCGCATAGAAAGAGGTCGCCTTTCCGGAGTTGGGAAGAGGGCACAATTTTTACTTCTTCCACAAAAATATCACCCGGGGCCTGTATATATTTTGCAGGTGTTTCCGCTCTTGTTTTGCGCAAAGAACCGGCCTGGGCCTTGCCACGGGCTTCCGCTATTGCTTCCGCAAAATTGGCGAACAATAAGGTCACCAGAAGAATTACCGTAATAATTATATTGTAAGTAAGGCTTCCCTGAGAGGTTGTTCCACCGGCTGCAATCCAGATACAAACGGCCGTCATTACGATTGTTCCTACCCAAACCGTGAACATCACCGGGTTCCGGAACATGGTCTGAGGTTTTAGTTTGATGAATGACTGTTGAAGCGCCTCTCTGAAAAGACTGCGGTCAAAAAATCCTTTTTTCATATTATGCTTAGACATATAATCTGTTTTATTTCATTCCAAAATATTCTGCGATAGGGCCCAAAGACAAGGCAGGGAAAAAACTCAATGCTGCTATGATAACAATAACGGCAAATACCATGATCCCAAAAGTGGCGGTATCGGTTTTGAGTGTTCCGGCGCTTTCAGGAACATATTTTTTCGCAGACAACATGCCGGCTATTGCTATCGGCCCTATAATTGGCAGGTACCTCGACAATGCCATCACAATGCCGCAACTGATATTCCAGAACGGAGTATTGTCTCCCAAGCCCTCAAATCCACTGCCATTATTGGCGGATGAAGAAGTATATTCATACAACATTTCGCTGAACCCGTGACTGCCGGGATTATTGAGCCAGCTTGCATATACATCCGGGTTATGCGCATAGAGATAAGAAGACAAAGCCGTTCCCGCAAGTATCAGTAAAGGATGCAGTAATGCTATAATTGCCGCTATCTTCATTTCCCTGGCTTCTACTTTCTTACCAAGAAACTCCGGCGTACGCCCTACCATAAGCCCGCTAATGAAAACGGCTATTATGATAAATATGTAGAAGTTGAGGAATCCCACACCCACTCCACCGTAAACTGCATTGATCATCATCCCCAGCATGGCAAACATCCCTGTGAGCGGCGTCAGGCTATCATGCATTGCATTAACAGAACCGTTGGATGTTGCTGTTGTTGTAATGGCCCAGAAGGCAGAGGCAACCGACCCAAACCGCACTTCCTTCCCCTCCATACTTCCCATTGGCTGGGAAATTCCCATCCGGGCAATGGCCGGATTGCCGGCTGATTCCTGGTAAATGGAAGGTATCAGCAATAAGAGAAACCCAACCGTCATTACACCAAATACCATCCATGCAAACCTTTTTCTTTTCAGGATATATCCAAGCGCAAAGATCATCGCCATCGGAATCAGGATAATAGACATGTTCTCAACGATATTGGTAATATAGTTCGGGTTTTCCAGCGGGTGCGCCGAGTTTACGCCAAAAAAGCCCCCGCCATTGGTGCCCAGTTGCTTAATGGCAACCATTGCTGCAGCAGGCCCCCTGGATACATTCACCGTATCTCCCTGCAGCGATACAAACTGGTCCTTTCCTTTGAATGTCATTGGCGTTCCGTTTACTAATAAAATGACAGCCACTGCAATAGATAAAGGAAGCAAGACCCTTGTACAGCTCTTAACAAAAAGATTATAGAAATTGCCTGGTTTACCGGAAGTACCTTCCCGCATGGCCAGAAACACTACGGCACAGGCCGCCATTCCTATTCCTGCGCTGATAAACTGAAAAAGCATCAATACCAATTGCCCCAGGTACGAAACACCGGTCTCGCCGCTGTAATGCTGCAGGTTGGTATTACTCACAAAACTTACGGTTGTGTTAAATGCCAGGTCTGCACTCATTGAAGGGTTGGCATCCGGATTCAAAGGCAACCAGCTCATATTCATCAGGATGAACATGGAAAAGAAAAACCACAAAAGATTGATGGTAAGCAATGCTGCCAGATGCTGTTTCCAGCTCATCTCTTTTGACGGGTCTATTCCCGAGCATTTGAATATTGCTTTATCCAACGGATTGAACAGTCTATCTGCCCATGTCCGGTCTCCCGAGTAGATCTTACCGATATATCGCCCAAGGGGAAGGGCCAGTAGTACGGCACCAATGAACATAATAATGATGCCTGAAATTTCCATGTTCATTGCTTAAAATTTTTCAGGTTTAACTAATACATAGCAGAGGTATACAAATACCAGTACCGCTATCACAAATAAGTAGATCATATCATTTGGTTTGTTACAGGCAGGCTAAAAAGATGCCAGCAACAAACCAAACGGGCATAAAACCTGAAAACCCTTGCCGGTTATGCATGATAACAGGAACAGCCCCGGAACTGGTATAGGGCTGAATGAAAAAGACCCTTCCATTTTGGAAAGGTCTTTTTCATTTTGGCAGACAAATCAGATATGATACTCTTCCATCTTCCGGTACAGGGTGGTAAGGCCAATACCTAACAACTCAGCTGTTTTGGTTTTATTCCCTTTTGTATGCTCCAATACTTTCCGGATATGCATTTTTTCTACCTCCGCCAGTGATAAACCCCGGGATAAGGAATTGTCCTGTTGCTGAATATCATAAGGAAGTTGAGCCGGTAATATAGTTGCATCATCGGCCAGTATAGCCGCTCTTTCCAGCACGTTTTTCAACTCCCGTATATTCCCTTTCCATTGGTTTTGCTTCAGAAGTTGCAGGGAGTCGGGGTGAAGCCTAAACAAAGGTCCTCCTTCCTTTAAGGCATATTTAGCTAAAAAATGACTGGCCAGGGCCGGTATATCTTCACTTCGTTCACGTAAAGGAGGAAGGCTAATCGTAAAGCCATTAATACGGTAATATAAATCTGCTCTAAACCGCCCGTTTTCGATTTCCGCTTCCAGATCTCTGTTCGTAGCCGCAATAATCCGAATATCCACTTTGGTTGCTTTTTCATCACCGAGCCTGATGAATTCCCCGTTCTCCAATACACGAAGCAGCTTTGCCTGCAGCTCAAGATTCATTTCCCCTATCTCATCTAGAAAAATAGTTCCCTTATCTGCTAATTGAATGAGTCCTTTTTTCTCTCTGGATGCGCCGGTATAGGCCCCTGCCTTATACCCAAATAGCTCTCCTTCCAGGAGGTCTCTGGTAAATGCACTACAGTTGATCGCTATAAATGCCTGTTTGGCCCTCCTTCCGGCGGCATGTATCGCACCGGCAAATACTTCCTTGCCTGTACCCGTTTCTCCCAGCAGCAATACGCTATTATCAGTTGCCGCTATACGCCTGGCCAGGTTAACAGTATTTTTGATGAGGGGGCTATCCCCGATAATATCTTCAAAATGATATCCGCCATCTTTTCCAATACGAACGGCAGCTTTTTTTTCCGCCCTGATTTTATCGGCAGCCTGATGCAGAAGAGGAATAATACGATCATTATCGTTCCCTTTTGTAATATAATCAAAAGCGCCATTCTTAATAGACTGTACCCCGTCTGCAATATTTCCGTATGCAGTCAGCAAGATGCATTCAAGTGCCGGAAATTCATGCCTGATCTGCTTTACAAATTCAACACCACTACCATCGGGCAGCTTAACATCACACAACACAATATCAATGGCTTTATGCTGCAGAACAGATAAGGCCGATTTCAGTGTCCCCGCCTCTTCTACAGTAAACCCCTCCAGGCTAATTATCCTTGCCAGCAGCTTACGCAAAGGCACTTCATCATCTATGAGCAGTATATTCAAGTTTTTTTTCTAAAATTAAACATTCTATCCTACTAATATCCGGATTAAAAGATATTAGACAATTAAGTACATTCATGTTCAGAACCGGAAGTATTGTATGAGCAACCTGGCAGCAAAGTCAACAAAAACAGACCGCACTCTTCCCAAAAGCGTCCTGGCCGGGTATTCCGTCCAAAATAAGGTTACACTGGTACGCGGAGGTAAAGATTATTTCGACCTGGTGCTGAATATGATCAATCGGGCAGTTCATACCATCCACCTGCAAACCTATATTTACGACGACGATGAAACCGGCAAAATGGTAGCTGCGGCCCTAATCGCTGCCGTCAAAAGAAAGGTAGCTGTTTTTCTGATGGTAGACGGCTATGCTTCACAAACCCTTTCCGCTGCTTTTATTCATGAACTAAAAGCAGCGGGGATCCGCTTTCGGTTTTTTGAGCCCCTGTTCAGAAGTCGGAATTTTTATTTCGGCAGAAGAATGCATCACAAAATACTGGTAACAGATGCCCGATACGCCATTACCGGCGGCAGCAATATCGCCAATCGCTACAACGATCTGCCCCACAGTCCGGCCTGGCTGGATTATACAGTTTATGTAGAAGGAGAGGCTGCAAGGGAACTCTGCATACTATGCCAGCGAACCTGGAAGGGAGTTCCTGGCGAAATGAATACTGGTGCCTGTTCCATGAGTCAGGAGGCTTTTCACTTCCCGGAGCATGCAACCAGCAAAGTAAGGGTTCGACGCAACGACTGGGTGAAACGAAAAAACGAGATCTCCAATACCTATATTGAGATGCTGGCCTACGCCCAAACGCATATCACCATCCTTTGCAGCTATTTCTTACCGGGGAGAGCCATTACCCGTTTATTGAAAAGTGCAGCTAAAAGAGGTATTGAAATCAGGGTAATCACGGCCGGCAAATCCGACATCATGATCTCTAAACATGCAGAACGCTGGTTATACGACATGCTGCTCAGGCATAACATCAGAATATACGAATACCAGCCGGCCATCCTGCATGCCAAACTCGCATCCTGCGACGGAGAATGGGTGACCATTGGCTCTTACAATGTAAACAATATCAGTGCTTATGCCAGCGTGGAATTAAATTTAGATATACGCAATAAGGCCTTTGCCATGCATGTAGAAGAAGAAATAAACACCCTGATTGAAAAAAACTGTATCCCGATTACGGCGGAACTCCATTCGGTTAAGACCAACCTGTTTATTCAGTTTTTCCGGTGGGTCTGCTACCATACCATCAGCCTCATTTTTACAATGGTTACTTTTTACTATAAAAGAATCGATCCTTCCGCTGTCCGGAAAACCGACCAGACATATACGAAAAAATGACTTCCCTCATTGTTTTTCTCTTTCAAAAGCGGTAACTTTCCAGGTGAAAATTTTTTAATTCAAAAACCAAAGGAGGCTTTATGGCAAACCATGCACCCGCAAGGGCAACCAATCGTACCCCTTCTGTTTTCGATGATTTTTTCAAACCTTGGAACGAATGGTTCAACAACGGAGATGGATTTTGGGACCGGATGAAAGCCTTACCTGCAGTAAATATTACTGAAGGTAAAGATGCCTATCAGGTTTCATTGGCAGCACCCGGATTTAAGAAAGATGATTTTAAAGTACACACGAATGGCAACAGGTTGACCATCAGTTGCGAAAAGGAAGAAAACAAAGAGAACAAAGAAGAGAAGTTTACAAGAAAAGAGTACAATTTTTCCTCTTTCAGCAGATCCTTTACGCTTCCCGAAGATGTGAACCGGGATAAAATTGAGGCCAGGTACGAAGATGGCCTGCTCAAAATCAGTCTACCCTACAACAAGGCTGCTAAAAAAGATTCAGCAAAACAGATTGCTGTAAAATGATCCATCATGGACTGGATTTACCCCGCCATTAGTACTGGCGGGGTTTTATTTTGAGGCATAATCCGTTTTAAGCTGTTCCACGAGGTTTCGCTTCAGTTGATTTTTTTGTACCAGGCAGGTTGCTCTTAACCATTCCAGTTCTTTTTGCTCTGCTGCGGGTAATCCCTTCAATTGAAAAACACCCAACAGGCGGATCTCTGTGGTCAGATCCTGAAATTTCCCCAGTTGATTCAGCAAAGCATCGAATGACTTCAATGAAAAAATGGTTTTCCGTTTTCCATTTTTCACAACAATGCTTCCTTCATCAAGCGCACTCATATTATAATACAGGTCCTTCAATAGTTTCCGGATACGATGCATATTGGCATCGGTAAAATGCCGGGAATCAATCAGTTGCTGCACGGCATCCCACTGTTGCTGTATATACCGGCGCAACGATTTTTTTGAAAAAGAACCGGGGAGAGACCCTATAACCTTTTCTATACCTGCATCCATGGTGGTTTCGGAAAAAATCGTACGCAGTTCCTTTTTATAGCCTGCTGTTTTTTGCTGCAACTGAAGCAGGTAGGTTTGAGGCTTTTTTTGCCGGCTACGATATGCATGCTGAATCTGCTGCCGGTGCAATTGCAGATCCCTGATGCCGCCGCAAAGACGGTAGGTTGATTTAAGTTTTTTTGTTACCGGCAACTGCCCGGTTATGGTTTCCGGGCCCCTCATCATTCGCAGGAAAGCACGCAATTTTTTATAGTTTACCCTGAACTGATGGATGGATGCAATACCGTAGCCCGGCAAAAGCCGTTGGTAATAAAGCCTCAGTTCATGGCAATAATCTTTGGCTACCCTCCTTACTTCCTTCTTGTTCATAGGGCAATTTGTCTTAAATTTAGTACATATTATCATGATACCCTATTCTACTGAAATTCCCGCCAGAAACCGTGCGTTGTCGGTTATCTTCAGCCAGATGGCAGATTGTTACCGCTACCTGGGCAATGAAGAACGTTTCAGGGCCATTGCCTACGACAATGTTGCCAGGACCTTGTTGAACATGAAAGAAGATATCATCGTTTACAACAACAACCTTCCCGCACTGGACAATATCAGGGGTATCGGAGAAAGCATTGCCGAAAAAATCATAGAGTTTCTGCATACCGGTCGGGTGCACAGTTTTGAGGAGCTCAAAAAAAGGGTTCCATTTGAATTATTGGAGCTCATGCACATAAACGGAATTGGTGCAGCCACACTCAGAATACTCCACGAATCGCTCGGTATTCAGACTAAAGAAGAACTGATTGCCGCCCTGCAAACAAGCCGGCTGGAAAAAATAAAAGGATTCGGACAGAAGAAAATAGAAAATCTTCAACGCGCGCTTAAGTTATATAAGGAAGGAAGGCGCATGTTGCTGAAAGATGCACTCAAAATCGGGAACGATATCATCAACAGCATCCAAAAAATTCCGGGGGTTGCGCAGGCTACCCTGGCAGGAAGCCTGCGCAGAAAAAAAGAAACGATCGGCGATATTGATATTGTCATTGAAGCCGAACCACGAAAGCGTAAGCGGATTATTGAGCAGTTCATTCAGCTTCCGGCCGTTAAAAGGGTACTGGTGAAAGGCCCCACCAAGGTAAGTGTATTGCTGATCAAGGGAGATGTTCAGGTAGATTGCAGACTGGTAAGCAAAGATGAATTTGGGGCGGCTCTGCTCTATTTCACCGGCAATAAAGAGCATAATATCAAGCTCAGGACCCTTGCAAGAGCGCGGGGATATAAGATCAATGAGTATGGAATCTTTCACCTCAAAACCCACCGGAAAATGGCTGGGGCCACAGAAGAAGAGATGTATGCATTTTTACAGATGAAATTTATTCCCCCGGAGCAACGGCTCAATATGGGCGAAATTGAAAAAGCCATGATCCGAAAATAAGCGCCTTTCGTACCGGCAGTATTCCTCAATTCCCCCGGATTCTTTGCATCAGCGATTCCGCCGTTTCCAGGTTCCAGCCTTTGAATCTCCCCCGCTGTACCACCAGTTTATTGTCGTTGCGGTGATTCAGGAAAAAATGGAACACAAACCTGCCGCGCCCGGATTGCCAACCCAGCATCTGTCCAAAGCGAAGATCATTGAACACCAGGGTATCGCCCCATTTTTCTACTGTATAAAATTGTTGTGAAAAACGGATCAGTTGATCTACATCCCGATGATCATGCACTTCTTTCAGCAATGAATCATTTCGCGGAAAAAACGCCAGGTCCATTTGCTTACTGGTATCAAATACCGAACGAAATCCTACATAATAGCCGGTGTCGGTTCCTGCCACCACATACCAGAGCCAGTTTTGCAAAGGCGCCGGTGTGCTCAGATAACGGGTATAAGAAACCTTTTGTGCTTTAAAAGCCTGCCTGATTTCCTGATCGGTCTGGTATTTGTTGAACAAACAATACAGGAGGTATACCGCACTCATGCCCAACCCGAAGCGCCACCAGTTTTTCCGCAACGCCGACCTTCTCCCCAGGTACAGGAGTACCAGACAGGCGATCAGCGACCAGATGGAGAAAAGGGGATCTGCTACATAAATGGCATTGAAGGAAACACGGTAATGACTAAAAGGCTCGAACCAGCCAACACCATAATTATTAAACGCATCAATGAAGTTGTGCAGGAAGATAGCCATGCCAAAGAATGCCACCCAGGACCCAAACCGGATATTATGCGGCCGGTGCAATTTTTCTGCAAGCAGGGCCAGAAGGGGGGCAAGGATGGCGCAAAAAAGAAAAGAATGCGTGAAGCCCCGATGCGCCAGCAGGTTATCGGAGGTTTCCATCCAGAATGCCGAAACAAAATCGATGTCCGGAATGCTCTGCGCCATTGCACCCCAAAGCATCGCTTTTTTGCCCAGTTTTTTTCCGGCAAAAGCTTCGCCCATACAGGCTCCCAGGGCTAGATGGGTAAAGGAATCCATATTTCAACACATTTGTTTTATCCTTTTGAAGGTACTTTAAAAGGCACAAAATGTCTGCCGGCGCAGTAAAAAAACCGTCATTTTGCTCCCTCAACCCCTGTCCGGAAATAAAAACCTGCGGGCAAGACTAACATAAAAAACATAAAATATTGATTATCAAATAATTAAAACAAATACAGCTCCTCACCAATTTAAGTGCATCCACCAGTAAAACCCGCTTTAGGAACGGTTCTTATGCACGAATCCCTTACCTTTGCAGCCCGAAAATCAAGTTTTAAAAAATCGTTATGGCTACTATCACCAGAGAAAACATTGGCTTATTGAACGATAAGCTTTCCGTTACCCTTACCAAAGAAGATTATTATGCAGGTTTTGAAAAGAGCCTGAAGAAATATGCAAAGACTGCCAATATCCCCGGATTCAGAAAGGGAATGGTTCCTGCCGGGCTGGTGAAGAAAATGTACGGCCAGAGCGTATTTACCGATGAGGTACTGCGCACTATGGAAACCGAACTGAACCAGTACATGAACAAGGAAGCCATCGACATTTTTGCGCAACCCCTGCCCCTACAAAACGATGCAACCGGCCTGGATATGAACAATCCGGCTGAATATACCTTCTCTTTTGAAATTGGACTGAAGCCTGTTTTTGATCTGGATATCAGCGGTGTTAAAGTAACCCGTTATGTTATTGATGTTACAGAGGCCATGGTGGATGAAGAAATTGCCCGCCTGCAAACCAGGTTTGGTAAAATGACCGAACCCGAGGCGGTTAGTACGGAAGAAAATGTACTGAATGTTACTTTCACTGAAACAGATGCCAAAGGCAATGCAATAGAGAACGGCGTTACCAAAGACAACTCCTTACTGGTAAAATACTTTACGGAGAAATTCAGAAAAGATCTGATGGGCAAGAAAGTAAACGATGTGTTGAACCTGCAGATCAGCAAAGCATTCGACGATAAAGAAGCTGAAACCATCCTGGCCGACCTGGGATTAACCAGCGAGGACAGCAACCGCTACTTCAACATCCTGATCACAAAAGTAGGACTGGTAGAGAAAGCCGAACTGAACGAGGAATTCTTCCTGGCCGCCTTTCCCAACAACGATGCTATTAAAACAGAAGCAGATCTCAGAAATGAAATCAAGACCGAAATTGAAAAATACTACGAACAGTCTGCACGTAACCAGATCCACGACCAGATTTACCACCAACTGGTAGACCATGTAAAAATGGATTTACCGGAGAGCTTCCTGAAGCGTTGGTTGCAGACCGGCGGCGAAAAACCTAAAACAGAAGAAGAGGCTGCCAACGAATATCCAAGCTTTGCCAACCAGTTGAAGTGGACGCTGATCAGCACCAAACTGAGCGCAGACAACAAAATTGAAGTGCTTCCTGAAGACATCCGCAACTTTGCAAAAATGCAATTGTTCAGTTACATGGGCGGCCAGTTGGGCGCCATGGGCGACAACCAGCAATGGATTGAAGACTATGCCAACAGGATGATGCAGGACAAAAAATTTGTAGAAGACAGCTACCACCGCATCAACGCCGAGAAATTATTCGGCGCGCTGGAAACACAGGTAACTGCCAAAGACCAATCCATCAGCGTGGAAGAATTCACCAAAATTGTAGAAAGCCATCACCACCATTAATTCTGGTGAAAAAAATACAGGAACCAGCTCCCAGGAGCTGGTTTTTTTATGCCTTCTGCCCGGACTCGGTTGCAGCCCGGTTTGCAGAAGTAAGCAGTCCATGTTTGCACAAAGAAGCCAGCATCAGTTTGCCGATTTTCTGTGTGATGGCTTTATTGAACAATACCTGGCATCCGATGTACAGGAGGAATCTCCGGAAACGACTCATGGGAACAGCATTCATTATAATCCCTTCTACCCGCTTCCGGATGGCAGTAGTATACCGCTGTATCATTTTGTGCTCCACCATTGGCCATTGTGTTCCCGAGCGAAATACCGGCATGGGATAATACCCCGCTTCGTACTCCCTGAAAATGGGAATGATCTGATATGCATCTTTCCGGAAAGACTTAAACCGGTCACGGTCCGCATGAGCATAGCCTTCGCCAAAAACCGGATGTGCTTCCAGGTGCTCCGCCGGAATCGTAAAATAATTCCGAAGAAACATTTCGCAGTTATATCTGCCCAGGTAATAGTCGTGTATCCGGAACTCTTTGTGCATAAATCCGCTGAATCCCTCCATTGCGCCACAGGCAATGGCTTTACTGCCATCTATTTTGGTACCCGCTCCCGAACCATGCTTAACAGGCCGCGTGGGTGCAATCAGGTACTGTCCTGCTTTCTCGCCAGACATGGCATCAATCAGGGTAGATGGCTTAGCCCTCAACTGCTGGGTTATGGCATTGAACAGGTATTGGAGGGTAGGCAACAATTCCTGATTGATCTTAAATGTTCGGGGCGCTTCTCCGGGAAAAGGATCTATCATCAGTACCGCTGTTCTGAACCGGCGGTAATCATCCTGTTCCTGCCCCAAAAACTGCTGCGCTTCTTCGTTCAGCAATTGTTTCACTTTTTCAAATGGTTCATTGTTCATCAGCCCTCCGTCTACGTTCTGGGTGGTATAGTCTGTCTGGTCGTTTTGATCCGGGCTGGTATCTGTGTAATTGATCCAGGAATTTTGCATCACTACCGACTTGGTTCGATTCAATATCCGCGATTTCAGTCCAATTGGGAAAGCTCCCGTGGCAATAGCCGCATCGCGGGCCAGAGACACATTGACCCCGGTTTTAAAATGAAGGGGTATCCACCCCTGCTGCCCGTATTGTGCTTCATTTAAATGAAAGCAGGCAAAATCGCTGTGCATGGTCATATTGTGGCGGCTTTCCAGTAATTCGCTTCTGAAGGCGATATTATATCGGATACCCTCCAGATTGGTCAGGGTGGTAAACAGCTTCAGTGGTTCCGTAAAATAGGCGGGGGCTGGTATCCAGGTGGAGGAGTTGGCCCGGATGGCCCTGTCTGCGATTGCGTCTATAAAATCGGAGTTCAGCACGGAAGCCACTTTGCCTTCCCGTTTGATATCAGACAGATCCAGCATCTGCTGAAACATATCATCTCCCAGGAGGTCTACCCAGCTATGGTAAAATGGATTCTCCGGATGTTCATTCAGCAATGCCTCCGGTGCAGGAACAGGTACCGGCACAAATGGTTGATTGATAGCTCCTCCCGTAATGATTCCTGTCATACCACCTGCTGATGCTCCGCCAATCACCGAAATCCGCACCCGGTGGGAAGGCACCCCGGGCTCTCCCCGACGCTTCTCCCACTCTTCCAGGGCTTCCATCAGATAATCCATTACACCTGCAGTGTAAGCGCCTGCAGATACTGCTCCGGCCATACAAAGACCTATATGAAAGTTTTTTTTACCCATATAGTGATGTTTTAGCAAGCTGACCGACCAGCTATATTTTTCTGTAAGATACGGCTTCCGGACAGCACCTGTGGCGGGCAGGGGCTATTGGTATGCCCTTTTGTCGCAATTAGCGAACTTTGCACAGAATTTGACTGTGTTTTGGATACCGATATGGCAAAACACTTACCTTCAAAGCGAAAAATTACACTATGAATATTGGAAAAGAATTTGAAAAATACGCTGTGAAACACCAGGGCATCAGCAGTGCGGTTTTACACAATTACAAAACATATGGACAGGTTACCAACCTTACCCCTTATATAATTGAGGAACGCCCCCTGAACGTGGCCAGCATGGATGTGTTCAGCCGTTTAATGATGGACCGTATCATCTTTCTCGGCGAGGGTATCAACGACTATGTTGCCAATATTGTAACCGCTCAGTTGCTGTTCCTGGAAAGTACCGACCGCAGCAGGGATATCCAGATGTATATTAACAGCCCCGGGGGAAGCGTTTACGCTGGTCTCGGCATCTATGATACCATGCAGTTCATTGGACCGGATGTAGCCACCATCTGTACAGGCATTGCAGCCAGTATGGGGCAGATTCTACTTTGTGCCGGTGTGGAAGGAAAGAGAACAGCCCTGAAACACAGCCGGATCATGATGCACCAGCCCAGCGGCGGCATTGGCGGACAGGCTACCGATATCGAAATCACTGCCAGGGAAATCAAAAAATTAAAACATGAGCTCTACGCCATTACCGCCAATCATACCGGCAAAGACGTGGAAACCATTGCCAAAGACAGCGACCGTGATTTCTGGATGACCGCCCCCGAAGCAAAAGAATACGGTCTGGTAGACGAGGTATTACTAACGAACCCAAGAAAGGAGAAGAAAGCTTAAATAACGGTATAAAAGAAATATATATGACAGCATCTAAATACATCCTGAACTCTTATCGCTTCAACGAAGAAGATGAGCCGGAAGAAAAAGAACTAAAGCCCGAACCAATGGGCAGCTTTATGACCAAGAAGATGGAAAAAATGTTCTTTGAAAAAAGAACCGTGTATTTGTGGGGAGTGGTAGATGATAAATCTGCACGCGACGTAGTCAGCAAATTGCTGATACTGGACGCGGACAAACCCGGCGAGGAAATCAGGTTGTTCATCAACAGCCCCGGCGGCGTAGTGACCAGCGGTATGGTGATCTACGACACCATGAGAATGATTCAAAGCCCCGTAAGTACTATCTGTATGGGCCTTGCCGCCAGCATGGGTTCCATCCTGCTGAGCGCCGGCACCAAGGGTAAACGTTTTGTATACCCGCATGGAGAAATCATGATTCACCAGCCTAGTTTGGGCGGTTATTTTCAGGCGACCAGTGCAGATATTGAAATTCAGGCCAACCAGATCAGAAAAACAAAAGAACTCGGCGCTAAGATCCTGGCAGATAATTGCGGAAAATCCATCGATCAGATCATGGCAGATTTTGACCGTGATTACTGGATGAATGCCCATGAAGCCGTGGCTTATGGAATTGTGGATGATATTTTAAAAGAGCTTTAATTGTATGGCAAAAACATCAAATTTACACTGTTCGTTCTGTGGACGCAGCCGTGATGAAGTAAAGATCCTTATTGCAGGACAGGAAGGGCATATCTGTGAGAACTGTGTAGAGCATGCGGAAGAAATTATTGAGCAGGAACTGAATACCAAAAAGGAGAACGGCGGCAATGGGTCTTCTAATGATAAACTGACTGTTCGTAAACCGGCTGAAATAAAAAAATTCCTGGATGAGTACGTAATTGGCCAGGACGATGCCAAGAAAGTGCTGAGCGTTGCCGTTTACAACCATTTTAAACGGATCAACTTTAAGCAGGTATCCGAAGATGTGGAAATTGAAAAGAGCAATATTATTATGGTCGGCGAAACCGGTACCGGAAAAACCTTACTGGCCAAAACCATCGCAAGGCTACTGAATGTGCCTTTTGCCATTGTCGACGCTACTGTATTTACAGAAGCCGGTTACGTGGGCGAAGATGTCGAAAGCATGCTTACCCGTTTGTTGCAGAACTGCAATTACGATGTTGCAGCGGCTGAAAGAGGTATCGTATATGTAGATGAGCTGGATAAAATTGCACGCAAGGGAGATAATCCTTCTATTACCAGAGACGTAAGCGGCGAAGGAGTGCAGCAGGGATTACTGAAAATGCTGGAAGGAACAGAAGTGCTGGTTCCCCCACAGGGTGGAAGAAAACATCCCGAACAGAAAATGATCAGGGTAGATACCAAAAATATCCTGTTCATTTGCGGCGGCGCCTTCGATGGCATCGACAAAGTGATTGCCAGGAGGGTCAACACCAATGCAATTGGTTTCAGCGTGAACAAGGAAGAACAGGAGCACCAGCGCAAGAACCTGCTGCAATTCATCAATGCCCAGGACCTGAAAAGTTTTGGACTAATTCCGGAGCTGCTTGGAAGGCTGCCTGTAGTAACCCACCTGAACCCATTGGATGCAGATACGCTCCGCAGCATCCTGACCGAACCGAAAAACTCCCTGATGAAGCAATATACCCGGCTTTTCGAGATGGAAGGTATTGACCTGGTCATGGACAAGGATGTACTGGACTTCATGGTGAGCAAAGCCCTGGAATACAAGTTGGGTGCGCGTGGATTGAGAAGTATCTGCGAGAGTATCCTCACCGATGCCATGTTTGAATTACCGGGTACCAATACCACCCAATTACATGTAACACTGGAATATGCGGAGAAAATGTTCAACAAGAGCAAGCTGAGCGCATTGAAAGTTGCCTGATTATTTTAAACTCCTTAACAAAAAGAAGTATATGAACGAACTAGTAGAAAGACTCATGAACGATGCCAAACTGGATGCAACTCAGGCACAGAAAGCCATTGAAACCATTGCAGCTTTTGTAAAAGAAAAATTCCCGATGCTGGGGGGCGCTGTTGATCAGATTTTTGCAGCCGGCTCCTCCAATAAGAACGAAGAATAATGTAGTTGCTACGCAGGCAGTGTAATGGTAAACACACTGCCTTTGCGTGGCTCACTTTCAATAATCAGTTTTCCGCCATGGCGGTTGACCAGATCGCTGCAAAGCATTAGCCCGAATCCGCTTCCCTTTTCCATAGCAGTTCCCGCCGTTGTATAATATTGCTTGGCGCTGATGCGCTGAATCGTTTCCGAACTCATTCCGATTCCTGAATCCTGTATACTGATTCTTGTTTCCTGACCATCTGCAGCAGCATAAACCCTGATCAATCCGTTTTCGGGTGTAAACTTGATGGCGTTACTAATCAGGTTTCTCAAAACGATACGAATCATTTCTTTATCGGCCAGAACTGTTAACGAAGGGTCTACCTGATTAAAGAAGGAAATATTCTTTCTTTCAAGCAACATCCTGTGTTCGTCTTCCAGTCCTTTCACAATCGGGAACACAGGCATCTGCACTTTGTCTAGGTTTTTACCGGACATCTGCCCCTTTAACCAGAATAACAGGTTATCGAGCAAAGAAGTGGTGCCCATGTATTGGGTTTCGAGTTGAATCAGGAGTTGTTTTGCCTGTTCTTCCGGAACCATCCCATGGTTCACTAAATTGAGGATTCCCTTGGTATTGACCAGCGGGTTACGAAGATCGTGGGAAATGATGGAAAGGAGCTTATCCTTGGTTTTGTTATCGGCTTCCAGCAATATGTTCTGTTGTGAAATTTCCTTGTTCAGGGTGCCCAGTTCCGACACCTGGGCTTCAATGACCACATTCTTAGCCCGCAGTTCACGGCTGAATTGTTTCTGTTTCTGAAAATTGATAAAGACCATGATCACCAATACTGCCAGTATAATCAGGATAAAGGTGCCCACGGTAATGATCAGGAACTGTTCATTGGAAACCCGCTCTGCACGCATGATGGCATTCTCCGTTTCCATTCGGGAATCGTGCTGGCTTTTAATAATATCAATGAAACTGGAAGCGTATTCATTTTCCTTGATCCGTTGTTTATTCAGCACTTTCAGGGCCGAGTCCTGCCATTGAATCAACCGCTCCTTATTGTTGCTGAGCTTATTGAGCGCGATCATCTGATTTACAATGGAATCGAGCAGGTCAAAAGCATCAATGGATTGGGCAATGGAAAAAGCGCTCAGGCCAAGTGTTTCCGCTTCTGCCAGTCTTTTCTGCGGCAGATAAATGGCAATAAGGCTGATCTTTTTAAGCGCTATCCCATACTTGTCGTTCATCGCTTCGTCGATAGCCAGCGACTTCCTGAAATACTGTTCGGCCTTGGCCGTCTGCGAACGTTGTATTTCTGCAAGCCCCAGATTGTGCAGGGCTTTTTTCTCTCCATACCGGTAGCCAATCTTTCTGCTCAGTTCCAGCGCTTCATTAAACAGGCGCAGCGCCGCGTTCATCTGGTACAACTCCAGCCTGATCTGGCCCAGGTTATTTTTAATGTTAATGATGTCCTCGTTTTTGTTGTATTTCTCATACACCTGTAACGACTTATTGAATACCACAATGGCAGAATCATATTTTTTATCGGATACCAGGGATGAAGCCAGTTGCTGGTTCACTTTTGCCATGTTAAATGTATCCTTAATAGAGGAGAAGATTTCCAGCGCCTCATAAGAATCCACGATGGCCCGCTTCAGGAAGCCCTGTTGTTGGTAGATGCCAGCCTCGTACATATACGAAATGGCCTCCCCCTTTTTATAGCTCAACTGTATGGCGAGATTCTGTGCCTTATACAAATCAACTAATGCTTCGGAAATATTGGTTCGTTTTTTTTCAAATGCCGATTTATTCAGTGAGTCTACTGTTTCAGGTGTGCCCTTTATCTGCTGTGCAGTAACAGCTACGGTCACAGCCAGCATTACCAAGCATTGCAGCAAAACACGAAACAGATATTTAGATTTTACTTTCAATTTCTACTAACAGATCGGGGTTTCAAGGTACAAAGAAATCAGAATAAAAAAAGGCCCTTATTCAGGGCCTTTAGATTATGAGCAAGCAATCGAAAAAACTATTTTTGAAGCACCTCTCTGGAGATGACCAGCTTCTGTATTTCAGAAGTTCCTTCTCCAATAGTACATAATTTTGCGTCACGATAGTACTTTTCTACCGGAAAATCTTTTGTGTAACCGTAACCGCCGAAGATCTGTACTGCTTCGGTGGCTGTTTTCACCGCAATTTCACTGGCGTAATACTTGGCCATGGCCCCTTCTTTGGTCACTTTCTTTCCCCTGTTTTTCAGGTCACAGGCCTGCCAGATCAGCAATTCAGCCGCCATGATTTCAGTGGCCATATCGGCCAGTTTAAAGCTGATTCCCTGAAAAGAAGATATGGGTTGGTCAAACTGGTAGCGCTCCCGGGAATATTTTAAGGCAGCTTCATAGGCTCCTTTCGCAATTCCAAGAGACAGGGCGGCAATGGAGATTCTGCCCCCATCAAGTATTTTCATGGCCTGATGGAATCCCTCGCCCACTTCTCCCAACCGGTTATCATCGGGTATACGACAATTGTCAAAAATCATCTCGGCCGTTTCACTGGCGCGCATGCCCAGCTTGTTCTCTTTTTTCCCGGCCATAAAGCCCGGTGTACCCCGCTCTACCACAAAAGCAGTGGAATTGCCACTGGTTCTGGGAGCGCCGGTTCTGCAGATCACTACCGCTATATCTCCGGACTTACCGTGGGTAATCCAGCTTTTAGTGCCATTCAGGATCCAGGAGCCGCCTTCCTTTACAGCGGTGGTTTGCATATTTCCTGCATCGCTTCCGGTATTGGGCTCTGTAAGACCCCAGGCGCCAATCCACTCCCCCCCGGCCAGTCGTGGCAGCCAGTTTTTTTTCTGCTGTTCGTTACCGAAACTAAGCAGATGATTGGTGCAAAGCGAATTATGGGCTGCGAGGCTTAACCCAATAGACCCGCACACTTTGGCTATTTCCTGAATAACGGCATTGTATTCAAAATACCCCATTTCAGCGCCGCCATATGCATGCGGAACCATCACGCCCATCAGACCCAGCTTTCCCATTTCCCTGAATATATGCACCGGGAATTCCTGCGATTCGTCCCATTTCATCAACTCCGGGCGTATATATTGCTCGGCAAAATGCCTGGCGGTGGATGCAACCTGGCGGGTTAATTCAGACTGTTCAAAATGCATAAATTCTGTTTATATAGACTGGCGCTTAAATAGACGGGGGCCAGTCTAATCAAGCAATCGTTAGAGGCCCCCTTTAAAACAAACTAACATTAGTTCGTTTTAAAAGCAAATGTAGCCCATATAATTTCATAACCAAATCTTTTCGCCCGGGTGGGCTATCCTGCGAATTATTCCACCCGCAGTTTACCGGAAATCACCCTGTAAAGCGAGTCGCTGATCAGTATGATCCGCCGAAGGTCTTCTTTCCGGCTAAACAGGCCGTACCGACTGCGGAATACTACAATGGCCCTGGCAATATGTTCGGGAATACCCGCCGCTTCCAGCTCATCCCTGGTAGCCGTATTGGCATTGGGTAAAGGCAGAACAGGCAGACTACCGACAATCGGGCCTGCCGGCCCCACCCTCGGCCCGGCCGGGGTATCGCTTTTTCCAGCAGTCAAACCAATTCTCAGAAAGGATTGCAGGGCACGGTACAAGCTGTCTGAAATACCATAAGTCTGCCGAACCTGCTCCATCCGGGTAAAACCGCCCAGCTTATCCCGGTATTTGATGATGCGGGCAGCCAGTACCGGGCCGATTCCGGGCAAGGCTTCCCAATCGGCCGGACCGGCCGTGTTGATATTGATGACCGGTATGGGTCTGGGTTGGTATGGTTTTCTGGAATAGAGCGGGTTGTTGTACCGCTGGTGTTGCGCGTATGGCTGAATGTATCGCTGCCGGTTCGGGCCCTGTCTGTTGAACCCCTTATCGCTTCCCGACCAGCGATCGAAGGATACGCCGGCTTCCATCAGCCGCATCATGGCAGTATCGGGTTGAACAGGAACCGGCTTTGTGCCGTACCATTCCGGTAGCCACAAAAAAATGGCCAATATGATTAGCAAAACACTCAGTCCGATCCTTTCCTTCCTGGAAAAGCGGAGGTACTGTTGGAAAAATTGTTTCATCCCTTTAAATAAATTTAAAGGGGCTACAAACGGATGGTCAACCCATCATAAGCCAGTTGAATATGGCCGGGGAGTTCCCTGTTTACGGCTGTATGCTTACCCAATTGGTGACTGATATGGGTAAAATAAACTTCCGGGATCTCCAGTTCAAGTGCCAGCGTTACCGCCTCGCTCAGGGTAAAATGTGAAATGTGTTTTTCTTTCCGGAGTGCGTTCAGCACCAGCACGGCAGAACCTTTTATTTTTTCTTTTTCCTGCTCTTCTATTTTATTGGCATCGGTAATATAAGTAAAATCACCAAAGCGAAAACCCAGTACCGGCATTTTATGGTGCATCACCTGTATGGGTGTTACCGGAATATCTCCTACAGCAAAGGGTTCATCATCAATCGTAAACAGGTCTATTTCCGGCACCCCGGGATATTTGGTGTCTGAAAACGCATAATAAAAATCCCTGCGGATGGCCTCTTCTGTTAAAGAATTGGCGTACACTTTCATAGGAGTCTCCGTAAAAAAATTAAATGCCCGGATATCATCGAGCCCCGCAAGGTGGTCCTTATGCGGGTGCGTAAACACCACTGCGTCCAGTTTCCTTGTTTTACTTCGTAACATCTGGTACCGGAAATCGGGGGTGGTATCCACCACCAGCGTGGTTGCCTCCGATTGTACCAGCACACTGGTTCTTAACCGATTGTCCCTGGGGTCATCCGAAGTACATACGGCACAACTGCATCCGATCATCGGTATCCCCGTGCTGGTGCCTGTGCCTAAAAACTGGATGGTTAAGGGTGGTTGGGTCACAATATATACTAAGCTTCAGTAACGGATTTTTTCACCACTTCTTCATACAATTTCTGTGATTCGTGGGTCAGCTTGTCGAATTCTATGGGAACCTGCGGAATCAATTCCATTAAAGTGTTGATCCTCCCTTCGATATTGAGGAATTTATTCAATACCACCACTTTCCGGGCTTCCAGCAAACACCAGCCACTCTGAAACGTACCTCTTTCATAGCGCACTACGTAACCAGATTCCCCCAAAACATCTTCCAGTTTGTCCAATGATGATTGCGTGTATTTCATAGTACAAATTTAACCTTACCGTGCCTGATCCTGGCCCTGTTTTATCCACATCAGGAACGGCTTTCCATCTTAATCAGGGGTACGATCATCTCTTCCAGGCTGATCCCCCCATGCTGAAAACTGTTTTTATAATAGTTCACATAATGATTATAGTTATTGGGATAGCACAGAAAATCGTTTTCCCGGGCAAAAATGAAAGAGGAATTGATCGTAGGCACGGGCAATCCCGCTTTCAGGGGATCTTTGAATGCCAGCACCTCTTTTTCTTCAAAGTTGAGGTTCCTGCCATGCTTGTACCGAAGGTTGGTGGTGGTCTGCTTGTCTCCGACCACTTTCAATGGATTCCTCACCCGCACGCTTCCATGATCGGTAGCCAGCACAACCCTGATTTTTTTATCGGCCACTTTCTTCAATGCCTGGTGAAGGGGACTGTGTTCAAACCAGCTTCGGGTAAGACTTCGGTAGCTGGCTTCGTCGCTGGCCAGCTCTTTCAATACTTCCATCTCCGTTCGCGCATGACTCAGCATGTCTACAAAATTGTAGACGATCACATTCAGATCGTTTTGCAGCAGGTTGTGCATATTTCCCACCAGTTGCTGCCCGTCGCTGTGATTCAGAATTTTATGATAACTGAGCCGGATATGTTCTTTCTTCAGTCGCTTCAGTTGCGCCCGCAAAAATTCTTCTTCAAATAAATTCTTTCCGCCCTCCTCTTCATCATTTTTCCATTGCTGCGGGAACTGTTTCTCAATATCCGCCGGAAGGAGTCCGGCAAAAATAGCGTTGCGGCAATACTGCGTGGCGGTTGGCAGAATGGAGTAAAATACATCTTCTTCCGCGATCCTGAAACTCTCGGCAAAGATCGGTTGTATGGCCCGCCACTGATCATAACGCAGGTTATCGATCAGCACAAAAAACAGCGGTACATTTTCTTCGAGGTGCGGAAGCACTTTGAATTGCATCAACTGATGACTCATAATGGGCGACTCCGCAGACTTTGGGTTTACCCAATCCAGGTAATTCCGGCTCACATATCGGGAAAATGCCGCATTGGCCTCACGCTTCTGGTTGTAAAATATTTCCCGCATTTCCGGGCTGTCGCTTTTTTCCATTTCCAGTTCCCAGTAAACCAGTTGTTTGTACAGCTCCATCCATTCCTGGTAGTCGGGGTTGCCCTGCAATGCCATGAACAGTTCCGAGAATTGTTGCTGGTAAGAAGTGGTGGTTTTTTCGGCAACCAATCGCTTATTGTCGATGATTTTTTTGAGGCTCAGCAGCACCTGGTTGGGGTTGACCGGCTTGATCAGGTAATCACTGATCTGGCTGCCGATGGCTTCATCCATCAGGTTTTCCGTTTCGTTTTTGGTGATGAGCACAATCGGCAACTGCTGCCGGACCGATTTCATCCGGGTAAGGGTTTCCAACCCGGTGATACCGGGCATGCTTTCATCCATCAGCACCACATCCACTTCTGCGGATTTGATATACTCAATTGCATCGTAGCCGTTGGTGAGGGTATGTACATGATACCCCTTGCTCTCCAGAAATATTTTCTGCGACTGAAGGCTTTCCATCTCATCATCTACCCAAAGAATATTTGCTATTGCCATTGCGATAAAGCTATTAATAATTTCCATTGGTTCACTAAATTGTACCTTTATCGGCTGGCGTTACAGCCGATTTAACAATTCATCAACAGCATGGCAAACAGCAAACAAAAAATCATCAATGATCCCGTATATGGTTTTATTACCATCAACCACCCGTTGATCTTTGCTATTATAGAACATCCTTTTTATCAACGGCTGCGCAGGATCCAGCAAATGGCAATGGCGCAACTGGTGTACCCGGGAGCCGTTCATACCCGGCTTCACCACTCGCTGGGCGCTTATCACCTGATGTGTAATGCCGTTACCGAACTACGCAACAAAGCCATAGAAATTACAGATGAGGAAGAGATTGCCGTTAAATCGGCCATATTGCTGCACGATATCGGGCACGGCCCTTTTTCGCATGCACTGGAGCATGTACTGATTCCCGGCATCAACCACGAGCACCTCTCCCTGCAAATCATGCAGGTACTCAATACCGAACTGAGCGGTCAACTGGATCTGACCATCCGGATCTTTACCAACAATTATCATAAGCCCTTCCTGCACCAGTTGATCAGTGGTCAACTGGATGTGGACCGCATGGATTACCTCAGCCGCGACAGCTTTTTTTCGGGTGTGAGCGAGGGAGTAATCGGATACGACCGGATATTGAAAATGCTGACTGTAAAAGACGGGCAACTGATGGTAGAAGAAAAAGCCATTTACAGCGTAGAAAAATTTTTAGTGTCCAGGCGACAAATGTACTGGCAGGTGTATCTGCATAAAACCGTTTTATCTGCAGAAAAAATGCTGGTGAAAATTCTCGAACGGGTAAGGGCTATCTACGATAAAAACGATGATGCACTGGCTACAAGATCCTCCCTGGATTATTTCCTGGGAGATTTCAGGGGAGAAATGAACGACCACGCGCTGGCCCAGTTTTGCCTGCTCGACGACTTTGATGTAATCAGCGGGGTGAAGCGGTGGAGTTTACACCCCGACAAGGTATTGTCTTTGCTGTGCAACAGTTTCCTGAACCGCAGATTGTATAAATCGCGCATTCAGGCGGAACCGTTTTCCGTTGAATTCATTCAGGAGAAACAGGCCCTGGCGGTCAGCCGTTTTGGTATTGAGCCGGAAGAAGCGCATTACCTTTGCTTTACCGGTATTGCCACCAATACCGCTTACCAGCCCAGAGAAGAAAAAATCAATATTCTGTATAAGGATGGTACGGTAAAAGATATCACGGAGGTAGACAATACGCTGATTCAGCAAAATCTTTCTTCGCAGGTAAAAAAATTCTACATTTGTCTGTTAACTTAATACCTCTATATGCAATTTATCGCCTCCCAGATTGCCCTGATGGTTCAGGGAAAAATAGAAGGAGATGCCGCTGCCGCTGTAACTTCTTTCGGTAAAATTGAGGAGGCGGTTCCCGGACAGCTTTCGTTTTTAGCCAACCCGAAATACGAAGAATACCTGTATACTACCAGGGCTTCCATTGTCATTATCAATGAAACGCTGGAACTGAAACATCCGGTAACGGCCACCCTGGTTCGCGTTCCGGATGCTTATTCGGCTTTCGCAACACTCATGACCAGATATCAGGAGCTTGCGGCAAGCCAGTTAACCGGTATTCAGCAACCCAGCCATATTGCCGACTCTGCACAACTGGGGGAGCAGGTATTTGTAGGCGCATTCGCCTTCCTGGGAAACAACGTACAGGTGGGCAATCATACAAAAATTCATACAGGTGCTGTATTGGGCGACCGGGTTAAAGTGGGCAACCACTCGGTCATTCATGCAGGGGTAAAGATTTATAACGACTGTGTTATCGGTAATCATGTGATCATTCATGCCGGTACGGTTATCGGCAGCGACGGCTTTGGGTTTGCTCCCCAGGGCAACGGCACTTATCAAAAAGTGCCTCAATTGGGCAACGTAGTGGTAGAGGATTTTGTGGAAATCGGGGCCAATTCCACCGTAGACCGGGCAACCATGGGCTCCACCATCATCAAAAAAGGCGTCAAGCTCGACAATCTGGTTCAGATTGCCCATAATGTAGAAGTGGGCGCCAATACCGTCATCGCCGCCCTCACCGGCGTGAGCGGCAGCACCAAGATCGGTAAAAATGTAATGATGGGCGGTCAGGTAGGCGTTGCAGGCCATATCAGCATTGCCGACGGCTCCAGGATCAATGGTCAGAGCGGTGTTACCAAGAGCATCAAAGAACCCAACAAGGCATTTAACGGAACCCCTGCCTTCGATTTTTCCGCATCCATGCGGGTTCAGGCGGCAACCAGAGCACTTCCCGAACTGGAAAAAAGAGTGAAAGAATTGGAAAAAATGGTGCAACAATTGCTTTCTGAACGTGTTAACGCCTAATTAAGGAAAAAAACCACCCTTTAAGCTTATTTTTGCGCGATTCTATATTTAGGTTCAGGCGGCCCTCGTTGTCTGAATCAGGCTAAAACTGATTTAAAGCATGGACATTCATTTTAATCCGGATAAGCAGCATACATTAGGCAAGCCCATCAGCATCAGTGGTACCGGTTTACATACCGGCATCCTGGTAGATATGGTGCTGAAACCGGCGAATCCGGGCTTCGGGATACAATTTCAAAGAACAGATCTTCCTAACCAGCCGGTGATCAAGGCCGATTGCGACCTGGTAACCGACACCAGCCGGGGTACAACCTTACAAGTAGGTGATGCCAAAGTGAGCACGGTGGAACATGTACTCGCTGCCCTGGTGGGTATGGGGGTAGATAATGTGCTGATTGAGCTGAACGGCCCCGAAATCCCCATCATGGACGGAAGCTCCTCTCCTTTCATCAACCTGATCGAAGAAGGTGGTGTGGTGGAACAGGAAGCAACCAAAGCATGGTACAGCCTCGACGAAAATATCTATCATTACGATGATGCCAAGCGGGTAGAAATGGTAGCCCTGCCATCCATGGATTACCAGATCACCACACTGATCGATTTCAACAGCCCGGTATTGGGGACCCAGCACGCCGGGTTAAAAACCATCCGGGAATTTAAATCGGAGATCGCTCCCTGCCGCACCTTCTGTTTTTTACACGAACTGGAAATGCTACTCGACAACGATCTGATCAAGGGCGGCGATATCAACAATGCAATTGTAGTGGTAGACAAGCCGGTTACGGATGCGGAAATGAGCAGGCTGGCCAAAGTGTTCAAGCGGGATAAAGTGGAGGTAAAAAGCGAAGGATACCTGAACAACCTGGAACTGCGTTTCCCAAATGAACCTGCCAGACACAAACTGCTGGATGTGATAGGTGACCTTGCACTGATCGGCTACCCGATTAAGGCCCGCATCATTGCCAACAGACCCGGCCACAGTTCCAATGTGGAGTTTGCCAAAAAGATCAAGCAATACATCAAGAAGAACAAGCATGTAAAAGATGTGCCGGTATATGATCCAACGATACCACCGGTTTTCTCCCTCGAAAAGATTGAGAAAACTTTACCGCACAGGCATCCGTTTCTGCTGGTAGATAAAGTGATTGAACTCACAGACACTACCATTGTAGGCATCAAAAATGTGACCTATAACGAATGGTTCTTCCCGGGTCATTTTCCGGGAAACCCTGTAATGCCGGGTGTTTTACAGATTGAAGCCATGGCGCAGACCGGAGGAATCCTCTGCATCAATTCCATGCCCGAAGGACAATACGATACTTATTTCCTGAAAATAGACAACTGCAAATTCAAACAAATGGTCAGGCCAGGCGACACCATGGTGTTGAAAATGGAATTTACCGGGCCAATTCGCCGGGGAATCTGTGAAATGCACGGAACCGTTTATGTTGGAGGCAAAGTGGCTACCGAAGGAGACTTTGTTGCACAGGTAGTCAAACGTGCAGACAGCTAACCTCAACCTAAACCAACTATTTACAGACGCTAAAACAACCTATGACACATCCTTATACCTATATTGACCCCAATGCACGCATTGCACCAAATGTGAAGATCGATCCGTTTACTGTAATTCACGGCGATGTACAGATTGGGGAAGGAACCTGGATTGGCAGTAATGTTACCATCATGGACGGCACCAGGATCGGCAAGAACTGCAGGGTATTTCCCGGCGCTGTACTGGGCGCTGTTCCGCAGGACTTGAAGTTTGCCGGCGAAAAAACCACGGTGGAAATCGGGGACAATGTGACCATTCGTGAATTTGTTACCATCAACAGGGGAACGAATGACCGCGGCAAAACCATTATCGGCAACCATTGCCTGATCATGGCCTACAGTCATGTTGCGCACGACTGCATTATTGGCAATCATGTAATTATGAGCAACAGTGTACAGGTAGCAGGGCATGTAACCATTGGCGAGTGGGCAGTGATCGGAGGCGTAAGCGCCGTACACCAGTTTGTTAACATCGGCCAACACACTTTCATAGCAGGAGGAAGCCTGGTCAGCAAGGATGTACCACCTTATATCAAGGCTGTTCGCAACCCTTTGAGCTATGGTGGTGTAAACAGTGTGGGACTGAAGCGGAGAGGCTTTCCGCTGGAACAGATCAATCATATCCTGGATGTATACAGAACCATCTACAATAAGGGATTCAATATTACACAGGCGCTGGAATACATTGAGGAAGAACTGCCTGCAACCGACGAACGCGATGAAATTGTAACATTTATACGCGAAAGCGGAAGAGGCATCATCAAGCGTTTCACCAAGGGTGCCAATGACGATGAATAATACTACGGTCACACTAGGCAATGCGGGCAAGCGGTTCAACCGCGAATGGATTTTCCGTAAACTCAGCTATACATTCAGTGCAGGCAATGCTTATGCCATCACCGGACACAATGGAAGTGGCAAAAGCACTTTGCTTCAATGTATCGCCGGCAGCATGGGGCTGAATGAAGGAACCCTGCAGGTTCAGCTTTCCAACAACACCCTGCCCCCCGAAACCATCTACCGGCAGGTTGCCATCTGTGCCCCTTACCTGGAGCTGATAGAAGAAATGACCGCAACAGAATTCCTGGAGTTCCATCGGAAGTTTAAACCCCCTTTAAACAATATTTCCATTGCGGAAATACTGGAAATCATCAGCCTGGAGAAAGCCGCCGGTAAGCAAATCCGGCATTATAGCAGCGGAATGAAACAACGACTCAAACTGGCACAGGCCTTTTTTTCCGACACACCTGTGCTGCTCTTAGACGAGCCCTGCACCAATCTGGACCAGGAAGGGTACCGGCTCTATCACCAGCTCGTTCGCAACTACTGCAACAATAAATTATTAATTATCTGCAGCAACGAGGAAATGGAGATTGATTTTTGTCATGAGCGGCTTAATATTGTTGATTATAAATAACGCTTATGCGCTTCTTACTGATCCTGCTGCTCTGCGGCTTCCAGTTCCACAGCTATTCCCAAAAAGCCGAATACCTGATTGTTGTAACCACCGATGGCCTTCGCTGGCAGGAAGTGTTCAACGGAATGGATACTACAGTTGCCAATAACAGAAAGTACCATGAGGGCGACAGCAGCAGGCTCTATAACAATTACTATGCAGCCGATGTACAGGAGCGCAGACAAAAACTGATGCCCTTTCTCTGGAAAGTGATCGGAGAAAAGGGACAGTTATACGGCAACCGGAAAGCAGGTAATTTTGTAAACAACAAAAATCCATACTGGTTCAGCTATCCGGGTTACAGTGAAATTTTTACCGGCTATGCCGATACCGCCGTTAACTCCAACGAATTTCCACCCAACCCCAATACCACTGTGCTGGAGTTCTTACAGCAACAGCCCCGTTTTACCAACAAAGTGGCGGCTTTTGGGGCATGGGATGCTTTCGACAGAATCCTGAACGAAAAAAGAGCCGGATTTCCGGTGATTTCCGCTTTTGATACCACCGCAGGGTTCAACCCCACTGCACAACAGCTCCTGATCAACCGGATGCTCACCGATAGTTACCGGCCCTGGGGCACCGCAGAATGCCTGGATGTATTTACCCATGCGTCGGCCATGAATTACCTGAAAGAAAAACAACCTTCGGTATTGTATATTGCTTATGGAGAAACCGACGAATGGGCTCATGCGGGCAAATACAGATCGTATCTGGATGCCGCCCACCAGGTAGACCGCTGGCTGGAACAGCTCTGGAACTATGTTCAGCAGCATCCCAAATACAAAAACAAAACAGCCTTGCTCATTACCACCGATCACGGGCGCGGAGACGCGGTTAAAGCTGAATGGACCAGCCATGGCAGTAAGATCAGCGATGCCAGTGAAATCTGGATGGCCCTGCTGGGCCCGGGCGTAACGCCCAAAGGGGAAGTTACCCGGCCACAGCAACTGTATCAGCAACAGGCAGCACAAACCATGGCCCTTTTGCTGGGACTGCAATTTAAAGCGCAGCACCCGGTGGCGGCCGCCATTCCGTTCAAAGATTAACGGGGTTATCTTCTGCTGGCAATCAATAAATTCAGATCGGTAAATTTCAGGTCAAACTTCTGACTGATGTAGAAATCGGTCAATGCACCTTTAAAAAGGTACACCCCTTCCCGCAGATTGAACTTGTGCCAGATCATTTCATCCAGCCCACCCTCGTCGCTGATCTCCAGCATCAGCGGCATCAACACATTGCTGATGGCCTGGCTGGCTGTTCTTGCGAAACCACTGGGTATATTGGGAACACAGTAATGTATTACATCATGTTTCAGAAAAGTGGGCTCTTCATAACTGGTCAATTCACTGGTTTCAAAACAACCGCCCCTGTCGATCGCCACATCAATGATGATGCTTCCGGGCCGCATGGCTGCGACCATTTCTTCGGTAACCACCACAGGCGCTCTTCCGGATTCATTGCTTAGTGCGCCTACCGCCACTTCGCAGGTTTTTAGTTGTTTGGCCAGGATCCTGGGCTCCAGTACGCTGGTCCATACACGCTGCCCTAAATTGTTCTGTAATTGCTTAAGGCGATAAACATCATTATCGAATACTTTTACGGAAGCGCCCAAAGCCAGCGCATTCCGGGTGGCAAATTCTCCTACAATCCCTGCTCCGATGATCACTACTTTGGTGGGCGGAATACCACTGATTCCTCCCAGTAATACGCCCTTGCCCTTGTTAAAACTGCTGAGATACTGACCTGCAATCAGCATAACAGCGCTGCCGGCAATTTCACTCATGCTGCGAACAATGGGATACGTTCCGCTATCGTCTTTAAAATTCTCAAAACTCAACGCAGTAATCCGCTTCTCCATCATTTTTTCGATGTATTCTTTTTTTAGTGCGGAAAGATGTATGGGAGAAATGATGGTCTGATTCGTTTGCAGGAGCGGCATATCTTCTTCCACCGGCGGTGCGCTCTTTACCAGGATCGGGCACTTAAAAACAGACTCCCGGTCGTATACAATCTGCGCGCCTGCTTCCGCATAATCCTGGTCTTTGTAATGGCTGCCCACGCCTGCTTTCTGCTCAACGGTTACCTGGTTGCCATTGGCCACCAGGACCCCTACGGCATCGGGCGTAAGCGCAATACGGTTTTCCTGGAAAGCAATTTCCCGGGGAATACCTATCTGTAATTTGGCACCCGGTGTTTTGATGTCCAACACTTCTTCCAGTGTTTCATACAATAAAGAGGGACTGATGCTCGGTCTGCTGGTTGCCATGTATTCGGTTAAGGCTTCAAGTTAACAAATTTGGTGGAGAGTTTATACATCCAGGTTGATGGGATGCAGTGTTTCGTCCTCCGCAGGCAGGTCATCTTCCGGCTGGTCCTTTGGATTGAATGTACAGATCCTGCGGGTTTGTTCATCCAGTATTTCAATGCGGATATGCAGGGTATGATCGGGAAGCAGCCCTTCTGCCTGTTCAGGCCATTCTACCAGGCAGGTTTCACCGCTGTTCAGGAGATCTTCAACGCCTGCCTGAATGGCTTCTTCCTCATTCTTCAGGCGATACCAGTCCATATGATGGATCAATCCCGCATCCCGGCTCTGGTAATCGTTGATGATGGCAAATGTGGGACTGCTAACCGCCGTTTCCACGCCAACTACCTTGCAGAGTGCATGGATAAAAGTGGTTTTACCGGATCCCATGGGCGCATGAAAAGCCCATACAGGATATTTCTTCCCTTCCCTCCAAAGTGCCGCTGCAACTGCATTAATCTGAGCCAGGCCAAAAATTGCATCCATGAGGCAAAGATAATCCGGCTGCACCGAATATTATTCCAATCTCGAAAATTGAGGGCGCCGGGGCTTTCGTAAATTTGTAATGCGTTGCCTACCCAACGCATTTTATTATGGAAAAAGTGAACTGGAAAGTAGAAGGTATGAGTTGTACCAACTGTGCCCTCACCATCGATAAATACCTGCAGGGAAAAGGCCTGGAAGATGTACGGGTGAATTTTATTGGAGGCGATGTTAGTTTTACGCTGCCCGAAGGCATTACCAAAACAGAAATACAAAAGGGAATAGACGGGTTGGGATACCATGTAAAAAACGGGGACCTTGCTGCAACCGGGAAAAAGAAATTGTTTAAATCGCATTTGGAGCGATTCCTGTTCTGCGCGGTATTTACCCTTCCGCTGATGCTGCATATGATCCCGGGAGTGCATATCCACTGGCTGATGAATCCCTATGTACAGATTGCCCTAACGCTTCCAGTATTTTTTGTGGGAATGGATTTCTTTGGAAGAAGCGCCCTCCACAGTGTAAGAAAAGGGATTCCCAATATGAATGTGCTGATTACCATTGGCGCCGTTGCTTCCCTTGTTTACAGCCTCTACGGAACATTCACGGGCCAGGCAGCAGAGTATATGTTTTACGAAACAACCGCCACCATCCTTACCCTGGTATTCCTGGGAAACTGGCTGGAAGATAAATCTGTTGAAACCACGCAGGCCTCCCTCCGGAAACTGGTGAATTCACAAAAAACCATGGCCAACATGATTGCCTACGACGATCAGCACCAGGAACATATTTTTCCGGTGGAAAGCAGTGCACTGAAAACCGGCGATCTGATCCTCATTAAATCGGGGGAAGCGGTTCCGATGGACTGTAAGATTTTATCGGGCGAGATGGCAGTGAATGAATCTATTGTAACAGGAGAATTCATCCCGGTAGATAAAACCATAAAAGACCAACTCATTGGCGGGAGTATTGCCGTGAGCGGATCGGTGAAAGCTTATGTTACCGCAGTTGGCCCCGACAGTGTACTGGGCAATATCCTGCAACTGGTTAAAAATGCACAAACCGAAAAACCACCGGTTCAACAACTGGCAGATAAAATCAGTGCTGTATTTGTGCCGGTGGTGGTGGGTATTTCCTTACTCACACTGCTCCTGAACTATACGCTTGCCGGTCAGGATTTCACCCATAGCCTCATGAGAGCCATTGCGGTGCTCGTGATTGCCTGTCCCTGTGCCATGGGGTTGGCTACCCCTGCAGCCATTGCGGTTGGATTGGGAAGGGCTGCCCGAAACGGGATACTGTTTAAAAACACGAAAAGCCTTGAATTATTCAAAGACATCAAACAGGTGGTTTTTGATAAAACCGGAACCCTCACCACGGGGCAGTTTGCCATTGCATCCGCAGGGCTTACAGCCGAAGGTGAAACCGTTGGCATGGATGAAGTGAAACGCATTGCCTATTCGCTGGAAAAATATTCCAACCATCCCCTGGCCAAAACCATTGCCAAAGAATGGAAAACCGGTCAGGATATCCGTTTTACCGCAGTGGAGGAAGTGAAGGGATTTGGCATGAAAGGAACCGGCCGCGATGGCAACGAATACATTGTTGGGTCCTACAAAGCTGCGGAACAACTGATCAAAGACAGAACCCACAACATTTATATTCTTCGGAACAAGATACTGTTGGGCTGGGTAGACCTGACCGACCAGGTAAGGCCGGAAGCGGCAACCCTGGTTAAATACCTGAACAGCAGGAGTATCCGCACCATACTGCTAAGCGGAGACAGAAAGGAAAGTTGTGAATTACTCGCGAATCAACTTCATATCAGCGAAGTATATGCCGAACAGTCGCCTGCGGAAAAACTGGAACGTGTAACAGCTTTAACCGCCGGCAGTTCTACCGTGATGGTAGGCGATGGCATCAATGATGCCCCCGCCCTCGCCAGGGCCACAGTGGGCATTTCACTGAGCGAGGCCTCACAGGTAGCCATGCAAAGTGCAGAAGTGGTATTGATGAACAACGGACTCAAACACCTGCCGCTGGCATTGGGCCTTGGCAAACACACCTACCTGACCATTCAGCAGAATCTATTCTGGGCATTGCTCTACAATGTACTGGCCATTCCCGTTGCAGCAATGGGCATGCTGAGTCCGGCCTTCAGCGCACTGGCCATGGGATTAAGTGATGTGGTATTGGCGATCAATTCTGTAAGGCTTAATTTCAAAAAAGTTGCTTAAGCCCTTGCCCGAACCAAAAGACATATTAAGTAAATACTGGAAACACGATTCATTCCGTCCATTGCAGGAAGAAATCATCCGGTCCGTATTGTCTGGCAACGACACGCTGGCATTGTTGCCGACAGGCGGGGGGAAATCGATTTGTTTTCAGGTACCCGGCATCATGCTGGATGGTCTTTGCCTGGTCATCAGTCCGCTAATCGCATTGATGCGCGACCAGGTAGATGCATTGAACAACAAGGGAATACCTGCAGCAGCCTTACACAGTGGACTAAGCCATTACGAGGTAAAAAAACTGCTGCAGGAAGCTGCCGACGGGGCATTCAGATTTCTATACTGTTCGCCCGAACGATTGGAAAGCAGGCTTTTCATGGATTATATGCCTGTGTTGCCGGTGAGCCTGCTGGTTATTGATGAGGCACACTGTATTTCGCAGTGGGGATACGATTTCAGGCCCCCTTATTTGCGGATAGCCTCAACCAGAAAACAACTGCCGGATATTCCGCTGATTGCGCTGACCGCTTCGGCCACACCGCTGGTACAGGAAGATATTGTACAGAAACTGGAGCTCAAAAAAACAGCAGTGTTCCGGCAATCCTTTGAACGGCCGAATTTATCCTACAGTGTTTTTCGGGTAGAAAGCAAACTGAATAAAATCATCGACATACTCAACAAAGTACCGGGCAGCAGTATTGTGTATTGCAACAACAGGAGACAAACCAAAAAAGTTGCTGAAGCGCTGTTGTTGCAGGGCATTGCTGCAGACTATTATCATGCAGGACTTGCGCAACCGGTTCGTGAAATGAAACAGCAGGCCTGGATTCAGAATAAGATCCGCACCATGGTATGCACCAATGCATTTGGCATGGGTATCGACAAACCGGATGTTCGCGTGGTGATCCATCACGATGTACCTGAATGCCTGGAGAACTATTACCAGGAAGCAGGAAGGGCCGGAAGAGACGGCAAAAAAGCCTATGCTGTTTTATTGTATCAACAAAAGGACCTGAACGAACTTACAGCGAATACCGCTAAAAAATTCCCTTCCATCAAACTGATCAAACAGGTTTACCAGGCTATTGCCGACTATCTCCAGATTCCGGTAGGAAACGGGGAGGGCATCTATTATGATTTTGATCTTGCTGCATTCACGAGGCATTTTAAACTGGAAAGTATGCTGGTCATCAATGTACTGAAAGTGCTGGAGCAGGAAGATCACATCAGTTTTGCAGAAAACATTTTCCTGCCAACACAGATTATGTTTACGGTAAACAGGGAGGGATTGAATCTGTTTGAAAAAGAATATCCTAATCTGGAGCCGGTGATTAAAGCGCTGATGAGAACCTATGAAGGCATTATCGACAACCGGGTTTCCGTGTACGAACAACAGGTAGGAAAGATCTGCAGGCGCAAGGCAGACGAGATCACTACCGCATTTAAGGAATTGGCCAAACACAGCATCATTGAATATCTCCCCAAAAAAGAAACACCCCAGATCCAGTTTCTGATGAACCGCGCGCCGGCAGAATACCTTGTCATACAACAGGACGCCTACCTGCAGCGAAAAAAATTATATGAGGAGCGAATCGGCACCATGATCCATTATACAAGGGAGCTTACCGGTTGCAGAAGTCGCTTCATCTCCAATTATTTTGGCGATCAGTCTAACAAAACCTGCGGCATCTGCGACAATTGCCTGAATGCAAAAAAGAAAGCACTGACGCCGGAGGAATTAACAAGGCTGGAAGCACAACTGAAAAAAAATACCAACCAACCGCAGTCGCTCGAAGCGCTGTTGCTTTCCTTCAAACAGTTGGGTGAAGAAAAAATATGGACTGCGCTGGAATTTCTGCAATCGGAAGAGAAAATCAGGATCAGTGAAACCCGTCAAATCTGGTGGATTGGCTGATTGCGCTCAGGATCAGGATGACCTTCTGCTTCGCCCGGAACTTCTGCCACCCAGCCCCAGCGCCCCTAAAAGGCTGCGCGTAATAATTGCAGCCGCAGTTCTGCCTGCCTGCTTCACAATGGGGTTATCGAAAAAGCTTTCTGCCTTTTCTGCCCCTTTGGCGGAAGGGACTTCTTTTTCTGTTGCCGCTGTACGTTCTCTGGCCGCTTCCAGTTTGGCGGCGAGTATTTCATAAGCGCTTTCGCCGTCAATGACCTGATTGTATTTGGAAGCCAGTTTGCTTTTAGCTATTATGGTATCAATCTCCGCATCCGATAGCACATCCATCCTGCTTCGGGGGGAACAGAGCAGGGTGTGTACCAATGGAGTTGGAATACCTTTTTCGTTAAGCATGGTTACCAGGGCTTCTCCGATACCCAGTTGGGTAAGCAATGAGTCTATATCATAAAAAGGAGTTTCAGGAAAGTTTTCTGCCGCCTGTTTAATGGTTTTTCGGTCTGCAGCAGTAAAAGCACGCAGGGCATGCTGAATTTTCATTCCCAGTTGTCCAAGAATTGATGCCGGTATATCCTGCGGGTTCTGCGTACAAAAAAAGATTCCGATTCCTTTGGAACGGATCAGTTTGATGACCGTTTCCAGTTGTTGCAACAATGCATCGGAAGCTTCCTGAAAAATCAGGTGCGCCTCATCAATAAAGAGTACCAGCTTGGGTTTATCCAGATCGCCTTCTTCGGGGCTGGTGGCATATAATTCCGCCAGCAACTGTAACATGAACGTGGAGAACAGTTTGGGTTTGTCCTGCATGTCGGTGATCCGCAGAATATTGATCATGCCCCTGCCATCATCGCTGATGCGCATCAGGTCGTTGATCTCAAAACTTTTTTCACCAAAAAACAAATCGGCGCCCTGCTGCTGCAATTCTATTACTTTACGCAGGATGGTGCCGGTTGAAGTAGTGGAAATTTTACCATAGGTCTTTTCAATCTCCGCCTTTCCTTCTGCGCCTATGTATTGTAATACCTTAATAAAATCTTTCAGATCCAGTAAGGGAAGCAACTGGTCGTCGCAATATTTAAAGATCAGGGAAACCAGTCCGCCCTGTGTATCATTCAGGCCTAGGATCTTGCTTAGCAATACCGGACCAAATTCACTGACGGTTGCCCTCAACTGCACCCCCTTACCCCCGTTGAGGGTCATCAGCTCTGTGGGATAAGCGTCCGGGGCCCATTTCACGCCTGTTTTGGCTGCCCGCTCATGAATCTTATCATTGGCAATACCGGCAGCGGCTATACCGCTCAGGTCACCTTTAACATCCATCAGCAACACCGGAACGCTGTTATCGCTCAGGCATTCACTGAGTACCTGCAGGGTTTTGGTTTTCCCGGTTCCGGTAGCGCCGGCAATCAGTCCATGTCGGTTCATGGTTTTCAGCGGAAGGAATACCGCTGCATCCGGCACCACTTCCCCATCCAGCATACCTACTCCTATCTTCACTTTCTCGCCCTTAAAACTATACCCATTGTTGACGGCTTCTGTAAACGCGGACGGATTGGTCATATGCTGTGTATTTACTTGCAAAATACCGAATGATTTACGAATAACATCCGCTAAAATAAGCGAACTGCGCGTTATCGGAATTGCGGCAATCGGATTAACTTTGTGGCATGAAAAAATGGTTCATCCTCGTTGCGATCACTGCCGGTGTAGCGGGAGCGATCTCTTTTACCACGATTCCTCCGGTTAAAACAAAAGCCGCCCTCGGCGAGCAACTGTTCAGCGAAAAAATATTGTCGAAGGATTCATCCGTCAGTTGTGCAAGCTGCCACATTCCTTCCCGCGGATTTGCAGACAGTTCGGCTTTCAGCACTGGCATTGGCGGAACACCCACTACCCGAAACGTCCCTTCGGTACTCAATATGAAACATCGTCCGTACTTTTTCTGGGATGGAAGAGCCGCTTCACTGGAACAGCAGGCGTTGATGCCGATTGCCAACAAAGATGAAATGGGTTTACCGGTTGCAGAAGCCGTGCAGCGGCTGCGGGTCAGCAAAACTTACCGTAACCTGTTCCTGAAAATATTCGGCAGTCTCCCCACTGCACAAAATTTATCCGCAGCGCTGGCCGCCTACGAAAAAACACTGGAGACCGACGACAGTAAATTTGACCTGTCTTTCGATGAGGAATTCCCGCTCACCGATTCCGAAGAAAGGGGCCGACTCCTGTTTGTAGGAGACAAAGCGAAATGTTTCGATTGCCATATGGGGCCCGATTTTACCAACGATGATTTCAAAAATATTGGCCTCTACAATGGTACAACACTCAACGATGCAGGGCGATACAAAATTACCGGTAAACAAGAAGATCTGGGTAAATTCAAAACACCCGGATTAAGAAATGTAGCCATCACCGCACCCTATATGCACAATGGCCAGTTTAAAACACTGGAAGAAGTGGTGGATTATTACAACAATCCCAGGGCCTTTGTGCAGCATCCCGTAAATATAGACGAAAGCCTCCAAAAGCCGCTGGGGCTTACCGCCAACGAAAAAACAGACCTGATCAACTTCCTGAAAACTTTAACGGACAAACGTTTTGTCGAAAAAACCAACTAATTATTTTAACAAAAGATTGGAAAGGGTTGTTTGTAAATTGCAGTTCGTTTATCTTTAATACAAACACTGAATAATGGAAGACAAGAAACAGTACAAGATTCTGCTTTGCGAAGACGATGCCAACCTCGGCATGGTTTTAAAGAACTACCTGGAGCTGAATGATTACGATATTACCCTCGAAAGAGATGGCAAATTGGGGCTGGCCGCTTTTCAGCGCGAGAAATTCGACATTTGCCTGTTAGACGTAATGATGCCAAATATGGACGGATTTACCCTGGCAGAAGAAATCAGGGATATCGATCCTGATGTGCCTTTATTCTTCCTGAGTGCAAAAACCATGAAAGAAGACATCATCCAGGGGTACAAGCTGGGAGCAGATGACTATATCACCAAACCTTTCGACAGCGAAGTACTGCTGCTGAAGATAAAAGCGATCCTGAAAAGGAACGAAGAAGAAAACAGGATCAACGATAATGTTGAGTTCGACCTGGCTTCCTACCATTTTAACCCCAAACTGCGCGAGTTGAAAAAAGGTGATGCGGTACAAACCCTTTCTCCCAAAGAGAATGAATTGCTGAAGATGCTGGCCGAACACAAGAACGATTTATTGCCACGCGAAAGAGCTCTGAAAAAAATCTGGGGCAGCGATACTTATTTCAACGGAAGAAGCATGGACGTATATATTGCCAAGCTCCGCAAATACCTGAAAGAAGATCCGGCTATTGAAATCGTAAACATACACGGTAACGGATTCAGGCTGGTTGCACCTTAGCCCTTAACTGAATAAATCTCCTGCAGAATCCTTCTGCATCACAACCCCAAGATGATTGTAGGCTTTCAAAGTAGCCTCCCTTCCTCTTGGGGTTCTTTGCAAGAATCCTTCCTGTATCAGGAACGGTTCATATACTTCTTCAATCGTGCCCGATTCTTCGCCAACTGCCGTAGCAATGGTCGTTATACCCACAGGGCCTCCCTTAAATTTATTGATAATGGTTGCCAGAATGCGGTTGTCCATTTCGTCCAGGCCATGTGCATCCACATTCAACGCTTTCAGCGCATGTTGTGTAATACCCAGATCAATCTGCCCATCGTTCAATACCTGTGCAAAGTCGCGCACCCGGCGCAGCAGGCCATTGGCAATCCGCGGCGTTCCCCTGCTCCTGCGGGAAATTTCTGCGGCAGCATCGGCGGTGATGGTAGTTTGCAGAATGGCGGCACTCCGCTCAATGATTTTCTGCAATACAGCAGCATTGTAATATTCCAGCCTCGACTTGATGCCAAACCTCGATAACAGGGGGGCTGTCAGCAATCCGCTCCTGGTGGTTGCACCCACCAGGGTAAAAGGGTTCAGGTTGATCTGAACACTTCTTGCGTTGGGCCCGGAATCGATCATAATATCGATTTTAAAATCCTCCATGGCTGCATAGAGGTATTCTTCCACCACGGTACTCAACCGGTGGATTTCATCTATAAACAACACATCGTTGGGCTGCAGGTTGGTCAGTAACCCGGCAAGGTCTCCCGGCTTCTCAATCACCGGACCAGATGTTTCTTTGATATTCACCCCCAGTTCATTCGCCACAATGCGGCTCAGGGTGGTTTTACCCAGTCCGGGAGGTCCGTGAAACAGGATATGGTCCAGGGCTTCTCCTCTTAATTTGGCTGCCTTAATAAATATGATCAGGTTCTCGATCAGTTGGGGCTGACCGGAAAAATCATCTATTTCTTGCGGACGTATGCTGTTCTCAAACTCCTTATCGGCCGGGTTGAGCTTGCTGCTATCACTATTCAGATTGTTGTTCGGCATAACGAACCGAAATTACAAAAAATGCAGTGCCTATCTTTATATAAATTTCAGTTATGCAGCAGAGAAAAGCCTTGTTACTGGGAGCTACCGGGCTAACCGGCAGCTTATTGCTCCCCCGCCTGCTGGAATCCGGTCTCTACAGCAGCGTTACCATTTACGTAAGAAAGCCCGTTGGCCTCAGTCACCCCAAACTGATAGAAGAGGTCATTGACTACGATACCATCGATACCGCGGCGGAAGTGGACGATGTTTATTGTTGTTTGGGCACTACTATCCGGATTGCCAAAACCAGGGAGGCTTTTACAAAAGTGGATCTGCACTACCCGGTTAAAATAGCCAGGCTTCAACTGGATGCAGGCAGCAGGCGTTTCCTGGTCATCAGCGCCATGGGTGCAAATCCGCATTCAATGATTTTTTACAACAGAACCAAAGGGCTCATGGAAGAAGCTTTGCAGCGGATGGATTATCCGTCTCTGTACATTTTCAGGCCTTCTTTTATTACAGGCAACAGAACAGAAAAAAGAGCCGGGGAAAAGGCTGCTATCCGGATTATCGGCTGGCTCAACCCCTTGCTGGCTGGCCCGCTCAGAAACTATGCCTCCGTAAAAGCCACCGCCATCGCAGATGCGATGCTGCACTATGCTACGAAGGGGGAACCCGGCAATCACTACATTCTTTCGGGAACCATCAAAAATTTTGAATAATCATTGGGCGTATTGCATGAGTTGCAATACCAGGTCCGGATCCGGGCAGTTGCGTAAATAATGATCTTTATCGGGCAGGGAACAAACGCCCGGATAATCGCCTTTCTTCCCCTCCATATCCAATATCAACTGAAAATGCAGGTGCGGTGGCCAATGCCCATTTTCGCCGGGGGCCCCGAAATGCGCAAACAACTGACCGGCTTCAATTAGCTGACCTTCTTCCAGGGATTCTATATCACGCAGCGATAAATGGCCATAAAGGCTGTAAAACAACAGATGAGGGGTGCTGTGCTCCAGTATAATGGTAGCACCATAATCGCCCAAACGGTTGTTGAAGGCAAAACTGTGTACCATACCGTTGAAGGGCGCAAAAACGGCGGTTCCGGCTTTCCCCCAGATATCAATACCCAGGTGCAGCCGGCGGGGCGAGGTCCCGCTTTCCGCATCAAACACCCGGCTTCTGCTGTACACCGTCCGGTTCTCGGCATAACCGCCTATCCCAAATTCCGCTTCATTTTCGGCGAGTACCCCGGACACAAATACCGAAAAACGCCCGGTATCCTCAATTACCTCCGCAGTCAATCCTGTATTGGCCTCTGTAAAATCCATCTTCACCAACCGCTGGTTCTTTGGATTGAAAGACACCACAGGGTGGATGGCAGTTACTGGCAGCGACTTTAACCATTCTTTGAATATTGTTGTGTTCATCAGCGCAGCGTTCTATCTTTAAGGTTACGCAAAATCAAATATATGAACAGAATTCTTTTGGCAATTGTATTGCTCAGTTGCAGTTTACTGTCCGTGGCGCAAACCACTCCGTTGTGGATGCGTTACCCGGCTATTTCACCGGATGGACAAACCATTGTATTCAGTTATAAGGGAGACCTTTACACGGTACCTGCTTCCGGTGGCGCGGCTGTTCCGCTGACCATGCATGAAGCACAGGATTATTATCCGGTATGGAGCCACGATGGAAAAACCATCGCATTTGCCTCCGACCGCTATGGCAACTTTGATGTATTTACCATCCCGGCAACCGGGGGAACGCCCACCCGGCTTACCTACCACAGCGCAGCGGATTATCCGTACGATTTTTCTCCCGACAACCAACAGGTGATTTTTGGCAGTGGCAGACAGATCAGTAAAAACAATGTTCGTTTTTACAGTCCGCGCTTGTTCCTGAATCTCTACAGTGTTTCCGTAAAAGGCGGCAAGCCCCTGCTGATAACCGAAACAGGTGCGGAATATGCACGCTACAACAGCAAAGGCACACAGATTGTTTATCAGGACAGAAAAGGATTTGAAGATGCTTTTAGAAAGCACCACACTTCCGCTGTTACCAGGGATATCTGGATCATGGATGTAAAGGAAGGCCGCTATAAAAAAATCTCCGGGTTTGAAGGAGAAGACAGAGAGCCCGTTTTTGGCAACGACGATAAAACCGTTTATTATCTCAGCGAAAAAAACGGCGACCAGAACCTGTATAAGCAAACGGCTGAGGGGAACATGACCCAACTGACCAGCTTTAAACACCATCCGGTAAGGCATCTCTCCATCACCCAAAAAAATGAATTGTGCTTTAGCTGGAACGGAGAAATCTATACACTGAAAGAAGGTGGCCAGGCCCAAAAAGTACAAATCGTCATCAATGCAGATGCCCGTAACAATGCAGAGAAGATCATTCCGATCAATGGCGGCGCAACAGAATTTGCACTGGCTCCCAACGGAAAAGAAATTGCTTTCGTGTTTCGCGGTGAAGTATTTGTAACCAGTGTGGAAGGCGGCATTACCAAGCGAATTACCAACACACCGCAACAGGAGCGCATGATCAGTTGGAGCCCCGACAGTAAGAAAATACTTTATGCGGCAGAGCGCAACAATAACTGGGATATTTATCAAACAAGTGTTGTAAGAAAAGAGGAACCCTATTTTTATACAGCCACCGTATTGAAAGAAGAAGCGCTGATTGCCACACCCGAAGAAGAGTTCAATGCCAAATATTCTCCGGATGGCAAACAGGTTGCCTATATAGCCGAACGGAATATTTTAAAAGTGTATACCCTGTCCGATAAAAAAACAAAGATCCTCCTGCCCGAAGGAAGGAACTACAGTTATGCAGACGGCGACTGGGATTACCAGTGGAGTCCCGACAGTAAATGGCTGATTTCCATAGACCAGGAGGGAACCTGGCAATACGGCAACCTGGCCATGCTGAAAGCAGATGGAACGGGTGGTATTCAGAAACCCATCGAATCCGGATTTGGTCAATTCAACATTAAGTGGGCTGCAGACGGAAAAGCCATCACCTGGGTAAATCCGCGGGAAGGAAGAAAATCCATTGCGCTACAGGGAGATGTGGAGCTCGACATTTATGCCGGCTTCCTGGATAAAGACCTGTATGATCGCATGCGCCTGAACAAGGAAGATTTTGCATTGCTGAAAGAAAAAGAAGAGAAAGAAAAGAAAGCGGATACTACCAAGGGTAAGAAGGACTCACTGGCAAGAGCCAGCTTCGTACCCGATCTGAAAGGATTTGAAGACAGGGTGATCCGCCTCACCATCAACAGTTCTTCCATCGCCGACTATTACGTAAACAGTGATGCCAGCAAAGTGTTCTATTTGACTTCATTCGAAAAAGGATATGATTTATGGGTAACAGAACCCCGTACCAGGGAAACCAGGATTCTGGCCAAACTAAGCGGTTCGCCGAGCGGAATTGAACCAAGTAAGGACGGCAAGTCGCTGTTCCTCATAAACAACGGCAGCCTGATTAAGGTAGATGCAGAGAGTGGCAAAATAACACCGGTAGGCATCAGCGGCGAAATGGTATTGAATGCTCCGGCCGAAAGAGCGTATATTTTTGAACATGCCTGGAGACAGGTGAAGAAGAAATTCTACGATCCTGCCATTCATGGCATTGACTGGGAGATGTACAAAAACAATTATGCCCGCTTTCTCCCGCATATCAACAACAACTACGATTTCCAGGAATTACTGAGTGAACTCCTTGGCGAATTGAATGCATCCCATACCGGGGGCAGATACAGTCCTTCCGTACAAAGCGGAGATGCAACGGCTGCACTGGGCCTCCTATACGATGAAACCTTTACCGGGAACGGGCTGAAAATCACAGAAGTGATTACCGGAGGGCCTTTCGACAAAGCAGGAAGCAAAGTAAAAGCCGGTCAGGTCATTGAAAAAATCGATGGAGAAACCATCAGCAGCGATATAGACTGGGCCAGCCTGCTCAACAGAAAAACGGGTAAAAATGTATTGCTGCATCTCTATGATCCTGCTGCCGGTACACGCCTGGAAGAAACCGTAAAGCCAATTTCTTCCGGTGCAGAATCCAACCTAATGTACAAGCGCTGGGTAAATAAAATGAGAAAACTCACCGATGAACTCAGTGGCGGAAAAGTAGGTTATGTGCATGTACGTTCCATGGACGATGGAAGTTTCAGAACCGTATTGGATGATGTATTGGGTAAAAACCTGAAGAAGGAAGCTCTGGTTGTAGATACCCGTTTCAACGGTGGCGGATGGTTGCACGACGACCTGAATACATTCCTGAGCGGCAAAAGATACCTGGACTTTGCACCACAGGGCCACCGTGTATCCGAGGGAGAGCCGGCGAACAGATGGCAGAAACCAAGCATTGTACTGATGAGCGAGAGCAATTACAGTGATGCTTTTATCTTCCCTTATATCTATAAGCAGAATGGCATTGGCAAACTGGTGGGCATGCCTGTTGCCGGTACTGGTACTGCCGTATGGTGGGAAGGTCAGATAGACCCGAGCATTGTATTCGGTATTCCCATGATTGCCACCATCGGCAAGGAAAACAGGCCTACAGAAAACCTGCAGGTAGAGCCCGATATCAGGGTAACACTTCCTTACGAGGCGCTGATCAATGGCAAGGATACTCAACTGGAAGCCGCAGTGAAAGAAATGCTGAAGACCATCAAAAAATAAACACAATGATGCTGTAACAGGATGTTGCAGCATGCGTCCAATTAAAAATCCCGGTCATGATCCATGACCGGGATTTTTTGTCTGTCGTTATTACTATTGTACCAACAATAACTATCTATATCGGATTACCGTAATACTCCTTTCGGAACCGCTTTTCCCAACAGGTATTTATAGATGAATTGGGTTTTCAGGTTCTCGAAGTGATTGCTGCGTTCCCGCAGGTTTCTCCATCCATGCCTTCCACCCGGGTAGAGCATGAATTCAAAGTCCTTTCCTTTATCCTGCAAAGCGCCAATCAACTGAATGCTGTTCTGCATATGCACATTGTCGTCCATGGTTCCATGCACAATCTGCAACATTCCTTTGTATTTGTCTACATAACTCAATACACTGCTGGTCTTGTAGCCTTCCGGATTTTCCGCAGGTGTATCCATGAATTTTTCCGTGTAATGACTATCATATAAACGCCAGTCTACCACAGAGCCTCCTGCCATTCCATATGTAAAAACAGAAGACCCATAGGTCAGGGCATAGGCGCTCATGTATCCGCCATAGCTGAATCCGGTAATGGCAATCCTGGCAGGATCGGCAAATCCTTTCTCAATAAACCATTTGGCCATGGTCATATAATCCTTCATTTCCCAGTAACCCAGGTTACGGTGCATATAATTCACGCCCGCTTTTCCAAAATGCCCGCTGGCCCGGTGGTCAAATGCCACCTGGATCAGCCCTTCTTCTGCATAAAACTGCCTGTTCGCATTCCAGTTCCATCCATCCCATACGGTTCCTGCATTGGGGCCACCGTAAATGCTCACCAGCATCGGGTATTTTTTATTCGGATCCATATTGGCCGGCCAGATTACTACAGCAGGCAGCTCAAATAATCCATCTTCACTCTTGATACGGATCAATTCTGTTTTAGCCAGTGCATACTGTTCCATTGCACTGCCTTTTGCATCACCCAACTGCCTGATCAGTTTCCCTTTGGTATCCAGCAAACTTATTTTAGCAGGTGTAGCAGTATTGCTGTATGTGGTGATAAAATATTTCCCATTGGGAGAAAGGCTAACGGAACTATGGTTAAACTCGCCAAAGCTCAGGCGCTTCAGGTCGGTACCGTTGAGCTTTACGCTGTAAAGATCAATTCTTGCCGTATTTTCTTTGCCCCTTGCCGTAAAATAAACCATGCTGTTCTTTTCATCAATCAGCAGGGTGCTCAACACGGTAAAATTACCCGAAGTAATGGCATTGATCAGGGTGCCGTCGTTGTTGTGCAGGTAGAGATGGTTCCAGCCGGTTTTATCACTTTCCAGCATAAATGCCGGCCTTGTTTGTAAAAATGTGAATCTGCCTCCTGCTTTGTCTTCCAGGTCTACCCAGGTTTTCTGCTGCTCTTCGTACATGATTTTTTTGGCGCCGGTTGCCGGATTTACATCAAATATTTTCAAATGATCCTGTCCTCTGTTAATCCACTGCACCAGTAAAGTACTTCCATCGTTGCGCCAAACAGGCCAGCCGAAATACTGATCATCCTTTTCATTAAAATCGGACCAGGTAGTGCTGCCGCCATGCGGTGAAACAAAGCCCAGTTTCACTTCCGGATTCTTGTCTCCGGATTTTGGATAGCGGGTTTCTTCCACAAATCCATGCTGACCATCGCTGTTGTAGATGGGGAACATGGGAACCATGCGCTCATCAAAATGCATATAGGCCAGTTGTTTGCTGTTAGGACTCCACCAGAATGCACGGAAACGGGTAGCACGGCCAAATATTTCTTCCCAGTAAACCCAGCTCGCATAACCATTCAGCGTGGTGCTGCTGCCATCATTGGTTAAACGGGTTTCCTTTTGGGTTAACAGGTTATAGGTATAGAGGTCGTTGTTTTTGGTGTAGGCAATGTAAACACTATCCGGAGAAAAGGTAGGGTTCATTTCTTCGGCCTTATCAAATGTAATCTGCTTTTCAACAGTGCCGTTTTTGTAAAAGAGGTCATTGTTTTTAACTGAAACCGATTTAACAGGCGGAACAGCGCCTTTCATCTGTTCGGCGGTTGCTTCTGTAAGCCTGCCCGATTTCACTTCCATTACATAATTCTTTGCAGCGGAGTCCGGATGAATTTTTTGTTTCAGGATTACTTTTTCATCATCCAGCCACTTGAGCACTACCGGCAGATCATTTTTGAAATTGGCCGGAAGCCTGTTAGCCAACAGGTCGGCAGTTGCTATTTTTTGGGTCTGCGCCTGTACACCCGATACCGTTGCCAGCATCGCAACACCAAAGAGGAATTTATTCATACACAAAATTTTGGAGCATGAATATACCAATTAACCCGTCATAAAACAGGTTCCCGCTATTCATTTACATTAATGGAAACCCTTAGAAGGCTTCGTGCAGCCGCAGATAATACGCACCGCCGGAAGTGCTGTTGCGGGCATAATCCACCCGTACAAACATCCGGTTCTTCTTATTTACCAAAAAACGAAGCCCCATGCCGCCCGCATACCGCGTTTGATCTAATTGGTATTGACTGATCGACCGATCTACTACCCCTGCCGACGCAAACGCAGCGCCATAAATCCATCTCCAGATATGATAGCGGAACTCTGTCTGTGCGGCTGTATAAGACTGATCGCGGTATCTTCCGGTAAAATAGCCCCGCATCAGCAAGGCTCCGCCCATCCTGGGCATTTCGCGAAGCGGGATATTCCCGGTACTGCTTTGTGTGGCAAACTGGAAGGCAAGCGTATTCTCTTTACCCAACGGGTAGTATTTGCGCAGGTCTATCAACCATGTATCAAATTTATACTGATCACCGCTTACGGGAAAACTGTGTGTGAAATATACTTCTGCAAAACTTCCCTTACGGGCGCTGAACGGATAATCCCGGCCTTCATACAATACGGCAGGGCCCAAGCCCAGTGATTTACTGCCCAGGATGCCCGGTACAGCAGCACTCACCGGGTCGAGAGGCTTATCTATATTTACATTGTAAGTATTGCTGTAATCCAGCTTCAGGCCCACATACCATTGATTCCTCAGCAGGCGGTATGTTCTGCTTTCCAGGAAGATTCTGCTGTAATCCTGCGAATAATAATTGTTTTCCGGAAGGGTTTGATTCCCCAATCCCCAGAAACGGTCGGAGAAAGTGCTGTATCCGGCCGAACCCCTGAATACAAAACGTTCACCTTTTGTAAAAACCTGCCAGGAGCCTTTCATTTCAAACTGCCCTTTGGTACTGTAGGTTAACTGTCCATGCATATACGATCCGCGCGCCTCAGACTGGTCGTGTTTTTCTTTGGCATTGAAAAAATATTCCAGCGCTCCGCCAAACCGCACCCCTGTTTCCGGGGAGGAAGTAAGGATCGGGATCGGAACAATCTTCAGGTTCATCAACGGAAGTGAGTCCGGATTGATGAAATTACGAATCACTTTTCTGGGAGGCCTGGGTATACTGTCTTCGGCAGATGCCGTTAATGATAACCCAAGCGCAATCACGAGGACAGATTTATATAACGACATTGATCATTTTTCCTTTTACGAATATGAATTTTTTCAGTGGCTTTCCCTCCATCCATTTCTGAACAAGCTCATTGGCCAATATGGCTTCCTGTACAAAGTCCTGGGTGGCATCCAGTGGAAGATTGATATTGGTTCTTACTTTACCATTGATGCTTACCGGATATTCCTTGGAAGATTCTACAACAAATGCTGCGTTGAATACGGGGAATGCAGCATCCAGTATGGATCCGGAATTACCCAATGCATGCCAGAGTTCTTCGCTGATATGCGGTGCATACGGCGTAAGCAGGATCAGTAATTGTTCCAGGATTTCTTTCTTATTGCATTTCAGATCGCTCAGTTCGTTCACACAAATCATAAAGGTGCTCACAGCAGTATTGAAGCTGTAACGTTCCGTATCGTCTTCAATTTTCTTAATGGTACGGTGCAACACTTTCAGCTCCGCTGCCGTGGCTTTCTCTTCATTCCACTGTTGCCCTTTCACTTCATCGTAAAACAAACGCCAGAGTTTTTTCAGAAAACGATGAACTCCTTCAATTCCTTTAGTATCCCAGGGTTTGCTCTGTTCTACAGGGCCAAGGAACATCTCGTACATGCGGAAGGTATCTGCACCGAATTTCTCCACCAGTATATCCGGATTCACCGTATTGAACTTAGACTTCGACATTTTCTCCACCTCCGCACCACAGATGTATTTGCCGTTTTCCAGCACAAACTCCGCACCGGCGTATTCACCATTGCGCCACTGTTTAAAAGCTTCCAGATCCAGTTCGTATCCATCTACAAAATTGACATCCACATGGATCGGATGGGTATCATACTGGTGAATGAGACCTGCCGAAATAAACAGGTTGCTGTTGTTTTTATCGCGGTATACAAAACGGCTGCTTCCCTGGATCATTCCCTGGTTAAGCAGTTTACGGAAGGGTTCATCAAAACCGATGTACCCCAGATCATATAGCGCTTTTGTCCACATACGGCTGTAGAGCAGGTGCCCTACGGCATGCTCTGTACCTCCGATATAAAGGTCTACCTGATTCCAGTAGTCGCTCACTTTTCTGTCGCAGAAAGTTTCGTTATTGTGCGGATCCATGTAGCGCAGGAAATACCAACTGCTGCCTGCATAACCGGGCATGGTATTGGTTTCCAGGTTACGGTTGGTCCAATCGCTGATATTAGCCAGCGGCCCTTCTCCTTCCGGGCCGGGGCTATAACTGTCTACCTCGGGCAATAACAATGGCAATTCCTTTTCTGAAAGAGGATACGCAATTCCGTTCTTCCAGGTAATCGGGAACGGCTCTCCCCAATAGCGTTGCCTGCTGAATGCCGCATCACGCATTTTGTAATTCACTTTCTTTTTCCCAATTCCCATGGCCGTTAGCTGATCAATGACCACTTCAATCGCATCGCGCATGATGACGCCATTCAGAAAATCGCTGTTGGAAAGCATCGCATCTTTGGTGGCATTGGCTTCAGTTCCGTTGTAATGCTCGCCGATAATATTGGTAATGGGAATATTAAAATGACGGGCAAATTTAAAATCCCGTTCATCACCACAGGGCACCGCCATGATGGCCCCTGTTCCGTAACCCGCCAGTACATATTCTGAAATCCAGATCGGAATCTGTTTCCCGTTAAATGGATTGAGCGCGTATGCGCCTGTGAAACAGCCGGTGATTTTTTTCTCCGCCTGGCGTTCGCGATCGCTTCTGCTGTTTACATAAGCAATGTATTCCTCCACTGCAGCTTTCTGCTCTTCGGAACTGATATGGGCAATCAGTTCATGCTCCGGTGCAACCACCATAAAATCGACCCCGAAAATGGTGTCGGGCCTGGTGGTATATACCGTAAGTTTCCGGCCATCCTGCCCCTGAATGGCAAAATCAATTTCTGCACCATAACTCTTCCCGATCCAGTTGGTCTGCATTTCGCGCATGGCTTCGCTGAACTCAATCTGGTCCAGTCCGCTGATCAGCCGGTCTGCATATTCTGTAATCCGGAGATACCATTGACGAAGCTTTTTCTTCACCACCGGATGTCCCCCGCGTTCACTCACCCCGTTCACCACCTCATCGTTGGCCAGAACGGTTCCCAGCACCTCACACCAGTTCACTTCGCCATGCCCGCAAAATGCCAGCCGGTAATTCATTAAAATATCCTGCTGCTCCTTTTCGGAGAATTGTTTCCATTCGGCGGCGGAAAATACCAGCTTATCGTTGGCCGGGCATACATGCACACTATTTCCTTCTTTTTCAAAACTGCCGGTCAGCACATCAATGCTTTCTGCTTTTTGGGTATGCCGGTTAAAGAACGCGCCGAATAATTGCAGGAAAATCCATTGGGTCCACTTGTAGTATTCCGGTTCACAGGTCCTTACTTCCCGGTTCCAGTCGAAGCAGAAACCGATATTGTCGAGCTGCTTTCTGAAATTGCCGATATTCTGCACCGTACTAACAGCCGGATGTACCCCATGCTCTATGGCATATTGCTCGGCAGGCAACCCAAAAGCATCATACCCCATAGGGTGCAACACATTGAATCCTTTGAGTCTCTTGAACCGGCTGAAAATATCAGAAGCAATATAACCCAGCGGATGCCCTACATGTAGCCCCGCACCGCTCGGATAAGGGAACATATCCAACACATAGAATTTAGGCTTATTGCTGTTATTGCTTACCTGATAAGCATTGGTGGCTTTCCAGTGCTCCTGCCATTTTTGTTCAATTGATCTGAATTGATAGTCCATGTTAGCGACCTCCGAAAGAAGTTTATGTTTGAAAGGGGTTGGTATATTTACATTTCCTTAACGCCATGCTCCGTTGAATCTCTTAATTTCATTGGATAAATAAGCGTTTTAGTGGCTGCAAATGTAAGTCATTAGCCATCAAAACCCTACATTTGTGAACAGGCCGGCGCCAATTGACCATTGCCCGCACGGCCAGACCTATAAACAGTAATCAACTCATGGCGGGAACAGGAAAATCTACATTGAAAAGAAGCAAGCCTAATTATATTTATACCATTGTGGGAGTTTCCCTGGTATTGCTGATCATGGGCATCATGGGCTGGTTCTTCCTGAATCTGAATTCGGTGGGGAACGCCTTCAAAGAGGATATCCGGCTCAGCGCCTACCTCCGTACCCTTAACAAAGACACGATCGGCCAGATCCAGCAGTTTATTGCCTCCAAACCATACGCAAAAGACGTTGTATACGTAGATAAAAACAATGCCCGGCAAATCTGGAACAAGGAAAACAACGAAGATTGGGCCAAAATCCTGGATGTAAACCCCCTTCCGGAGAGCATTGATTTCTATGCAAGGGCCGAATATGTAAACAAAGACAGTCTGACCAGGATTTCCGACGACCTGATGGCCATCTATGGCAACCAGATCACGGACCTGCAATACCCTCAGTCGCTGGTGAACAATCTCAACGAAAGAGCCTCCAAAATCGGGCTGATTTTTCTGGTGGTGGCGGTTATACTCAGTATCATTGTCATATTCAGCATAGACAATACCATCCGGCTGGCCATGTTCAGTAACCGTTTTCTGATTAAAACCATGCAAATGGTAGGAGCTACCAGGGGATTCATTGCCAAACCACTGAATATCCGGGCGCTGATCAACGGGCTGATCAGTTCGGCCATTGCAATTGTACTGTTGTTTACCCTGATCGGCTGGGCCGAAAGCCAGTTCCCACAACTAAAAGCCATCCGGAACCTGGAGCACACCCTGCTTCTTTTTGGAGGGCTGATTGTACTTGGGGTAGGCATATCTGTACTGAGCACCTACCGGAGTGTATTGAAATACCTCAAAATGAAGCTGGACGAGCTATATTAATTTTTTTACATTCAATCTATAATCGAACGATCATGAGCAACGAAACCAATAAAGCCACTTCTCTTTTTGCAAAAGAAAATTATACATGGATGATCATTGGCGCCGTAATTATTGCATTGGGCATGGTACTGATGAGCGGCGGTAAGAGCGCGGACCCCAATGTTTTTGACACCAATCAAGTATACGGCACTGTCCGCATCACAGTTGCCCCTGCCCTGATTGTATTGGGCTTACTGGTAGAAGTGTATGCCATTTTCAGGAAAAGCAGGAAAACAAACTGATTCCTGGTTAATAATACCCTGAAAAATTTCTGTAGAAGCGGCATTTAAAAGACCGCTTTTTTTGTTCCGGGCATTCCGCCATAACCTTTATATTTAATCCCGAATTGTATTTAACCCATTATTTCACATGACTATTTTTGAGGCCATTGTAATTGCTATTATTGAAGGAATCACCGAGTTTCTCCCGATCTCTTCCACCGGGCATATGATCATTGCCAGTTCATTCATGGGAATTGCCAAGGACGATTTTACCAAATTATTCGAGATTGCCATCCAACTGGGGGCCATCCTTTCTGTGATCGTGCTGTACTTTAAAAAATTCTTTCCACTGAATCACTGGAAATTTTATGTAAAACTGTTGATCGCCGTTGTACCGGCATTGGTGTTGGGCTATATTTTCGACGATAAAATTGATGCATTACTGGAAAGCCCTTTAACCGTTTCAATCATGATGCTCCTGGGGGGCCTGATCCTGATCTTCATCGACGCCCTGTTTAAAACACATACCATCGAAAAAGAAGAGGACATCAGCTATACCAGGGCCTTTGTAATCGGTATCTGGCAGTGTATTGCCATGATTCCGGGTATCAGCAGAAGCGCCTCCAGCATCATCGGGGGCATGCAGCAGAAACTAACCAGGAGCCTTGCCGCTGAATTTTCTTTTTTTCTTGCAGTACCCACCATGGCTGCTGCAACCGGTTATAAATTGCTCAAAGCATTCAAAGAAACTCCCGAACTCTTAACCACTAAAAGCAATCTGGTATTGCTGGGTGTTGGCAATGTAGTGGCATTCATCGTTGCCATGCTGGCGATCCGCTTCTTTATCGGCTTTTTGCAAAAGCATGGATTCCGCTTTTTCGGGTGGTACAGGGTGGTGGTAGGACTGATCCTGCTCACACTGATTTACACCGGGCATTTAAAGTAAATTCTGCCAATGAAAACTTCCAGCAAAAAAGTCATCAACGGATGGGCCATGTACGACTGGGCCAACAGCGCCTACAACCTGGTTATTACATCTACGATCTTCCCAGCCTATTATGAAGCCGTTACCGGAGACGGAGATGAAAATACCCCGGTAGATACGGTGATGCTTTTTGGAAGATCATTTGTAAACACATCCCTGTATAATTATGCGCTGTCTGCTGCCTTTATCCTGGTAGCCCTCAGTTCCCCGATTCTTTCTTCCATTGCCGACTACAAAGGCAACAAGAAAAAATTTCTGTTCTTTTTCTGTACAGTCGGAAGCATTGCCTGCTCTTCCATGTACTTTTTCGATGAGCATAATCTGCTGTTTGGGTTGTTATGCCTGGTATTTGCCTGCATCGGATTCTGGAACAGCCTTGTGTTTTACAATTCATTTCTCCCCGAAATTGCCGCACCCGAAGACCGGGACAGGGTCAGCGCCAAAGGATATGCCATGGGCTATACCGGCAGCATGATTTTACAGATCATCTGTTTTGTGTTTGTACTGTCTCCCGACAGCTTTGGCATTACGGTAGGTAAAGCCTCCCGGATTTCTTTCCTGCTGGTAGGAATCTGGTGGTGGGGATTTGGACAGTTAGCCCTGCGGAGACTACCCAACAGTACCCCAATCGGAAACAGCAACAACACCAATATTTTCACCAAGGGATACAAGGAACTTAATAAGGTTTGGCAGCAGGTAAAGCATCTGCCGGTGCTGAAAAGATTTCTGTTCGCTTTTTTCTTTTACAATATGGGAGTCCAAACGGTAATGCTGGTGGCAACGCTCTATGGAAAAAGTGAATTAAACATTCCGACCACTAACCTGATCATTGCCATCCTGATCATTCAACTGATTGCCATTCCGGGAGCATATGCCATTGCCCTGCTTTCCAGGAACCAGGGTAATTTCAGGGCATTGATGGTAACCGTATCGGTATGGATTATACTCTGTGTGATCGGCTATTACCTGCCCCGCAACGGAATTTTTCAATTTTACGGACTGGCGGCACTGGTAGGTTTTGTAATGGGTGGAATACAGGCGCTCAGCCGGAGCACTTATGCCAAACTGATGCCGGAAACAAAGGACACTACTTCTTTCTTCAGCTTCTACGATGTAACAGAAAAAATTTCTATTGTAATCGGCATGTTCAGTTTTGGTTACATCAACGAGTTCACAGGTACACAGCGAAATTCTGTACTGGCACTGGTCGTATTTTTTATACTGGGCCTGATCATACTCTACTCAGCAGCAGTTCTTCAAAAAAAGATCCACAAACATGAAACTTTATAGCATCAATACCGGCTATTTTAAACTGGATGGCGGCGCCATGTTCGGCGTGGTTCCTAAAAGCCTCTGGAACAAACTCAATCCTGCAGATGAAAACAATCTCTGCAACTGGGCGTTAAGAAGCCTGCTGATTCAAACCAACGACCGGCTGATACTGATTGATACGGGTATGGGCAACAAACAGGATGCAAAATTCTTCGGGCACTATTGCCTGAATGGGAACGACAGTCTCGATGGTTCGCTGGCTGCGCATGGCTTCAGCAGGAAAGACATCACCGATGTATTTCACACCCACCTGCATTTTGATCATTGCGGAGGAACCATTGAAAGAACAGGCGACAAGCTTGTTCCGGCTTTTCCCAATGCCAATTTCTGGAGCAACACCAAACATTGGGAGTGGGCTACACAACCCAATGACAGGGAAAAGGCTTCTTTCTTAAAAGAAAATATATTACCCATACAGGAGAGCGGCCGTTTAAAAATGGTGGACACCCCTCCTGCCGCTTTTAACAACCTTCAATTACTGGGTTCAACCCATTTTGCAGACGGAATAACAATCCGGTTTGTAAATGGTCATACCGGAGAAATGATGCTGCCGCAGATTTCCTATAAAGGAAGAACCATTGTATATATGGCCGATCTGCTTCCTTCCGTTGCACATATTCCCCTGCCCTATATTATGGGGTATGATATGTTTCCGCTAACCACGCTGAAAGAGAAAAAATCTTTCCTGCAGGAAGCCGCCGACAATAATTATGTTTTGTTTTTTGAACACGACCCTGTAAATGAATGCTGTACCGTTCAACAAACAGAAAAAGGAATCCGGGTGAAGGAAACCTTTCAACTAAATACCCTTTAATGTAATTTGGCTAACGGAAAGAAATCAGGGAGCTCATTGGATAACGGAGGTTCTTGTACCCCATCATGTCCACTTTTATACTGCCGATCACAATCGGGCTTTCTATCCGCAGCGGTACATGATTGGCATCGTCTGTAACCCATACCGTCATTTTTTCACCGCCAGAAAAAATGGTTCCCTTTACCAGCAGTGGTTTGAATTTAATAGCCCTGAATTTTCCATACTTGGTTTTAATTTCTTCCTTACCCAGGTACTTGAGATAGAGATTGTATATTTCATTATCGAGGAACATGGTAAACGGAATCTTATCGTCCATTTTGTATTTGGAGAAATCAATATTCCTTGCATAATAAATGGAGCTTAACACATCCTGTACACAGGCAGGAACTTTAACAACGCCCTTGGTGGTGATGGCAATATGCTGGTCCTTGTTGAAGGTTACATTCTCATTGATCTTATACCCGCCCTCTTCCACATTCCTCAGGAACTTGAGAGGCTGCATGGTGTTGGTATCTATAAAGGTTTCATACTTGTCCCGTACTTTGAAAATCCAGTCGTAACTGCTGTTGGAAGTGCCAACGCCCGACACATGATAAACCGGCTTATGTCCCAGTTTTTCCAACCCAACCGAAAAATTAGCCGTACCTGCATTCACATACAAGCCAATTACAGAATAGAATACATTGTAGCTTACACTTTCGCCTTCCTGGAAAGCGGAGTTCCGAAGACCACAAAAATCATCCCCTGCAGAAAGAGAAATGGTTCCCGGCAAAATCAGTAACAGCAGTAATAATTTTTTCACTGTTGATCATTTATTGTTTCTGAATATTCTCACACCTAATATAAACAAACTACCCGCAATAGCAGGCAGGATTAAGTTAATTAGCCAGATTCCCGCAGCGGTTGCAATGATGCCTACCGAATTACTGCTTACTACTCCAAACAACAGGAGGCCTACCTTTCCCCTGAACCCCAGTTCTGCCAGTGCAATGGTGGGAACAATGGCCAGCACCAGAAACAGTACTCCCACCAGGGCGGCGGCATCCAGCCAGTTCACCTGCACATGAAACACATCCAGCAGCAAAACGTATTGTACTATAAATACCAGGTAGCGTTCAAAGGAAAGGAGGAGAATCCGGGTCAGTTCCTTCCAGTGGAAGTCTTCCAGCTTCTCCACAAAAAAACGGTTTCTGGCAACAAAGGGAATTTTTTCCAGCACTTCAATCAACCCTGCCAGTCTGAAATAAGCAAGTGCAAACAAAATGACCCCAATGGCTATTACATAGATCAGGCCGTCGAGCCAGAATGCAGACAGACCCTGCAATTGCTGTGGCCCTTCCAGTATATGCATCCGCATATACCAAAGCGAAACCGCCCCCATTGTAAATGTAACGATGATCTGCGCCATGCTGCCCACAAAAGAGAGTACCACCCCCCTGATCCGGTTACCGTTGTGCAGAAAGGCAACCCTTCCGGCAGATTCCCCGATCCGGTTCACCGTATTAAAGCCGAGTGCCTGACCAGCCAGGATTGCCCTAAACGCACTCATGAAAGAAATGGCTTCTATGCCTTTTACCTGCAACTGCCATTTCCTGGCCTCTATGCCCCAGTTCACCAGCATCAGCCCGATTACCATGTATATTTTCCAACTGTCGTGCTCGTAGAAAGCCGCCAGGATCATGTTCCAAGACTGCCGCACATCGGTTTGATGTTCTATCTGATTATAGATGGAGTAAGACAGCCATACAAATAATACCGGTCCTATAACATAGTTCAGTATATTTTTTTGCCGCTTATTCAAGAGAAGGATTTATACAAAGATAGGTCAGTATTAAGCAGGATTTTCAGAGAGTTTATAAATGCTTATTTTCACCGCGCAAATGAAATACGATGCCGTAATACTCGGAATTGACCCGGGCACCCAGCTAATGGGTTATGCCTTACTTGGCGTAAGCAAGGGTAAACCTTCCGTACTGGCAATGGATGTGTTGAAACTCACAAAAGAAAAAGATATCTATGCCCGGCTGGAAATGATCCATACCCAAATTTGCGCATTGATCAAAACATATCAACCCAACTTCTTTGCCATTGAAGCACCCTTCTTTGGAAAGAATGTGCAGAGTATGCTGAAGCTGGGAAGGGCGCAGGGGGTTGCCATTGCCGCAGCCATGCAGGCCAGGGTTCCCGTTACGGAATATGCTCCCCGGAAAGTAAAGCAATCCATTACCGGAAACGGCAATGCCGATAAGGACCAGGTTTGGAAAATGCTTCAGACCATTCTGCAGATCAGCGAAAAACCGGTGCATTACGATGCCACTGATGCCTTATCCGTAGCACTCTGTCATCACTATCAGCTTTCGTCGCCGGTTCCAAAACAGCGGACCAAAACCACAAAAAAAACAGGAAAAAAATCGGAGGGTTGGGGAACTTTTATTTCCCGGAATCCTTCCAGGGTAAAAGGATAAAACAGGGTACTGCCTCATCCTTTCCCGGAAAGTATTATGCCAGCTCTTGCAGGATGGCCTGCTGAACTGCTTTGAGCTCGTCGGCGGAAAGCCGGAGCTTGGGTCTGTTAAAATTCAGATCGTCTGCGCTGTTAATAGGAAGCAGGTGCAGGTGTGCGTGCGGCACTTCCAGTCCTACCACGCTTAATCCGCAGCGGTTGCAGGGAAATGCTTTTTCAATGGCTTTGGCAATGGGTTGTGCAAATACCAGAATTTCGGAAAGTTCTTTGACACTGAGGTCAAAAAAACAATCTGTTTCTGCCTTGGGTACCACCAATACATGCCCTTTTACCAGCGGAAATATATCCAGGAATGCAAAGAAATGCTCATTCTCTGCAATCTTATAAGAAGGTATTTCGCCGGCAATGATTTTGGAGAAAATGGTCATAATTATACGGTTATATCTTCCACTTTAAATTTCATAATACCATTGGGGGCCTGAATCTCGGCCACATCCCCTTTCACCTTTCCCATTAGTCCTTTGCCAATCGGAGAACCTACAGAAATTTTTCCTGCTTTCAGATCGGCTTCTTTTTCGCCCACAATCTGGTAGGTTACCGTTTTTTTGGTAGCCATATTGGTAATAGTTACCTTGGTCAATATGGTTACTTTACTGGTATCGATGGTATTAGTATCCACAATTTTAGCATTGGCAATAGATCCCTCCAGTTGCTTGATTTTAGCCTCAAGCATGCCCTGTGCCTCTTTGGCCGCATCGTATTCGGCGTTTTCTTTCAAGTCTCCCTTTTCCCGCGCTTCTGCAATTGCTCTGGAGGCAGCAGGACGATCCACGGACTTCATACGATGCAGGTCCTCGCGCATTTTTTCAAATGTCTCTTTCGTAACATACATAATGTTCTCGCTCATACTCATGCTTTATGGATGATAAAAAAAATACAACGCCACATTTGACTGCGGCGTTGCATATATACAAAGATACTGAAAATAAGCGAATGGTGCTTAAAAGCCCAGTTTTTCAGCTAAAATTTGCGCCATTTTCAGGTAAGCTTCCTGGCTGTATCCGGCAATATGGGGGGTAATAATTACCTGCGGAAAGCTGGTTAACCGGCTCAGTTGCAACTGTTCTTCCGTTGTATGGGCCGCCAGCTTTTCATTCTCCAGCACATCCAGCCCTGCAGCCCGGATCTTTCCGTTCTCCAGGGCATTGATCAGGGCATTGGTGTCTGTAACCTTACCCCTGCAGGTATTCAGGAAATAAGGGGCGTTTTCAAAAGCGCCGAAGAACGCATCATTAGCAAAATGATGCGTTTCCGCCGTAAGCGGCAGGTGGAGGCTTACCACATCGGCATAGCGGAAAATCTGTTCCAGGCCCGATTCGCGCACATGTTGATCGGCGAACCCGGATTTATATTTGTCATGGGCCAGCACCATTACGTCGAAAGAACCCAGTAATTTGGCGAAAGCGCTTCCTGTATTACCATAGCCAATGATTCCCACGGTTTTGCCACTCAATTCATCGCCCCGGTTCTCATCTCTTAACCACTGCCCGTTTTTCACTTCTGCATAACTGGTATTGATCCGGTTCATCAGATTCAGCAATAAGCCCAGTGCATGCTCACCTACGGCATTTCGGTTGCCCTCCGGGCTGCTTTCACATTGAATACCTTTAGAAAGCGCATAATCCACATCAATCAACTCCATCCCGCTACCCAGTCTGCCAATCCATTTCAGTTGCTCTGCGGCATCTATCATACCTGCATCAATTTTCAACCTCGTTGTAACCACCAGGCCTGAAGCGTCCGCAATCTGTTCTTTGAGTTGTTCATAGCTGATGGCGGGTTCATACACTATCTCATATCCATGCTGCTTCAGGCGTTCCTGTAACCAGGGATGCGCTTTTGCGGTAATGATTACTTTTTGTTTCATATGTTGCTATTTGGGGGCGGAGGTATCCTGCTGCCCCATTCGGAAAGTTAATGCGGCAAAGTCTTCCACTGTTAGCTGTTCCGCCCGTTTGGTAAAAATGGCTTCCTGCAATACGGCAGCGTCAAAAAAAGGTTTGAGAGGGTTTCGCAACATTTTCCGGCGCTGGTTAAAAGCAGCTTTAACCAGGGTAAAAAAGGCCCGTTCCGATTTCATTGGAACAACAGCGGCCTTTCTTCTTAAGCGGATTACGCCACTGGTTACTTTCGGAGGAGGGTTGAAACTGCCGGGAGGCACATCAAACAGATACTCCACTTCATAAAAAGCCTGCACCAGTACACTCAGGATTCCGTACACTTTGGTGTGGGGTTTCGACACAATACGTTCCGCCACTTCCTTCTGAAACATGCCAATCATCACCGGCACCTGGTTTTTCCATTCCAGTACCCGGAAAACAATCTGGGTAGAGATATTATAGGGAAAGTTACCAATCAGGGTGAAGGGGCCTTCAAAGGGCACAGCAATATCCAGGATGCTCCCTTCAATGATCTTATCGTTGAGCACCGGGTAAGTATGCTTCAGGTACAGTACTTTTTCCGCATCCAGTTCCACTGCCTTGAAACGAATCCCTTTCAGCGGAATCAGGAACCTGGTGAGCGCGCCACCACCTGGGCCCACTTCCAGCAACTGCTCAAAGGGGTCCTCCTGCAGGGCAGACAGCATTCTGGTACATACTTTCTCATCTGTGAGGAAATGCTGACCCAGCGATTTTTTGAGCGTATATTGCATGCCTGCAAAAGTAGTATTTTAGCATCCTAAATAAAGACCAATGAGTAATGAATTGCAAAAACCGGTAATTGGCTTCAGTTGCGGAGACCTGAATGGTATTGGAATGGAGTTGATTATCAAAACCCTTTCCGACCAGCGATTGCTGGATATCTGTACCCCGGTTGTGTTTGCAAGTAATAAAACGCTCAATTTCTACAGGAAAAGCCTGCCGGATTCCAATTTCAATTATACCAGCATCCGGGAATACAACCGCATCAACCCCAAACAGGTGAATATTTTCAATGTTTGGGAAGAAGAAGTAGCCATTACACCCGGACAACTCAACGAAACCGGCGGAAAGTATGCACTCCTTTCCCTGCAGGAAGCCACCCAGGCACTCAAAGAAGGTCATATTCAGGGCCTGGTAACGGCTCCGATCCACAAAAAAAACATCCAATCCGAAGCATTCAATTACAGCGGCCATACCCCCTATTTCAAAGCCTGCTTCAATGTAGCAGATGTAGTGATGTTACTGGTGGCGGAAAATATGCGTGTAGGCCTGGTTACGGAACATGTAACGGTAGAAGACATCTCCAAACATATCACCCGCGAAAATATTCTGAGTAAACTGAAGATCATGAACAGCAGTTTGCAGAAAGATTTTGGCATCGATAAACCCAGGATCGCCGTGCTGGGATTAAACCCGCATGCAGGCGATGAGGGATTGATCGGTAAACAGGAAGAAGAAATTATTAAACCTGCCATCAGGGATGCCAGAAATTCCATGCTGGTATTTGGTCCGTACAGCGCCGATGCATTTTTTGCAAGAGGTCAGTACGAGAAGTTTGATGCCGTATTAGCCATGTACCACGATCAGGGGCTGATTCCATTCAAATCGCTGGCCATCGGAGAAGGCGTAAACTATACCGCAGGATTACCGGTGGTAAGAACAAGCCCCGATCATGGAACTGCATTTGATATAGCAGGAAAAGGAAAGGCAGATCACAGTTCATTTCTTGCCGCTACATTTGAATGCCTGGAAATCATCCGCAAGCGTTTTGGCTATGCCGAAATGAGGCAGAATCCGCTGAAAAAGATCAGCGCCAGAATGTTGGCCAACGCAGTTGATGAACGAATTGAAGAAAACGAAGGATAGCCAATACCATGATGCAACTCGAGAACAGTCACCTGCGCATTCTTGTAGCGGAAAAGGGCGCCGAACTACAAAGCATTTTCAATAAAGACAATGGCCTGGAATACCTCTGGAGCGGGGATCCTGCCTTCTGGGGAAAAAAAAGTCCGGTATTGTTTCCAATTGTGGGCGGGCTTACCAACAACACCTATACTTATAATGGCACCCCCTACCGGCTTGGCAGGCATGGGTTTGCCAGGGACCTGCCGTTTACCCTAACAGCCAATACGCCGGACAGTATCGGTTTTACGCTGGATGCCAGCGAAACCACGCAGGAACAATACCCTTTCTTATTTCGCTTTACCATAACCTATAGCCTCGATCGGAATGTGCTGAGTTGCCACTACCAGGTAACCAATATAGATATCAAGCCGATGTTCTTTTCGGTAGGCGCTCACCCTGCCTTCAGGGTACCGCTGGTAGAAGGAACCGTTTTTGAAGACTATTACCTGCAGTTTGATTCCAAAGAAACCACCGGGCAATGGCCATTAACACCCGAAGGACTGATCAGGAAACAACCTGTACCATTTTTTCGCAACAACGACCGGATTCAATTAACGAAAGCTTTGTTTTATGGAGACGCCCTTGTGTTTAAAGGATTGAATTCTACGTCCATTTCATTGCACAACAACAAAACAGGGCATGGCTTCACACTGAAATACAACAAATTCCCTTACATGGGAATCTGGAGTGCAAAAGATGCCGACTTTGTATGCATTGAACCATGGTGCGGTATTGCAGATGCAGAAGACAGTACTGGAAATATCAGGAACAAGGAAGGGATCAACCTGATCTTTCCCGGCGAACAATTCAACAGAACCTGGTCGGTGGAAGTATTCTGATAGTTGGTATTGAATCTTATTTAAAGAAGCCGTCGGGAATGCCTTTATTGATTTCATAGGCAGTATAGGTGATCTCCACCCTTCCTTTTTTACCGCTCATTTTATCCTTTGTAACCTTATCTGTATCATCAAACTCCATGGTAATTCCTTTGGGCAATTTGTAGTCTTTGGCATTAAAACTGAAATAGACTTTATCAGGCAATCCGTAAGAAGCAAATTTCCCATAGTCCATTTCCATTTCGTAGGTACCGTTTTCACGCGTAGTGGTTACAGACTTTCTGATCAACAGACTAACTTCATCAATATACAGGGTGGAGAGAATTACATCATTGTTCTCCCCGTTGGGTAACAACTTTACAATCCTTGTTTTGTGTATACCAACTTGTCCCGTTCCGGCATCAAGTGCAGTGAATCCATCCATAATAATCATATTACCGATGTTAACGCTAACGCCCCCTTTGGGCAAAACAGAGATACCGCCGTTTCGCTGCAGACGGAAAAGATTGGGTTTCTTGTAAAACACCTTCACACTACCCACCGGTGCTTTAATAAAAGCCACATTCGTTTTCATTTTTCCCGTAGCGCTGTAATCCTTTACCTGGTCCAGTTTGGCCTTTACCTTCATCACCAGCGCAGTCACATCCTGTGCCCTGGCCGGTACTGAATGGGCAAAGAAAAGGAGCACTAAAAAAAGGACCGGCCTGAATGGGTAAGAAAAATGTTTCATCATTGTTTTCAACTTAAAATATCTTTTTTCCTGAACACCAGAACAGCAGCACTTATAAAGGCTACGATGTGTATGATCAACACCAATGCAGACCGTATGATTTTGTCGGGGTTCTGTATGGATCCAATAATGGCTTCATTCGCGTCGTTCACTTTAAAATCGAAGAACTCTTTCCAGGTAATCATATGTGTAGTAAACAGGAAGGGCTTGATGGTATTGAAAATGGGTATATTCATGGTACTGAGAATTGTTGCTACAATAATCACGCTCATAGTAGCAACAATCGGCCCGATGGAGTTCTCCGCAAAAAAAGAGAGCAGGAACCCCAACGCAGCCACGGTGACCATGGCCAGCGCTGCAAAACAGAAAGCGCCTGCATATCTCCAGAACACATCCGATTCTTTCACAATCACCACATAACTGCTTTTCATCAGGAACAGGTCATCCGTTCCAAACACCCACATACTTACCAAAAGTCCGAGAATGGCGATCCAGACCAACAGCAGTAACGTGTAAATAACCGCAGCCAGAAATTTGGCCATCACGATGGCTGTGCGGGATTGAGGCCTGGTGAGCAATAGCCGCAAAGTACCCATATTGGCTTCTCCTGAAATCAGGTCGGCCGCAATCAGGGCAATCAGCAACGGCACATGTACCAGCAGTAACTGAAGAATTACATAGCAGATAAAATACCCATTCAGAATTTTACCATCCACCGTAAATGAGCCTGCAAAATCGGCCATTACAAAATCGGTATATTCTTTTCCGTCCACCAACAAGCCAATCTGTATCACCGCGATCAAAGCGGTGATTGCGGCAAAAGCCAGGTAGGTCCTGGGCCTGCGGAATATCTTATACAGTTCAATTTGTAAATGGGTCCACATGCTGCTTTCCTGCTGTTATTTGTAAAAAATAGTCTTCGAGATTATTCCTGGGCTGAAGCAGGAGTACGTCCAGTTGCATCTGCACGAGGAACCGGTTAAGCTGTGGAATCTCTTCCTTGTTTAAGCGGAGAACGATCTGCCCGTTGCGCATGGGTTTTAAATGGTCGGCCCAACGGCTTCCTTTCAGTATGTCCAGGGCCGCTTCATTATCGGCGGTATTCAGTTGCAGAATCGTATCTGCGCTGTTGAGCAATGCGGCGGCAGAGTCTTCCACCAGTTTCTTTCCCTTATCAATGATCAGCATGCGGGTAGCGATCTGCTCAATTTCATTCAGCAGGTGCGACGACACAATCACTGTTTTATGTTGCTCCCTGCTTAAAAAAAGAATCAGGTTTCTGACATCCGCAATACCCTGGGGATCCAGGCCATTGGTCGGCTCATCCAATATGATCAGGCCGGGATTGTGTACCAAAGCAATGGCGATCCCCAATCGTTGCTTCATGCCCTGCGAAAAAGTTTTGACAGGATCTTTGGCCCTGTTGGCCAACCCCACCAGTTCCAGCCGGTCCAACAGCATAGTATGAGAAGGCCTAACCCCGCTCAAACGCGCAAAGAGTTTCAGGTTGTCATAGGCGGAAAGAAATGTATAAACATCCGGCTTTTCAATCACGGCACCTACCTGTTGCAGGATTTCTTTCCGATGCCGGTTGAGCGCTAATCCAAATAATTCAATATCGCCCTCCGTTGGTGTAATCAGTGTCAGGAGCATCCGGATACTGGTACTTTTGCCGGCTCCGTTCTGACCCAGAAAACCATACACGTCTCCCTGCTTCACCGTAAAGGAAAGATCGTTTACCGCCGTCAGTTGGTTAAACCGCTTGGTGAGATTGGAAACTTTTACAATATCCTGCATTCGATTGTATAACGTAAAAATCAGGAAGATGTTTAAATAAACATGAGACTAAGAGCCCGTTTTCAGGTATTGCTGCAGGGTTTTAACATATTCTTCAAACGCTTTAACCCCTTGTGACGTGATTTTACAGGTGGTTTGCGGATAATTATCTTTGAATTGTTTCACCACATCTATATACCCGGCATCCCGCAGCTTTTGCACCTGTACACTGAGGTTACCGGCCGTGGCATTTGTTTTTTCGCGGATAAATGTAAAATCTGCCTCTTTCACGCCAATGAGCAGGCTCATGACCGCCAAACGCAACTGGGAATGTAATATGGGATCTAATTCTTTAAACATTGGCAGCAGCCCTTCCAGCAAGGTATTTTCTTCTTAATATAATTCCGGGAATAAACCAGCAAACAATTGCAGTAAATGCACCGAGCAGCATATCATAGTTTGTGGCTGTAAAACAAGATATGATAAACATAATATAACTCAGCAATGCGCCCACCACCATGGGACGGAATTTTTTCACAATACCAGTCACCAGTGTAGGAAATGCATAAAGAAGCAGATAGATGGAATAGAGGCTGGGAGCAAAAGGTTTAAGCACTTCATCCGGTTTTGAGCCGTCGGTGTACCTTTTAATCAGTTCCCATCCGTTAGAATGGATCAAGCGGGTAGTGGCATCCGGAATCACTGCCTGATAAAAACTGAGCCCGAAAATGGTAATACCAAAGACCAGCCACACTGCATTAACGGTATCATCATCATACTGTTTGGCGCGTGTTTGTTTTTTTTCGCGGGCGGCAAGGAATATCTGTGGCACAATGGCTGCCACAACAATGAGCCAGATATCGAAGCCGATACTAAACTTGTAAACGCTTTGTAAGTAGGTTACAAAAGAAGCAATACTTACAACACTTCCCCATAACAGCGACCCTATCCCGGTGTCGTGATAGCTTCCCTTTGCTTTTTTGATCATATCTGCAATCAGTTGCAGACTTTCCTGTTCGGTCAGTTTTTTTTCTTCGCTCATGCAATTGCAGATTTATACCTTGCCCTTAACAGGTATCCCGGAATGATCCATGCCGAGAGCACTGCGGGAATTAAAAACAAAATGATTTCAACAGATTGAACAAATACAGACAGCATCGAGAGCCCCCAGCAACAGATTCCGCCAATTATCAGCGGCCTGAAACGCATGATTGCCCCGGATAAAAAAGTAGGAATTCCGTAGAACAACAAAATCAGGGAATAGAGCATACCCCATGTTCCGAGTTGGTACATAATAAAAGTTACAATACCCATACAAATACCGAAAGCCATCCATACATAGCCAATCATCTCATCCGTATAGGTTTTTACTTTCTCTGTTTTCTCTTTACGGGAGATATAAATGATCTGATAAATAATCACGAGCCAGGTAAGTGCCCAGATATAAGCCGGCTGCTTTATCCAGGCAAACTTAATCATCAGGTAATGACCGAGGGAACAAATGAAAACAACCCAACCCCACAAAAGGTACAATGTACCATTTTCGTTGATTCGGTTCTGGGCTTTATGGATCATACTCTCTATCAGCTGCAGGCTTTCCCTGGCCGATAGCGCATCATTGTTTTCCATGTCATCATTTTATGAGATAAAGATAGCCCCGCAATCATCAGCGGGGCTAAATCAGATACACAAATTACTGACAGGCAGCCAGGGTTTTCTCAGCCAGTTCCTTTCCCCAGTCCGGATGAAAGGGAGATGCAGGTTTGTAGGAGTTGAACAGGGCTACCGACTTCTCCAGCAGTTTTTTGGCAACAGCCTTTCCTCCACCGAATGCTTCAGGCACATTCAACTGGTACTGCCCTTCCAGTAAATAGGGTCTGGGGTTCTGAGGGTCAACGGATTTAGCCCTGGCAATCGCTTCAGCAGCTACAGCTCCGTAAGTTTGCCAGCGACTCATGGCGTCTACGGTTAACTGCTGAACGGCCACCTGCTGTTTAAGGCAATAGATCTCCGCATTATTGGGTTCCAGCGCTTCTGCCTTTGCAATCAGTTCCTTTGATTTTTCAGCAGACTTATCTTTATCGGCTTTAGGGTCCATCCAGCCTCCGAGGATATTGGTGCGGGCAGCATAATAATAAGGCAGCCATTTATCTTTCTCAGCATCGGCAACCCGTTCAAAGAAAGAAGATACAGCCAGCATTTCTGCCGGGGTTTTGGCCTCTTTCAACTGTGCCAGTCCTTTTTCCATGGCTCCATCATACCTGCTTTGCGCATTTGCAAATCCGGCAACCAGCATTGCTGCAATAAAGAATAGTTTTTTCATGATGATTGATTTATTTAATGAATGATTATAAATTGGAATTGATCTGTTGTTGCGTTCTGTCTACACCCCAGCTCAAAAAGAGTCCCACAAAGAAGGTGCGCGGCGCCGGAGGAACTACTGCAGCGCTGATCAGTTGCCCGTTTCCGTCTTTCACACGGCTGCTGTAATTGTATCCAAAAATCTGCAGCTCGTTAAACACATTATTGATACCCACCACTACCACCGAGTTGGCTTTCCCCATTTTAGGGAGCCAGTTGAGGCTGAAATTATTACTGCTGTAGGCGATGGTTCTGTTACTCAAAAATTCAGATGCCGATAGATTGGGGTTATAGTAAGGCCTTCCTGTACTCCAGTTCCAGCTCCAGTTCATACCAAACATCTGCTTAACCCAGAATTTTTTGAGCACCACACTTCCGCTATGCGTTGCAGCAAAAGTTGGCATGGCAGCCACGGGGTAATTGTTGTAATTGCGTTTGGTATCCAGGTAGGAATAAGAGATCCAGTAGTCAAACCCCTTGAATGTTTTTTTATCTCTCCAGAATAATTCCAGCCCTTTTGCATAACCGTTGCCATTGGTACCGGTTGCATTGCGCACGGCATCATCCGTTTTCAGCAAACTCCGGTAATCTTTGTAGAAAGCCTGTATCCGGAAAGTGTAGCCCGCAGAAATATGCTGGTAAGTAAGTATGTAATGATCGGCCCGCAGGAAATTGAAGTTGGCATTGTTCGCCAGGAACCTTCTGTCCGGTGTTTGCCGGAATACCCCATAGTCTGCGGTAACCTGGCTGTTGGGACCCAGCTTGTACGATAGTGCGGCACGGGGAGCCATGTTCCATTTATTCAGCAAGCCGCTGTGTTCCATTCTTAGCCCGGGGCGGAATGCAAGATCATTGGTGATGTACAGGTCAGCTTCCGCAAAACCGGACGTATAAAAATCATTCACTGCAGCAGGAAATGCACCGTCCTGGTTGTTGTAGCGACTGCTGTCGGAATTATTCCATACTTCCGCGCCGAAGCGAAATGTATTCATAACGCCAAACCGTTTATCGGCAACGGCCCTGGCCTGCATCATCCACTGCCGGTTATTGAGCTGATACGTATTGTAATCAATTTCCGGAATATGTGTAACGGCAGTAGTTTGATTGTCTGCATTCTGCACCTCATTCCGGATCTGATCCTTGTTGTAACTGATACTCGCCACCGTGTTGAGTTTCCAGCCATTGCCCAGTGACTGCCTGAAGCTGATATTCGCAAAAAAGTTTTTATTGCTGAGGTTAAAAGCATTTTTTAACCCAATGCTGTCGAGTGAAGGATTGCGGATGCCTAAGCTACCGGCGTTGAAGTAGGCATATATTTTGAACATTCCGTTTCCCCTGGTTTTAAAACGATAGTTGGCATCTGCCGTATGGAAGTCGGGGGATTTAAAATAATCCGGCGCCTGCGGAACCAACTGCTGATAAAGGCTAAGATTGGTCCAATTGTAACTGAAGCCATAGCTGGATTTTTTATTCTTTGCCACTTCCTGGAAACCGGCGCTTCCAAAAATTGGCGAGAGTCCAACCTGCACTTCGCTCCGTTCCGGAATATCAATGCTCTCCAGGCTCAGCACACTGCTCAATGCCTGGCCATAGATGGCCGAATAGCCACCGGTACTGAACACGGTACCGCTAAACAGGAAAGGTGAGAATCTGCCTCGTTGTGCAATGCCCGGAACAGCGCTGTAAAAGAAATTATTGACCACCGTTCCATCAATCATGATTTTTGCTTCCTCTGCACTCCCGCCCCGGATGAACAGACCTTCCTGTTCTCCTACCCGCTGAGCGCCGGGAAGGGTTTGGAGAGTTGCGGCAATATCGGCCACCGCTCCGGCAGTGGTAACAATGTCCAACGGCTTCAATACCGTACCCTTTTTCTTATCGCTGGCAACAAAAGCCCCGGCAGTGATAACCACGGCCTTCAATTCACTGATTTCCTCTTTCAGGGAAAAGTTTACCCAAACAGTGTCGCGGGCCAGTGTAACGGGAAACTCAACAGACTTATAGCCGAGATTACCCGCTGTCAGCATAAAATTCCCCTTCTCCGTTGTTTTGAAACCAAATCTGCCGGTTGAATCGGTGTTTGCCCCATCATAGGTGCCCTTGAGGGTAATAGAGGCACCAGCCAGTATTCTTCCCTTATAATCTCGCACAGAACCGGTCACGTATACCTGTGCGGTAAGGCAATAAGAATATAAAAACATTAAAACGATAATAATAGCCTGCTTCATCTTGTTAAATTGACAGAACAAACATAGACTAGTTTATTTTATAAACTATATTATTGAATGAATTTAATCCATTTTTAATACCTATGGGAACAGATCGACGAGGAACGGCAGGGGACGGTCAATAAAAATCCCGTTCGGTTCTACCGGACGGGATTGAATGATAGGTTGAGGATATACTTATTTGTACTGAGGGATCAGGCCGGCAGCAAGATCTGTCATCTTCTTCAGGCCATCTTCAGGCAGGTTGCCCTTTTTGAACTCGGCCAGTACATCCGGTAATTTGTTTTCCATTTCTGTGAGGAAGTGTGCTTCAAAATCCTTCACCTTTCTTACAGCAACGTCGCGCAACAGCCCCTGTGTACCAAGGTAGATGATCGCAACCTGCTTTTCTACGGTAAATGGAGTGTATTGAGCCTGCTTCAGGATTTCCACGTTTCTTGCACCTTTGTCAATTACAGACTTGGTTGCCGCATCGAGGTCACCACCAAATTTAGAGAAGGCTTCCAGCTCACGGTACAGGGCCTGGTCAAGTTTCAGGGTACCTGCTACTTTCTTCATGGATTTAATCTGTGCGTTACCACCCACACGGCTTACAGAGATACCTACGTTGATCGCCGGGCGGATACCTGCGTTGAAGAGGTTACCTTCCAGGAAGATCTGACCATCGGTGATGGAGATTACGTTGGTAGGAATATATGCAGATACGTCACCCGCCTGTGTTTCAATGATTGGCAATGCGGTCAGAGAACCACCCCCTTTTACCAGGTGTTTGATTGACGCAGGAAGATCATTCATGTTCTTAGCAACATCATCATTGGCAATTACTTTCGCGGCTCTTTCCAGCAAACGGCTGTGCAGGTAGAATACGTCACCGGGATATGCTTCACGGCCCGGAGGTCTTCTCAGCAACAGGGATACTTCACGATAAGCTACGGCCTGCTTAGACAGATCATCATAAATGATCAGGGCAGGACGGCCGGTATCGCGGAAGAACTCACCGATTGCAGCACCTGCAAATGGAGCGTAGAACTGCAGCGGAGCAGGATCAGATGCAGAAGCTGCAACGATGGTGGTATAGGCCATGGCACCATTGTCGGCCAGTGTTTTCATAACACCCGCTACAGTAGAAGCTTTCTGACCAATTGCTACATATATACAGTATACAGGCTTGCCTGCATCGTAAAATTCTTTCTGGTTAATGATGGTATCCACACAGATGGCGGTTTTACCGGTCTGACGGTCTCCGATTACCAGCTCACGCTGACCACGGCCTACAGGGATCATGGCATCAATCGCTTTGATACCGGTCTGTAATGGTTCTTTTACCGGCTCCCGATAAATAACACCCGGTGCTTTACGTTCCAGTGGCATTTCGTACAACTCGCCTGTAATCGGACCTTTACCATCAATGGGTTCACCCAGGGTATTGATCACACGTCCTACAACGCCTTCACCCACTTTGATAGAAGCGATCTGCCCGGTCCTTTTCACTTTAGCACCTTCTTTAATAGATCCGCTGTCTCCCATCAATACCACACCCACATTGTCTTCTTCAAGGTTCAGGGCAATTGCCTTAACACCGTTCTCGAAAGATACCAGCTCACCACTTCTTACGCCGTTCAGTCCGTATACACGGGCAATACCATCACCCACCTGCAACACGGTACCTACTTCCTCCAGTTCTGCGGAAGCGTTGAAATTACTGAGCTGTTGTCTCAGTATCGCTGATATTTCATCTGGTTTAATGTCTACCATTTTGTATTGTTTAAAAAATTTTTGTAAAAATTATCTGATGCTCTGTACGTAAATATTTGTGCTAAACTGCTTTTTGATTTCGCGGAGATCATGGGCAATGCTGGCATCTACCTGTTTGTTGTTGAACTCCAGTACAAAGCCACCAATCAGGTTTTCCTGCGTAACTGTTTCCAGTTCCACGGTACCAAATCCGTTGGCTGCCTGCACTTTTTCTTCGATAGACTTTTTCAGTTCGGCTGAAACGGCTACTGCTGTTGTCAGTTTTACTTTATGAATTCCTTTCAACGCATTATATTGATTAATGAACGCAGTGGCAATTTCAGGTAAATCGCCTTCCCTGCCCTTCTTTACCAGTAAGTTGTTGAAAGCAACAGTCAGTTCACTCACTTTACCGGCAGTAACGGCAGATACCATCTTTTCTTTCTGATCGGATTTGATCACCGGACTGCGGAGCATGTTCAGGAATTCGCGGCTTGCGTTGCATACTCCCTGAATATAGCGCATATCTTCACGCACAACATCCAACTGACCTCTTTCTGTTGCGAGGTCAATCAGGCTCTTGGCGTATCTGTCTGCTAATCTTGGATTTGGCATGGATTAATTCAATTTAGCGCCTTCGGTTAATTGTTTGATGTAGCTTTCCTGATCCGCTTTATTGGATAATTCGCGGCTCAGCACTTTTTCTGCCACTTCAATTACCAGTGACCCAACCTGGTTCTTCACATCTGTCAGGGCAGCATTCTTTTGCTGAAGAATAGCCGTTTGTGCATCGGAAACAATGCGGTCGTATTCAGACTTTGCTTTATCCTTGGCATCGGCAATCATCTTGTCGGCAGTTTCTTTAGCTTCCTTGATCATTACGGCTCTCTCCTCACGGGCTTTGGTCATCATTGCCTCATTTTCATTTTTCAATGCGGCCATTTCAGACTTCACTTTGTCTGCAGAAGCGATGGCATCAGCAATGCCGGTTTCTCTTTCTTTCAGAGAAGCGAGGATCGGCTTCCAGGCAAATGCTTTCAGCAGAAAGAATACAACCAGGAATGCGATCAAAGTCCAGAACAACAATCCTAACCCGGGTAATAACAGTTCCATAAAATATATTTAGTTCGAAGTAAAGTTGATAAAGATTACTGCACCGTTTGCCCTGTGCGCGCAGTGCAGTAATGATTTTGTGCTACTAGGCTTTCAATACAGCCAGGATACCTGCGATAACCGCAAAAAGGGCAACACCCTCTACGAATGCGGCAGTCAGGATCATGTTCGCACGGATGTCGTTAGACGCTTCCGGCTGACGGGCGATGCTTTCTACAGCGCCTTTACCGATTTGACCGATACCGATACCGGCACCAATTGCAGCCAAACCTGCACCGATAGCTCCACCTAAGTGGCTCATGCTAACATCCAACAAAGTGTTAATTACTGACATACTGTTTGTTTTAATGAATGAAAAAATTAATGATGCGCTTCTTCGTGGTGAGCACCTTCCATCGACTGGCCGATAAACACAGCGGTCAGATTGGTAAAGATGAACGCCTGAATAAACGCAACCAATATCTCTATGAAATAAATGAAAATGGTGAACGCCAGTGAAACGGGAGTAAACCCGATTCCGGCAACCTTGCTCATTGCGCCGAAAATGAAGATCAGCATAATGAAGCAGGTAATGATGATGTGACCCGCTACCATGTTGGCAAAAAGACGTATGATCAATGCAAATGGCTTGGTGAAAATTCCGATAAACTCCACCGGAACCAGGATAAACTTAACCAGAAACGGAACTGGCGGATTAAAAATATGCGCCCAGTAATGACGGTTGGTACTAAAAACAATAACAAGGAAACTAATCACCCCTAATACCGCGGTAAAGGCGATATTTCCGGTAACATTTGCAGTTCCGGGAATAAGGCCAATCAGGTTGTTGATCAGGATAAAGAAGAAAATGGTCAGCAGGTAGGGCATATATTTTTCGTACGCATGGCCCAGATTGGGTTTACCTACTTCGTCTCTTACAAAAGTAATCACCGGCTCAATGGCATTCTGGAACCCTTTAGGAGCAACCCTTGCCCCGTTCTTTTTGTATTTGTTGGCAACACCAACCATGAGAAATACCAGCAGGGCCAGTGCAAAGAACATCTGAACCACATTGCGGGTTAGGCTGAAATCGTATACCTGAACGGTTTCATCCGGAACACCGGCCTCATTTACCGCAACGATCTTACCTTCTTCAGATTTATAACCGTTGTACACTTCGTGTCCATGGTGAAATTTGCCATAAGAGAATACAGACAAACCCCTTTGAGGTGAGTAGAGAATAACGGGTAATGGAATACTGATATGTTTTTCACCGAGGGTAACAAAATGAAATTCATGGGCGTCCATGATATGCTCCATGATCAGTTTTGCAGGATCAAAAGCGGCTTCTTTGTGGTCGCCTGTGGCTTCCCCCTCATGCTGAGGCGTTTCATTGGCAAAAACTGCCGTAGAAAAAAGCAAAGTGAACATGCTGAAAACAGCTACCAGTAATGATTTAATGCTTTTTTTGGCCATACCCATCTCGAAATTTGCGGCAAAGATAAGGGTACAGTGCTGAAATTTACTGTAAAATGGGTTTCTTTTTCTCAAACTGCATTTCGTGCAATTTGGCATAAAATCCGCCCAGTTGAAGCAGTTCCTGGTGAGATCCGATTTCCCGGATTTCCCCCTTATCCAAAACGATGATTTTATCGGCTTTCCGGATGGTGCTCAGCCTGTGCGCAATCACAATGGAAGTTCTGCCGGAAATCAGGGTGTCAATGGCTTTTTCAATCAGCATTTCACTCTCTGTATCAATGGAAGACGTGGCTTCATCCAGAATCAGGACAGATGGATTGTACAGCAGGGCCCGGATAAAAGACAGCAACTGCCGCTGGCCCAGGCTAAGGGTACTCCCCCTTTCCATCACATTATAATCGTATCCGCCCGGCAACTGCATCAGAAAATCGTGTACCCCGATCATTTTGGCGGCCTCTTCTACCTGTTCCCGGGTAATATCCGGATTGCGGAGGGTGATATTATCCATTACAGACCCCGAAAACAGGAATACATCCTGCAAAACCACCCCGATTCCCTTCCGGAGACGGTCCGTATCATATTCATCAATTGAAACCCCGTCCAAAGTAATGGTACCCACCTGAATCTGGTACAACCGGTTCAGCAGGCTGATAATGGAGGTTTTACCGCTTCCGGTATGCCCTACCAGGGCTACGGTTTCCCCGGCTTTAACCTGGAAACTGATGTTTTTCAATACATAATTCTCTCCCACATAGGCAAAAGAAACCTGCTTAAAGCCGATATCGCCCCGGATCTGTTCCGGCGCATAAGCGCCTTCTTTTACCGGAGGAAGTTCATCGGTATTATCCAGTACCTTAAACACCCTTTCGGCGGCAATCATCCCCATCTGCAGCACATTGAATTTATCAGCCACCACCCGCAGGGGACGGAAGATCTGGTTCAGGAATAATATAAAAGCCACCAGCAGACCTGCATCCAGGGTACGGTCGGCAATCCACCAAACCAGTAAACCTGTGCTCACGGCCAGTACCACTTCCACAACCGGAAAAAATACCGAATAGGCAAAAATGGCCTTGATATTGGAATCCCGGTGCTTTTGATTGATTTTTTTAAACGCCGTATATTCCTTGTCCTCAGCGGCAAAAGCCTGCACCACCTGCATTCCGGTGATGTGCTCCTGCACAAAAGCGTTGAGTGCAGCCACGGCATTCCGTACCTGAATAAAGCTTTTATTCACACTTTCTTTAAAATAATAGGTAGCGATCAGCATCAGCGGGAACGGGACCAGGCTGATCAGGGTAAGCCGCCAGTCCATCCAGAACATGGTACCCAGGGTAATAAAAATGGTCAGCAGGTCGGCCACAATGGGAATCAGGCCATCCGAGAAAATATCATTGATACTTTCAATATCATTAATGGTTCTGGTGGTCAGTGTGCCAATAGGTGTTTGGTCGAACTGGCGAAGGTTGAGACCCAGTACTTTTTTATACACCGTAACCCGGAGGTCTTTTACCACATGCTGGCCCATCCAGGCGGTGATGAAAGAAAACAGGAACCGGATGATGGTTTCCAGCAGCAGGAATACCAATTGAAACAGGGTGATGGCAATGATAAAGCGGGAAACATTGGCCAGGTCAACGCCCAGCACCACAAAGCTCACCCAGTCGGGCAGGGCAGTCACCTTACCTATAGCGGTGTTGACCGTAAGCTGAATGAGGTAAGGCCTGACCGGAGCAGCAACCGCCATCAGGATGGCCAGCAACAGGCTGAGGTAGAAGTAAGACCGGTAGGGCCTTACAAAAAAGAACACTCTCCGCAGGAGACTGAAATCAAAAATTTTCTTTTTAGCCGTTGCACTCATAGTATGCAACAAATGTATTAAAGAAAAAATACAATGGCTTTAGGAAGATCAGTTTAAAACATCCAAAGCCTTTTCTAGTACCCGATCTTTACCACTACTAAGTGATGAAAAATTATATGGTATACTATGATCAGGTAAAATGCCTTTCCCTTCATATATTTTTTCATCATTGTATTTAAACTTTGCTGAAGCACATTGAACAGTCATGAAATTTGAAACAGTAAATGAACCCGCATTTAGAACTTCAAAATCCACAATAGGTCCTGTAGCCCCATATGTTTGTTCTCCAATAAAACTACTTCCGGGAATTGTTTTAACGACAAAAATTGCCATCTCTGCTAATGATGCACTATTCCGATCACCTAATACTATTATTCTTGGTAATTGCTTTGGATGACTCTGTTTAGGAGTTATATATGAGGGTATCCAAGGTGAAAAATCCAACCTGTTTATATTAGATTTGGTTTGTAATGCACCAAAATATAATGGGCTACTGAAGAAATCACCGAAGAGAAAATTTAAATCCCAAAGATCTCCACCAGCATTACTTCTAAAATCTAATATTATTCCTTTACAACCCAGCGGTAGATCTGCAAGCTTTTTGAAGAAAAAGTCTATAGCGGGCTTAATCGAACTAACAGAATTGGTAGCGTAAGATTTGGAAAGTTTAAAAGAATTGCAGCCAAAATATAAAACTTTATTTTTTATTGTTCCTGACAACACGGTAAGAGGAACACCATTCCTGGAAAACAGATTGTCGAAAATAAGATGATATCCCTTATCAAGATAATTTGTATCAACATTATAATAGTTGTAGGGATAATAAAAACCTATTTCTGCTTTCTTTCGCCCCAACTGTGGATTTATAATTGAATCTTTGATTATTGAAGGGTTAAATCGTATAGAAAAATGGCCATCTATTAATCCAGAGGTCAATTCAGAAAAAAGCTTAAAGGCTTCTTTATTATCTGCAGGACTTGCTAGATTTAATCTATCAAAACTTTGCTTATACCTGTAATATACTCTATCCCAATTTGACGAATCAATATCCCAATAGACATAATTAGAATTCATCTTTACCCAAAAGGAATCAAAAACACTTCCAAAGCTATTTACAGGTGTTGGGATAATTATATGCTCGTTTTTCTTACACGAGCATATAGCTATATAAAACAGGAAAACAAACAGTAGTCTTAGGCTTTTCATTCTTAAGCTATAAAAGTTTTTTTATACCAAATGAAAATGAAAAAGTTCGATTTAATCGTTCCTCCTGATAAGCCATATACCTTTTTTGTTGATCCACTAAGGAATGGCTATACCATGTTTGAAAATAGACTAATACTTTTTGCTTAATCTTATACGCAAAAGATGATCCAATATTTGCGCCCCACTCGAAACGATTGTCTTTGAATCTATCAAAACCATATACTTCGCGATAGGCCTCAAGGTTAACATAGTTGATAACCCTTCCGTCTGAAGTTGTGACGCTTTGGTTATTAAATAAATTAGGGATTTGCCCCGATACTTTAGCGCTTGCCCAATATGCTAAATATCCCCCCGCTGAAAAACCGATTTTTAATTTTTTAGTAC
>DATFAP010000014.1:0-122798 GCA_035254545.1 Sediminibacterium sp. | reverse complement strand
GGTGATTTCGTATGAATACCACGGTGCCTGAACAAAAATAAACCGCCCGTTTTCGCCCCAGCCCAGTTCTACAAAGCCCTTATATGCCAGGGCAAAAGAAGCTCCTCCCCCAAAAGAATGCCCCATAAACCCCACTTTCCGGGTATCAATCAGTTCCGGATACCGGGCCACTGCACTCTTAAAGCCGTTCCACAAAGTGGTATAGCGGTGTTCCACATTCGCATCATTGGTTTCATAGGGAACGAAAACAACTACATACCCTTTCTGCGCTATGAAATGATACAACCCGGTATTATATATTTTATTCTCTCCCCCAAAGGGATGAGAATAAAATATAACAGGCCTGGGAGCGGTCATATTTTGAGGATAAAACACGGTTACATTGGTTCCGGCATATTCAGCATTAGGAAAATCAATTTCTGCTACTTTATACGGTCCATCCGCACCATATCCGGAAACTGGTCGCTGTATCGGGCCCTGCAGATTATCCACCGGAGTTGCAGAGTCATTGGTGGCATCACTGTTTTTGGAGCAAGCCGATATGGAAAGCAGTGAAATAAATATCGTAAACAATTTAACTTTCATATGATACATATGATTTAAAAATTATGAAGACTTTAGAGGCGTAATGAGAATACATCATTCACTCTTTCTTTTTTTCATTTCGGCTTTCATTTCTGTTTTCATCTCCTCCTTCAGACTCTGGTATTTAGTGTACTGGTCTGCGGAAAGTTCTTTTTTCAATGCCGCGTCTTTGTCTTTCTGAATAGTTTTCAATTGCCTGAATTTTGATAATTTACCGGCATCGCTTTTGAGTACCAGATCATTCTTCTGTATATACATGAGGTTAATCGATTGAACCTGGCTGGTCTGCGTTGGGGAAAGGTTTAGTTTACCCGTCATCCATTCCGTTTGGAGTTGCGCCCTTTCCTGTGGCGTACGGTTTTTATAGTTAGAAATATCCTGCGCCGAAAGCCCATGAAAGGTTAGGGTAAAAAGCAAAATTGAAGCCAAAAAAGGTTTTGTTTTAATGGTATTCATGGTTATAAAATTTTTGTGAAGGTAACTAGCGGATCCGCTACGAATAGCAGAAAACAGGACCAGGCAGGAAAACAGAGAGGTGAAGCAGCCTAACTGTCCAGCCAGTTTTTGAAAAGCGAAGCACGGGCTTTACTGATCAGTATATTTTCAGGTGACGCGGGGGTTACATTCACCAACAACCGGCCGTTGAAAAAATATTCAATATCTGATATAGCGCTCCTGCAGATGATATACTGTCGGTTAACCCTAAAAAAAACAGCAGGGTCCAACTGCGTTTCAAGTTGCTCAAGCGTAAATTCAATTGTAAATTTTCCACCTTCATTGGTGAATGCGTAAACGATTTCATGGGACGTGTAAAACCAGGCTATTTTGGCAACATCCAAAGGAATCAACTTATTCCGGTAACTGATCAAAAAAGACTTTTTATGCATTCTTAACTGAGCGCTTAACTGCTCCATAAGCCGGGTATACTGTAAAGAATCCCTTTCTGTCAAAGCCGGGGTGATCAGCCGGGAATATTTCTGTAAAGCACGTCTGATCTCAGACTCATCAAATGGTTTTAAGATATAATCGATCCCGTTATTTTTAAATGCCTCTATGGCATAATCATGATAAGCCGTTACAAATATTACGGCTTTATTTATAGGAACTTTATTAAAAATTTCAAAGGAAAGTCCATCTGTTAGCCGGATATCCATAAATATAAGATCATAAGCACTATCATTCCCCAACAACCAAACTGTTGCTTCACTTACACTTCCGAGCGTAGCAACAATACCGATACCGGCATCCATTGCCGTTAACGTAAATGCCAGATTCCTGGCAGTCACTGCTTCATCTTCTACAATTACTATCCGGAGTTTTTTCATATTGTAAGTGGCAATTTCACAATAAATAAATCATTTGTTCTCTGTATCTCAATCTCTTTTTGGGTAAGGAGAAAAAAACGTTCATGCAGGTTAGCAAGTCCTATGCCCGTACCGCTTTCCGGAACAGGAAGGGGTTGCAGATTATTGGTTACGACCAAAAAATCCCCTTCGTTATATATACATATCTCCAATGGTTTCTCTTTGGTGGCGATATTATGCCTGGCGGCATTTTCCAGTAAAGGTTGCAATGAAAGGTGTGGAATTTGATAATTGGAGACCTTGGTATCTACTTCTATGTTTATCCTAAAAGCATCTTCTAACCGCAAAGATATCAGCTTCTGGTAAGAATCCAGGGTGTCCAACTCTTCCCAAACACTTACTAAAGTTGATTTTGAATATACCAGCGCATTCCTGAAAACTTTTGAAAGATGAAAAATATACACTTGTGCAAGTTTTTGATTTTCCCTTACAATGCCCGATAAACTACTGAGTGAATTAAATAACAGGTGGGGATCCATTTGTTTTTTCAATAATTCCAGTTGAGTCTGCAGATACGCATTTTTAAGCTTTTCATTTTTAGAGTCCTTCTTCCTGTTTTCCCGCATCAGCAGAACCAGGCGAGTGATGATGGCTACCAGGATACAGGTCAGGGTAAACCTCGCAATATATCCTTTTCCGATTATTAACAGTACATGCGCGTCTTTAAACAGTTCAGATTGCAGCAAATGCCCTGCTACCGTTGCAGTCACTACAACAAGCGCATTACAGAGATAGTATTTGCCAAATTGCTTTTTCTGGCGGTAGATACTAAAAAACCTGTTTTCAGAAAGGTTCAGGTAAAACAATAAAAAAGAGAAAAACAGATTATAGAAAAATTGAAAGCTGAATTCATAAATATCAAAATGCCAATACCGGGCAATAATACCGTTTTCTCTCAAAGCCATCAACCTTGCTGAATTCACAGTCAACGCAATTAACAGAGAGCTGTACCAACAGATCTTTTGCTCATTTTTATCCATTTGGCAAAATAAGAAAAAACGGGAACAGCATAATTAGCAGGAAGGGCGAAGTGTCCAAAATGAGGGGTGAACTGCAACTAAGGCATTATTTTCACTCACCATTAACTCAGGCAACAGGCAATCATTCCCGGGATGCGGTGGGCAAGCCCGGGGTTGCATCCGGAGCCTTGTACACATCAAAGGGCAAATTGAGCGCTCGCTTATACTTTGGATTATTGCTCAATCACTTTATTATGCGCATCCACAAAAACCTTCGGCGCAATCCAGTTACCCGCTTCCTCAACCGGCACAAGCGCATAAGTAATGATCACTACTTTATCACCTGCCATACCCTTCCTGGCAGCAGGTCCGTTCAGACAGCACACACCCGTTCCCCTCCCCCCTTTGATCAGGTAGGTTTCCAGGCGCTCCCCGTTGTTCTGGTTCACCACCTGCACTTTTTCTCCATCAATCATTCCTGCCCTTTCCATGAGCTCAACGTCCAGCGTCAGGCTTCCCGTATAGTTCAGGTTGGCTTCCGTAATGGTGGCGCCATGCACTTTAGATTTCAGAATTTGAATCTGCATTTTCATTATGTTAATTTAAAATTGCCGTTAATATGATTCCGATTCATCGGGGAATCCACCCTCCCTTACATCCTTACAATATTGAGCAACAGCCTCTTGAATGTTTTCCTGTAAATTGGCATACCGGCGAATAAACCGGGGCGAAAAATCCGTTTGCATGCCCAGCATATCGTGCATCACAAGCACCTGCCCGTCGCAGTATTTACCCGCCCCGATTCCGATAAGCGGAACGGCAACCAACTCCGTTAATTCTTTGGCAAGCAGGGCCGGGATCTTTTCGAGAACAATGGCAAAACAACCCGCTTCTTCCAACGCCTTTACATCTTTTTTGATCTGTTCGGCTTCAGCCGTCTGTTTTGCTCTTGTTGCATAGCTGCCAAACTGATAAATACTTTGTGGGGTAAGGCCCAGGTGGCCCATCACAGGAATACCTGCGTGAACAATTTTCCGGATAGTAGTTGCCATTTCCTCGCCACCTTCCAGCTTAACGGCATGACCGCCCGTTTCCTTCATTACACGTATTGCACTGTCGAGCGCCTGTTCGCAGCTTCTTTGATAGGACCCGAAAGGAAGATCAATCACCACCAATGCATGGTTCACTGCGCGCACAACACATTGCCCGTGATAGATCATCTGGTCCAGTGTGATGGGGATCGTGGTTTCATACCCGGCCATAGTATTGGCGGCACTATCGCCAACAAGCAGGATATCGATTCCTGCCTGATCCAGTAACCTTGCAAAAGAAAAATCATACGCTGTAAGCATAGTGATTTTCTCTCCCATTGCTTTCTTAGTACGAATGGTATGGGTTGTGATCTTTTTTTGTGTTGGATGCATAACAGAGCATTAAGGGCATTGTGATTTGAAAAATATCCTGCCTATCTCTGCTTTAGAATAAAATATGGCTTTACAAAATTAAACAGTGGTTCTGTTTATATTGTCACGGAAATGTTATCAATTAGCCGGACACCAAAATACCAGGCAGCCCCGAGTATCCGCAGGTGGTCTCCTTTATAAAAATTTTCTTTTTCCTCAAGCGTATCTGCTTCAACAACAGCAATATATTCCACTTTTTCAAAACCCGCAGCAAGTAACTGCTGCTTTGCAACCTCAATCAAATCCTTCGGGTTGGATTTACTTATCCGGCTGTTGATTTGCTGAAGACTGTGGTATAATGCAGCCGCATTAGGCAATCGTTCAGCAGGTATCCGCAAATTTCTGCTGCTTTTAGCCAGCCCCGAAGCTTCTCTGATGGTTGGGCCGATCACCAGCGTTGGTGTGGGATAACTGGTATGCCCCAGCAACATCTTATTGATGACGCGCGTCTGCTGCCAGTCCTTTTCGCCCATCAGTAAACAGGCAGGCCGGACTATTTGTAAAAGCCTGTCCACCACCTGGGCTACGCCCTGAAAATGGCCGGGCCTGAATGCGCCCTCCAGCACATTTTCCAAATTGCCCAATAGATAAGGTTGCTTTATAGCAAAGCCATTGGGATAGATCACCTCCGTGGAAGGTAAAAACAGCAGATCGCAATGAGCAGCCTGCAGCTTTTCAATATCTTCCTGTGTGGTAACCGGATACTTCTCCAGGTCCTGGGCGTTTGTAAACTGGGTTGGATTAATAAATATGCTGCAAACGGTTATATCACACTGCGCCCTGCTCTGCTCAATTAACGCGAGATGTCCCTCATGTAAAGCACCCATCGTAGGTACAAAACCAACCCTTTTACCGCAAAATCCTGCAAGAAAATCGGTAATCTCTTTTTCCGTCCTGGCAATCAGCATATTGTATTTTTACTGCAAAACTATTGGCTTTCCCACGAACGGATAGCATAATTTTACATCCATGTTAAGAAATAAAAAGATACTGATCGCCGTTTCCGGAAGTATCGCCGCTTATAAAATCCCTTACCTGGTTCGTTTACTTATAAAAGAAGGAGCCGAAGTAAAACTGATCATGACCAGGGCCGCCACAGATTTTGTAACGCCGTTGGTACTATCCACCCTTTCAAAAAACAAAGTCATCACCGGATTTGTGGAAGAGGATGTGTGGACCGACCATGTGATGTTGGGCAGATGGCCCGATGTATTCCTGGTTGCACCGCTCAGCGCCAACACCTTATCCAAAATGGCCACAGGCGTCTGTGATCATATTTTACTTGCCACCTATCTCTCCGCCACCTGTCCGGTAGCCGTGGCGCCTGCCATGGATGAAGATATGTGGAAACACCCCGCCACAGGCCGCAATCTGCAACAGCTTGTAAGCGATGGGGTACAGGTAATTCCGCCCGGCATTGGAGAACTTGCCAGTGGTCTTTCCGGGGAGGGACGCATGGCAGAGCCGGAAGAGATGCTTTGTTTTCTCAAAGAACATTTTTTTCGTACATCAGCCTTGCAGGGAAAAAAGATTTTAGTAACCGCAGGCCCTACCTATGAGCCCATTGATCCGGTGCGCTTTATCGGCAACCGGTCTTCGGGTAAAATGGGTTTTGCCATTGCCCGTTCACTCTATGAACATGGCGCTTCAGTAACGCTCATCACGGGCCCCACAAATGAAAAAGCAGTGTATCAAGGGATAGAGGTAATACATATTGAATCGGCCGAAGAACTATTGGAAGCCTGCAAACGGATATCCGTTGATGCAGACATCATGATTATGAATGCAGCCGTTGCAGACTTTACACCTGCATCCATCGCAGGCCACAAGATTAAAAAAACCGGCGCCGATCTCCACCTTGCCCTGCGCCCCACCACCGATATTGCTGCCTGGTTAGGATCAAACAAAAAAGCAAATCAGTTATTGATCGGTTTTGCGCTTGAAACAGATAACGAGATAAACAACGCGAAAGCAAAACTGCATAAAAAAAATCTGGATGCCGTGATTCTGAATTCCCTGAATGATCCTGGCGCAGGTTTTGGCACAGATACCAATACCATCACAATCATTGACCATGGTCAGGAGCTGAACTCGGGGAATCGCAGTAAATCCGATATCGCAACATTTATCACAAGCTATCTCATTGAAAAAATCAACAACCAATAATCCGGAGAATCCCTTTCAACACGCCACGGTAACCCTGATCGGTTCCGGGAACCTGGCTACTGTTATGGGGAGGGTACTGCATGGTCACGGACTGCAGATCCGCCAGGTGTATAGTCCAACCCTGTCCAACGCAACACTGCTGGCGAACGAGCTGGGTGCAGAAGCAATTAACGATATCGCTTCCCTAAACGCGAACTCGGCCATTTACCTCCTTGCTGTAAAGGATGATGCACTCCAGGCCGTCGCTGCAAAACTAAAGCTTTTCAATAGCCTCGTGATCCACACAGCAGGGTCGGTTTCAAAAGACATTTTGCGCAATGCTGCAACGCGCTATGGCGTTTTATGGCCGGTAAAGATGGTAAGGAAACATATGCAAACACTTACAGGCGCCACTATGGTGGCAGATGGAAATACCACTGAAGTTACCCGCGAAATTGAGGAACTCGGCAAACTATTTTCTTCTAATATTGTATGTGCCGGTGACCATCAACGCATCCAAATGCACATGCTCGCTTCTCTCACAGCCAACTTCTCTAATCACTTATACCATCTGGCTGCAGAGATTTGCGAAAAAGAGCAGCTATCTTTTTCCCTCTTCTATGATATTATAACGCAGTCTGCGAACAGTATCACAACAGCCCATCCCCGCGATACACAGGCTGGTCCTGCTTTCCGGGGAGATGAGAGTACCATAGAGAAGCACCTGAGCCTGCTGAAAGACTATCCCGAAACAAAACATATTTATGAGATGATGACCGAAAGCATCCAAAAATATTACCCAACAAAGAAACAGGGGTAACAATCGGTTACTTGTTCTGTATTATTTTATTTTGATTGAGGATGTTTTACTTCGGAACGCCCATCGTTAAATCCATCTATAAATCCTCTTTTTACGTCATCATAGTTTAAAAGAAAGCCAACTACCAACGCAACTATAATTAATTTTCCCCAGTGTTTTATAACCAGGTTTTGAATGTCTTTCACAAACTCGATCATATTGTTAATTTTTTGTTTTTTGCTACTGAAAATAACATTAGGATAAAACCACTCACCTCAATCGCAGTCTGCTTGTTAATGAACCGAAACAACAATACCATCGAAATGAACAAACCAATTACAAACAGTGATTTCCAAAATGGTGGGTTAAGTATTTTTTTTATACCATAATTTACAATATAAATTAATGTAATAAAAAAAATCTAACCAACTTACTGACTTAGGCGTTTTAAGAGGGTTAAAGTTGCAAGAAGGGGCGACAATTTATGTTCTTGATCCCTTACTCGAACCAGTTCGCGACGTGCTCGAAACAAAAAAGCCAACACTTTCGTGCTGGCTTTTTTTTCGTCGGGAAGACAGGATTCGAACCTGCGACCCCCTGGTCCCAAACCAGGTGCGCTACCGGCCTGCGCTACTTCCCGAAACTATTTCCAACCTCAGATTTCCTGCCGGAGAAAATCCTTTTACTTTTTTGTGGCCTCACTGCGGTGAGGGCGGGATTCGAACCCGCGGTACAGTTTAACCCGTACGGCAGTTTAGCAAACTACTGATTTCAGCCACTCATCCACCTCACCGTCCTTACTCTTTTCAGAGAGGGCTGCAAAAATAAGTTTCATATGGTTAACTGCCAAAAATTGATTCAAAAAAACGCAAAATAAAACATCCCGTCTGCGGAGAGACAGGATGCACCATATTTTCAGCCGATTGCAAAAAATCCGTTACATAGCGGCCAGTTGCACTTTCTGCGTCAGTTCCATCACATTTTCGCGGAAAATGGAATCGGTATCCATTAAATCCTTTACGGTTTGGCAGGAGTGAATAACCGTGGTATGGTCTCTTCCGCCAAAATGCTCTCCAATGGTCTTCAGCGAGTTTTTAGTGAAGGCTTTGGCCAGGTACATGGTAATCTGTCTTGCCTGTACGATCTCGCGCTTACGGGTCTTGTGCAGCAGTTTGTCGTAAGGAACATCAAAGTATTCACAAACCATTTTCTGGATGGCATCGATGGTAATTTCCTTACTGCTGGTTTTAACAAAATTCCGCAGTACTTTCTTAGCCAGTTCTACGTCAATTTCTTTCTTGTTGAGCGAGGATTGCGCCAACAGGGAAATCAAAGCGCCTTCCAGTTCACGCACATTGGTATTGATATTATAAGCCACATACTTCACAACTTCCTTCGGCATATCCAGCCCATCGTTCTTCATTTTCTTTTCCAGGATCTCAATACGGGTTTCGTAATCGGGCACCTGCAAATCTGCACTCAGCCCCCAGCGGAAACGGCTCAGCAGTCTTTCCTGCATACCATCCAGGTCCTTGGGCGGTTTGTCGGAGGTAAGCACCAGTTGTTTACCGCTCTGGTGAAGGTGATTGAAAATGGCAAAGAATGCATCCTGGCTTTTTTCCGCCCTGCTGAAGAACTGTACATCATCAATGATCAATACATCTATCAGTTGATAAAAATGAATGAAGTCATTAATGGCATTATTACGGCTATGATCCTGAAACTGGTTGATGAACTTTTCACTACTCACATAAAGCACCACTTTGGAAGGATGCAGGCGTTTAACATCATTACCAATAGCCTGTCCCAGGTGGGTCTTGCCCAACCCTACGCCACCATATATCACCAATGGGTTAAAGGAGTTGGCGCCGGGCTTTTCAGCAACCGTTTTACCTGCTCTTCTGGCCACCCTGTTACAATCCCCTTCAATGAAGGAATCGAAGGTGTACATATGATTCAACTGGGGATCAATCTGCATTTTCTTCAGGCCGGGAATCACAAATGGATTCTTTACGGGATTATCGATCACCAGCGGAAAATTCATTTCATTATTGTTGATGGATTTCGGACCGCGTGCGGGAATATCCATAGAACCGTTTCTGCCGTTAGAACTGCCGCTGTCTACCATGATGCGGTATTCCAGTCTTGCATCCTTGCTCAATTCTCTTTTTAATGTTTTAGCCAGCAGGGTAACATAATGCTCTTCGAGGTATTCATAAAAGAACTGGCTGGGTACCTGGATCATCAGTACATTTTCCTTCAGTTCTACTGGAGTAATCGGCTCAAACCACGTCTTAAAATGTTGCCATTCTACAATGTCCTTGATGATCTTCAAACAATTAGTCCAAACGGATTCAGCAGTCTTAGCCATACAAAAAAATGAACAATTTTATATAATCAGTTACTATTTTCTCCTGCAATTTCCATCCACACGCTCTTGCCTTCAAGTTATCGAATTTTCCCCACATGTTAATATGTTAGGAAAATAAATTGGGGCTGCGAATATGTAGACTTTATGTTGAAAAAAAAATTTTTTTATTCGTTTGTTTTTCTCGTCACAACCACAGTATGGGCTTTTGCCAAATTTTTCTGCTTATTTGACGAAAAAATATAATCCAGGCGACCCAACTGAAGCCCCCCCCAACCTACCTGATTCACCAAAACATCCCCTCCCTTCCTGTTCCTGTACTCTCTCGGCTGGCCAAAGAACCGGTGCGTATGACCGCCAATAATTAAATCAATGTCGTAACTCTCTTTCGCCAGTATTTCATCGCTTACTTTGTCTTCCTCGTATTTATCGCCCAGGTGAGACAAACAGACAATAAAATCGCACTGTTTCCTGCGCAGTAATTCAGCAGTTGCATTGGCCGATTCAACCGGGTTTTTATACACCGTGTTACCATAGAGATTGGCAGACACCAACCCATCCAGTTCTATCCCCACTCCCAGTATCCCCACTTTCTGTTTTCCTTTTTGAATAATGGTGTACGGCCGGTAATTATTTTCCATAGGCGTACCGGTAAAATCGTAGTTACAAATTACGATCGGGAAACTGGCATGCTGCAACTGGTTGGCAAAGTTTTCGATACCAGCATCAAAGTCGTGGTTACCCATGGTAGCCGCATCGTAACCCATTTTACTCATGGCTTTGATTTCCGGTTCTCCCTTGTACAGGTTAAAATAAGGGGTACCCTGAAAGATATCCCCGGCATCCAGCAATAATACCTGGTCTGCTTCTGCCCGTATATCTTTTATAAGAGAAGACCGGGCCGCCACACCTCCCAGCCCCTGGTTCCTGCTTCCATCCATCGGAAAAGGGTCGAGGTGGCTGTGTACGTCATTGGTATGCAAAATGGTCAGCGGATATTCCGCAGGCACTGCTCCCACCATGGACGATGCCATTAGCGCGCCGGCTGTTAAAGCGGTTTCCCTGATAAATTTTCTTCTATTCATTCGCAATACTTACTCTGTTTTCTAATGAACCGTCCACCGGTTTTCCCTGTTTAGTCAATAACCCGATATAATCTACCAAGGCATCCCGCAACAGATAACCCTTGTTCTGGACAGGAAAGGCTTTCAGCATGGATGCATTGCTTCCGCCTGCAGCTATATAATCCGAATTGGCTACCACATAGGTAGCATCCCTGTTGAGCGGCTTGCCGTTGATGATGATCTGCTCCGCTTTACCGGAACGAATCACATAGGAAGAGCCTTTCGAAACAGGCCAGCCCCTGTCGGCAGCTATATGATGAAAAAACTGTTCCAACACATCCCCCTTCAACTCCTGTATCACCACCAGATTATCAAAAGGCATGAGTTCATATATATTGCCTAAAGTGATATTTCCTTTCTGCAGTTCCGAACGGATCCCGCCGTTATTCATGAACCCCACATCCACAGGTTTGCCAAATTTTATTGCGGCCATCTGTTGCATGCAATCTGCCATAAAATTCCCCAGGATACTCTCCGGTTGCCTGCGGTACATATTGCTATTGGTAAACCCGATCACTTTTTGCATCATGCGCTGTACCTCACCGGAATAGGGTTGCAGCATATTGGTGAGCGCCGTATCCGATTTGATTTTGGGAGAAACACTGTACCCCTGGTAATTCATGGATTTCGGCTGGTAAGTGGTTGTACAGGATACCAGAAAGAAAAGAAAAATATACAACAGGGTATTGCGATTCATGGTTGCGGTTTGTGCGTTGAGAAAGGTACAATAATTATTATTTACAAAGCTATTTTTTTAAATAGTAGCTGTATTTAGCAGTACTTTTGTCTAACCTTAAAAAACCCTTGAAAATGAGTTACGAGATTACCGGAAAATTAGTAGCCAGATATGACATCGTTCAACGTACGGAAACCTTCAAAACCAGGGAGTTCGTGATTGAGAAAACCGAAGATATCAATGGCAGATCTATTACCAATTATATTAAGTTTCAGTGTGTTCAGGACAAAACAGCCATGCCCGACCGGTTTAATCTTGGAGATGAGGTGAAAGTGATGTTCAACATCAAAGGAACCAAATGGATGAAGGATGGCAGGGAGAACTACATCACCAACCTGGATGCGTGGAGAATGGAAACCATGAAGTTATCCGGCGAAGGAACGGATATGCCGCCCGCAGGTTCCTACAATGATATGCCGCCGGCGATGGATGCAGTGGACGATTTACCGTTCTGATCCATTCCCTTCACGTTACCATACCAACACTTTTTAGGATAAACACCTGACAGTATGCAAAAAGAATTCATCCTCAGGCTGAAGCCGCAGGAAGCTGCTTCCACGGAAATAATCCAGGCCTGTATTGCCCGCACGGCCGGCCTGGAACCCGGCGAAGTGACCGGGTTCCTGATTACAAAGCAATCCATTGATGCCCGCAGCAAGCAACAGGTATGGATCAACCTGGGCGTCAGGGTCTTCATCAACGAGCCTGCAGTTCCCCGCAACAGAACAGCTTACACGTTCAAACAGGTGAAACAGGCACCCAAAAGAGTCATCATTATCGGCGCAGGGCCGGCAGGTTTATTTGCGGCATTGCAACTGCTGGAGCTGGGCATCATGCCCATCATCATTGAAAGGGGGAAAGATGTGAAGTCGAGAAGAAGAGACCTGGCCCGCCTGAACAAGGAAGGCGAAGTAAATCCAGAAAGCAATTATTGTTTTGGCGAAGGCGGTGCAGGCACGTACAGTGATGGTAAATTATACACCCGCAGCAGCAAACGGGGAAGCATCGATAAAGTACTGCAGTTGTTTTATCAGTTCGGCGCAGAAGAGTCGGTCTTATACCAGTCTCATCCGCATATCGGCACCAATAAATTACCGCAGATCATTACCGCCATGCGGCAACAGATCATGAACTGCGGTGGCGAATTACATTTCAATAAAAAGCTGACCGATATTCATTACAGCAACGGAAAGATCACCTCCATTTGCACAGCCGACGGAGATACTCTTAAAGCCGATGCCTATATACTGGCAACCGGCCACTCCGCAAGGGATATTTTTTTACTGCTCCGGAAAAAAGAGATCCTGATCGAATCCAAACCATTTGCATTAGGCGTGCGGATCGAACATCCGCAACAGATTGTGGATGCTGCACAATACCATTGCAGCATCCGGGATGCCGGGTTACCGCCTGCATCCTACAGTTTGGTAGAACAGGTCAACGGCAGGGGTGTATTCAGTTTCTGTATGTGTCCGGGCGGCATTATTGCTCCGGCTGCAACCGATCCGGGAGAACTGGTGGTAAACGGATGGAGCCCCAGTAAAAGAAACAACCCCTACGCCAACAGCGGCATGGTGGTACAGATAACCGAAGCAGATGCGTTCAACTATTTTAAACAGCAACAACAGGCGGTTGAAGCGGACCCTTTGTTGCTGATGCATTTTCAGCAGGCCATCGAACAAAAAGCCTTCCGGGCTGGTGGCGGAAAATTTGTTGCACCGGCACAGCGCATGGCCGATTTCTGTAACAACAGGTTTTCCTCCTCGCTTCCCGATTGCAGCTACTTACCGGGGCTGGCATCCTGTTCGCTGAACCAGGTACTGCCCGATTTTGTGTACAAAAGTTTACAGGGTGGATTCGGCAGTTTCGGAAAAAAGATGAAGGGCTATTTCACCAATGAAGCCGTAGTGGTTGCAACGGAAAGCAGGACCTCTTCCCCGGTAAGAATACCCAGGTTACCCGATACGCTGGCGCATCCGCAACTGAACAACCTCTATCCCTGCGGTGAGGGGGCCGGTTATGCCGGCGGAATCGTCAGTGCTGCCATGGACGGGCAGAAACTGGCTTGGATGATCCATGAAAAATGGAAGTAGTGCAAACCACCATTTTACCGGGCACCGGGTTCCGTTTTCTTCGCCTGCAGTTTATTGCTTTGCAATAATTCATTTTTCCGGAACAACAGATATTCCTGCTCATACGCAGTCTTCTTTGCTTCGGACCAGTTGGCAATGGCAGACAGATCCGGCTTTCCGGCATTCACCCAACTGGTAAACCAGAAGTCTGCAGTAAGTTCGGCGGATGCCAGTAACTGATCATTCACCGTAGTTTTGAGCGCGGCGCCATATGCCTTGGCAAATGCGGAGGTATAATATTTATATTCTTTACCCTTCCTTACCTGTATACGGTATTTTTCGGCGTCCGTAAAATTTTGGGATACCTCTTTTTCTTTCGCCAGCACATCAGGCAACAAGGCATTGGCATGTCTCACTGCTTTCCAGATGGCCATCGCTGGCTCTTTCAGGTATTGCGCCTGGTGGTTTGTAGCCAGTTGATAGCCGCCGATTGCTATTTCAGGTACCATGGTTTCCCATAAACTATGCAGCCCGTTCTGACCGGTTAATTGTCCGTCATAATTGTTGGTGGTATGCAGCGGCACATGAGCATCTGCTATATAATGACCCATATCTGCAGCATAAAAAAGAATACTGTCCCTGTTTTTTTCGCGGAAGGCTTCCGTGAGTTTTTGTTGAAGGAAAACCACCTGGTAGGGAACATAACCATACTTCAGCAAACTGTCCTTTCCATATTGCTCCAACGCTGCTTCCCATTTCAGCGGCATCTGGTGAGCCGCCTCTTTTCCAAAATCTTCCAGGTCTATAAAATGTTTGGGCGCTTCTGCGCTGTCGTTGTTTCTCCTGATATCCGGCCTGACCGCATCATAAATCAACTGATCGGCATGTCCGTAGAAAAGGGGGATCATCGGGGCCGGTAATTGATAAATAGCCAGTTGTTGCACTGTTTTATGTACCAGGAACCCCCAACTGCTTAATCCGGTTAATATCACCAGCATCACAATAAAAAGTCCTGTCTTCCTGAAACCGTTGGTCATTATTCTGTTCTTTTGATTAAATTTTATGCAAATTTACTACAAAGAAGATGGTTGCTGTAATATTTTGGCAATCAGGGCAACTAATGCTTTTAAACGCTAAATCACCTAACCACTAAATAATATGAGTGCAATCCTGGAGCTTGAACACCTCAAAAAACACTATGCAACGCAGAAGGCGGTAGACGATATCAGCTTTTCCATTGAGAAAGGCAGCATATTTGGCCTGCTGGGACCTAACGGTGCAGGGAAAACCACCCTTCTCCGAATGATTACCGGTATATTTTATCCCGACAGCGGCAGTATCCGGTTCGACGGAAGAACTTTTAACCCGGAGGAAGACATCATCCGGATCGGTTATATGCCCGAAGAGCGGGGCCTTTACAAGAAAATGAAAATCGGTGAGCAGGCCTTATACCTGGCACAGTTAAAAGGGTTAAGTAAGGCCGATGCTATGGAGAAAATCCGTTTCTGGTTCAGGCGCCTCGAAATGGAAACATGGTGGAACAAGAAAGTAGAGGACCTCAGTAAAGGAATGAGCCAGAAGCTTCAGTTTGTAACCACCGTATTACACGAGCCCAAACTGATTATTCTCGATGAACCGTTCAGCGGGCTTGATCCTGTGAATGCCAACCTCATCAAAGATGAAATATACGGACTGGCGCAGAGAGGCAGCACCGTAATTTTCAGTACACACAGGATGGAACAGGTGGAAGAAATCTGTGATCATATTGTACTGGTGAACCTGGGCAAAAAAATACTGGATGGAACGGTAGACCATATCAAACAGCAGTTTAAGGAAAACAAGTTCAGCATCAAACTGTCCGGACTGCCTGCGGCCATTCAGTCTGAGGCGTTTACCGTGGTAGATCAGAAGGCGAATGAGCTGATTGTAAAAATCAGCAACGACCACCGGAGCAACGATGTATTGCAGCACTTTCTGCAACAGCAATGCACCATTGAATCCTTTCATGAAATATTGCCAACCCTCAACGAAATTTTTATCAACCTGGTAGAAGGCACTTCCGCAACCACCAGGGCATTTCAAAAAACAGTTTAATCAATCAGCCAGATGAACAAAATACTCATTATCATACAACGAGAATACCTCAGCAGGGTAAAGAACAAACGTTTCCTGCTTACGACCATACTCACCCCCTTACTCATTGTGTTGTTTTTTGTGGGCGCCACTTATTTTGCCGTACAGGGCAAGGAGGATCATAAGATTGCCGTCATTGACCACAATGGATTTTTTAAAGGGAACCTGGGTAATTCCAAGCATATCCATTTTGAGTTTCCGGAAGGGGTGGATACCTCCAACTATATCAAAAAAGGCTATACCGATATCCTGCTCATACCCAAATTTGAGGGCACCAAAAAAGTGAACTATATTATCCGTTCCAAAAAAAGGATCGGGCTAACCACCGAAGAAGCCATCAGCAGTAAGATAGATGAGGCCATCGAAGACAAAATGTTACAGGATGCGGGCATTCAGCGCGCCCAACTGGATTCCATCCGGGAGAAATCGCAGTTTGCCGAATTGAAATCACTGGAAGAACAGGGCGATACGGCCAAGGAAAGCAACGCGGCTCTCTCCTATGGCATCGGTTTTGGCAGTGGTATGCTGATTTACATTACCATGTTCATTTACGGCGCCATGGTGATGCGAGGAGTAATGGAAGAAAAAACCAACCGCATTGCAGAAGTGATGGTGAGCAGTGTTAAGCCCTTCCAGTTGATGCTCGGAAAGATCATTGGTATTGGAGCAGTGGGCCTTACCCAGTTCCTGATGTGGATTGTACTGGTGGTTGGACTGATGGCAGCAGCTCAGTTTCTGATACCGCATGATGTGCTGGACCAGGTAAATACATTAAAACAATACAACGGTCAGATTCCCGCTGGCGGAATGATGCAGGCCGGAGACACCGCGCAGAATATTTATAAGATCCAGCACACCATGACCACTGCCAACTGGCCATTGATTATCGGATGTTTCATCTTCTATTTTTTAGGGGGTTACCTGTTCTATGCTTCCCTGTTTGCAGCCGTAGGCAGTGTAGTGAACGAGGATCCGCAGGATGCGCAGAGCCTGATGATGCCGATTACCATGCCCATCATTTTCTCTTTCATCATCATGACCAATGCGGTACAGAATCCCGGCACACCGATTGCCACCTGGGCCAGTATCATACCGTTCAGTTCACCGATGGTGATGATGGCGCGGATTGCCTATGGCGTACCCGGAACCGTTGCATACTGGGAGCTGGCAGCAAGTATGCTCAGCCTGGTAGGCGGCTTCTTACTGACCACCTGGCTCAGCGCCAAAATATACCGCACCGGTATCCTGATGTACGGTAAGAAAGTAAGCTGGAAAGAAATGGGCAAATGGGCTTTCCGCAAAAATTAACCTGCATACAATAGCATTCAACAAACAATTTAAAAAACTCCGCGCTTTGCACTGCCCCCAATAAGTGTTTTACTTTTTGGGGGCTTTTTTATTGTGCCAGTGAAATCCGCACATTGATTCCGGCCCTGGTGTTGGTGATTGGTGCAGAGGTAGAGATATAAGGCGTTACCCTGCGCTGGTCGAAGAAGAATTTGATGTTGATCCGGTTATTGAGTACATAGTCAATCGCCGGCTGAAGGGTGATTTCTTTTTGTCCGCCGGTACCATAGGCATTGCTCTGGTCGAGCCTGCTGTTGCTGATTGAAACATCCCTGACGGAAACATCCAGTTTCAGGTTCAGGTCGTTCTCCAGCTTTTTACCTTTTACGCCGGGCAGCCGGAAGGGCAGGTTGAAACCCCGCTTTCTCCAGTTCACCCCAACAATCCATTCCGTACTCCTGCTTTCACTGAGCTGGTAGTCGATCAGGCTCATACTCAGTTGCCGGCTCTTCCTGTATTCAAAATTGAAGTTGAACTGAGTAGTGGTGGTCAGGTCCACTTTAATCAACGGCTCAAAACGTTCGGCAATACTCACATTCGGAATCAGGAAGAAAGGAATAAAGTTGCCGCTGGTACTGTCTATGAAGCCCGGAGCGCTGAGGCGGAACGGGTCCTGGTACAGCAATGCACTGTTGAAACTGTTCATACTTAACTGGCCATTGTAACCATGGGAAATGGTGATATTGGTAAACAACGAAGAGAGCGCCGGTATCTTACTCAGGCCCGTATAGGTCAGTTTCCAGTTAGGTCTCGGAATGATGCCCCGAAAAGGATTGGCGCTGATATTGCTGCCCGCTTCTTTAATGAGGCTGATATTGTTCGGATCCTTGCCGGTGTAGGCGGCAATGAAAGCAGGCACCAGCACATCCTGAGCATAGCGCCCATAACCCCTGGCAAACCCGTCGGGGGTAAATTTCTGGTTATCGGGTAAGGCCTGCCAGTAAGGATTGGCGGCGGCCACCCGCTGCGAAACAATGATCCTGTTGTCCTGAAATTTCCGGAAAGTGGCTGAGATCTCGTTCGGGTTCTGCCTGCCAAACAGGGTATTGAAAGCGATATAGGAAACGCTGAATCCTCCGTTGAACAAAGGATTCAACTGACCAAAATGATTCCCGGTACCCGTGGTGTCTTTAATCAGTGCAGTGTAATCTTTGGTAAAAGTTTTATCCAGGTTCAGGTCAATGATCAGTTCGCGCACGGGTTCCAGTTGCGCGGTAATATTCAATCTTTGTTCAAAACTCTGCCTGAATATAAAATTGAATGTGCTGTCTTTGGTCAGGAGCCCTTTGGCAATTTTCTGGTCAATCCAGTTTTTATCGGGTTGCTTACCAAATACATAATCCAGGCCGGGGGCCATGGTTTTAAAGTTCTGTCCAATGAACTGCGTACTATCCATATAACCGGGCAGCCTGCTGCGGAAATTTTCACTGTAGTTGAGCGATACATTCCGGATCATGGTCAGGAACTTACCGGCAGAACGCTCTATGCCGCTTAGTTCGGGCATCAGGTTGGCCCTGCTCAGTTTATCGGCAATGCGATAATCCCTTCGCTGCTGCCGCCATTTTTTCAGGGCATCCAACCGGGCCTTACCGCTGAGATCGCGGAGCACTTCTTCTTTGGAAGGAAGCGAGGAACTTAAAGTAGCCTGCGGGTTGGCCGGTGCATTTTTAGGGCGGGGGGCCGGCATATTATCCAATGCCCGCATCCATTTTGATTTGGCATAGAGGTTGGCAAAACTGAACTGTGCCGTAAAGGTATTTTCCTGTGAGTTCTCAATGGTATTCCCCAGGTTCACCGCTATCCGGCTGGCGCCGATCCAATTGTAGGACGTACCATAACTATACCTGGCCGTGATCCAGTCGGCAAAAGGAAATTTATTCAGCGGAAGATTGTAATTCAGCAGGACCTTCTGCTGGTACAGTGTATTGCGTCCGCCTTTCAGGAAATTGCGGCGGACAGTATCCTTTTTTTCTTTGGTATCAATTCTTCCGAAGGGTTCGTCTACCCTGGCGTTGTTGGTGGCATTGAAGTCTGCATTCAGCGAACGGGTAAGGTCCCAGCGCATATTGTAATAACGGTCGAACGTAAAATACTTATCGTAAGTGGTATCCACACGGTCCACTTTGTTGCTGTAAGAACTTACAATCCTTGGAATAAACTCGGCAAACTGACGGTTGATATCCGCCCTGAAATTCAGGAAGGAAGGCCGCAGGTTGATGTTGGCATCGCGGATAAAGGACAGCCAGGGCGATTTCCCTTTGATGATTTTTTTGAACGGCTCAATAAAATGGTTTTGCCCAACAAAAGTGTATCCCAGTCCGCCGCGATGTCGCACTATCCTGTTTTGCAACACAACGGGGCTGGATTGTTCGGTTTGAGAAAAAGCATAACTGAAATCAAAATTGCTTAAGCGAAACAGGCCAGGTTTCCCCGAACCGGGCATCACCCGAACATTGGTGAAGTTGATGGTTTTGATGGTGGTCTGATCCACGGCGGCCCTTCGGATGGAATCTCGCACCGCTTCCGGGCTCCTGCTGATTTTTTCGGCATACAATACATCCTTGTCGTACGGATCAAATTCCGGAGTCCGGACACTTCTGTTAATGCTGGCATAAACAGGAACGGAGAGCCTGGCTTTTTTAGGAACCAGTTTGCCCGCATCAATATTCGCAGCAATATCAAACTGCATCAGATTGTCTTTGGCACGTTCATTGGCCCGCTGTTCAATGGTGCCAAAGCCCTGCGTGTATTTATTGGCAGATACGGTTAATGTACCCAGATCGGCCAGCACCATATCTACCCTTCCCAATGCAGCCCAGCCACCCTTTTCGTCAATCCCCGACAAACGCAATTCATTCATCCATACTTCTGTGCTGGCAGCATAATCGTTCTGTATGGGATTTTCTACAGCCACCAGAATGCCACGCACTTCGCCCAGGTTGGGGTTACCCATGATGGAAAATGTTTTGTTACCAATCTGCCGGCGGAAGATGGTAGTAACATTTACACCGGCATTGTTCCGCAACAATTTCAGGTCTATCAGTTCCCGCAGGCTGAAGTCTACATTGTTTTCCACCGGCCATACCCTGGCTTCCTGCCCGCGCAGATAGCTGCCGGGCGGTGTAATCTTCAGCGGAATTTTAATTTCATAATAGTTATTCAGAAAATCCTGGCCAATGCGGATCACTGCCAGCATTGCGTTGTCAATCAGAGGGGGTTGGCCGGTTACGGATTCTGCGTGCAGGTACATGGAAAGTTTTGCATAACGACGCATATCCAGGTTCAGCGTTTTGAAAATGCCCCTGGCTTCCCCGCTTGGCAGGTTATTTACCCGAAGGCTGATGGCCTGCTCATTCTGTTGCAGGTTCACCCCGTTGTTGCTCAGGATCTGCACGCGTTCCACATCGGGCGGCATGATATAGTTGACCGGTTGCCTGCTGCTGTTTTCCTCCAGGTTCACCGCCAGTGTATTGAAACTGGTGCCTCCTGCATTGTTGATGGGCGTGTAAGACCCTGTGGTATCAAGGTTGTAGGTAAACTGTCTCCATTGATTCCGCACCAGGTCTAAGCGCGCCAGGCGAAGCACCACTGAATCTTCAAAGTCGGTTAAATACATTCTTGCAAAACGAATGGATTTAAAATCGGGAATATTGCCCACTTTCCTGGAATAGCTTTTAATGGGCACCCGAAACAGGTACCAGTCTTCGGTTCGGGTTATACCGTCTGCAGAATTCACGGTTACCCTTCGCTTGTCGGTGATATACGGGGTTACCCCCACATCCATTCCGGGGCGGAGCGCAACCTCATATTCATAGTACGCTTCCGTTTCGTTGAGGGTATTGTCTCTGTTCAGGTCTTCATTGTCCGGGTACAGGGTGGCGGCGGAAGTAAACTGTCCGCCGGTGGTGGCAATGGGCGAGTTGCCCTGCGGGTTATTAAAGTTTTTATAGCGGCCCAGGATACCGGTACCCAGGGGATCAAAGGAACCATCTCGAAACCATTGGTAGTTGTCGTTCGAAGGATCGGACAATGCCTTCTGGTAAATGGCGGAGCCTGTTCCAAAATTATTGGCCAGCCTTTGCAAAATATAAGCTTTCTTTCTGCGCTCCGCATCATCATCAATTCCGTCAAAACCTACATCCTGGTAAGGACGGTCGTTGGGATCATTGCTGAATGCCTGAGTAATCTGGATCGGGTTCACCGGTGTTTTGCCCCATGTATTACTGCTGTCTACTGCAGCGGGTACCGTAGGCGTGTTCATACCGTTTTCATAAAACCGCTTACCGTCTTTCAACACATCTTCGCTGATATTACCAAAGTTCAGGTAGAGTTTACCGCCATTGCTGTTGGGGTTATTGATGAACGGATTCTGCATCCAGAATTCTACGAATTCAATATTGTTGGTTTCAAAATCGGTCTGGTCAATTGAACGCATAATACCGCCCCAGCGGGAAGCAGGATTGGTGAGCTTACCGGCGGCTGTTACCTGACCGGATGCAGTTTCAAAATTGTACGGGCCTTTTTCGGTGGGATAATAAGCCAGATCGAATGTGGCGGTTTGCACATCGGTAATATTGGTGGTACGTTGCGGAAAAAGTTCATTGGTAAAAACCTGCCGTACCCGCGGGTCGCTGAGCTCGGCCAGGTTTCTGCGCAGGGGGTTGCCGGTGCTGTTCTTATCCTGCAGGTTCGGTTCAATATTGTACCAGGCCAGCTTGGCCCTGTTTTTATTATAGTCGATGCTATCGGTTAAAGTGGCTTCGGGAAAACGCGGATTGCCCTGCGGTGTGGAGGCCATGGTCCAGGCAACAAAAGGAAAACGAAGATCGATAGTGGCCCTGGTACCTTCAAAGTCGTCGATGAAAATCAGACCCTGATCTCCCTTTCCGATCTGCGAAGGGTGGCCGGGTTTCAGGATGGCAGCTTCCCCGTAAGCATTGATAAAAGATTTGGCCTTTGTATCGTAAAAAGGCAGCTTATTCAAGAGTCGCGTAAGCCCGGGCAATTCGGATTTATAGCTGAAATCAAATCCGTACATGGTATTGCGGATAGGATCATCGCCATAACTCATTTTAGTGAAGAAGGGCCGTTCGCCCAATCTGACCATGGTAGCGCCCAGGCTCAGTTTTTTACTGGCCAGGTAATCGGCGCGCAAACCGGTGAAGCCCCGTTGCTGCATGCCAAAACCAATATTGTTTTCGAAGGAAACTTTCACCGGCACATTGGAACTGAGGATGCCCTGGTTAATGATTTTGACCGTTCCCAGATTATAATCAACGATATAATCGCTTCCTTCGCGCAGCACCTGTCCTCCTGCAGTTACCGACACGGAGCCCTGCGGAATATTAAACGTGTTGAGGTAAATTTCAGAACCGCCACTGCTGCCCTTCACTTGTCCCTGCATTACAAAACGGTTCAGATTGGCATAGGTTTGCGCAATAGCTTTGATCGAATCGTACAACTGATAGTACACATATTTTCTTTTCGTGGCAAGGGGCTGCCCTGCAAAAGCCAGCGTATCGAGGTCTCTTCCAAAAGGTTCCAGCACCGGAAATACCACGCGGCCCATCTGCGGCAAAATGGTAAAGCCATCTACATAATCAAATATGCCGTCGGGTTGCGGATCGTTGCGGTTGTTGAGACGGTCGAGGTTCAGTATGCGCAGCAGGGGCTGTCCGTCTACAGCGGGCGCAGATTCGGGCAGGAACCGTTTTAACCCCCCGCCGGGTTCCTCGTACAGAACATTCAGTTGAAAATCTTCCCGCTGAATGCCCCCGAACAGATCCAGTGAATACACGTTCTTCATCATCAGTCCCCAGAGCGGCAGATCGGTTCGCTGCGAAGTGGCTTTCAGCAATTTGAGGAACAACATTTTTTGTACACCCCTGGAAGAGTCCAATGCAATATCCTGCGAAAATTCACCCACCTGGAACACACGTCCATTGTAAGTGTACTGGTAGGCAATGGCCAGCACTTCGTCGGACTGGAGTTGCGTGTTCACGGAAATAAACCCCGCCTGTGCATTGAAATAATATTCATTGGCGCTGAGTTTACGCGCAAAGGTTTTTTCATAATCATCCACCGGGCGAAGACCTTTGTTCAGGAGCACAGTATTGACCAATGCGGGGTTCCTGGCATTGGGATCGCTTACAAGCGAGTTGAATAAATTATTGGCGCCGTTGGCGGGAAGCGGATTGGAACTCAGCGACTGAATCGCCGGATTATAGGGCTGTGATTCACCCAGGTCCATGAAACCCACAACATCACGTGCATCGGTGGTGGCGCCGGTTCTGTTGGTTACCCAAACCTCCACCCGCTGTACCTGTACCTGCGAGTTCACCACAGGAAGGCTGCGCATGGTTTTATTAAAATTGGCCCGGAAATAATTGCCCAGTAAAAAGTGGCGGTTTTCTTCGTAGTCGTCAGTTTTTTTGGAAAAAGTCTGCGAAGCAGCCCCCCCCTGCAGGTTCACACTCTGCCGGGAAGAACGCTGGTTGGCAATGGCGGCGGTAACAAATAACTTACCGAACTGCAGTTCCGTTTTAACCCCGAACAGGTTTTGAGCGCTGGCAATCAGGGTACCCTTCGATTGAAAGGAAATATTACCCGCTTCAATGCGCTTAATGATTTCATCGTCCATTCCCCTGTAGTCCAGTTTCAACTGGTTATCGAACCCAAGATTAGAGAGCGTATTATAGTTAATGGGGAATTTGAGTTTGTCTCCAATATTGGCATTCAGGTTCAGGTTGGCGTTCATGTCAAAATCAAAACCACCGTTCCTTCTTGCCCGCTCCGGCAGGGTGGGGTTTTTGATGTTCTGACCCTGATAACCGGCCATAATGTTCACTTCACCGCTGGGGCGGATATCCACTTTCAGGTTATTGCCACTTAAACCAAAAATACGATCGAACAATTTGTCGTACACCCGCATGGGCGGGCGGGTGGCTTTCTTATTCAGCAGGGTCAGCGCGTCTGCTCTTTTTTTGAAGTAATCCGTTTCGGCCTGTCTGCCCCGGATCCTTGCGTATTCTTCAAAGGAAAGCACGGTCGGTTTTCTGTAATTCAGCGAACCGATTTTTTCGCGGATGAAATAGGATTTGGTTTTGGGGTCGTATTCAACCGATCTTTTAATGAGGCCCGTGTCTTGCAGATCGAAGGGGTTATTGCTTATTACCGAAAACGGATCTCCCCTCCGGTCGCTGATGGGGAAGCGCAGGGAGTCTTTCTGTTGTGCCGAAACAGCGGTACAGAGCAGCCATGCATAAGCAGTGAGTAAAATACGGGAAGTCTTCAAAAAAGTCCGCTTGGTTAAGTAGAGCTCTATCCGATCGCTTATAAATTTTTAAGTGCCAGTTTAATGATATCCTCCAGTGAATGATGATCGGGCCCGGCTTTCAATACTTTCTTCACTGCCTGCTCGGCCATCACCCTTCCAATACCCAATGAAATTAAGGCATTCACAGCATCCGTTTCATTTTGCGGCGCACTAAATCCCGGCAGGTGATTTTCCTCCGGGCTTTGTTTGCCCAGTTTATCGCGCAATTCCACAATCAGCCGTTCAGCCGACTTACGGCCTATCCCTTTGATACTTTCCAGTTGCCGGGTGTTGCCCTGCACAATGGCCCGGGTAATTTCTTCGGGTTTCATACCCGAAAGCATCATCCTGGCCGTAGAAGCACCCACGCCCGATACGCTGATCAACTGCATAAAAAGTTCTTTTTCTGCCATATCTGCAAAACCAAACAGGCTGTGTGCATTTTCGGTAATATGCAAATAAGTAAACAACTGTCCGTTGTCTTTCTGACTAATGGCAGAATAGGTATTGAGGCTGATATTCAACTCATAACCAACACCATTTACATCCACAACAACACGTGCAGGAGTTTTTACGGCGAAATGACCTTTTACAAAAGCTATCATAAATGGTGGTGAAATTACAAAAAAGAAAGCAATTAGCTGTACCTTTAAAGTTTTATGTAAGGACAGGAAAAAAAGTAAATACTTTATTTAAGCAATCGTTTCATGAATAAATTATCAGCAGCAATCACCGCGGTAGGCGGTTATGTTCCGGAAACAAAACTGACCAATTTTGATCTGGAGAAAATGGTAGACACCAACGACGAATGGATTCGTACAAGAACAGGCATTGAAGAGAGAAGGATTTTAAAGGAACCGGGGCTGGGAAGCAGCGACCTGGCCGTGCCGGCAGTGCTGGAAATACTCCGCAAAAAAAATATGGATCCCAAAGAAATTGACTGTTTAATCTGCGCTACGGTAACGCCCGACATGGTATTTCCGGCAACCGCCAATATCATCTGCGATAAAATCGGCGCCACCAATGCCTGGGGCTACGATATGAGCGCAGCCTGCAGCGGATTCCTGTTTGCCCTCACCACCGGCGCTATGTACATCGAAAGCGGCAGGTACAAGAACGTAGTGGTAGTAGGTGTAGATAAAATGAGCGCCATCATCGATTATACCGATCGCGCCACCTGCATCATTTTTGGAGACGGAGCCGGAGCGGTACTGCTGCAGCCCACCACCGAAGATGCAGGCATCAAAGACAGTATTCTCAGAACAGACGGAAGCGGCAGGCAATACCTGCACATGAAAGCAGGAGGTTCCGTAAAACCGGCTACGGTGGAAACCGTACTGGCCAAAGAACACTATGCTTATCAGGAAGGGCAGGCCGTGTTTAAATTTGCCGTAAAGGGAATGGCCGATGTAAGTGCCGAATTACTGGAGCGAAACAGCCTTACGGGAGAAGACATCGCCTGGCTGGTGCCGCACCAGGCCAACCTGCGCATCATTGACGCTACGGCCAATCGCATGGGGCTGCCAAAGGAAAAGGTCATGATCAACATACAGAAATACGGAAATACAACAGCGGCAACCATTCCGCTTTGTTTGTGGGAATGGGAAAAGCAACTGAAGAAAGGAGACAATATTGTACTCTCGGCATTCGGTGGCGGATTTACCTGGGGAGCCACCTGGGTGAAATGGGCTTATTAAAACCGGCAACATGAAAAATAAATTAACCGGCATTGGATCCGTTGCCATACATGCATCGGGTCATAACAATGCAGACCACGCGCATCTTACACCAGTATATGCCAGCTCTACTTTTACGTTTGATACGGCGGAAGAGGGTAGCGAACGTTTTGCCGGAAAAGATAAAACGAGGATTTACAGCCGTTGGGGCAATCCGGGTTTTACCACTGCCGAAGAAACCATTGCAGCGCTGGAAACATTCGGTCTGAGGGATGATGCAGGCAACCCTTTGCAGGTGAAAGCCCTGTTGCATGCCAGTGGCCAGGCCGCACTCAGTACGCTCTTCCTCGGAACACTTCGCGCAGGGGATGCCGTACTCACGCATCATGCACTGTATGGCGGTTCGCATGAACTCCTGCTGAAGGTACTGGCAGGAGCAGACGTGCAAACGGTGATGATGGACCTGGATGATCCGGAAAAAATTGAAGCGGTCTTAAAAGAAAACGGGCATATTAAACTGGTGCATATAGAAACACCCGGCAATCCTACTTTACGCTGCGTGGATATTGAAATGGTAAGTGCCCTTGCCAGAAAATACAGAGTACTGGTATCGGTAGACAACACAGCTGCAACACCATACCTGCAACAGCCGTTTAAATACGGGGCAGATTTTGTAATGCATTCCACCACCAAATTTCTGAACGGGCATGGCACGGCCATCGGCGGCGTATTGCTTGGGAAAGACCTGGAACGCATGAATGGCCCCATTTGGAAATGGCATGTATTACTGGGCGGCAACAGCAATCCTTTTGATGCATTCCTGTTAACGCAGGGAATGAAAACACTGGAATTGCGCATGGAACGGCATTGTGCCAATGCCATGGAGGTGGCCGGATTCCTGCAACAGCATCCGGCAGTAGCCAAAGTAAATTACAGCGGGCTCCCCTCCCATCCCGATCATGGCATTGCCCTGAAACAGATGCGGCATGCTGGAGCTTTGATGAGTTTTGAATTGAAGGGCGGATTGGAAGCCGGCAGCCGGTTTATCAACCGTTTGCAAATGTGTGTACGGGCCATTTCATTTGGTACACCCGATACATTATTATCTCATCCTGCCAGCATGAGCCATATGGGGGTACCCAGGGAAGAAAGACTGCAGTCTGGTATTACGGATGGCCTGATCCGGATGAGTGTAGGAATAGAAAACATAGAAGACATCATCAACGACCTGAACCAGGCATTAAGCTAATTCAATCACATGCATATAAATATCAGAAGAGCGGAAAGAAAAGACTGTGCCAGAATCCTGGAACTGATCCGGGAACTGGCTACATACGAGAAAGCGCCCGATGAAGTAACCGTATCGCTGGAACATTTTGAAGAAAGCGGATTCGGTCCTAACCCGGTGTGGTGGGCATTTGTAGCGGAGGAAACCGATCCGGCCGGCGGCACTGCCGTTATACAGGCATTTGCGCTATACTATGTCCGGTACAGCACCTGGAAAGGGCAGCGCATGTACCTGGAAGATATTCTCGTTACCGAAAAGATGCGCGGCAAAAATATAGGCCAGCAATTATTTGATCGCCTTATTGTTGAAGCAAAGGAAAGAAAGCTGAACGGAATAGTGTGGCAGGTGCTCGACTGGAACGAACCAGCCATTGGTTTTTATAAGAAAAACAATGCAGGCTTTGATGCAGGCTGGATCAACTGCAGTATCAATTGTTAAGAAAAAAAATAGCAGATGCGTAAACTCCTGTTCTTTATAGTACTGACCAGCATTTGGTTGACTTCCTGTAAAAAAGATGCAGCAAGTATTCCGGACAACAATGAGAAAGTATTGAGTAAACTGGCAGCGGGAATCAACCTGAGCAACTGGTTCAATGATTATTCCGATCAGGCGCAGTATGCCACCAGATTTAACAGTAATCATTTTACCCAAATCAAGAATGCCGGTTTTACATATGTACGGCTGCCGATAGGCGCATCTGTTATTTCCGATCCCAACAACCTGTCGGTGTTAAATACCACCAACCTCGGGCATATAGACCAGGCCGTCAGAAATATCATAGCAGCAGGACTTTCGGTAACGATCGTATTGCACTCCAATTCGGCGCCCCTGGAAACAAAGCTTGCCACAGACCCACTGAGCAGACTGGCTTTCAGGCAATTCTGGAAGAACCTGGCCACTCATTTTAAACAATACGATACCACGCAGATGATCTTTGAGATTTTCAATGAGCCGCATATCGGGGCAACACAGGGAGCCGCGGGCATCGATAAAAACTGGTGGGCTCCCTTTCAGGAGCAGCTTATACAATCCATCCGCGAGGTAGCGCCGGACCATTATATCATTGCGGGTGCGGAGAACTGGAATAACTGGAATGATCTTACACAGCTCACACCATCTGCCGCCAGGAATATCGTGTATACATTTCATTTTTACGATCCCTTTACATTTACACACCAGGGGGCGGACTGGTCGGGAACGCCGTACGACCAGATCCGGCAGATCCCCTATCCGGGAACGCCCGAAAATATGGCGCCGCTGGTAGCTGCTGCCACAACACCCGATTTAAAATTTTTCCTGCAATGGTATGGCACACAGCGATACAATGCAGACTCGGTTCACAATGCTCTTCAAAAAATAGACAACTGGAGCAAGGCACATCAGGTGCCGGTTATCTGCAACGAGTTTGGGGTATACAAACCATATGCACCGGCCGCCAGCCGCCTGCGATACCTGCAGGAGTTCCGTACCGCTGTTAACCAATATAAAATAGGATGGGCCGTATGGGATTACGATGAAGGCTTTGGCATGGCCAGTTACCCAACCGCAGTACGAACAGGCGTACCGGAATGGGACGCCGGCGTACTCACTGCGTTGGGGCTCCAATAAATACCACAGAAAAATTTAGCTAACGCCCCGAGTGGTTACATCCGCGCCGGCAATTTTACCAATCAATCCCTGCAATACTTTACCAGGTCCACATTCGGTAAACTGTGTGGCGCCATCTGCTACCATTGCCTGAACACATTGTGTCCATTTCACCGCACCGGTTAGCTGATCAATCAGGTTCTTTTTAATGGCAGCAGGATCGGTAACAGCCAGGGCCGTTACATTCTGGTATACGGGGCAGGAAGGGGATTGAATTTGCACGGCCTCAATGGCAGCAGCCAGTTCTTCTCTGGCAGGAGCCATTAGCGGAGAATGGAAAGCACCGCCAACAGGCAGTACCAGCGCGCGTTTGGCGCCGGCTTCTTTCATCCGGATACAGGCCAGGTCAATGCCTTTTACCGATCCGCTGATCACCAGTTGACCAGGGCAGTTGTAGTTGGCGGCCACCACCACTTCACCGGTTTCGGCCTGGATGGCCGCACAGATTTCTTCCACTTTATCATCTGCCAGGTTCAGTACGGCAGCCATGGTAGAAGGATTGAGTTCGCAGGCTTTCTGCATGGCTTTTGCACGGATGCTCACCAACCTTAAAGCATCTTCAAACAACAGGGCGCCATTGGCAACCAGTGCAGAAAACTCACCCAGAGAGTGGCCTGCAACCATTGCAGGAGCGGCATCTTCAATTGTTTTGAAAGCAGCCACGGAATGCAGGAAGATGGCGGGCTGTGTTATATTGGTTTGTTTGAGCTCTTCGTCGGTACCGGAAAACATGGTATCGCTGATACGGAAGCCCAGTATATCATTGGCTTGTTCAAAAAGTTCTTTTACGGCAGCATGAGATTCGTAGAGATTCTTTCCCATACCGGAAAACTGTGCGCCCTGGCCGGGAAAAACAAAAGCATGTTTAGACATAAAAACGGGTTTAGCGGAACAAAGTAAACACTTTCCCGCCTTTAATTAAAACGCTGTTTTCAGCTCCAGGTATTTCAGGAATTCATTCCTGGTTTTTTCCTCTTTGAATTTGCCTTCATAAAAAGCAGTGATGGTAGAAGAAGTATCATCCTCCACACCACGGCTGGCAACGCAAAGATGCTTGGCGTCGATCACCACTGCAACATCATCGGTACCCAGCGCAGCCTGCAATTCTTTCCCGATCTGAACGGTAAGCCGTTCCTGCACCTGCGGGCGTTTGGCAAAATATTCCACCAGCCTGTTCAGTTTGCTGAGGCCAATTACTTTTCCGCTGCTGATATAGGCAACATGCGCTTTACCGATAATCGGCACAAAATGGTGCTCGCAATTGCTGTAGAACGAGATGTTCTTTTCCACCAGCATTTCGTTGTATTTGTATTTATTATCGAAGAGTGCAACGGAAGGTTTATTGGCCGGATTCAGGCCGCTGAAGATCTCCTGGATAAACATTTTGGCTACACGCCTGGGGGTACCTTTCAAACTATCATCGGAGAGGTCAAGGCCCATGGTTTCCATGATGGATTTGAAATGCTCCTGGATAATTTTCATCTTCTCTGCATCCGTTTTTTCAAAAGCATCCGCACGCAGCGGCGTATCTACGGAAGTGCTGATATGGTTATCTCCCATATCGTCTATCATATCATTGGTGAATTCAATTTTCTCCCCTTTAAGACGGATATTCGACAAAGTTTCGTTCGGTTTCATGTAGTCTGATTTTCAGGATCAGGTGTTCATCCAGTTTAGCCCTCAGCAAATCGTAAATCACTACCGCAATATTTTCGGCAGTCGGGTTCAACTGTTTGAATTCAACAGTATCCAGGTTTAAATTTTTATGGTCAAATCGGTCGAGCACCTCCGCTTTAATCAGGTCGCTCAGTATTTTAAGATCTATTACATAGCCGGTATCCGGATCAATTTCCCCGGTAACCTGCACAATGAGTTCATAATTGTGCCCGTGAAAGTTCTCGTTATTGCAAAGGCCAAACACCGCTTTATTCCGCTCACTGGTCCATGCCGGATTGTGTAAACGGTGCGCAGCATTGAAATGCTCTTTGCGAAAAACAGTCACTTTTCTACTATTCATTTAACAATTGGTTGTGGGTGTGTGCAGGCACACACCTGGTATTCCGGCCCAATACCCCTCACGGAATATTTCTGTATGTCTAAATCCGGTGAATCAATCATTCTCCGGCACTGTTTCAGAAGTGTGCTGATCAAGTGGCCGGAGTATTACAACAACATCGAAGCGGGGCTTTTGTTTAAATTTCCAGAGAAATCAAAAAACAAAAAGACCTGAGCTCATCATCAACAGTTCAGCGAACTGCGTTTATTCTCCAAAATATTCCACAAAAATCCGTGGAGTCTCATAGAGTTTAATACAGTGAAGTTCCACTGTTTTTGGCAAAACCGGCGATAATTCTTTCCAGATGGCGATGGCCAGGTTTTCGGTACTGCACATCTGCCCTTCCAGGAAAGGAACATCCAGGTTCAGGTTTTTGTGGTCCAAACGGTCAATTACAGCCGTTTTGATCATCAAACTCAGTTTTTTTACGTCGAAAAGGAACCCGGTATCCGGATCAGGCTGCCCTTTAATGGTTACATAGAGCTCGTAGTTATGCCCATGCCAGTTTTCATTGGCGCAAACTCCAAAAACAGCCTCATTCTGCTCTTTAGACCATTTGGGGTTATACAATTTGTGCGCAGCATTAAAATGTTCTATTCTGGTCAGGTACACCATTCCTCCGTAAAATTTCCGCGAAGGTACAAAAACTCAGAAAGTTGACCGTTTTTCATCAACTTTACAGTCATGAGAGTCGTTATCACCGCTGCAACCGTGGGAGAATGGATGCCCGCATTTGCCAGTCTGCATGAATTGTATACCGAAAAAAGCAACCGTTTTAAGGTCCAGTTTTACCAGTCGGGCGTGGGCATGCTGGCCAGTGCGGTGGCGCTGACCAGGCTGGCGCTGGAAGACCGGCCCGACCTGATCATCCAGATGGGCATAGCCGGAAGCTTTACGCCGGGAATTGCCCCGGGGAAAGTGGTGGTGGTGAACAACGAAATGCTGGGCGATACGGGTGTGGAGGAAGCGGGGGTATGGAAAGACCTGTTCGACCTAAAACTGGAAAAAAGCAGCTATCCACCGTATGAAAAAAGAAAGCTGCCCAACCCCTGGCTCAAAACGTTTAACCTGCTGCAATTACCGGAGGCAGATGCCATCACCGTAAACCAGATAAGTACCGGCGAAAAACGGATCACGCAACTCATCAAAAAATACAGACCCGATCTGGAAAGCATGGAAGGCGCGGCCCTGCATTATATCGGCAGGGAAACGGGCATCCCGTTTATACAGATTCGGGCAGTATCCAATATGGCAGGGGAAAGAGATAAATCCAGGTGGCTGATGAAGGAATCGCTGGCCAACCTCAACCAAACCGTATTGCAATATGTTGAACAATTGTATCAGCTCAAATAGACTATGAAACTCAGCCTTGCATTTTCACCCTGCCCCAACGATACCTTTATTTTTGATGCCCTGGTTCATCATAAAATAGACACGGAAGGATTTGAGTTTGATGTACAGCTCGAAGATGTGCAAACCCTGAACGAGTGGGCCATCGACGGAAAGATGGACATCAGTAAAATCAGTTATGGCGTACTGCCGCTGGTCATGAACCACTATACGCTGCTCAACAGTGGCGGGGCACTGGGAATGGGTGTAGGCCCCTTATTAATCACCCGTGCCAACTCCGGCGTAGCCATTGAACAAAAGGGAGGTGCTTATACCCTGCCTGCCGGCGCAACCATAGCCATACCCGGAAAAAACACAACAGCTCATTTACTGTTTTCCCTTGCATTCCCCGAAGCCCAAAACAAAGTGTTTAGCATTTTTAATCAAATAGAAGATGCCGTATTATCCGGGAAAGTGGATGCAGGCGTCATTATACACGAAAACCGGTTCACCTACCAGGACAAGGGCCTGGTAAAACTGACAGACCTGGGCGCGTATTGGGAAGAAACCCTGCAGGTACCCATTCCGCTGGGAGGAATCATCATCAAAAAAACAATTGATCCGGCCATAGCAGCCACCATCAACAGGCTGATTCGCCAAAGCATTCAATATGCATTTGACCATTACCCGCAGGTGGCGGATTATGTAAAGCAACATGCGCAGGAAATGAGCGAGGAAGTGATGCGTAAACATATAGACCTTTATGTAAACCGATATTCGCTCGATCTGGGTCCGGATGGACATCAAGCAGTAGCGGAATTGCTCCGCATCAGTGATGCGCAACTGCATTAACGTGGCTGAAATTTAACATTCCGGCTACGCGGGGAATTATTTTAATGTTATAACTTTAATACAGTAAAGAAACGCCTCCGGCATGGTTCCCCTTGCACCAATGCTTTTGGATTGCGTTCTGCATTCTTAACCTTAAAAATTGCCACATGAAATTATTAGACAAAAAAGTAGCCATTGTAACCGGAGCAGGTTCCGGCATCGGAAGGTCCATTGCCTTATTATATGCCGCAGAAGGCGCTAAAGTAGTGGTATCCGATATCAATGAAAAAGGCGGTAATGAAACAGTTGCACAGATCAAAGACCAACAGGGAGAAGCCATTTTTGTAAAAGCAGATACATCCAAAGTTGCAGACCACGAAGCCCTGGTACAACAGGCCGTTCAACAATTTGGCGGTTTGCATATTGCCGTGAACAATGCAGGTATCGGAGGCCCCCTTAGCTTTACCGGAGAATATCCGATTGATGGCTGGGATAAAGTAATCGGTATTAATCTTTCCGGCGTGTTCTACGGATTGCGCTACCAGATTCCGGCCATTTTACAATCCGGTGGCGGAAGCATTGTTAACATTGCATCCATTTTAGGCAAGGTCGGCATCAAGGGTTCTCCTGCCTATGTAGCTGCAAAACATGGGGTGGTTGGGCTAACCGAAGCTGCTGCACTGGAATATGCCGACAAAAAGATCCGGATCAACTCCATCGGGCCGGGATATATTGTAACGCCGCTGCTCACCAACACACTCGACGAGGCAACCCGGCAGGCGCTGGCCGGATTACACCCGATAGGCCGTTTGGGTAAACCGGAAGAAGTAGCAGAACTGGCGTTGTGGCTGAACTCAGACAAAGCATCCTTTGTTACGGGATCCTACTACAATGTAGATGGCGGATACCTGGCACAATAATGAAACAAATGCAATGTACAAGCGTTGGGAGGTTTAACCTTTCAACGCTTTTGCATATACATCCAGTACCCGTTTGCGGGCTTGCCCGTGCACTACAATGGGTTTGGGATAGCTGAACTCCCGAAACTCAGGTACCCATTTTCGGATATAGCGAAGGTCTCTGTCGAATTTTTGCGTTTGCAGATACGGATTAAATACCCTGAAATAAGGCGCAGCATCACAGCCGCTGCCACTGGCCCATTGCCAGCCACCGTTGTTGGACGCCAGGTCATAGTCCAGCAAATGCGCAGCAAAATAAGCTTCGCCCCAGCGCCAGTTGATGAGTAAATGCTTGGTTAAAAAAGAAGCAACAATCATGCGCACCCGGTTGTGCATAAAGCCGGTGGCATTCAGTTGGCGCATACCTGCATCCACAATCGGGTAGCCGGTGGTTCCATCGCACCAGCGTTTGAATAGATCTTCATCGTTCAGCCATTCTATGCGATCGTATTCTGCTTTGAACGAATGCCCCTTCCCTACTTTGGGGAAATGCCAGAGAATGGAATGATAAAAATCGCGCCAGATCAGTTCGTTCAAAAAAATTTCATTCAACTGCTGCGCCTTACGGGCAACAGCCCGAACACTTACGGTTCCGAAACGCAAGTGTACCCCCAGCTTTGAAGTGCCATTTTCCAGTGCAGGAAAATCCCGGGTAGTGTTGTAATGCTGTATGATGGCTTCATTCAGCGCTTTGGAAGGAAAAGGCCGGTGCACGGTTTCAAACCCGATCTGCTGCAATGAAGGAATGGGCAATGCCTCCTGCTTCAGGAAAGCATCTGTGTGTTGCAGGGAAGGCCAGGCTTCCAGGTCGGAAGCGCTAAGCTTCGCCTTCCACTTTCTGGAGTAAGGGGTAAATACCGTGTAGGGCTTGCCGTTGTCTTTCACCACTTCATCCCGTTCAAATATCACCTGGTCTTTAAAGCTGCGGAACGCAATCTGCCGGTTGGCAAGCAGAGCGGCAACAGCGGTATCCCGTTCTATTGCATCGGGTTCATAGTCGTGGTTGGTAAACACCGTATTGATCTCGTATTGATTGGCCAGCGAAGCAAATACTTCGGTGGGTATTCCATCCAATACCAGCAGCGATGATCCTGTTTTCACCAGGGCCACCTGCATTTCTTCCAGTGCTGCACGAATGAATTCCACACGACGGTCGGCCTTGTTTTCCAACTTATCTAAAATGGTACGGTCAAAAATAAAAAAGGGTAGAACAGGAAGACCGGCATTGAGTGCATGAAACAAAGCCGCGTTGTCTTCCAGGCGCAGATCTCTTCTGAACCACATGATGTTGATGCGCATATGCATGAGCTGTTTGAACAAACAACAGCACAACGGGCAAATTGTTTAACAACAACCTTTGTTTACACACCGAACAGGGGCAGCAGGATATCCTTATGCAAACCATACACCAACTGAGGGCAGTACTGATTCTGCTGAAACTGTTTTACCCAGCGGATTCCGTAAATGGCATTGGTCAGAAAAACCTCGGAAGCGCCGGCCAGGTCTTCGGGGCTAACGGAAGATTCTTCCACTTCGTACTGCAGTTTGCGCAGGCGATCGATCAGGTACTGGCGCATTGCACCAGCTACGGGACCATCGCTCAGCGGAGGGGTTTTAATAAATCCGTTCTTCACCACAAACAGATTGGCAATAGTGGCATCAGCAATGTTTCCGAAAGCATTCAGCAACAGCGCATCGTTCAACCGCTGCTCTTTCGCCCAGATGGCTGCCATTACATAGGGCAGGTAGCTATTGCTTTTGATACGCGAAAAATCATCCGCCGATTTAATGGCAGGCCGGTAGAGATCAATCTCCAGGCCGTTTTCGTTCAACAGGTTATTGGCAGGATTCAGGTCGCAGCTCTGGATCAGCAGGTGCGGAAAATGGTGCTGTTCATCATAAATTCCCCCTTCGCCCCGGTAAATGGTCAGCCGGATTCTTGCCAGCTCATGGTGTCCGTTTTTTTTCACCAGTTGCTGAATGGCATCAGTAATATAGCGGGCGGTAAAATAATGCGGCGGCCTGAACTTCATGGTTTCCAGCGAACGGAACAACCGGTCTGTATGGTATTGCTCCAGCAGAATGTTGCCCTTGCACCATTTCATGGTTTCAAAAAAACCATCCCCATAGCGGAAAGAGCGGTTATCCGGAGCAATCAGGGGTTTATCGGAACGGAGGAACTTGCCATCGTTAAAAAGAAATACGGCTGCTGTCATAGCTACAAAGATAGAATGAAGGTAAATTCGCCTGAAGTAATTTAGTCACTATGCAAATCAGTCAGATCACCGCCTATCTGGAAAGCAAAGCACCGCTGGCTTACCAGGAATCTTATGATAATTCAGGATTGATCACCGGCAATGCCCGAATGGAATGCACGGGTATCCTCTGCACACTCGATGCCACGGCGGAAGTGGTGCGCGAAGCAGCAGCACGTGGCTGCAACCTGGTAGTGGCCCATCACCCCATCCTGTTTAAGGGCATCACCCGGCTAAACGGAAAAAATTATGTGGAAGAAGCGCTGATCGAAGCCATCAAAAACGATATCGCCATTTATGCCATACATACCAATTTAGACAATATGGCCGATGGCGTAAATGCAGTGATTGCAGCAAAACTGGGCCTCACCAATACCCGGATCCTGCTGCCCAAAAACAACGATCTGGTGAAGCTGGTCACGTTCGCCCCGCTGAAGGAAAAAGAACAATTGCTGAATGCCTTGTTCCGCGCGGGAGCCGGGCAGATTGGCGCGTACAGTGAAACCAGTTTCAGTACGGAAGGAATGGGCACATTTAAAGGGTCGGACCAAAGCAATCCCTATGTGGGTACTCCGGGAATCCGCCATGCGGAACCGGAAACCCGGATAGAAGTGATCCTGCCGGCTTACCTGAAATCCGCTGTATTGAGTGCCCTGCTGGCAGCGCATCCTTACGAAGAAGTGGCCTGCGATTTTATTCCCCTGCTCAATGCCAACCGGCAAGTGGGCAGCGGCATGATCGGAGAACTGCCCGAACCGGTTTCGGAAATGGCCTTTTTACGGCAAATTCAGGCCATTTTTGGATTAAAAATCATCAAACACACCCCGGTTTTGGGCAAAAATGTGCAAAAAGTAGCGCTTTGCGGGGGGGCCGGCAGCTTTTTGATTTCCACGGCCAGGGAGGCCGGGGCCGGGTTTTACATCAGTTCCGACATCAAATACCACGAGTTTTTTGATGCGGAAAACCGCATGGTGATCGCAGATATCGGTCATTGGGAGAGTGAACAATACACGATAGACCTGCTTTTTTCGCTTTTAACCACTAAATTCCCTAACTTTGCCGTCCTTAAAACGGCGATTAACACCAATCCGGTGCGCTATTTTTTAGGGTAATCTCAAACTACAAATTACATATGGCATCTGTAAAAGATTTCTCCGTTGAAGAAAAATTAGTAAACCTGCTTCGTTTACAAAAGATCGATAGTAAGTTAGATGAAATTCAGATCCTGAAGGGAGAACTCCCAATGGAAGTAAGCGATCTGGAAGATGAAATCCAGGGATTAACCAGCCGTCAAACACGTATAGAGGAAGAAATTAACGGTATCAGCGAATTCATTGAGGGCAAGAAAAACGCCATCAAGGAAAGCGAAGCCCTGATTGCCAGGTACGAGAAGCAAAGCGACAACGTAAAGAACAACCGCGAGTTCGAAGCCATCAATAAAGAAGTGGAAATGCAGCAACTGGAAGTGAAGCTGTCCGAAAAGCATATCCGCGATGCCAACGAAGAACTGACCGACAAAATCAAGGCGCTGGAAGTTGCCAAGAAACAGGTAGCCGTGAAGGAAGGTGTATTGAACCATAAGAAAGGAGAACTGGAAAAGATCATTGCAGATACAGAAAAAGAAGAAACCGCACTGAACAAAGTAAGCAGCGAAGCGCGTAGTCATATTGATGAGCGTTTAATATACAGCTACGATCGTATCCGCAAGAGCTACAGAAACGGATTGGCAGTAGTACCTGTAGAGCGTGACGCCTGCGGTGGTTGCTTCAACTCCATCCCGCCACAGCGCCAGAGCGAAATCCGCCTGCACAAGAAAATCATCGTTTGTGAAAACTGCGGACGTATTTTGGTAGATGCAGACCTGAACGACAGCGTGGAAGTAAAATAGTATTATCTTTTTTTTAGCATAAAGAAAGGGTAGCCGTTTGGTTACCCTTTCTTATTTTCGGGTAGCGATGAAGAATCTCTATTTGCTCTGTTGTACCCTGCTCCTTTCCGTAACCGGAATAACACAGAAGACATTCGACTTCAACAGTACCTGCATAGAAGCATACCAGGATATTACCAGGCTGAAATCAGGCGCTGCCCATATCCAAAAAGAAAGGGAGCAACATCCCAATAACCTGGTACCGGTGCTGCTGGATAGTTACAGCGATTTTTACACCTTATTCCTGAACGAAAATCCGGTACAGTATCAAACCATGTATCCGCGCTTTCAGGAAAGGCTGGATCAGTTGCGCGAAGGACCCGAATCCTCTCCTTTTTATTTGTATTCCCAGGCCATTGTAAGGATACACCGCGCGGGGGTATTGGTCAAATTCGGACACTTATGGGATGCAGGTTGGGATTTCAGAAGAGCCTATCTGCTGCTGAAAGAAAATAAAAAATTATATCCGGGGTTTTCGCCCAACAACCTGATGTTCGGGGCATTGCAGGCGGTGATCGGAACCGTGCCAAAAGGATACCGGTGGCTGGTGAACCTGCTGGGTATGAAGGCCTCGCTGACAGAGGGCATGCGCACTGTGCGCAATTATACCAACAGCCAGGATCCCTGGGCCCGGACTTTTTTTAACGAGGCGGCCTTCATGTATCCGTATCTGTTGTTCTTTATAGAAAATAAAAAAGAAGAAGCACTGCAATTTGTGCAACAAAAAAAACTGGATCTTGTCAACAACCACCTGCATGCTTATATGGCTGCCAACCTGGCGCTGAACAACAAGGAAACGGAGCTATCGAGGTCCATTGTGCAGAACAGGAATAAGTCGGACGAATACCTCCGTTTAAGCGTATGGGATTTTCAGATGGGGTATGCCAGTCTCTATCATCTTGATCTGAATGAAGCGAAGCAGTATTTTGAACAGTTCACCCGGCAATTCAAAGGAAATTTTTATGTGAAGGATGTGTACCAGAAAATCAGTTGGTGCTATTACCTGCAGGGCAATATGAAGGCAGCGGAGGAAGCCAGGAAGCAGGTAATTCAAAAGGGCCGCGCCGAATCCGATGCCGATAAGAAAGCGCTGAAAGATGCGCGGGAAGGGTTCTGGCCCAACCCCCTTCTGTTGAAAGCGAGATTGCTGAACGATGGCGGGTACCACGGAGAGGCGTATAAACTGCTGGCAGGAAAAACAGAAGACTACTTCAGCAAGCCCGAAGAAAAACTGGAATTTGCTTACCGGGCAGCAAGAATCTACGACGACCTGGGCAGGACCGATGATGCCATCCGCACGTACCAGATTACCATCCGGATGGGTGCCGGCCGAAAAGAATATTTTGCCTCCAGGGCCGCGTTGCAAATTGCGCAGATTTACGAAGCAAGGGGACAGAAAGCCATGGCCATACAATACTACCAGCAATGCCTCAGTATGGAGGACCATGAATACAAGGATTCACTGGACCAGCGGGCCAGGGCAGGCATCGCCAGATGCAAGGGTGCGTAAAACGGGATAATAGAAAATAGTCTGCCAATTGTATAAACAAGCTTTATTAACTTGCCGCCAAATCAATCAACGTGCTTCATAAGCTGATCATACAGAACTATGCCATCATCGATGAGATCACCATTGATTTTTCTCATCAGCTCAATATCATCACCGGGGAAACAGGTGCGGGTAAAAGCATTCTGATGGGCGCATTAAGCCTGATACTGGGAGAAAGAGCCGACAGCAGTGTGCTGGTTAACCAGGAAAAAAAATGCATTATAGAGGGCTGTTTTAAAGCGGGGCACCGGCCGGATGTAGCCGCATTTTTAGCGGCCGCAGACCTGGATGCGGACAACGAACTGGTATTGCGCAGAGAGGTCAGCGCCAACGGGAAATCCAGGGCTTTCATCAACGATACGCCGGCCACTTTACAACAATTAAAACAACTGGCCGGGCTACTGGTAGACCTGCACCAGCAGTTTGATACACTGGAACTGGGCAACAGCGATTTTCAGCGGCAGGTGATTGATGCACTTGCAGGCAATGACGCAGCGATACAGCAATACCGAAAAAAATTTTCCAACTGGCAACAGTTGTGCAAAGAAGTGAATGCATTGAAAGAACAGAAAGCCGCATTTGTAAAAGAGGCCGACTATCACCAGTTTCTGTTCAATGAACTGGAAGAACTGGGCCTGAAGGAAAACGAACTGGAGGAGTTGGAAGAAGAGCTGAAGATGCTGAGCAACGCAGAAAATATCAAGAGCGGGCTCAACACTGTGGTGCAGGCATTAAACAACAGCGATCAGCCCCTGGTGGCACAACTGAAACAGATGAACAACCAGTTGCAGCCCTACACCGGTATGCTGAAAGAGTTGCCCGCGCTCAGTGAAAGAATGAAAGCTTCGCAGGTGGAATTACAGGATATAGCGGATGAACTGGAACGCCTCAACGACCATATACAAGTGGATGAAAAGCGCGCGGAGTGGATCAACCAGCGCATGGGAGAAGGATACAAACTCACCAAAAAGCACGGTGTAAAAACCACGGCGGAACTGCTGCAGATACAGACGGCACTTTCCGAAAAGTTGCAGCATGTATTGCAACTCGATGATACCATCATTGCCAAAGAAAAGCAGGCTGCGGCCTTACAGCAGGAACTGGAAAAACTGGCGGCACAAATAGGTAAAGCTAGGAAAGCTATGACAGCGCCTTTCGAAAAAGAAGTGAATCGATTGCTGAAACAGGTAGGTATGCCCAATGCCAAAGTGCAGGTACACCTGCAACCAACCGCTTTATACGAATACGGAACAGAACAGGTGGAGCTCCTGTTCGATGCCAATAACAGTAACCGTTTTGAGCCGATCCGCAAAGTGGCCAGCGGAGGGGAGCTGAGCAGGCTGATGCTTTGCATCAAATCGCTGGTAGCGGCGTCCATTGATCTGCCCACCCTGATTTTTGATGAAATTGATACCGGTATATCCGGGGAAGCAGCCAAACAGGTAGGCCTGATTATGCAGGCTATGGCCGATAAGCGCCAGATCATCTGCATCACGCACCAGCCGCAGATTGCCGGAAAAGCCAACGCACATTATTACGTATACAAAGAACAAAAAGGAGACCAGGTAAAAACCACGATCCGGCTCCTGGGTACCGAGGAACGCATCACCACCATAGCGCAGATGCTGAGTGGAGAAAAACCAACCGCTGCAGCCCTGGAGAATGCCAGGGAGATGGTTAGCAGGTAATTCGTATCTTCGGAACTCGCTAAAAACAACAACATGGCATATAACCTACTCAAAGGAAAGCGCGGTATTATTTCCGGCGCATTAGATGAAAACTCCATTGCATGGAAAGTGGCTGAAAAAGCGCACGAAGAAGGTGCAACATTTGTATTGACCAATGCTCCGATTGCCATGCGCATGGGAGAAATCAATAAGCTGGCCGAGAAAACCGGAGCCACCATTATACCGGCAGATGCCACGAGCGTAGAAGACATCACCAACCTGTATACACAGGCCCGGGAGATACTGGGCGGAAAAATGGATTTTGTGCTGCATTCAATCGGAATGAGTGTGAACATCCGCAAAAAAATCCCTTATACGGAATCCAACTACGAGTACTATATGAAAGGGATCGATGTGTCGGCCATGTCGCTGCACAAGATGCTGGCCGTAGCCAAAAAGCTGGATGCCATCAATGAATGGGGAAGTGTAGTAGCGCTTACTTATATGGCTGCGCAAAGAACCTATCCGTTCTATACCGATATGGCCGATATCAAAGCCATGCTGGAATCCATCGCCAGAAGCTTTGGTTACCACTACGGAAAAGAGAAAAAAGTACGGATTAATACCGTATCACAATCTCCGACCAAAACCACTGCAGGTACCGGTATCAAAGGATTTGGCGACTTTTTCGACTATGCCGATGCCATTGCACCACTGGGCAACGCAAGTGCAGAAGACTGCGCCAACTATTGTATCACTTTGTTCTCCGATCTCACCAGGATGGTTACCATGCAGAACCTGTTCCATGATGGAGGATACTCCACCACAGGGGTAAGTATGGAAGTGCTTGAGAAATTGGGTATTGCCAATCAATAAATCTAAAAAAGCACCATGAATTTAATAGACCTGCTGGGTTACTTTGGCGCATTCCTCAGTGCCATCACTTTCATGCCCCAGGTATGGCTGGCATGGAAAACAAAAAGTGTGGGTGATCTGAGTATCTGGATGATACTGATTGTTATTACCAGTTGTATCGTGTGGCTCGTGTATGCAGTGAATGTAAAAAGCGGACCGGTACTGGCCGCCAACCTTATTGTACTGGCATTGTCGCTGCTGTTGTTCTATTTCAAGCTTACATTCAAGAAGCCTCAATAAAAGCCCCGGAAAAGAACAGCGGTTGTCATAAATAAAAAAAGTGCAGTTATTCGCTGCACTTTTTTTATAGCATTTTATATAGCGCAGGCCGGGCCTGCGGGTATCCGTTCCATCAAACCGGAACGTTTAAGGTCACAATTAATATTCGTCTTCGTTGAACATGAAGTCTTCCTGGCTTGGATAATCGGGCCAGATGTCTTCGATACTTTCGTACACTTCCCCTTCGTCATCCAGCTCCTGGAGGTTTTCCACCACTTCCAGCGGAGCGCCGCTTCTGATGGAATAATCGATTAACTCATCCTTGGTAGCAGGCCAGGGAGCTTCTTCTAAATAACTTGCTAATTCTAAAGTCCAAAACATAGTTTTCGATTATTTTTTGCAAAAGTAACCGTATAAACGATATGACCAAATGCGAGTTAGTCCCACTATGTAAAGAAATGTTTAAAAAATGCCCGTTTCGGGGGCTTGTTTTGTAGGTTTGTGGAGATAATCTTAGCAAAGAGATGCTTAAAGCAGAAAAGATCACCCGGAAATTCGGGGACGTACAGGTGTTAAAAGGCGTGGATATAACCATTCAGCCGGGGGAAATCGTCAGTATTGTAGGTTCATCCGGGGCCGGAAAGAGCACATTACTGCATATCCTGGGTACCCTCGACAAACCCGATTCGGGTAAAATATGGCTGAACAACCAGGAAATGGGGGCCTTATCCCCCAAAAAACTGGCGGCATTCCGAAACAAACAGATCGGATTCATTTTCCAGTTTCATCACCTCTTGCCCGAATTTGATGCATGGGAAAATGTATGCATCCCCGGCTGGATCGCCGGAACGCCAGGGAAAGCCGTAAAAGAACGGGCGGCCTACCTGCTGAATCTGTTGGGACTGTCGGGGAGAATGACCCATAAACCCCATGAACTTTCCGGGGGAGAACAGCAACGGGTAGCGGTAGCCAGGGCATTGATCAACCAGCCATCAATTGTATTTGCAGACGAACCTACCGGGAATCTCGACAGTAAGAATGCGAGGGAGTTGCACCAGTTGTTCCTGCAACTGAACAGGGAAACCGGCGCCTCTTTTTTAATTGTTACCCACAATGAAGAGCTGGCAGCGCTTAGCGGAAGAACCCTTCACATGAAGGATGGCCAGATGGTTTAGGAAACCCGCGGCTTCCAGGGAATTTCCGGAATCTCCAACTGATGGCTGAAGAAACGGGACAATACAAAGAGGTAATCGCTTAAGCGGTTCAGGTATTTGATCACCAGCGGTTCTACAAAAATCTGTTGTTCCTGCATGTTCACGCAGCAACGTTCCGCCCTTCGGCAAACACAACGGGCAATATGGGTTTGGGAAACCGCCAGGTGGCCGCCTGGTAATACAAAGAATTTCATGGGAGCCAGTACATCGTTCATGTGATCAATCTCCCGCTCCAGTAAAGTAATATCCGTTTCCCGGAGGTCGGGGATCTTCATCAGGGGTTCTTTATCCGGATCACAGGCCAGGGAAGAACCAACGGTAAACAACCGGTCCTGGATTTCTTTCAGGATGGTTTTGGTATGCGCATCCGTGGCATAATCGCCCACCACGCCAATCCAGGAGTTGAGTTCATCCACCGTTCCGTAAGTATCAATTCTGATATGGCTCTTGGGAACTTTGGTGCCGCCTATTAAAGAGGTTTTACCCAGGTCGCCTGTTTTTGTATATATTTTAATAGACATCTGAAATCGGTTGAAACAATTACAAAACTACAGCGGAATGGTTCACCCCTGTGCAACATGCGGATGATGCTGCAGGAACTGCTCTTTGGTCTGATCGCTTTCAACCAACCCGTCTCTCAAACGCACCACCCGGTGCGCATAGGCGGCAATATCTTCTTCATGGGTCACCAACACCACAGTATTGCCGGCTTCCTGAATCTTTCCAAAGATTTGCATTACTTCTACAGAGGTTTTGGAATCGAGGTTACCGGTAGGCTCATCGGCCAGTAAGATGGAAGGATTATTGACCAGGGCGCGGGCAATCGCAACCCGCTGAATTTGTCCACCGCTGAGCTCATTCGATTTGTGATGGCTCCTGTCGGCAAGACCCACTTTCTTCAGTGCTTCCATAGCCCTTTCCATCCGTTCTTTTTTGGGAATGCCTGCATAGATCAGTGGCAGGGCCACATTTTCCGCAGCCGTTAAACGGGGCAGCAGGTTAAATTGCTGGAATACGAAACCAATCTCGGTATTTCTCACTTCGGCCAGGTCGTCGTCGGGCATTTTGCTCACGTCCTTGCCGTTGAGAATGTATTTTCCTCCGGTAGGAGAATCGAGGCAGCCCAGGATATTCATCAGGGTGCTCTTACCGCTACCGGAAGGTCCCATCAGGGCCACATATTCATTTTTGAAGATGTCCAGGGAAATACCTTTTAATACCGTAATGGCCTGATTGCCCATGTAATAGTTCTTCTCAATGCCCTCCAGGTGAATGATCGATTCGGTGTTAGCCATACAATTCAGTTTATTTTTTTATAACCGTAGGTACTTTAAAATAGGTCCCGTCTGTAAGCGGGGCGTTCCGCAGGGCGTCCTCGCGGGATACGGACCCTTTCAGTTCATCGGCTCTCCAGGCATGCTGCACATCACTCATCCACAAGAGCGGCTCAACACCGGCAGTGTCTACTTCCTGCAGTTTTTCAATGAACCCCACCATCCGGGCAAGGTCGTTGCGGATGGCTTCTTTTCTTTCCGGGCCAAATTCGAGCCGGGAGAGATGGGCCAGGTGATCGATCATTTTGGGGGTAATTTCCATATAGAACAAATGTAAAAGAAACAGAAGCAAGATGGAAGGGTAAAATTTTAAAAGGCAATAAAATAAAAGCAGCGGTCAAAAGCCGATTTATGCCTTCAAAAGCCCAAAATCAAGGTTTTCCTGAAAACTGTGTAGATATTAACATAGTGTGAAGATTAAATAATTTTGGCATTTGGATAATCTTCTTAAATTGGTATAACTAAATCCCCCCGATTATGCTCGTTTATGTTCTTCTGGTCGTTTACCTGGTTTGCCTGTATCTGGCATACAGAGGAGCGGCTGTATCAGAGGAGTAAGCTCCCCCCGAACTTTTTTTAAAAATCAAACTTGGTCCGAAAAGTTTGATTTTTTTTATGTGTTTATCCTATCTTCGATGAAAATAGTTGCATAACTAACTATTTTTACCTGACGAAAAAATTATATCAAACTAAAGATTGCATATGAAGCGTTCAATCAAAAAAGTTGCCGTTTTAGGTAGTGGAGTAATGGGATCCCGGATTGCCTGTCATTTTGCAGGAATCGGGTTGCAGGTATTGCTGCTCGACATTGTTCCGGCTGCAGCGGCGGAAAGCGCCAAACCTGCGGAGCGAAACAAACTGGTGAATGACGCATTACAGGCGGCTATCAAAAGCAACCCCTCTCCCGTATACACCAAATCGGTTGCGAACAATATCAAAACAGGCAACTTCGACGACAACATGAAAGAGATCGCTTCCTGCGATTGGATCATAGAAGTGGTGGTGGAACGCCTTGATATTAAAAAGGGGGTATACGACAAGGTAGAACAATTCAGAACGCCGGGCACACTCATTACATCCAATACATCCGGTATCCCAATTCACCTGATGGCAGAAGGAAGATCGGAAGATTTCAAAAAACATTTCTGCGGAACACACTTCTTTAATCCGCCGCGATACCTGCGTTTGCTGGAAATCATTCCAACAGCGCATACAGCGCCGGAAGTAACCGATTTCCTGATGCATTACGGAGATCTTTATCTGGGTAAAACAACGGTACTGTGTAAAGACACGCCTGCATTCATTGCCAACAGAATCGGAGTGTTCAGCATCATGAGTATCTTCCATATCATGGATCAGCAAAAACTGACCATCGACGAAATCGATGCATTAACAGGCCCTATCATCGGAAGACCCAAGTCTGCAACTTTCAGAACAGCCGATGTGGTAGGAATAGACACCCTGGTGAAAGTAGCCAAAGGGGTAGCAGATAACTGCCCAACAGACGAAGCAAAAGCCATATTTACCATACCGGCCTGGCTGGAAACCGTTACCGCCAACAACTGGCTGGGCGATAAAACCGGGCAGGGTTTCTTCAAGAAAACCAAGTCTGCCGCCGGAAAAGAGATCCTGACACTGAACCTGGGCACCATGGAATATGGCGCCAGGGTGAAGCCAAAATTTGGAAGCCTCGAAGCGGCCAAGCCCGTTGAAGATCTGAAAGCGCGCATCAAACAATTGAATGGCGCTACCGATAAGGCCGGTGATTTTTACCGTGCATTCCACCATTCGCTGTTTGCTTATATTTCTTTCCGTATTCCGGAAATCAGCGATGAAATATATCGTCTCGACGATGCCATGATGGCCGGCTTTGGCTGGGAAATCGGCGCTTTCGAAACATGGGATACACTGGGTGTGGCTAAAACCGTTGAAGCCATGAAAACAGCGGGTATAGCTGTTGCGCCCTGGGTTACCGAGATGCTGGCATCGGGTGCCCCCAGTTTCTACAAGGTAGAGCAGGGTAAGCGCATGTATTACGACCTGACAACCAAATCTTATAAAGTAACACCCGGCGGAGAATCCTTCCTGATCCTCAAGAATCACAGCGATAACCTGGTGTGGAAGAACAGCGCCTGCAGAATGTATGATATCGGCGATGGTGTTGCCGGATTTGAATGGAGCACCAAGATGAACAGCATCGGAAGCGAAGTACTGGAGGGCCTGAACAAAGCCATCAATATTGCAGAAGAAAAATTCAACGGACTGGTGATAGCCAACGACGGCGCCAATTTCAGCGCAGGAGCCAACGTGGGCATGATCTTTATGTTTGCGGTAGAACAGGAATACGATGAGCTGGATATGGCCATCAGAATGTTCCAGAACAGCATGATGCGACTGCGTTATTCCAATATACCCGTGGTAACAGCGCCGCATGGATTAACCCTGGGGGGGGGCTGCGAAATGAACCTGCATGCCGATAAAATCTGCGCTGCAGCAGAAACTTATATAGGCCTTGTAGAACTGGGTGTGGGCCTGATACCCGGCGGCGGCGGAACCAAGGAGTTTGCCCTGCGCGCAGGAGATGAACTGCACAAAGACGAACCCGAAACCAATACTTTAAAAGAGCGCTTCTTATCTATTGCAACCGCTAAAGTGGCTACCTCTGCACAGGAAGCATATGACATGGGCATCCTGCGACCCGGACAGGATGAAGTGGTGATGAACATCGGAAGAAGGATTACAGAAGCCAAGAAATCTGTTATTGAACTATACGAACAGGGCTACCATATACCGGTTCAGCGTAAGGATGTGAAAGTAGTAGGCCGGGCAGGCCTGGGCGCATTACTGGCTGGTATCAACGGTATGTGGCGCGCAGGATATGCAACCGATCACGATGCACTGGTAGCGCGTAAACTGGCATATGTAATGTGTGGTGGCGACCTCAGCGAGCAAAGCCTGGTCAGTGAACAATACCTGCTCGACCTGGAGCGGGAAGCATTCCTGAGTTTGTGCGGCGAAAAGAAAACACTGGAAAGGATTCAGAGCGTGCTGAAAAGCGGAAGACCCATCAGGAACTAACAACCAACAAACTGCTTAACTAAGCAAAACGGGGAACTGGATTATTGTACACTGTATATAATCCAGTTTTCTGTTTCATATACCCTGTAGGGCATTAACCTGAGCCGGTCTTTCATGATCCCTACATTGTAGGCATTGAGCACCGTAAAATTGTGCAGGCGGTTATTCTTCTTGGCTACGCACATATAATACACGGTCAGTGTTGGATTCTCAATTACCGTTACAAAGCTTTTCTGAATGGGAAGCACCAGGCCGTTGAGGGTGGGCAGGTGTGCAACAATACCGTAGGCAGAAGCATCGTCTATCAGCATGGGCCGTTTATCAGAAGCGATGGAGGCAATGTATTCGGCCAGCATCTGCACTTCTGAGTTTACTTTAGGCTGGAACCATTGAGAAGGCGTGGTAGCCACGCGGTAATACTGACGTTCCTCCGGATCATTGCTCTGCGAGAAATAATATACGCCGGCAAATATGCTCAGCACCGCACCGCCCACAATCAACCCGGAACTGAAGGAGGAACTGCCCCGCTCCTGCCCTAAAAACGTAAGTGCGGCTATGGCAATCACGTTGATGATCACGTAATACTCAACGGTAAAATAATACTTTACATCTACCAGGATGATGCTGAAGAAAATCAGCGGCGTCAGTACGGTGAACAATTGATAAAGCTTACCCCTGAACAGGATCAATGCAACAATAAAAACAGGCGACAGGATCATGGTAAACACCTGGAACACAATCTGGGTCTGTTTTCCCACATTGAGTCCGCTCATATTGTCGAGAATGGTATTCAGCGAAGTGGTACCCGTAACCCTCCAGTTGGCATACTGGCTGGTTAAAAAATAAGTAGGGTCGCCTGCATGCGCAGCATTCAGGGTCCGGTACAAATAAACAGCACCCAGGGGCAGGAGGAATAAGATCAGGTAAAGCGCAATGGTACGGTTGGCCAGTTTCCTGCGCAGCGAACGGTTGTTCAGCGCCTGGTAATACTGAAACACCACCTGCTCCCCTTTCGCCACCTTGATGCCTTCAATCGAAATCAACACCACAAACGGAAAAAACGACAGCAGCATCCAGATGAAATTGATTTCGGTAAAGATCAGGCAGGTCAGGTAAATACTGGCCATCGATAAATAGTAAGTAGTCTGGCTTCTGTAGTAATGAAAGAGACTTCGGAACAGCAGGTAAAAGAACAGCATGACGGCCGCAACATTTCTGCCGCTGACCGCTGCATATAAAAACATGGGGTGAAGTGTAAACAGCAGCACTATGGCAATCAGCAGCGGTTTATAGGGAAGGCTTGAACTGCCCAGGTCTGCCGCCATATTATAAAACAGCGAAGCCATCATTACAATGGTCAGTGCAATCGGCGCAAAAAGAAAACCAAAGGGCGAAAAAAACACCGCACCAATGAACATGGTGGTTGGGAATGTAGTACCCAAGGTAATCAGGGTATTCTCTTTGTATTCGAAGAGCAGCTTTAGTTTCTCAGCGTAAAACAATGCTTCCGTATGTTCAAATCCGTTCCGGTGAAACAACCATGCAGCAATTACATAGTAAAGCACCAGTAACAGTGAACCTATCCGTATTTGAGCATTCGATAATCTCATTACGCTTGATTTGCATTGGCCGCAGTTGCTGCGGCAGAGTGAGACATTTTGGTTAACCCGTGATTGGTCTTTTCCCAGTAAAACGGCTTATAGATCAGTTGCCACAACCCTTTATATGCGGCAATGGAGTGCATCAGCCAATACAAAGGATTACACATGGCAAACAGGATCAGTTCATAGTATCTTCTTTTGAAAACCGCCAGCATGTTCAGGTAAATCATCAGGGTATTACCGGCCACAAAGTTAAAAATCGATACATACAAAACCCAGTCGGGAAACAGCACCCGAACCGATTCCAGGTCAAAGATCAGGTACACCAGAAAGAAGGACAGCAGCACGGGGTACAGCAGGAACGTGATGGGCGTAAACCCAACAAAGAAGTTAAATCCGAAGAAACCCCGCCAGCCAATCTTACCCACCAGCTTCACCGGGTTCCGCATGTGCACCAGGGTGGTTTGCATGTAGCCTTTGATCCAGCGCGAACGCTGACGGATCCAGTTGAAAGGCTCGTTATTGGCTTCTTCCAGCGTAGTACTGTTCACCACACCCACTTTGTATCTCTTTTCAAATACACGCACGCCCAGATCCGCATCCTCCGTTACGTTGAACGGATCCCATCCGCCCAGTTCAATCAGCTTATCCAGTTTAAAGTGATTGGAAGTACCCCCCAACGGAATCGGAACGTCGAGCGACTGCAGACCGGGTAACATATAATCGAACCAGTAAGAATATTCGAGGGTGAACATGCGGGTAAGCAGGTTCTCGTTTTTATTAAAATAGTTCAGCGCCCCCTGCAATACCACATAATCGCGCGGAAGTTTGCGGAACAGGCAAACCACTTTTTTTAACTGGTCAGAATCCGGAACGTCTTCCGCATCGTAAATGGTCAGGTATTTGCCCTTGCAGAAAAACAAGCCGTAGTTACAGGCTTTGGGTTTTGTTTTGGGCATATGAAAGGGAACCACAATGGTTTCGAAGTTGGCCGGAAAATCGAGGTCCCGCACGGCGTTCAGCGTTTTATCATCGTCTTCCTCAATCAGGAGTTTAACGTCAAGTTTACCTCTCGGATAATCAAGGCTGCGCAGGTTCCAGATCAGTTTACGGATCAGCTTATCTTCCTTATACACCGGCAACAAAATGGTATAAACAGGCAGCGTGTCGTTGTCTACCGCTCTGATTTCATCCTTGGTAACCGTTTCCTGCAGTTCGTACCGGGAGCCTTTCAGGGCTATATACAGTTTGAACAGGATGGCAAACAGGAATACCCCGCTGAAGAAAAGGTTGAAGAAAATGAAGATATTGACAAAGCTGAACGTAAGCAATGCAAACGCCATGGCAATGAATGCGAAAATAACCAGCAACTGCGGATCGGTAAATGTAATCAGGCCGGAGCTTTCAGGGTCCTTTCGCATCAGGCTGAACACAGACTCCTTAACATAGAACTCTCCTCTCAGCTTGTGCACCATCCAGGTGATGTCGAGATCCGAAGCCGCCACAAATTTCACCTTAGTATTGAATTTAATCTCCAGCGTGCTTCTTAGTTTTTCATCCATCGGATCGGCAGCAGCCACGGTAAGCGTACCACGGCCGTCGCTGCGCACGGGAAGAAACAAATAAGCATTCAGTTGCTGCAGATCGCATTGCTCCACATAGGATTCATCAATCACTTCGGCCCTGATATCGATCAGCGGAAACCCGGAACGATCCAGGAAAGCAACATATTCCTTCCGGGTTAAGAACCCGAAGTTCAATGCGGCTTTGATATACGCATAGTCGTAGTCGTGGGCGATCTGTTCAATCTCCTGCAGTTTACCTGTTGTGAACAAGCCCACACCAATCATATTATTCAGAGCACAAACAGGCATATATCGGGTAGTCTTTTAAAAATCCATTAAACAATTTCCTGAGATTTCTTCACGCGTTTTCTCACGAAGAAGAAGGAAGCAATCAGGATCAGCAGTAAACCACCCAGGATAAAGAACCGGTAATTGTTCCAGAGGATCAGCAGATTATTCTTATCACCACGGTAGCTGATGATACCGGAATTGTCCGGAAGTTTAAAGAAAAAGTTGCTCTTACCCTTGCTGTTGGCAATACAAACGTTGCTCTCAATGGCAGAGTACTGCGCACCGAAGCTACGGATCACCCCTTCAAAAGCATCACTCACGGCCGTATCGCCCAAAGCAGTGATCAGCATAAAAGTGCTCTGCCCCTGCTTAAAGATCTGCGCAATACCGCTGTTGGAAAAGTCATTGATAGAGTAAGCCGTTTGCCCGCTCACATCTTTGTACAACTGAAAGTCCTTATTGAACTGAACAGGCAGGGAAGTAAAGTTTTTAATGAAACCATCATTCCGGTGAACCAGCGCAATAGCATTGTAGTTGCGGAGATCATCGAGAGTGATCTTATCGGAACCCGCCATTTCCGGGATGTTCATATAATTGGAAAGAATGGTGGTGGTATTCAACTGGTAGATCAACTGCCCCATGGAAGCGGTGAGGCTCGGCATCAGCGCAGGGGTTACAATGAACTTCAGGGGTTTCTTGCGGAACTCACCCGGATAGTTAAAGAAGTTGAAGAACTCATTGGTTTTTTCACCGGAGAAAACCAGGTTAGAGGTTTTGGTATCTATGAAGCCAAAGAAATTGGAGAAGCCTTCCCTACAGATATTTCCCTGCGGATGGAAACGCATTTCCACCACCAGCGAGTTGTTCTTGGTCAGCAGGTAAGGTTTCAGTTCAATATCGCCGTTGAAGCTGGTTTTGTCGTGCAGGTCGGTACTAAACACCAGGTTCTCATTGAGGTAAACGTTCAGGAATCCACGGTCGCCGGGCTTCAGCATGGAGAGCATGGCTTCGAGGTGGAAGGTCAGTTTCTTGGGGATGGCATTGTAATCGGAGAGTGAGAACGCATAATTGGTTTTCAATGCGCCAACGCCTTCCATGATTCTTGGCGTACCTCCCAGTTCTTCCAGGGAAAACACCACCGGCAAAGGATTCTTATCGAAGAAGTTCGGCGTGGCGTTGTCGATGATCATCCTCGAAGAGAAACTACTGTTGATGATCTTATAATTGGTTAAAGTATTGATCGCTTTTTTATATCCCTCGGCATCCTTACCTGTTACCACCAGTACCTGCCGGGAATCACCGTAAGGGTAAAGGCTCATGATACAACCCTGTCCGCCGGAGAAATCAGGAATCTGGGCCCTGATGCCGGCAGGCAGTTTACTGAACAGACCGGTTACGATCGTATTGCTCAAAGTATCTGTTTCGCGGTAGTTATCGGTAATGATTTCACCCAGGCCGGCTTTTTGCTTGATCAGGGCAAACAAAACACCACCCGACAATAAATCGTCGAGATCTGAATTCACCGGCGTGCTGATCCGGTCAAATTCGTGGATGATTTCCTTTAAACTGTAGTTATAAGAAGCCTGGGATTGTTTTCTGATATCGAGGTAAGAAGAATTTCTTACGTTGATCCAAACGGCCGGATTATCCACGTCTTTACAATATTCGTCGGACATGCAGAGTTTGGCGTCTACCCTTAACTTAATGAAACGGCCATCGGGCTGGACATATCTTTTGTCGAGCGGGATCACAATGGTGAGAACGGAATCAATGGCATTGGCAAACACGCGCTGTGTATACACCGGCTCGTCTTTGAGCGCAACGGTGATGGTAGACTTGTCTTTGTTCAATACCTGGGAAGGCCGGATATTCAGCACCAGGCGGGTATTATTCACGTCGTCACCGGGTTGCAGCTTCAGGAAGTAGGTCAATGCCCCCGCAATACCGATCACTGACTCATTGCGATAGCCCATATCTTCCAGCGTGCGGCGCTGCGCATCCTGGGCCAGCAATCCCGACATAATCAGCATAAACAGCGCAAACAGGGAAAATTTCGATTTCATAAGCAGGTATTTAAACTAGGCGAGTTTGAATTTTAATTTAAAATAATTTCCAACAGTGGGATTACTTTCATAGGAAAGGGTACCGCCCATATCAGTGGTTAGCTGCTTAGCAACAGAAAAGCCCATACCCGACTGGGTAACGGCGTATTCTGATTGGTTGGGGGCATGCAACCTGTTGAAGTATTCATCCAGTTTTTCCGTTCCTATCGGCGTAGCCTTATTAATAATTTCAATAATGCACCAGCCATCGGAGTCTGCTGCGTGAATGCTTAAGGCCGAACCCTTTTGGATAAACCTAATAACGTTCGAAAGGAGCTTAAACAGTATATGGCGCAAAAATATTTTATCCAGATTTACAATAATCTCCGAAGGGGAAAGATGAACCTGTAGGCTAACCTGCTTAATGCTGGCGGCATCTACCAGTGCAATGGCCGCTTTTTCCACTTCCGGAACAATGTCGAACTCCTCAAAACGGTATTCAATTTTACCGGTATCCGCTTCGGCCGACTCGGCCAGTTTCTGGGAGAGGTAATGCAGTTTTTCATTACCCATGGTAATATAACTCAGGATTTCTTTCTGGTCGGAAGTGAGGTTGCTCGATTTCCGGTTGATCAGGTCAATGGAAATCTGGTTAGAACCAATGAAGTTTTTCAGGTCATGGATCATGATGTTGAGCGTATTCTGGCGATAGTCGCTCAGTTCTTTGAGGCGGCGATTGGCCTCTTCAATCAGGTGGTGCTGGTCGTTGATCTTTTCGTTCTGTTCCAGCATTCTCCGGTTGGATTCCTCAATAATCAGGTTCTTTTCGGTTTCCCTTTTAATGATCTGGTAGCGATTATAGGCAATCAGGCAGGAAAAGGCAGACACCAGGAAATATACGCCGCCGCCGCTGGCAATCAGGCTTCCATAGCTTTCCAGCCGGTTATTGAGGGTATAGAGTAGAACAATAATGGTATAAGAAATGGCGCAATGCAACTGAGCGAATAAAGGTCTCCAGAAAACCGTGGTATTCAGCAGCAGCATCATGATAGAAGCGAGCAGAAAATAAGGCAGGGCATTGGCGAGGGGAATAATACCGCAGATGAAGGAAGTCAGCACTACATTGGTGCCCACCACCAGGTTCAGTACCAGCTCATAATTCCATTTGCTGCGGATACCGTAAGTGTAAAGGGAATACGACACCACAAAAGAAGAGAGCCGGAGCAACAAAAGCAGTACCCAATCGTCTTTCATGAAGAGCAGATCGAGCAGCCAGAACAGCGGCAGAGAGAATAAAATAGTCCAAACCGCAACATTCGAAAAGTAGGCACCCCGTTTATTCAATTCGGAACTAAGCTTCTGGCGGTCTATATTTACATAAGGAATCTTATGATAATCCATCATACGTACAAATATGCAAAAGGTAATTGATTATTCATTGAAATTAAACGCAGAAAATATAACAAAATCATTCATTTTAGCCGGTTTATTGACATTTGTGAGTTTCTTTTTTCCGGTTTACGGTGCAGAGCGAACCGATTGGAATAAAATCCGGACAGGATTGAGTAAAGGCGTCAATCTTTCACATTTTGAACAACACTGGCATCACCCCGATGAGTTGTACAAAACAGACCTGCGTCCGCATCTGAATGCCATCCGGAAAGCGGGCTTCAATTCCATCCGGGTACCGGTGGCATTTGATCATTTCCTGGTAGCGGGAACAACGGAAATCAGGCCCGACCTGCTGCAACACCTGAACAATCTTTATTCCACGGGAAGCAGGCTGGGGCTCAATATGGTACTGGTATACCATTATGGAAAATTAACCAATGAAAATACAACAACCGAAACGGCCCGGATCATCGGGCTCTGGAAACAGGTCATCCGCGCCATGTATAACCTGAGTACGGAGAAGCTCTATTTTGAATTGTACAACGAACCCACTATCGACTCCGAATTGTGGAAATCCACCGCCACCACGCTGGTACGGGAACTGAGAAAGGAAGACCCCGAAAGAATTTTTATCATTGGCGGAACCAACTACAACGGGGCCAATGAACTGATCCGGATGGGGAAGCTTCCCCTGGATGACGATAAACTGCTGTACACTTTTCATTTTTATGAACCCTATATATTTACGCACCAGGGCGCCGACTGGACACCGGAAAAAACATTCATCACCGGGTTCCCTTATCCGTACCGGAAAAAGGATATGCCGGTTTTATTCAATGCACCTCCCGGATCCCCGGTTGCCAATGACTATAACCGCTATCCGAAAGAAGCCACCTATCATTACCTGAGAGACCGGATCAGGCAGATCGGCCAGGACGCCGAACGGCTGAATTTACCGCTCATCTGCACAGAAACGGGGGTAATCAAAATAGCCGACAGGAAATCAAGAGCCATGTACCTTAGAGATATCATCAGGGTTATGAAGGAGTTTGGCATACCGGTCATGCTCTGGGACTGGAACGACAAATTTGAGGTGATCAGGCACAACAAACCAATCAAAAAAATCAGACCCTGGCTCAGAGGTCAGGTGTAAAAACAAAATATATGGACATCATTTTATCACTGGATGGAATCAGCAAATCCTATGGGTCAGTTAAGGCCCTGAAAGAAGTGTCGATGCAGATTCCAAGGGGAAGCGTGTTTGGGATACTCGGACCCAACGGAAGTGGAAAAACCACGCTGATGAGCATCGTGCTCGATATCCTCAAGGCCAATGCCGGAACATACAGTTGGTTTGGAAAAGGGAATCATGCTTCCGAAAGAAAAAAGATCGGCACCTTGCTGGAGACCCCTAATTTTTATCATTACCTGTCGGCGGTAGACAACCTGAAGATCACCAGCGCCATCAGCGGAAGAGGCAATCCCGAAGACATTGAACGGGTGCTGGAAGTAGTGAGACTGACCGAGCGAAAGAACAGCCGGTTCAGCGCATACAGCCTGGGAATGAAACAAAGACTGGCCATAGCGGCCGCCCTGCTGGGCAACCCCGAAGTATTGTTACTGGATGAGCCCACCAACGGGCTGGATCCGGTGGGCATTATGGAAATCAGGGACCTCATACATTCACTTGCGCAAAAAGGCATTACCATCATTATCGCCAGCCATTTACTGGATGAGGTAGAAAAAATCTGTACCCATGTGGCGATCCTCAAAAAAGGAACCCTGCTCACCTCCGGTCATGTAGATGAGGTACTGGCCAACGAAGATATTGTGGAGCTGGCATCGGCAGATATGGAACAGTTAAAAAAATGCATAGCGGTAATGGGCGGATATAATTCCATCAGGGAAACGCATCAACGGCTGCAGGTGCATTATCCTGCCGGAACAGCCAACCTGGAAGCCATCAACAGTTATTGCTTCCGCAACGGCATCACCCTGCAGTTACTGTTCAACAAAAAGAAAAGCCTGGAAAGCAGGTTCTTCGAATTAACCAACGATTAAACAAGCGTACATGTTATCCTTATTAAAAATAGAATGGCTGAAGATCAGGAAATACCCCGCGTTCTGGTGGATGTTGGGTATCGTACTACTCACCTACCCGGGTATCAACGGGATCTTCGTGAATGTATACCAGCAGTTCACCACCCGGAAAGATATGGCCGGTAGTTTTGCCAAAATGGTGCTGGGCAATCCGTTCGCCTTTCCGGAAACCTGGCATACCGTAGCCTATTTCTCTTCTTTTTTCGTATTGCTTCCCGCCATCCTGGTCATTATGCTGATCACCAACGAATACAGTTACAGAACGCACCGGCAGAACATCATCGACGGATGGAGCCGCGCAGATTTTATCACCGGCAAACTGATAGATGTGCTGATCATTTCCATAGTGGTAACCGTAGTATACATGGCTACAGCCATCGGTTATGGCATTTATGCCGATGCCGATAACCTGAACCGATGGACCGAACAACTGCATTATATACCCTTGTATTTCCTGCAAACATTTGCGCAGTTATCCATTGCCTACCTGCTTGGATACCTGGTAAAGAAAGCCTTTATAGCCCTGGGTATATTCCTGTTCTATTACCTGATTGTAGAAAATATCCTGGTAGCCTACCTGAAATACAGGAAGGTTCCCATCACCCGTTTTCTGCCTTTTGAGATCTCCGATAATATGCTGGTAGCGCCGGCATTTGCAGGAAATTTTGGAAAGGATGCCAAATCGGGCTACGAAGCCGCACTGGCGCTGGTGCCGCAACAGGTAGGGTTAACAATTTTACTCACCGCTCTGATCTGGTTTGGCTGTTACAAACTGCACAACAAAAGAAATCTTTCTTAACAGGCAATGGCCGGCATCAGGGAATCAGTTGGTCAATAGCCAGGTCTATGGAAGGAAATTGAAACGGGAACCCGGCAGCGGAAATTTTATCTGCGCAGACCGTTGTGCTTTTCAGGACTTCAATGCTCATTTCACCCAAAACAGTTTTTAATACGAAGGCCGGAACATGGAACGGAATATAGAGGCTGCCACAGCATTTTTTGGCCAGCTTCAGGGTAAGTGTTTGGTTCGTTACGGGATGTGGAGCCACTGCATTGTACACGCCCCGCAATTGCGGGTGTTCCAGGGCAAAGATGTATTGGTTGCAGAGGTCATCCAGATGAATCCAACTGATCATTTGCCGGCCATTCCCTAAGATGGCAGCCATTCTGAAGCGCAAAGGTTTTTTAAGTTCGGCAAAAGCGCCTGCACCATTGCTTAGTACAATGCCGGTTCGGAGGATGACCAGTCTTATACCCTGTTCTGTAACCGGTGAAATGCCCGATTCCCATTGCCTGCAGGTTTCACCCAGGAAATCCGGGGAAGCAGGCGCGGATTCGTCAAAGCCTTTCTGCGCGGCGCCTGCAAAGGAAGTGCCTGCAGGATCCGGGCCATACCAGCCAATGGCTGAAGCGCTGACCACACACTGAACTTTATTGCGAAACCGACGCAATGCCGAAACAATCAGGGCACTGCTTTGGCTTCTGCTATCGGCAATTTCCTGCTTGCGTTGTTGGGTCCATCGCCGATCAGCAACACCTGCGCCGGCAAGGTGAACAATAAAGTCTGCCGAAGCTATGGCGGCAGGGTCAATATCGTTTTGGCCCGGGTTCCAGCGAAAATGGCGTACGCCGGCAGCGGCATCACCGTCCTTGCGGGAAAGGACAGCAACTTCATATCCTTTCTGCAGCAGCATTTCGGCAAGTCTTTTGCCTACGGTACCGGTACCACCGGTAATTAATACTACAGGCATGGCTTTTATTTACAGAACAAATCAACCGGCACTAAGTTCGGCATATTGCAAAAAAAACCTCCCGCAAAGCGGGAGGCCACAACTAAAATCAAAGAGAATGCCTCTTTATATTGGCAAGGGTTAGTCTGGTTTTTTCCCGTCGAGGAAGGTATTGATGGTAGAGATTTGTGTCTGGTTGTTTTCGTCTTTTCCAACGGTGTACTTACTGTAGAAGTTTTCTACGGAAGTAAGGGTGTTCCCGAACAGTTCCATATTTCTTCTGATGTAAGCAGGCACCGCATCAAATTCACCGCTGGCATCGGCCGCGTTGTTCATATTGAAAGAAAGGTTACGCAGCTTTTGAATTCTTTCAGCGGCTCTTTTCTTTTGCTCTTCCACATCGTCTGAATAATGCTCGTTGAGGAAGGAAGGATTGGAAGGCGCGCCGGCTTTGGCCTGGGCCATTGCCTGTGCAGCCTGATCCTGTTGCATGGAGGCTTCGGATTTCTCCACCAGTTGCATTTCGAACAGCGGCTCTTCGGCAGCCATTTCCATCGGTGCAGGTGTAGGAGCAGGTACAGCAGGCATTTGAACGGCTACTACCGGTTCGGCAGGCTTTTGCTCATTTGCATAAATATGCACAGGCTTACTCAGAAAACCGGTGCTACCAACACTTGCAGGCGTTTCGTTTACCTGAAAGTTGAGCATTGCTTCCGCTTCGGGCTGTTGAACTGCTGCCACCGGTTCAGGTATTTCAACCGGCGCTGAAATTTCTGGGTTCAGTTCAAACTGCAATACGAGGGATTCTCTTTCTTCTACCGCATGCGCTGCAGTTGCATCGGCAACCGGAGCCTGTTCAGCAACCATGACCTGCATCACAGGAGTCAGTTCATCCGCAACAGGGGTTTCCATTACGGGTTCAGCCATCAGGGGTTGATTCCCAACAGGTTCAGCGGCTGGTTGGACAGCAGGCTCTTCCACCGGCGCTTTAAAAGCGATTGGCAGAGCAGCCGGTTCTTCCATATCCAGTTTTAAGGTAACCACTTCTTTGGCAGGTACTACTTCAGGCGCTTTTACCACCTGAGGCTTAGCAAAAGGATCTTTGTGCTCAAAGCCGGTTGCAATTAAAGTAATACCAATTTTTTTATCAAGCGCTTCATCGTATCCCATACCCACAATCACATCGGTATCTTCACCGGCCTGCATCCGCAGATGGTTGTTGATGATTTCCAGTTCATCCATGGTGCACTCGTGCTCACCCTCGGCGCTGTTGATATTAATCAGGATCCATTTGGCGCCTTTGATATCGTTGTCGTTCAGCAACGGAGAGTTGAGGGCTTCCTCAATGGCCAGTTGCGCACGGTTCTCGCCTTCCACCTCGGCCTTACCCAGAATGGCAACACCCCCGTTTTTCATTACAGTACATACATCGGCAAAATCCACAATGATATGACCACGGCTGTTGATTACATCGGTGATACATTTTGCTGCGGTAGCCAGCACATTATCGGCTTTGGAAAAAGCTTCCTTCATTTTGAGGTTGCCATACTGCATGCGCAGTTTGTCGTTGCTGATCACCAGCAGGGTATCCACATAAGGCTTCAAAGCCTCAATACCTTCCTGCGCCTGCAGATGCCTGCGCGGACCTTCAAAACCAAACGGAGTGGTTACTATACCCACTGTAAGAATGCCCAGTTCTTTACAGATCTGCGCAATGATCGGGGCGCCGCCGGTACCGGTACCACCGCCCATGCCTACGGTAATAAATGCCATTTTGGTATTTACTTCGAGGATGCGTTTGATTTCGTCTAAAGATTCCTCGGTGGCTTTTTTACCCACTTCAGGATTGGCGCCGGCGCCGAGCCCCTGGGTCAGGTGTGGCCCGAGTTGAATTTTATTGGGAATATTGCTTTGTTCAATCGCTTTTGCGTCGGTGTTACAAATAATGAAATCAACACCTTCAATGTTTTGTGCAAACATGAAGTTAACCGCGTTGCTTCCGCCGCCGCCAACACCCAGCACTTTTATGATGGATGATTTTTGTTTGGGAAGATCAAAATGAATCATAGGGTAGTTTTAGGGTTAGTTAGTTTTTATCAGCGGATCACCTGGTCTTCTTCTTCCTTAAACAGGTCGATAAGATTGTTTTTAAATTTATCCCAGAATCGTTCTTTTCTGGCAGTTACATCAACCGTAGCGGGCGCAGCAGCTACCGGCGCTTCCATTACGGTTTCCGTTTTCTTGGTCAGTTTTTCCGGCACTTCCATTTTTACAAACTTGTCGGAGAACTCTTTGTACTTATGCTCGTAGTCGTTGTATCCTTTCAGGATCAGGCCGATACAAGTAGAATACATGGGCTTCTTCAGTTCATCAATATGATTGGCAGCCAGGTGCTCGTTCGGTAACCCGATGCGGGCATTCAGACCGGTAGTGTACTCTGTGAGCTGAATCAGGTGTTTCAACTGAGAGCCGCCGCCGGTGAGGATGATACCGCCGTTCAGCGCGCGATGATCCAGGCCAACCTGCTTTAAGTGATAGGTTACAAAATCGAGGATCTCCCCCATCCTGGCCTGAATAATGGCCGCCAGGTTCTTCACGCTGATTTCTTTGGCAGGCATGCCTTTTAAACCGGGGATGGTGATATAGGCATTGGCCTTGGCTTCGTCTGCCAATGCGCTGCCGAACTGAACTTTCATGGCTTCTGCCTGGCTTTTCAGCACACCCAGTCCCATGCGGATATCGTTGGTGATGTTTTCACCACCGAAAGGAATCACCGCAGTATGCTTCAGGATACCTTCATAAAAAACCGCCAGATCGCTGGTACCACCGCCAATGTCGAGGATGGCCACGCCGGCTTCCATATCAATCTCGCTCATAACAGCGCTGGCAGAAGCCAGGGGTTGCAGCACAAGGTCCTTGGTTTTTAAACCGCTTCTGTCTACGGCACGGTGAATATTACGGATCGCGTTTCTGTCGCCGGTAATGATGTGGAAATTTGCACCCACTTTCACACCATTATATCCAACCGGATCCTTGATATTCTGAATGCTGTCTACATGAAAATCCTGTGGAATCACATCAATAATCTGATCCCCTGCAGGAATAAAAGTTTTCCGCTGGTTGTTGATCAACTGGTCAATTTCACTGTGCTGAATTTCCAGTTCGGCATCCTGGCGAACAATATCGCCGCGGGTTTGCAGGCTCTTGATGTGGTGCCCGGCAATACCAACATATACTTCGGAGATTTCAAGATCAGGATTACTTAAAGCGCAATTGTCCAAAGCCTGTTGAATGGCTTTGATGGTCTGATCAATATTCAACACTTGTCCATGCTGAACCCCATTACTGTTGGCACGACCAAAGCCCAGAATTTCCAGCTTCCCATATTCATTCTTGCGACCGGCAATGGCCGCAATCTTAGTGGTTCCGATATCCAGACCAACAATGATGGGTGATTCATTGTGATTCATAAGGTATGTATTTAAGTTCTTAACGGTTTTTGATTCTTTTTATTGTTATCAGGCATTAAAGTTTTTGGTGATTTTAACAGCTTGCCCGCAGGCTTGGTAACCACCGGTTTTGCCGTTGCTTTTTGAGGCGCCACGGGTTTGGCCGCCGGTTTAGTCGCAGGCTTAGTTACCGGTTGGATCACCTGTTTATTTGCCACCGGTTGAACAGTGGTCTTTTTCACTGCAACACTATCCTTTGTTTTTTTCGCCGGCAGTGAATCCGTTGCCGGAGGGAACATAGCCGTATTTCGGATCAGGGCAAGCGCTGCAGCCGAGTCTGCATAGGCTTTTGCGGTGCCCTTTCTTATGCCCACCACCTGGTTTTTATATTGCAGATCGATGGTTTCATAGGTATTGATCCCATAAGGCAACCATGCCGAGCGATAGAAAGTTTCCAGCTTTTTGAACTTGTTTTCCAGGTCCGATGCATCACCAAACCGCACCAACTGGTCGCCGATCAGTGGAACCATTTCAAATTTCCGATCGGGCGTGATATCGATCTGGGTAATCTGCGCCGAGAAAAACGAATCGGCCTGAATATAGCGGGCCAGGCCAATCACCTGCCGCAGCAGTGCGGTGTCCGGCTGTTGCAGAGCCGGCAAACCCGTAAACACCGGAACCCTTGCACTCAGTTTACTACTCAGCGGCAGCATGATCGCAGCCGTATCGAGGTAAAAGGATTCACCATTGGTCTGAAAAACACGGGCCACCGGTTGCCGCTCTTCAATATTGATCTGCAATACCTGGTTGTTGTTGAAAAACATTTCGGCGTTCCTCACCCATTTGTTCTGCTCCACCAGCGATTCCATCTGCCGGAGGCGAAGCTGGTAAACAGGCTTACCTACTACAGGCCCGTTGGCATTCAAGAGATCCAGCACGTCTTTCTCATCAATAAAGAGATGCTGTTCCGCACCGGTAATTTCGATTCGCACCTCCCTGCAGCGCCGGTTGTTCTTCTGCTGCATGGCTGCAACAGTCAGAACAATCAGCCCTATGCCGGCCAATACCCAGCATATGCGGATCAGTGTTTTTTTCCAGTTAAGCGGTTTCTTCATTCAGGAATACTCCTTAATTAATTTTATCCAGTATAATTTTTACTTTAGGCACCAATGCATCAATATCACCCGCACCGGCCATCACCACCAGCCGGGGCTGGTGTTCTTCCATCCATTCCAACAAAGCATTTTTTCCGATCACCCGTTTGTGCTCCAGTTTCATCTTATGAAGGAGAAGATCACTGGTAACTCCTTCCACCGGAAGTTCCCGCGCAGGATAAACCGGTAACAACAACACTTCGTCTGCCCGGTCGAGGCTTTCTGCAAAACCAACAGCCTGGTCGCGGGTACGGCTGAAGAGATGCGGTTGAAAAACCAGGGTTAGTTTCTCCCCCGGAAAAATGCTGCGCACGCCGGAAATCAGGGCATTCAGCTCTTCGGGATGATGTGCATAATCATCAATCAGGATATGCTGATCCGTTTTCAATGCATACTCAAACCTTCTTCGCACCCCTTTGAAGGCTTCAACAGCAGTCCTGATTTTATGGTCCTCCATTCCAATATGTTTGGCCACGGTAACGGCCGCCAGGATATTATCAATATTGTGCAGGCCACCCATGTGCAGCACCATCTCATCCAGTTGCCAGCCCCGGCCCACAATGGAAAAATGATAACTGCCCTTGTGCACTTCCAGGTTGGTTACATACACATCGGCAGCAGTATTGCGATGGTCGTATGTATAATGATGCGCGGCATGCAATTCTTTTTCGCGGGCCAGTCCCAGTTTAGTAACCAGGCAACCGCCCGGTTTCAGTTTTTGCGCAAACTGTACAAAAGCAAGTTCCACTTCCTCCGCAGTGCCATAGATATCCAGGTGATCCGGATCCATGGAAGTGATCACGGCAATATCCGGGAAAAGTTTCAGGAAACTGCGATCGTACTCATCGGCTTCCACCACCACCACATTCCGTTCATGGCTCCAGAAATTGGTATTGTAGTTGGCTGTAATTCCACCCAGGAAAGCATTGCAGCCATATTCGGCATGACGCAGTATATGCGCTATCATGGAAGAAACGGTTGTTTTACCATGCGTGCCCGCCACGCAAATATTGAACGCATTTTCAGTGATCCACTGCAGTATATCGCTGCGCTTTACCACGGTGTACCCGTTGTTGCGGTAATACACCAGTTCCGCATGTTGCGCAGGAATCGCCGGAGTGTATACCACCACATCCACGTCTTTGGGGGCAAGGTCGATGTTCTCAGAGTAATGAACCGGGACGCCCTCCTTTTCAAGCGCCGTGGTTAAAGCAGTGACCGTTTTATCGTAGCCGCTCACCCGAACACCCTTCGATAAAAAATACCGGGCCAGGGCGCTCATGCCAATGCCTCCAATGCCAATAAAATAAATATTCCGTATCTGCTTCAGTTTGTTCATGCAATCATTTTCAAAATTTCATTCGCAATCAGTTGATCGGCATCCACGCGGCCAAATTGCCGGATCTGCAGCCTCAGCGATTCCTGCCGGGCTTTATCCAGGGCCAGGCCCGTCACCGTATTTACCAGGGAAGCGGCAGCCTCCGCATCTTTCACGATCAGCGCGGCGCCCGCGTTTACCAGTTGCATGGCATTGGCCGTTTGATGGTCTTCTGCGGCAAAAGGAAAAGGAACCAGCACTGCCGGTTTGGCCACCACACTAATTTCGGTAACGGCCATCGCACCCGCCCTGCTCACGATTACATCGGCGGCCGCATAGCCGTATTCCATTTCCTGGATGAACTCGTTTACCCAAATATGATTCTTTCCGGCAGCCGCCCGTGCATATCTGGCGGCATTCACTTTACCCGTTTGCCAGATCAGTTGCAGGTTATTTTTTTCAAAAACATCCAGCCCGTTGAGCAGGGCATCATTGATGCTGGTGGCGCCGAGGCTGCCGCCCACCACCAGTATGGTTTGCTTAGCCGGATCCAGCCCAAAGAACTGCAGCGCCTCATTGCGGCTGATACTACTGTTGGCAATAGCGCTACGGATGGGGTTACCCGAAACCATGATCTTAGCGGCAGGAAAGAATTTTTCCATGCCGGGGGTAGCAACAAAAACACGGGTTGCATTTTTTCCTAGGAGGATATTGGATTTACCCGCAAAGGAATTGCTCTCATGAATAAAGGTTTTGATGCCCCGCGATTGCGCAAAACGAAGCACCGGAAAGGAAGAATAACCACCCACGCCAATCACGGCATCGGGTTTGAATTTTTTGAAAATGTGCCGGACCTGTAAAAAACTCAGGAAGAGTTTATACGGCAGTCCAATATTTTTAAGCAAAGAAGAACGGTTGAAGCCGGCAATGTCCAGGCCCTCAATGGCGTAACCCGCTTTGGGCACTTTTTCCATTTCCATTTTTCCCTTGGCGCCCACAAACAGGAACACAGCATCCGGCATCCGCGCTTTGATGGCGTTGGCAATGGCAATGGCAGGAAAAATATGTCCGCCTGTACCTCCTCCTGCTATGATGAATCGTTTACTCAATTGCTTACGAATTATTTTTATCAGATGCTGTTGTTGCAACCGGCTGCGCCGCGCTTTGCGCTACCGGCTGCGGCGCCGGCTCTGCCGGAATCTTTCCTTCCAGTTGTTCCACATTCCTGGCCACACTCAATACAATACCAATGGCCGCACAGGTAAACAGGAAGGAACTTCCCCCCATACTTACCAGTGGAAGCGTAACACCGGTAACCGGAACCAGGTTCACATTCACCGCCATATTGGCCACGGCCTGGATCACCAGCGTAAAACTCAGCCCCAAAGCGAGGAAGGCGCCAAACGCATAGGGGCATCGCCGGAAGATTTTGATACACCTGAACAAAAACACCAGGTAAATAAAAATCATAAAGGCACCGCCGAGTAAGCCATATTCTTCAATAATGATGGAATAAATAAAGTCGTTGTATGCCTGCGGTAAAAAATTGCGCTGCTGGCTGTTGCCCGGTCCCAGGCCAATCAGTATGCTGCCGTTGGCAATGGCAATCTTGGCCTGCTGCACCTGGTAAGGCGTTTCCTTGTCTCCGGCATACATAAAGTCCTGCACCCTTTTAACCCAGGTGCCAAAGCGGCCCATGGATTTCATTTTCTCCGCCACCACCGGTTTGGTAATATCTTCCCGCGCCCTGCCATCGTAGGTGAGCATGGCCACCGATATGATAAATGCCACAGGAATCAGGGCAATCAGCACCGTCAGTAAAATATGTTTGATGCTCACTCTTCCGATGAACATCAGTAAAAGGGCGGTGGCTCCGGTAAGCAGTGCGTTCGATAAGTTAGCAGGCATGATCAGGGCACAGATGATCAATACCGGAGTAACCACCGGAAGAAACCCTTTTTTAAAGTCTTTGATCACCTCCTGTTTTTTACTCAGGAGTTTGGAAATGTACATGAACAGGGCCAGTTTGGCGAAGTCGCTGGTTTGAATGGTCATGTTGATGATGGGCAGTTTAATCCATCGGCTTCCCTCATTGATCTTAGCGCCAAAAAACAGGGTATAGAGCAATAAGGGAACGGAGATCAGGAACAGCAGGGTAGCTACTTTCGAAAACACCGAATAATTCACCCGGTGCAGAAAATAAATGATCAACAGGCCCAGCATGGTAAAGGACAACTGCTTAAACAGGTAAATGTTGGCATTGCCCTTATACATTTTGTAGGCCAGGGATCCGGTGGCGCTGTATACCACCAGGATACTTACCAGCGACAACACCACCACAATACCCCAGATGTATTTATCACCCCGGGTACGGCTCACCAGTTGGCTGCGCATCCCTTCTACGGAAGGAATCTGAGAAAAAAGGGTATCGTTGAATTCAGGCACGGATTAAATGGTTTGATTTAGAGTTCCTTCACAGCTTCTTTAAACTGGGAACCCCTGTCTTCATAGTTTTTAAAGAGATCAAAGCTTGCACAGGCAGGGCTCAGCAACACCACATCATCTTTCACAGCGGCCCGGAACGCAGCATTGACGGCTTTCTTGGCGCTGTCTGTTTCCACTATAACAGGTACGATATCTCTGAAAGTGTCAATGATTTTTTTATTGTCTACCCCCATACAAATAATCGCTTTCACTTTTTCTTTTACCAGGTCTTCGATCAGTGAATAGTCATTGCCCTTATCGGTACCTCCCAAAATCAGGATGGTCGGTTTGTTCATGCTTTCCAGCGCGTACCAGGTACTGTTCACATTGGTAGCCTTGCTGTCGTTGATGAATTCGATACCGCGTACCATGGCTACAAATTCCATGCGGTGCTCGAGGCTGTGAAAATTCTTGACGGCTTCGCGGATCTTTTCCTTTCGGATGCCGATGGTAGCCGCTGCAATACCCGCTGCCATAGTATTAGACTGATTATGTTTGCCTTTCAGGGCAAAATCATAAATACTCATGCTTACTCTTTCTTCCTGGATACGCAGCATCATCTGATCGCCTTTGATGTAGCCGCCTTTTTTAACTTCTTGTTTCATAGAGAATGGTAGTGGGTTAGTATGTAGGGTTAGTAATGGCAGATGCCTGGTAATTACTTCGTCGTCTTCGTTGTAGATGAAGTAATCATTCATGGTCTGGTTCTCAATTATTTTAAACTTGCTGTTGATATAGTTTTCAAACTTGTACTCGTACCTGTCCAGGTGATCTTCGGTGATATTCAGCAACAGGCTCACATCGGCCCGGAAGGTTTTAATATCATCCAGTTGAAAAGAACTGATCTCGGCTATGTACCATTCTTTCGGCGCTTCGGCTACCTGCTTGGCAAAGGAGTAACCAATGTTGCCCACCAGTGCACAATCCAGTCCGGCGGTTTTACAGATATGGTAGATCAGCGAGGTAGTGGTGCTCTTACCGTTGCTGCCCGTGATTGCAATAATCTTGCTGCTGCCTTTATGACGGTAAGCCAGTTCAATTTCGCTGATCACCGGAATACCTTTGGCGCGGATGGCTTTCACCATTTCATTTTTCTCCGGAATACCGGGGCTCTTCATCACTTCATCCGCCGCAAGAATCCGCTCCACGCCGTGTCCGCCTTCTTCAAAATCAATGCCCATGCTTTGCAGTTCGCTGCGGTATTTCTCCTTCAGCAAACCCGCATCACTCAGGAACACATCATAGCCCTGCTGCTTTGCCAGTAAGGCAGCGCCCACACCGCTTTCGCCTCCGCCTAATATGATGATCTTTTTATGCACGGTTGATTATCTCATTTTTAAAGTGATGATCGAAAACACTACCAGCAACACCGTCACGATCCAGAAACGCACGGCAATCTTGCTCTCATGAAACCCTTTTTTCTGGTAATGGTGATGGAGGGGACTCATCAGAAAAACCCTGCGGCCTTCGCCAAATTTTTTCTTCGTGTATTTAAAATAGCTTACCTGTATAATTACGCTCAGGTTCTCAATCAGGAACACGCCACAGAAAATGGGAATCAGCCATTCCTTGCGCACAATGATGGCCAGGGAAGCAATGATTCCGCCGAGGGCAAGGCTGCCGGTATCGCCCATGAACACCTGTGCGGGGTAAGCGTTGTACCAGAGAAAGCCAATGCATGCACCCACAAAGGCAGCCGCAAAAATGGAGAGCTCGCCCAGGTTGGGGATGTACATGATATTGAGGTAGTCGGCAAACTTGTAGTTACCGCTTACATAAATGAACACCAGCAAACCCGCGCCAATGATGGCGCTCACACCGGCCGCCAGGCCATCCAGTCCGTCGGTCAGATTTGCGCCGTTGCTTACCGCGGTAATGATCAGGGTAACAATCAGGATATAAACAATCCAGGTATATTTTTCCGCGCCGGGGCCCATCCAGCTAATCAGCTTGCTGTAGTTGAATTCGTGGTTCTTTACAAAAGGGATGGTGGTGATGGGCGTTTTAACTTTCACAAAGCTTCTTTCCACCCCATCCATTTCTCTTACAATAATGGTAGAGTCTTTCGCGAGGCGTTCCCCTTGTTGCAACACAGACACTTTTCTTTCGGAACCAATCACTTCCCGTTCAACGGTAACGGCATTGCTAAAGTATAAAGTGGCACCAATGATCACACCCAGGCCAACCTGGCCAATGATTTTAGAAATACCCGCCAGGCCATCGGAATCTTTTTTCTTATAGGCAGTGCCCAGTTTCTGTGCAGCCCTGCGCGCCCTGATCTTCAGCAGGTCGTCGAGAAAACCGATCACGCCCAGCCAAACGGTACAAAGAATCATGAGGCGGATATACACTTTATCGAGGTTGGCAAAGAGCAGGGTAGGAATCAGGATGCTCAGCAGGATGATGATGCCCCCCATGGTAGGCGTTCCTTTTTTCTGTTGTTCGCCATGGAGGCCCAGCTCACGAACGGATTCGCCGATCTGTTTTTTCTGCAGGTACAGGATAATGCGTTTACCATAAACCGTTGCTATCACCAGAGATAACAGGATAGCCATGGCAATTCTGAAAGTCAGGAACTGAAACAGGCCCGCTCCGGGAATGTCGAAAGACTGTTTCAGCCAGGTGAATAATTGATAAAGCATGTTTATGCGTTTGAGGTTGATGGTTTGTTCCTGTTATTATTATTAAAAGCTTCCTGCAACACCAGTTTATCGTTGAAGGGATGTTTTACGCCATTGATCTCCTGGTATTTTTCATGCCCTTTTCCTGCAACCAGTACAATGTCTTCGGGTTTGGCAAAGCCCACGGCCTGTACAATGGCTTCTCTCCTGTCGGCAACGGTGATGTATTTTCTTTTGGCCGCACTGGTTAAACCCGCTTCCATATCGCGCAGGATCTGCTCCGGATCTTCCGAACGCGGATTATCGCTGGTGAAGATTACCCGGTCGCTGAGGTCGCAGGCCGCCTGTCCCATCACCGGGCGTTTGGTTTTATCGCGATCGCCGCCACAACCCACTACGGTAATGATCTGCTCATGACCCTTGCGCAGTTTTTTAATGGTAGCCAGCACATTCTCCAATGCATCCGGTGTATGTGCATAGTCCACAATTCCAATCACCCCGTTTTGGCTGATGATATAATCAAAACGGCCTTCCGCGCCACTCAGCATACTGAGTGCAGTGAGCACTTCGTTGCTGTCTTCGCCCAGGCAAATGGCAGCGCCGTAAACAGCCAGGAGGTTGTATGCATTGAACTCCCCGATCAGGCGAAAATGCACTTCCTTCTCATTCACCGTCATCACCAGGCCGGTGAGTGCGTTTTCGAGAATCTTCCCTTTAAACGCGGCCATGGTTTTGAGGCTGTACAAATATTTTTTAGCCACGGTATTCTGCAGCATAACCTCGCCCCGCCTATCATCGGCATTGGAAATGGCAAAAGCCGAAGCCGGTAGCTGATCAAAAAAACTTTTCTTCACCCGGATGTATTCATCAAAGGTTTTATGATAGTCGAGGTGATCGTGCGTGATGTTGCTGAACAGGGCGCCGGCAAAGGTTAAACCGGTAATGCGATGCTGGTGAATGGCGTGGCTGCTGCATTCCATAAATACGTGCGAGCAACCTTCACTCTGCATCTGGTTCAGCAATGCGTTCAGGCTAATGACATCCGGTGTGGTATGCGTGGCAGGGATCACCAGTTCATCAATCTGGTTTTGCACGGTGCTGATTAACCCGCAGCGATAGCCCAGTTGCCTGAATAATTTAAAGAGCACGGTGGCAATGGTGGTTTTACCATTGGTACCGGTAACTCCTACCAGCTTTAGTTTAGCGGAGGGATGATCAAAGAAAGCGGCGGCCATATAAGCGGCGGCTTCCTGGCTGTCTTTCACCTGAACATAGGTAATACCCGGTGTTTTGTTGTCTGGCATGGTTTCACAAACCACAGCCACCGCACCGGCGTTAATGGCCCTGTTGATGAAGAGGTGACCATCGGACTGAACGCCCCGGATGGCAACAAATACAGCCCCTGCACATACTTTGCGGGAATCAATTTCAATCGCCGAAACCCCTGCCAGCAAATCCCCGAAGGATTCTTTGATCTGAATGGATTGCATCAGTTGCTGTAATGTTTTCATAATTATGTTATCAATCAGTTCAGTGATAAATGAATACGTTGCCCTTTTGCAATTGCCTGTCCGGGTAAAATGGATTGCTCCGCCACCCTGCCTTTCCCGTTCACATTCACCAGCAATCCCATTTCCTCGCAGAGAAAAACCGCGTCTTTCAGCCCCAGTCCTTTCAGCGCCGGCATGGACTGATCCGAAACCGGCTTTGCAGCTAAAACCAGCGTAGCATTGTTGTTCCGGATACTGCTCCACAAATCGGCCCTGCCGGTGGAATCTTTGTAGCGCAGCTTCAATTGCTGCGACAGGTATTCCACATCGGCTTTGTACCCCGTATAATGGTAATCCACACTATCCGATTTGCGCAACGAAACCAAACCGGTTTTAGCGCTGCGGATATAGGTGCTGTACAGTCTGTCGGCAATTTCCCTGAACACCGGACCGGCAACGGCAGCGCCATAATACACCGGAGCAAAAGGTTTATTCCTGATTACTACTACGCAGGTGTACTGCGGATTGTCTGCAGGAAAATACCCGGCAAAAGAAGACTGGTAAATCCTGTTCACATAACCTTTGTTGCCATCGGCTACCAGCGCAGTACCGGTTTTACCCGCCACTTTGTAAGGTGAATTCAGGAACAAAGTTTTAGCGGTCCCTTCTGTACAAACCCCTTCCAGACAGGCTTTCAGGAGTTGCAGTGTAGCGTTGCTGCAAATTTTTTCGGGCAGGGGCCTGGGTTGAAATTCCTTCAGCACAATCCCCTCCTCTTTAATGCTGCTTACCAGGTAAGGCTTCAGCATGGTGCCATTGTTAGCCACTGCATTGTACAGCATGGCGGTTTGCAAAGGGCTGATGGAAAGGTTGTATCCAAAAGCCATCCACGGAATCGTGGTAGGACCAAACAGCCTGCTGCCAGGGCGGTAGATCACCGGGTTCCGTTCACCCACGAGGTCAATACCGGTAACCGAATCTATCCGCATTTTCCCGAGGTGCTTCAAAAACCGGCCGGGGGCCGCAGCATAATGCGCAACCGCCAGTTTTGCCATGGCCACGTTGGAACTCAGTTCAAACGCGTGTTTCACGGTAACATCATTTTCTTTATGCACTTCGGAATCATACACCGTTTGGCCGGCAATTTTCCAGGCGCCATGTTCCAGGTTCACCATCTGGTTCAAAGAAACTTTCCGGTCTTCCAGCAGGGCCATCATGGTGGCCAGCTTAAACGTAGAGCCGGGCTCAGACGGACTGATGGCATAATTGAAATCTTCCCAGTACACACCCGGGCCTTTTTTACCCAGGTTGGCAATGGCTTTCACCTTGCCGGTTTTGGTTTCGATCACAATAGCGCAACCGTTGTCCGCATCGTTTTTGATCATCATTTTCATCAGGGCGTTTTCCGTTACATCCTGAATAAAAACATCAATAGTGCTTACAATATCTTTCCCGGTTTCGGGTTCAATCAGGTAGGTATCATCAACGGGAACACCCACACCACCGGCAATGGAGCGAACGGTCTGTTTACCGTTGCGGCCGCGCAAAACGCTGTCGTAGGTTTTTTCGAGGCCCACTTTATTGGAGTCCCTGGCCAAACCAATGGTTCTGAAAGCCAGCATCTGGTAAGGATTCAGGCGAATGGTCCGCTCATTGGCAATCATCCCGCTTTTGTAACGGCCCAGTTTAAACAGGGGGAATCTCCTGAGCTCATCGTACTCACGAAAAGAGATTTTCTTTTTTAACAGGAAGTATCCGTCTTCCGTCTTATAGCCCCGTTGCAAAATCGTTTTGTATTGCGCGGCACTCATGTCTTTAAACAGCCTGGAAAGATGCCAGCTCAGCGAATCCACATTTTCCCGAAAGCGCAAACCGTTTTTTTCGCGGAGGCCCGCCACCCGGAAATCAATATAGATGTCGAACTGCGGAATGCTGGTACTCAGCATCTGACCGTCTTCGCTGTAAATGGTACCGCGCTCCGCTTCAATTTCATCGATCCGCTGGTGCAGGCTGTCGCTCATGCTGCGCCACTTGCCGCCTTCTACCTGCTGAATGTAAACCGCTTTACCAAAAATGGCCACACAGGCAATGACCACCAGTATATAACTGAGGTACACTCTCCATAATATGTCGCGTTTTACTTCCATGACTAATTAATTCGCTCGGGCATATCCTTACTCACTTTCAAGCCCAGGGGCCCGGCCGCTTTCACAATCTGCGCTTCTTCACTCTTATACATCACTTCGCTTTTCAGCGTTTTATATACGTACTGTAATTCTTTTAATTCGTTGTTGATGGAATTAATCCGCCGGATGGTTCTGTCCGACATATGCCCATTGGCGATGTAGAGAACTGCCAGTACGGAGAGGAACAGGAAGAAAGAAATATTCTTCAGGATCCATTCGTAACTGAACAATCCTTTAAAAGGATTCTTCGGGTTCAATTTGTTTTCGGGTACGGACATATATATTCAATCACAACTTCTCTGCTACTCTCAACTTGGCGCTCCTGCTTCTCGTATTTCGCTTCAACTCTTCAGCGCCGGCGGTGACCGGCTTTTTGTTCACCAACCGGAAAACCGTTTGCTTCGCAACGGAAACAAAAGGATTATCCTGCACTTCTTCAAAACTCCCCTGGCGGAAAAAATTTTTCACCATCCGGTCTTCAATTGAATGAAACGTGATGATAGCCGCTCTTCCGCCGGGTTTTAACACCTCCGGCAATTGCTGCAACATTTCTTTCAGGGCGCCCATTTCATCGTTCACTTCCATTCTCAACGCCTGAAAAACCTGCGCCAGGTATTTATGAGGATTCCCTTTCACCACGGGACTGATCATTGCCTTAAACTGTTCAATGGTACCGAACGGCAAACGGGCACGCTGGTGAACAATATGGTTGGCCAGTGTTTTGGAATTGGTCACTTCTCCGTATTGTTCAAACAATTTGTGCAACTGTTGTTCGGAGTAAGATCTGATGATGGAAGCGGCGGTGGTTTCCTGCCGGCGATCCATCCGCATGTCCATCGGACCTGCGAAACGGATGGAGAAACCACGTTCCCCTTCATCAAACTGATGACTGCTCACGCCCAGATCGGCCAGCACACCATCAACGGCGGTAATATTATGCAGGCGCAAAAAGCGCCGGATATGACGGAAGTTTTGGGGAACAAACAAAATCCTCGGATCATCCTGGATATTTTCCTGTGCGGCCGCATCCTGGTCAAAGGCAACCAGCCTGCCTCGATCACTGAGCCTGCTCAAAATACCCCTGCTGTGTCCCCCGCCACCAAAAGTGCAATCAACATAAATGCCATCGGCCTTAATATCCAGCCCCTCCAGGGTTTCGTTGAAGAGGACAGGTATGTGATAAGCAGATTGCTGTGCGTCGGATCCGGGTATCAGTTCCTTCTCCATATCACAGTTGATCAGTTTTACCGGCCATTACTTCCTGCGCCAGGCTGCTGAAAGCCTCGGGTGAAAAATCCTCAAAGAGCTGTTTGTACTTAGGAGCATCCCATATTTCGAAACGATCCAGTGCTGCAGCCAGCACAATGTCTTTGGAGAGGCCGGCAAATTCCCTGAGGGAGGCGGGCAATAACATTCTGCCCGCAGCATCCAGTTCAATTTCCGTGGCCCCACCCAAAAACTGACGCCTGAATTGGCGTACCTTTGGATCGAAATCGTTCAACTGGCTGATTTTGGCAATAATCAATTCCCAACTTTTCAACGGATACAACGTGAGGCATTTTTCAAAACCACGGCTGAGGATAAAGCGGCTTTCCCCCTCCGGCAACTGTTTTTTCAGTCCGCCAGGAAGCAGGAAACGCCCTTTCGCGTCAACTGTAGCTTCATATTCTCCGTGAAATCCGTTCATTTGGGTATAAATATTTCCAAGATTACCACTTGTTGACACAAAATAACACTTTTTCCCACTTTAAATCACCATTTAAAGCGCTTGTATTTATCCACAAGCCAAAATCCTTTCAATGCCTTTACTACATTGATTTTCAGGGATCTCACTCAAAAAGGAATGTGAATTAAATGTGAATAGCTGTGAATAAGCGGTGCATAGCTCTTAAAAGCCCCGGCAGCAAAGGGCTTCCGGGCATAAAAAAGCCCCACTCCAAAAGGAGCAGGGCCCTACTAATCCATAAACCTACCTATTCCGGTTGTAGCTTTTAAGCTGGTAATCAGTAACCCGGATTCTGGTACATTTTCTCCGGGTTCAGCTTTACTTCATTCAGTGGAATGGGGAAATAATAATCCTTTGCAGTGCAGTTGGTTAAGGGTGAGTTATTGTAATCCGCCTGGTTTTTGGAACGGATATACGAAACCAGTTCCGTAGCGTTGAAGAAACGGGTCAGATCGTGCCAGCGATGGTGTTCAAAAGCCAGTTCAATCCTTCTTTCGTGCAGAATGGCCAGTTTCAGCGTAGCGTAACGGGATTTATATGCCGGATCCAGCAGCATGGTTTCATAAGAAGGCATTCCTGCTCTTTCTCTCACCATATTGAGATACAAAACAGCATTGGTATTATCATTCAGGTACATATAGGCTTCCGAAAGATTCAGGATGATGTCTGCATACCGCATGATAATACAATCATTCCCACCATATCCAAGGTTGCCCGCAGCAGCGCTTGCATCCCGGAACTTGGTGATAAAATAAGCCTGTACGGCAGGGGCAGTTGCAAACCTGATAGAAAAATTTGTTCTGATATCCCCGGCTTCAAATTCTTTCAGGAGATCGTTGGTCAGGGTGCCGCCAGCCCCGGTAGAAACCACCAATGAGTTGATGGTTTCGCCCCTGGCCTGGTTATTGGCGGCAATGCTGGAACGATACGTAGGATCTCCCTGTTTATAGGCAATCTGAAAGATAATTTCAGGGTTGGTGTTTTTTTTGTTTACATCAAATACATCCGGATAAGGTATATCTGCCAGTTTGGTAAACCCTCTCTGATTGTAACAAGCCAGTAAATAGTTTTTTGCATTGGTAAAATATTCTATGGCGTTGGGAGAACCCAGCGTTGCACCCATGGTTAAATAAACCTGGCCCAGCAAACCATTTGCAGCCTGCAAAGAAACCCGGCCTTTGTTGGCGGCAGGCTGAACAACCGGAAGATTGCCGGCAACCACCTCTTTCAGGTCTTTCACGATCTGCGCATATACGTCTTCTCTCGAAGCACGAAAAGTCAATGCATCGGCCTGTTCAGCAGAAGTGAGCTTTTCGGTCACCAATGGTACTGCGCCAAATTCCCGCACCAGGTTGAAGTACATCAATGCCCTAACAAATTTCATTTCGGCGATGTACTGTGTTCTTGTTGTTTCCGACGCAAAAGGCACGGTGCCGATATAAGAGAGGATCAGGTTAGCCCTGGAGATCGGCACATACAATGCTGTCCAGTGATTTTGCAGCCATGTATTACTTGGCACCAGCGAGAAAGCCGTAAACTGAAACGGCTCACCATTGTTCGACTGGTTATCCGTTGTATTCACATCATCAGACCGGTCGTCTGTCCAGGTGGAAGCGCCTTCCCCAATACAGTTGTTGCTGCGCAAAGCCTGATAAACACCATAAACGCCATTGGTAATATCCGTTTCCGTATTAAACCCTCTTTCTACCGAAACCGCATTGGGATTGGTTTGTTCCAGAAAATCTTTTTTGCAGCTACCCAGCATCAGCGTCAGCGGGCCGGCAATGATCAGTATATATTTTTTCATAATTCTGTTTTTAGGATCAATTAAAACTGAACTTTAAGTCCTGTAGAAAAAGAACGCACCAGCGGGTATTTACCATAATCAACACCCGGTGAAAGGTTTACGCCATTGTTATAATCCACTTCGGGATTATAGCCCAGGTATTTGGTAACAGTGAACACATTGTCGATGCCCGAATACCATCTCAGGTTACTGATCCCCAGTTTTTTAACAAACCCAAACTGCGGGAATGTGTACCCGAACGTAATATTGGTGCAACGGAAATAAGATCCGTCCTGGATATAGAAATCGGACAAGCGGGTGCTGTTGCTCTGCGTACCGCCCCTGGATGCCCAGTATTCATGACCATCCCCGGGTTGCGATTCACTTCTGTAACGATTGGCGGTAACAGCATAGTTATTACCGGAACCTTCAAAGTTCCTGATATAATAATCCTGCCCGTCAATTACTTTGTTACCCTGTGAACCGTTGAAAGAAGCCGTTAAATCAAATTGCCTGTAGCTGAGGTTGATGTTAAATCCATAGGTAAACTTTGCATAGGGAGAACCAATGATTTGTTTATCAGATTCGTTGACCAGTCCGTCGCCGTTCAGGTCTTCAAAATACAGGTCGCCGGGGTTCAGCGGAGTACTGGAGTAGGTGGAACGCGGAGGCCCTTTCAACTTATATCCCGGAGGAAAAGTATTGTTGGGCAACAGGACAGCATTGTCTGCAGCAATATTGGCCATATCGCTTTGTCTTACCATACCTGCCACTTTTAACCCGTAGAACATACCAACGGGATCCCCTTCGCGGGTAACGTGGGTAATATAACTTCTTTCAGCGCCGGCAACATAAATTTCACTGGCACCGCCGAGGCTAATCACTTTATTTTTATTGGCAGTAATATTACCGCTGAAGTTGAGGTTAAACTTTCTGCCTTCGATGATTTTGGCATCCAGTTGAAAATCGAAGCCCTTGTTCTGGATATTTGAATTGGAAAGATTGGTCAGGATAGAGGTACCGCCTGTTAAAGAAGAAATGCTTTTGTTGAACAGCAGGTTATAGCTCTTACTGATATAGTAGTTGAAGAACATGGATAAACGATTGTTCAGCAAACCGAGGTCCAGACCAAAATTGTACTGCGCGGTAGACTCCCAGCCCAGTTTACTGTCTGTAATATTTCCCGCCCATGTAGCGGTGTACACATTATTTCCGAGCACCACGCCGCCAGTGCCGGCCAGCGCCTGCTCATACCGGTAGTTCCCGATATTGTTGTTACCGGTCAGCCCCCAGCTTGCACGGAGTTTAACGGTTGAGTTTTTACCCAGCCAGCTTTTGTAGAAATCTTCGTTAGACAGGTTCCAACCTGCAGAAACGGAAGGGAACTGGCCCCAACGGTTTTGAGGACCAAATCTCGAAGAAGCATCGGAACGAAACGAACCGGTGAGGTAGTATTTTTGATCATAACTGTAAATGACCCTCGCCAGGTAAGAGAGTAAGGTAGTGGTAGACTTACCGGTGTTAGACAGGATATAGAAATTGGCAGCGTTGGCTCCACGGGCAGTAATTTCAGGAATCAGGTCGTTCGAAAAACCATTGGCCCCTACGCTCAATACATCCATCACGGTTTTTTGCGCGGAGTAACCCACCAGCCCATCGAAGCTATGCCTGCCCGCCTGCTTTTTGTAATTCATGGTAAACTCAGCCATCAGATCCTGCGTATTCAGAAATTGTGCAGAAGCATTGGCCGCAGCAATGGCCTGGGGAGACCCGGGCGGATTAATACCACTGCTCAGGTTGGTTGGATAATAATACTCGTATTTTTCGTTATAGGTTTGTGCGCCCAGGTTCAGTTTGGCATTGAGGCCGGGAATGATTTCATACAATGCATTGGCATTGTAGGTAGCTCTCGTTCCTTTTCGTGTAATGTTCACCCGCTGTGCAAGCGCAACCGGGTTTTCTATACCCTGAAAGGCATAAGAAAAACCATCCGTCTGTTGCGCAGCCTGTCCCAAAGCAAGGCTTCCATCCGGATTATAAAGCGGGAAAATAGGCATATACACCAACGCGCCCAATATAGGCCCCTGGTTAAAGCGGCCTTCCTCCACTTCGCGGTTATTGGTATTGGTAACAAATATGCTGGTACCCACTTTTAGTTTCTTACTGATATCAGCGTCGATATTGGCACGCAGGTTCAGGCGTTTTTGAAAAGTGCTCACAATGATCCCTTCCTGGTCCTGGTAACCGGCGCTGATCAGATATCTTGTTCCGTTGTTGCCACCGGAAAAAGAAAGATTGTGCCGGTTAGTGATGGCATTTCTGTACAAAGCGTCCTGCCAGTCGGTATTATACTGAGGTTTGATCAGGGTTTGCGTTTTGAAATCATATAAAGATTTAAGAATGGAAACAGAACCGGTATTGGCACTCCCTGCTTTTAACACGCGGGTAGCATTGTCATCGGAGAAGAACTCATCACTCCAGGTAATCCCTTTTGCAATCAGGATATTTTTGTAGGAATTGTTTCTGCCATCCACAAACAGTGAAGCAAAGCCTTCTGCATCAAGCATCTCCACTTTATGCGCCAGGTTGCTGGAAGAGAACTGGTAATCGTATTCAAACTTTCCCTTGCCCTGTTTGCCGCGTTTGGTGGTGATCAGCACCACACCGGCGGAAGCCCTTGATCCGTAAATTGCAGCGGAAGCGGCATCTTTTAAAATTTCGATGGACTCAATATCATCCGGGTTAATGAAGATATCATTCCCCGCAGTAGCAGGATTATAGCCGGAAGTCTGGTTGGTGGAGTTACCCGGACCTGAACTAATGTTTCCGCCAATCGGATAACCATCAATTACATAAAGCGGTTCGGAGCTGGCGTTGATAGAGCCGATACCCCTTACACGGATTTTGGTGCCGGAATAAGGCGCACCACTTACCTGCGCAACCTGAACGCCGGCCACTTTGCCCACCAGGGCCTGGCTCAATGTAGGGGAACTCAGGTTCAGTTCTCTTGCCTTAACACTGGATACCGCACCGGTAAGATCGCTTTTTCTTAACCGGGAATACCCGATAAAAACCTCGTCCAATACCTTCACATCCTCTTTCATCTGCACATTCAGTACAGATCCATTTACCTTCAGTTCCTGCGTAAGGTTGCCTGTGTAGGAAAAAACGAGGATGGTTCCCGGATTAACAGTAATGGAATAGTTTCCTCTCGCATCTGTTACGGCAGATTTACCCGTAGGTTTGGTAGTAATACTAACACCCTGAAGCGGTTTATTGAATTCATCCGTAACAGTGCCTGAAACTTTGTTCTGCGCATACGCAAAAGACAGGGAGAGCATCGCGGCAGTAAAAAAGATCCATTTCAATCTTTTTTGTACCCGATGAAAAGCAGACAAACCTGTCTTGCCGGTTAATGCTGGGGTCATCATAAGTGGTTTAAAGTTTAAAAAATATTCGTTGTTGCCGATCGTTACCAATGCTACCTGCATCATGTTGACATTGTTTTTCACGGGAGGTTGTTTTACGTATTCAGGATTTAAGGATCAATAGGCTCCGTAGGGTTAATATGTAAAGCTTCCACCAGGGGGTAGAATTCAATCTCCGTTTCGGTCAGGCGGTTCCCGTTTTTGTATGGAGCAATATTCAGTTCCTTTAAACACCGGGCGATCAGCGTAAGACCAATGCTGCTGCTCTGCCCACGCGTGGTGCAGGAGATGCCGGGTTTTGAAAAAGGCATACCGTACCGGAAAATAATCCTGGCGGCATTGCGCATATTGGTGGTGGTATGTCTTGCATGCGGATCAATGATGATGGCGGAAGCGGGGATATGCAGTTTCTTTACCAGGAAATCTTTCATTTCCGTGGCTTCACAGAATTTGGTTTTATAAGGATGTACTTTACCGCCCGAAACAAGAATAAACGGCGCCAGACCATTCCGGTATTGAATGGCTGCGAGCCTGCAGCGCAACATACCTTCCTCACTCAAAGCAACAGCCGGATTTTCCGGACCGGCGCCGGGTACAACAATTACTGAATATCTGAAAGCATTCCAGTTGATGGTTTTAACCTTTTCAAATGCAGCTTTGTTCTCAGTAGCCGTCATCGGTTCAAAGTCGGCAGCCTGCTCCCGCTCGTTCATTTCCAGGAAAAGCAGGGAGGCGCTCAGCGGAATGCGAAAGAACAACCGGTCATTGCTGTGTTGAACAGACAATAAAGAAGCCGTATTATACAGGAAACCTGCATGCCTTCCGTTATACGTGTTATAACTTACCGAATCAATGTTGGGGTATTTTGCTTTTTTACCTTCAGCATAAACACCAAGTGTAAAATTTACACCCATGGCATCCTGTTCCCAGGCTTTCACCAGCAAATCCACCGGAGGCAATTGCTGGAATAAAATATAACAACCGGAAGGAAGCAGGTGGCTGGTTACCAGTTTACCCAATGGATTATTGGGCCGGTAAAGTTCTTTCAGCCGGTTACTTACAGCATTGATTTCAGACTGGTTGAATTTGAATTGTTCCGTATAACAGAGTGCATCCCTGTTACACTGTTTCAGTGCCTGGTTCATGCCATTCAGTCTGCGCAGGGCCAGTTCACTTAATACCGTATCTGCCAGAAGCAATTTCTTTACTTCCGGCAATTCTTCCATCAGCGTAAGCAGGTAATAATTCTTAGACTGAACAAAGCTTTTACCAGCCAGCAGGCGGTATTTTGAATCGGGTTGAATGGATTGCGCAGCAACCGGTTCAGTGCCGGCAAACACCAGCAGCAGAAAGATCAGAAGGGTAAAACGATACTGACGGGTTTTAAAAAACAGACTACCAGCAGTTCTCATAATTTGAATTTGAGCATACAAGATGAAGCGATTTTAACAACGCTTAAACAGGCAGAGGCTGAATTAGTAATTTCATCATAGAAGGATGACCAACATTTAATTTTAGCATAACATGGAAATTAATTGAGTCGCCTATTTTATAGGGATGCAATAAAAGCCCGAAGCGTTATCTTTACAATCCATGTTACAGGATGCATTCAGGCAAATAAGGATCAGCGATTTCTCCTACGAATTACCCGAAGAAAGGATTGCCCGGTATCCCCTGCAAGAAAGGGATGCAAGCAAATTATTGGTGTACCGGAACGGAGAAATCAGCGAAACCGTTTACCGTCAACTGGCCAACCAGTTGCCCGGCGGAAGCCTGCTGGTATTCAACAATACCCGGGTGGTGGAAGCGCGCCTGCTCTTTCAGAAAGAAACCGGCGGACAGATCGAGATCTTTTGCCTGGAGCCCGGCGACCAGTACGCCGATATTACCACGGCCATGCTGCAAAAAGGAAAAGTGTACTGGAAATGCCTGGTGGGCGGCGCCAAAAAATGGAAGGAAGGAGCACTGCGGCTGGTGATTCAACGGGAGCATGCCGAGGATCCCTTGATCATCGAAGCCCGGAAACTAATACAGCACAACGATTATTTTATCATAGAACTGAGCTGGAACCTGCAGCAGCTCAGTTTTGCAGAATTATTGCATGCAGCAGGCTCCATACCATTACCTCCCTATCTCAACAGAAAAACAGAGGAGGCGGATAAAGAAAGATACCAAACCATTTATGCCCAACTGGATGGCTCGGTGGCAGCGCCCACAGCGGGTCTGCATTTTACGCCGCATGTATTTGAAACCCTGCAGCAAAAAAATATCTGCACTGCGTTTGTTACCCTGCATGTGGGAGCAGGTACATTCAAACCGGTGAAGGCATCCACCATGGGCGAACATGAAATGCATGCGGAGTTCATAGAGGTTTCGGCCTCATTGATACAGCAGCTCATTAACCGGCCCAACGAAGGGGTCATTGCTGTGGGGACCACCTCCCTGCGAACCCTGGAAAGCCTGTACTGGCTGGGGGTGAAGGCAGTATTGCAACCGGATATTTCAGCGGAAGCACTGCACCTGCAACAGTGGGAACCATATGAACTGGCGGAACAGAACATCCCTGCCGGCACCGCGCTGCATGCATTGCTGCAATGGATGGAACGGCAACAAGTGCATCAACTGATTACCAAAACACAAATCATCATTGCACCTGGATACCCGTTCAAAATCATCAGGGGGCTGATCACCAATTTTCATCAGCCGCAATCCACCCTGCTGCTGATTGTTGCAGCCATCACCGGCAACGACTGGCAGCGGATTTACCGGTACGCGCTGGAGCATGATTTTCGTTTTTTGAGTTACGGAGACGGAAGCCTGCTCTGGATCTAAGCTTCGTTCACCACGGGCACTTCAATGGTAAATGCCGTACCCTTACCCAGGGTACTTTCCACTTTGATACGGCCCTTGTGCGCATCAATCACAGTTTTAACATAGCTCATCCCCAGGCCAAAACCTTTAACATTGTGCAGGTTACCGGTATGCGCGCGGAAGAATTTTTCGAAAATACGTTTGGTGCTTTCTTTGTTCATGCCAATTCCATTGTCTTCGACCCTGATCACTAAATAATTGCGGGTACTGTGGGTGGAAATTTTGATCAGCAGGTTTTCTTTGGAATATTTAATGGCATTATCCACCAGATTGGAGATCAGGTTGGTGAAATGCACTTCATCACCTTTGATCAGGTCGTTCTTTGCATTCAGCAGTAATTGAAAGTCGGCGCCCTTGTCTTGCAACTGCAATTTGTAATTATCCATCACCTGAACAATCACCTCATTTACATGCAACTGTACCAGGTTCAGTTTCAGTTCCTGTTTTTCCATGAACGCCGCCTGCAGTATGGTTTCCACATGTTTGTTCATGCGGTTGTTTTCTTCTTTGATGATCTTGGTGAAGTAAGCGGTTTTTTCTTTGTTGTTCTGTACTTTTTCATTACCCAACGCATCCACTGCCAGGGAAATGGTGGCCAGCGGTGTTTTGAATTCGTGGGTCATGTTGTTGATGAAATCGCTCTTGATCTGGCTGAGTCGTTTCTGGTTCAGCAGGGTTCTGATGGTTACATAGAAGGCAGCAATGATCACCAGCATAAAAGCAACGGCACCCAGGATAATCCAGCGCAGTGATTGCCAAACCTGTTTCTCAATATCCGGTACAATGAGGATCAGTTTTTCGAAAGAAGGGGTAAACTCCACTTCCGCGTTCTCCGGCAGGATCACGGAGTAAAATCTTTTATTGTTCACGGTATCCCAGAACTCGCGTTCGTACCCGGGAGACATTAATTCGTAATCGTCATTGAAATCGGTAACGGCAAATTCAAACTTCACTTTATCAAGGTCCACGCGTTTAAATTCCTTCCGGATTCTCACGGCTATTTCTTCCTGTGTAAATTTCTGATCCACACTCGGCCGTTTGAACAGGTATTGCTGAATGGCGGGCCCCAGTGAAAGCATGCTCCTGCCCCTGCGGGATAAACTCATGGCCTGCCCCGAACCGGTGGATTTGCCGAGGTCAATGGCAACAGAAGTAACAGCCCCGTCAATTTTATTTTTGAGTTGCGCCCTGTTCACCGCCAGCAGGTTATCGAACCAGGACACCTGCAAAAGAATAAGCCCAAACAGGGACAGCGATATCAGGATCACAATAACGGGGAAAGTTCTCTTCATGGTTTACAAATATAGATTTAAAGCAACCCTTTTTTTTCAGCAAATAAATACTTTTACATATCTTTTAAATAAAATGGAACTATCTCCCGGCATATTATTGCTCTCAGACCCTTTTTTGAAGGATCCCAACTTTATCCGCTCGGTGGTACTGGTTTGCGAATCCAATCCGGAAGGCGCATTCGGATTGGTATTAAACCGGAAAATTGAATATGTACTGGGCGACCTGGTGGAACAGGCTCTCGGGGTAGATGTACCGGTATTTGAAGGCGGGCCGGTTCAGCCCACTGCCCTGCATTTCATTCACCGGAAAGGCAACCTGATCCCTAACGGGGTAGAAATTACCAGTGGTATATTCTGGGGAGGCGATTTTGATGTAGCGCTGGAATTACTCCGATCAAAGGCCCTGAGTCCCGGCGACATCCGCTTTTTTGTGGGATACAGCGGCTGGAGCGCCGGGCAACTGGAAGCAGAAGTGGAAGAAAAAAGCTGGATCCTGGCGGAAGCCAGGCCAGGCATCGTTTTTGACGCACCTGAAGACCAGATCTGGAGCAAGAGCCTGCATACACTGGGCGGAGAATATGCGCAGATGAGCAACTACCCCATCGACCCGCAACTGAACTAAGCCTGGCCACAGGTTTCTTTTACAGCAGTAAATTATCATTCAGGTACAGCACAATTTTATCATTCCGGTACAACACAGCTAATAAAAAACGGCCCCGAAACCGGAGCCGTTCAAATCAGATTCAAATTAAAATCATTTGCATTCCGGGGAACCTTACAGTTCAACGGCGCCTTCTACCAAAACCGTGGCTTTGTTGTTGAGTACTTCTACAAAACCGCTTTGTATTGTATAATTAGCAGACTCTTTTTTATCTACCAGGATCTTCAGGTTACCCTTACCCAACGCGCTCACCATGGGCGCGTGTTTGTCGAGGATTTCGAACAAACCACTGGTTCCGGGTAGCTGTACGCCGTAAACTTCTCCGCTGTACAGTTTCTTTTCCGGTGTTAATATCTCTAGAATCATTGTTTCTGTTTTCTTAATTATCCTTTCGCAGCTTCGATCATTTTCTTACCCTTCTCCATTGCATCTTCCAGGGTACCAACCAGGTTGAATGCAGCTTCCGGATACTCATCCACTTCACCGTCCATGATGGCGTTGAAGGCTCTGATGGTATCTTCGATGCTTACAAACACTCCTTTCAAACCGGTAAACTGTTCCGCAACGTGGAAAGGCTGAGAGAGGAAACGCTGAACCTTACGGGCGCGCTGTACAGTCATTTTATCTTCTTCGCTCAATTCATCCATACCCAGGATGGCAATGATATCCTGCAGTTCCTTGTAACGCTGTAAAATCAGTTTAACCCTGTTGGCACATTCGTAATGCGCTTCCCCTACAATGGCAGGTGTCAGGATCCTTGAAGTGGAATCCAATGGATCCACTGCAGGATAGATACCCAAATCCGCAATTTTACGGCTTAATACGGTAGTGGCATCCAGGTGTGCAAAGGTAGTTGCGGGAGCCGGATCGGTTAAGTCATCCGCAGGTACATAAACCGCCTGTACGGAAGTGATGGAACCGTTTTTAGTTGAAGTGATACGCTCCTGCATCAGACCCATTTCAGTAGCCAGTGTAGGCTGGTAACCCACCGCGGAAGGCATACGACCCAACAGGGCAGATACCTCGGAACCCGCCTGGGTAAAACGGAAGATATTGTCTACGAAGAACAGGATGTCTTTACCTTTTCCGGTACCATCTCCATCACGGAAATACTCGGCAATGGTCAGACCGCTCAAAGCCACACGCGCACGTGCACCCGGAGGTTCGTTCATCTGACCAAATACGAAAGTAGCTTTAGACTCTTTCAGGCCTTCCATATCCACTTTGCTCAGGTCCCATCCGCCTTCTTCCATGCTATGTTTAAAATCGTCGCCGTATTTCATGATACCGGCTTCAATCATTTCACGTAATAAATCGTTTCCTTCACGGGTACGCTCACCTACTCCGGCAAATACGGAAAGACCACCGTGGCCCTTCGCGATATTGTTGATCAGTTCCTGGATCAATACGGTTTTACCTACACCCGCACCACCAAACAGACCGATCTTACCACCTTTTGCATAAGGTTCAATCAGGTCAATTACTTTAATGCCGGTAAACAGGATCTCCGTAGCGGTACTCAGGTTCTCGAATAATGGCGGTTTGTTGTGAATCGGGCGACCGCCTTCTTTGCTCAACTGAGGCAAACCATCGATCGCATCTCCGGTAACGTTGAACAAACGACCATTAATTCCCTCACCAACAGGCATTGCGATGGCACGGCCGGTATCCACTACCGTCATTCCCCTTACAAGGCCTTCCGTACCGTCCATAGCAATGGTACGTACACTGTCTTCACCAAGGTGCTGTTGTACTTCAAGTACCAGTTTCTCACCATTTTCTTTGGTAATTTCCAAGGCATTGTAAATCTCAGGCAGCGTGTTATCGTCCGGAAAATGAACGTCTACCACCGCACCAATAATCTGTTTAATCTTCCCTTTCGTAGCCATATCAGGAGGTATAATTAAGGTTTTAAATTTGGGGAACCCCAAAGCTCCCCGTTTTGGCGGCAAAGGTAAGGGGATGACGGTAAAAAAAAGGGGCTATTTACCTGTTTTTTTTCTGATCAGAGAAAACAGGGACTGGGCAACCGGAACCAGCTTCAGCAAATTCCAGGCACCGGAGAGGGTCGCTGTGCTCAGTACCGCCGGAACAATGGCCCCGGAAGCCGATTTGAAGAGTTGGCCGGGGATTTTTTTTACCCTTCCGGAAAGGTCTTCCTCCTGCTGATCAATCCGGTCTTTCAACTGGTCAATGGCTCTCAGGAGGTCTTCCCTGGACCTGATTTCAGGTTGTTTATAACTGCTCATTGCTCTTTTAATAAAATTTGGATCACGGAATCTGTAATGGAACGGCCCATTTTGTGCCTGAAAAGCCAGGCAATGACCAAAACCAGGAGATAGAAGCCGGCAACAATGCCGAAACCGGTCATGAGGCTGCCGGTTAATCCGGCAAAATAGTAACCGGCCATCAGGCTCAGAAAAAACAGGAAACAGATCAGTAGCAGCACCAGTACCAGTAACACAATTATTCTGCCAGCCAGCCGCCCTGTTTTTTCGGCCATTTGCATTTTCAGCAGCAGCACCCTGTTTTCGAGGTAGCTTTCCAGTTCTTTCCGGGTATCGCTAAAAAAATGTTCGGATTCGGACATGTCAGGAGGTTTTAAGTGCCTCGTCTTTCAGTTTTGCTTCCAGATCAGACACCAGTTGTTTGGCTTTGGCCAAAAGTTGCTGAATGGATTCTTCAGCAGTATCTATACCGGCTTTAAAATCGTCTTTGAGGTCGGTGGCGCTCAGTTTAAGTTCCTCGGCCAGTTCCTTCCCCTTCTCTGTATTCATGTATAAAGCCAGTGCGGATCCGGCCAGTGCACCCAGCAAAAGTCCGGATATAAATTTATGGTTATCGCTCATACAATCTTATTTAGAGATGAAATGAATACATTTGTTACAAGTTACTCAAAATGCAGCAGGAAATAAAATTAAAACGCTACTTTTTTCTGGGAATCATTCTGTTGATTGGCCTGTTGCTGGTAGCCAGCCTTGCAGAATTTCTGACGGCGTTCCTGGCGGCCATCATGTTTTATGTACTGAGTAAACATCCGGTGGAGTGGCTGGTGCGGAAAAAGGGTTGGGGAAAGGGGGCAGCGGCTGTGTTGACCATTGTAGTTTCCTTCTTCATTATCCTGTTGCCCCTGTCGATGGTGGTGGCCATGCTGTATAAAAAAGTGCTGTTGTTTTCGCAGGACACCAGCCTGTTACTGGAGCCGCTGAAGCAACTGGATGTAGAACTGCAGGAACGTTTTCATTTTGTGTTGTTGTCCGAACAAAACCTGGCCAAGGCGCAGGTCTGGCTCACCGATTTTCTGGGATCATTGCTCAACCAGGGCTTTAACCTGGTGAGTTCCATTGCCATGATGTATTTCTTCCTGTATTATATGATTGTGAACATCAACAGGATGGAAGCGGCCATCATTCTTTATCTGCCGTTCGAAAAATCCAAGATCGAATTATTCGGACACGAGCTGAAGGCGCAAACCTTCAGCAATGCCGTGGGTATACCACTGATAGCCGTGGTGCAGGGGTTCCTGGCCTATGTAGCCTACACTACCACGGATGTACCGCAGGCCGTATTCTGGTCGGTGCTAACCGGACTGGCATCCTTATTGCCCATTATCGGAACCGGTCTGGTGTGGATTCCGGTGGGATTGTACCTGATTGGCAATGGCGGCACCTGGCAGGGAATCGGGGTGATACTCTGGGGGTTCCTGTTCCTGGGTATTGCAGATAATGTGATCCGTTTTTTACTGGCCAAAAGAATGGCGGATGTGCATCCGATTGTAACCGTGCTGGGTGTAATTATGGGGTTGAAATATTTCGGTATCACCGGGCTGATCTTCGGGCCGCTGATCATTTCCTATTTCCTGATTCTGTTACGGATTTATTATTCCGAATACCAGAACAAAACACCGTTGCCACACAGAAGAAAGAAAACGGTACCCACGCCGTTTAAGCTGCCGTTTATACGTTAAGGTCGTTTAAAAGTGTTTGTCAGGTCGTGTTTACTTTCTCTCAACGCTGTCGAGCTTTTTGCCAGGCAACTTGTTATGCAGCCGGGGTGCTGAACCTGGGGATTGAATCCAAAGTAGCTTTGAGTAATAAATTTTCTTCTTCAATATCAAAATCGTCCTGTAAGCCCAACCAGAATTTAGCAGAATTGTCAAAATACTTCGAAAAACGTAAGGCTGTGTCTGCTGTAATTCTACGATATCCTTTAATTATCGCGGAAATTCTTGTTTGCGGAATTCCAGTGTCTTTGGAGAGCCTGTACGCTGAAATGCCAAGAGGAACGAGAAATTCTTCTTGTAAGACTTCTCCCGGATGAATGTTTTTGAGCTTTTTCATTTTTAGCGTTTAATGAGGATCGCAGATCCCGCAAAACCTTATTTAAAGTACAGGCCAATGATGGCGCTCATTAAGGCAATGAAAGCAGCGCACATCCAGCGAATCAACCTGGCTTCCGTTTCCGCAATCTTCACCTCCGTTTCAGTAATCTTGTTTTCCAGTTTACCCGCTTCCTTCGCAAGATCTTCACGGGTAGCCAGTAAGGTGCAATCCAGTTCATGACGCTTATTTAGTTTGGCGTCTACAAAATTCACCAATGCCTCCGCTTCCTGATCTCCCAGTTTGGGCTTCAGCAGTTGAAACAGTTGTATTTCAGATATGGTAATTGTCATGGGGCAAAACTAAGGAAGAGGGGGACCCGCAACAACAGGTATTTGTACTGAATTTTTTGGGGGAAACACGGAAATTTTCATTAGAACGGCCATTCAACATAGATCGTCTGAGGCATCGCGAATGAATTAGGGGGCAACTATTCTCCGGCAGCCTTCAAAGCGAGTATTTCTATTTCAATAGAGAGCCGGAAGTCGGTCTCTTTTATTTTTTGAAGAATCGGTTTGATACTTGGAATGATGCCATTTAACTTAGCCCGAACAATTACACCAACTGTTCCGGTAATATGTAAGCCCAACTGATCAGCAATTTTTCTTGCTTTGAAATCATCAAGAATAATAGTACAATCAGGAGTTTCCAGCGCTAAGGCTAATGCACTGGACTATCCTTTATCAATTTGCATTTCCAGTAACTGCTGCCTATACTTATCCTTAACAGCATGAATCAAAACCCAATCAGGTAATTGTTCCCCAAATTCGGTTGCGATTTCAATTGTTGTTATTATTTGTCCATAAACTTTTTGTAATAGGTCAAGCGCTCCAATATTCGAGAGAATAATAAAACAACTTGTGTCTGAAATAATAGTTCTATGCATTGGCAACATCCTTTGCTATGTCTGAAGCAGGGAAGTTAAATATAGAGATATCGTATTTCGATAATAGCTCTGCGAAAGTGCGTTTTGTTAACCCAGCCAAATCGGCGGCCTGACCCAATGAAAGCTTCCCTTGCTCATAAAGCCTGGTAGCTATAAGCATAGCAATATCCTTGTTGTCAAGATCTAAGCTATCGGGGAGGTTCAGGGTAACGGTTTTCATAAATCAAATATAAGATTTTTGTCTGGAATCTTCGTTTTTACATGGTTTCGCACAAGGCATATTGTCAATGTAATCATTCATTGTATATGCATTGATTCACTGCGACCAACTCCACTAAAAATACATCAGCATCTGGTACAGCAGGGCGGCGGTAATTGCACCGCCCAGGGGCGCGAGGATGGGAACCCAGGCATAGGCCCAGTCGCTGCTGCCCTTGTGTTTAATGGGCAGGAGGCTGTGCATGATGCGCGGGCCGAGGTCGCGTACGGGGTTAATGGCATAGCCGGTAGGGCCACCCAAACTCAGACCGATACCCAGTACCACCAATGCAACCGGAAGCGCATCGAGCGAACCCAGGCTGTTGGAAGATTTGGTAATGAACAGCACCGTGAGCATGAAAATAAATGTGGCTAAAAATTCGGTGATGAAATTCTGCTGCGCATTGCGAATGGAGGGAGCTGTGGAAAAAACCGCCAGTTGCGTAGCGGGATCCAGTGTTTCATCGAAGTGATGGCGGTAAATCAGCCATACAAAAAAAGAACCGATCATGGCGCCCAGCAGTTGCGCCAGCATATAACCCGGCACCAGCGCCAAGTCAAATTTACCAATGACTGCAAGCCCCACCGTAACCGCGGGATTCAGGTGAGCGCCACTTACATTGGCCGTTGTTAAAACCCCCACAAACACGCCGATGGCCCAGCCGAAGGTAATGGCGATCAGTCCGCCGTTAAAGCCTTTGGTTTTGTGTAAAATCACATTGGCTACTACCCCATTGCCCAGTGTAATCAACAGGGCGGTACCCAGGGTTTCTGCAACAAAAACATTCATATGGCAGGTATTAAAGGTTCAATCGTATTTGTAATTTAAGCAAGTATATATTGCTGAGCAAGTTCATTGAATAAATTCACCTGGCTGGTAGCCCAGGATTCAGGTTGCTGCAGTTCGGTGGCCATGATCGCAGCCACGGCAGGAGCGGCTTCCACGGCGGCCCTGGCATCGAGGAACAACAAGCGGATTCTGCGCGCCAGGAAATCTTCCACGGTCATGGCCATTTCGTAACGCACCGCATACACCAGTTCCGCCTGCGTAAACGCATAGGCTGGGTGCAACAGGCCGGCCAGTGTGGGCTGCGCGGCAATCAACCCGCGGATGATGCGTTGTTTTTCCGCATCATTCCCGATCGGCAGTTCCCGCGTAATACAGGGCCCCTTGTCTTTTTGTTTGGAAACAAACAGGGCATTGTTCACCGCATCCTCGGCCATTTTGCGATAAGTGGTCCATTTGCCACCGGTAACCGTCACCAGCCTGCTGGGCGCTACCACCAGGGTATGATCGCGGCTCAGCAATGCAGTGGACGCGTTTTCATTGGCCCTTACCAGCGGACGCAACCCAACAAATACCGATTTGATATCACTGCGCTGAACAGTAGCATTGGTATAACGGTTAAAATGTTCCAGGATGAATTCAATTTCTTCGCCCAGGGGTTTGGGTTCTACTTCAATGGTATCCACCTGCGTATCGGTGGTACCCAGTACCACTTTGTTTTGCCAGGGAACGGCAAACAATACGCGGCCATCATCCGTTTTCGGAATCATCATGGCATCTTTGCCCGGAAAGAACACCGGATCAATCACCAGGTGAATACCCTGCGAAGGTGCAACAATCACATCATGGCTTTCTTCGTCCATGTTCAGCACCGCATCGGTAAAAACACCGGTTGCATTAATCACGGCTTTGGCCTTCACCGTAAACTGCAGGTCCGACAGCCGATCCTGTAACTGCACTCCGGTAATGATCCCTTTCTCTTTTACAAAACCGGTAGCCATTGTATAGTTCAGCAGCAGGGCGCCTTTCGCAGCAGCGGTTACTGCCAGTGCCGCGCAAAGCGCACTGTCGTTGAACTGACCATCGTAGTATAAGATCCCGCCTTTGAGTTTGCGCGGGTTGATGGAAGGCAGGTGTTGAATGGTTTGTTTTTTATTGAGGTAATGCGTTTTACCCAAAGATAACCTGCCCGACATGAGATCGTAGAGCATCAGCCCCAGCGTGTAGTAGATTTTTTCCCACCAGCTAAAAACCGGCACCACAAAGGGTTGTGTGGAAGTGAGGGCGGGTGCGTTCTTTAACAGGAAGCCTCTTTCGCGCAGGGCCTCTTTCACCAGTTTAATATTTCCCTGCGCCAGGTAACGTACACCGCCATGTACCAGTTTGGTAGACCGGCTGGAAGTGCCTTTTCCAAAATCAAATTGTTCTACCAGTAAGGTGGAACAACCGCGGGCAGCGGCATCCAATGCAGCCCCCAAACCTGTAGCGCCGCCACCGATCACTACCATATCAAATTGTTGCTGCTGCGAGGCCGCAGCCAGCATAGTATTTCTGTTCATGATAACCCTTCATCAATTAATAACTCATTGCAGCGCCCACTGCTTTACTCCATCCCGCCGCCAGTTCATTCCGTTCGGCTGCAGACATCTGGGGCGTAAACACTCTTTCCTTCTGCCAGAGCGCCTGTATTTCGTCTACGCCGGACCAGTAACCCACCGCAAGACCGGCCAGGTAGGCCGCGCCCAGCGCCGTGGTTTCGGTGGTGGTAGGACGAATCACCGAAGTCTGCAGCAGATCACTCTGAAACTGCATCAGGAGGTTATTGGCCGTAGCGCCGCCGTCTACCCGCAGTTCCTTGATAGAGATGCCCGAATCCGCTTCCATGGCTTTCAGGAGGTCCATGGTTTGATAGGCAATGCTTTCCAGCGCAGCGCGCGCAATATGACAGTTGGTGGTGCCGCGTGTAATGCCCACGATGGTACCTCTTGCATGCTGGTTCCAGTAAGGTGCACCCAGGCCTGCAAAAGCGGGAACAATGTACACCCCATCGGTGTTCTTTACTTCCATAGCAAGGCGCTCCACTTCAGCGGCGCTGCGGATGATTTTAAGACCATCCCTTAACCATTGTACCACGGCACCGGCAATGAACACACTGCCTTCCAGCGCATAGCGGGTTTCACCATTGATCTGCCAGGCCACAGTAGTTAGTAAATGATTGGTGGAAGTCACCGGTCTGTCGCCGGTGTTCATCAGCATGAAGCAACCGGTGCCATAGGTATTTTTTACCATACCGGGGCTGGTGCATTGCTGGCCGAACAGGGCAGCCTGCTGATCTCCGGCGATACCGGCAATCGGCACGGAATGCGCAGCCAGCGCGGTTTCCGTATGCCCGTAAATTTCACTGCTGCTTTTCACAACGGGTAACATGGAAGCAGGAATATTGAAGAGCTCCAGCAATTCAAAATCCCAGTCGAGTGCATGAATATTGAAGAGCATGGTGCGCGAAGCATTGGACACATCCGTGGCATGCACTTTACCATTGGTAAGTTTCCACAGGAGCCAACTGTCGATGGTGCCAAAAAGCAGTTCACCTTTTTCGGCGCGATCCCTGGCGCCATCCACATGGTCCAGGATCCATTTTACTTTGGTGGCAGAAAAATAAGCATCAATGATCAAACCGGTCTTCTGCTGAATTTCAGCGGCTTTGCCATTGGCTTTTAAGGTATCGCAAAAATCGGCCGTTCTCCTGTCCTGCCAAACAATGGCATGATACACGGGCTGGCCGCTGGCTTTGTCCCAAACCACGGTTGTTTCGCGCTGGTTGGTGATGCCGATGGCCGCCATATTTTTTATACTCAGTCCTGCTTTGGAAACCGCTTCAGCGGCCACGCCGATCTGGGTACTCCAGATTTCATTGGCATCGTGTTCTACCCAGCCGGGATGCGGAAAAAACTGGGTGAATTCTTTTTGCGCAGCGGAGATAATCGTACCTTTTTTATCAAACACAATGGCACGGCTGCTGGTAGTGCCCTGGTCAAAAGCAAGAATATATTGTTGCATACAAGACTTTGCAACAAGATACAGAAATTGCCCAGCTTATTTCAGGAAAACATGCAGGCCTGCGGCGCCGAAAAAAGCATGATCCGCCACACCATTGTTAAAGCGCATGCGGCCGTAATCAATTTCTGCAGAGAGGCTCACATACTCACCCATCCACCATTCCAGTCCCGCGCCCGCGCTGTAGCCCATCAGGCGTTGCCGGTCTGTGGCGCCGGCAGCGGCACCACTGTTCGGCCGCATAAACATATTACCGGTATCCGGCTGGTAGTCCAGTAAGCCGGCGCCCGCCGCAACAAAGGGTTCAATACGAATATAATAATCCGGGTCTGCAGGAAGCTTATATAAATACCGGAGCCCGTAATAACGGAGGGAGCCCAGGCCATCAGCCGTTTTTGTGTTGAAGGGGCAGGCGACCGCCTGCACACCGGCAGCCGGTGATAATGCATATTTAATACTAATGCCGTAGAGGCGATCCGTTAACTGAGTACCAACGCCCCATTTCTTTTTAAAAACCTGTGCATCAACAGTAGGGTTAAAGCAAACCATACCGATCAATACAAACAAGCGTTTCATAAACATTATAATTTGATTGGTTCCATGTTTCGCAGCAGGCGCTGTTTTTTCACCGGCGCCTATTCTGGAAAGCACTACAAAATAATGTTTTTTAACGGGATTTCAGCCAGGGCTTCGGATTTTGGAAAACGGCCCGGTCGTTCATGATCATGAAAAGGATGGCGCCATCCCCGTCTATGGAGGTACCGGATTTGCCCAATACGGAACCGGCTTTCACGTCCTGGCCCCTGGAAACATTTACGGAAGAAAGGTTCTTATACCCGGTGAAATATTTACCATGTTTCACCAAAACCACCATTTCGCCGGCAATTTCGGTGGTGGATACCACTTCCCCGTCGGCCACGCAACGCACGGCGGAACCCACCGGAACGGCAATTTCAATACCATCGGATTTCTGGTTCAGTTTGGTGCCTTCCATCTGGGTGATTCCAAAATCAATGGTCACCACGCCGTTCGATACCGGCCAGGGTAAACGGCCTTTGTTGTTTTCGAAGTTCAGCGACATTTCCATTCCTTCCGGGGTAGATTCCAGCGGAGAATAGGACCGGTTTTTGGGCGCAGCGTTCATGGCTGTAGCAGGTTCATTGTCGGCAGGCCGTTTGGCCACTTTGGGCGCAGTACCATTGGATTTCGGTGCGGCATCGGAAGGTTTGGCCGCGGCCTGCAGCCTGCGCTGGTCTTCGAGCGCTTTCTGGCGTTTGGCTTCATCGCGCTTGCGGGCTTCATCAATTTCCCGGCGGATCACGGCATTGATGGCCAGTTGCACTTTCTGTCTTTGTTTTTCCCGCTCTTTAATCTGTGCGTTCAGTTCTTTTTCCCTGCCTTTCAACTGCGCCACCACCTGGTCCTGCTCTTTTTTATCTTCCTGCAATACCAGCAGTTGTTTGCTCTGCACCTGCAGGGTGCTGAGGCGTTCTTTTTTATTGTTGCTCAGTACGCCGATCTTATCTTTCAGCAGGGCTTCCGACTTAATAATCGTATTGGCCTGGGTTTCGCGGTTGCGGCGGTAGCTCTTCAGGTATTCCACCCTTTTGATGGCATCGTTGAAGCTGCCGGCCGAAAACAGGAAATTGAGGTACGCATAACTGCTCCTGTTTTTGTAAGCAAACACAATGCTCTTGGCGTATTTCATTTTCAGGGTGTCCAGTTCCTTTTTGAGGCGGTAGATATCGCGTTCATTCAGGTAAATGGTTTCATCCAGTTGTTTCACTTCTTTGTTGATATCGTTTACCAGGTCCTGGCGGGCATTGATTTTTTTCTTGATCAGGGCCAGTTGTTTCAGGGAGATCTTTTTACTGCTTTGGGTTTTACTGTATTCCAGGTTCAGTTCATCCAGCTCTTTCATGATCTCCTGTTTGCGTTTCTGCAGTTCTTCACGGGTTTGCGCATGCAAAGCCACCCCACCCAGGAAAAAAACAAACAACAGCAGGAAAAACTTTTTAAACATAGGATTGAGCTAAGTATGAATGAATAGTAAAACGAAGGAAACCCAACTAAATTACTTACGCTTGTAATTTCCCGGTACTTCGAAGGTATATTTTAACGGTTCATTTAGGGAGAATTCCCTGAAATCGAGGTTAATATCGAGTTTAGACTTCTCCGCCACCACAATTTTGCGGTAGGCGGCAAACTGATAAGGACCCAACGGCTGGTAATTACTGAAGCTGATATCGCAGGTTCTGTTGCGCTGCATGTCTACATCATCGAGCTTGCTGTGGGTAATCAAAAAATCGTTGTGCGATAAGGTGATCAGGTGTTTAAAAATATTGCCCACCATCAGTACCAGCAGGTTTTCATTGCCGTCTTTGTAAGACACAATATTGCTGTCGAGGAAAATGGGGTTGCCGATCAGGAGGTCCTGTAAGGTAAAAAAGTCGAAGGGAATTTCGGTGGATTCCTGCAGGTAGCCAATGGCCCTGTTCTGCACATACTTATCGCCCACTTTGCGCACCAGCACCACGCTGTCTTTGTTGATCTTCACTTCCAGTCCCACCGCGGAGATGCCCAGGAAGGAACCCTTGATACGTACGTAAATGATGCTGTCCTTCACCATGCTCAGGTAGGCCGTATAGTTGTCGCTGCCTGTAGCGCTTTCGTAGTCCACTTTAATTTTGGCGTTGAAGGTGTTGAAGTTGATCCTGGTTTTACCCACTTTCTCCATAATGTCCCGTACAATCATGGCGGAATCAATTTTGGGGGCGGCGGTAATCATCACGGTTTGCGTGGTATCTTTTTTATTGATGGCCTCCTGGATCGTAGTTACTTTCTTCACTGTTTTACAGGAAGCAAGCGCAAGGATCAAAAGGGCCAATATGAATCGGTATCTCATTTCAAATTTCATTATACTGTTCCGGTGCCTTATTGTTTTCCGGTGCTGCCAAATCCACCCGCACCCCTCACGGAATCCTCCAGGCCATCCACGGGCAGCCAGGAAATTTTCTCCACCTGCTGAATCACCATCTGGGCAATGCGGTCGCCGGAATGAATGGTTTGGGGTTCGGCAGACAGGTTGATCAGGATCACTTTCAGTTCGCCCCGGTAATCGGCATCTACGGTGCCGGGCGAGTTCAGGCAGGTGATGCCCTGCTTAATGGCCAGGCCGCTTCTCGGGCGCACCTGGGCTTCCGTGTTATCGGGCAGTTCCATGAAGAGCCCGGTAGGAATCAACGCCCTTTCCAAGGGAGCCAGTACCACCGGTTCCGGAATAAAGGCCCGCAGGTCCATGCCGGAAGAACCGGGAGTGGCATATTCGGGCAGGGGGTTATTGGAGGTATTGATGATTTTCACCAGTTTATGCTGCATGGATGCAAATGTATACAAGCTTCCTTACTTTTGGACATGCGAACAAGAACGGGTCCATCTCTTTTAACTATTTATTTGTTGGGAACAGCCTTATTACTGGGTTCCTGTACCAAGAACCTGACACATGTAAACCAAGTGTATTCCAACGATTTTGAGGGTTCTGACCTCAAGGGGATGCTGGTAACCGGATGGACAACCGCCACAACGTTCGGCGTATTCACCTATAATAAAATATATTCCTATAACGGGTCCAAAGTGCTGGGCAGGCTGAACAACGGAAAAATCATCGTGAATATATCCAACCTGCCGGCCCATAGCATCATGAAAGTGGAGTACGATCTGTACCTGCACGATGGCTGGAAGAACGATCTTTTCATTATGCAATTCGACGGAGCGTTGCGGCTGCTGACCGGTTTTTCCAACGACAGCGCAGTGCAGCAGTCCTACCCCAACTGGTTCGGAAACGGCTCCGCATTAAGCCCTGCAGGCAACCATGCACAGGAAATAGCACTGCCGAGCCCCTGCAATAACCAGCGACCAAGGGGAACCAGTTGGTATAAAATGGTACATACCATGCCCCATACCGGCAACCAGTTTGAACTAAGCTGCAGCGATGCGGGGGGAACGCCCAACGATACCTGTGTCAGAAGCTGGTCAATCGACAATCTGAAGATCAGCACCATGAGAAATTAATTGCACCGAATGAAGAATTTCTTCTACAGTCTGCTGCTGAGTATCGTGAATATATTATTCCCCATACTCAGTTTCCCGTATGCATCCCGGATATTAGGGCCGGAGGGAATCGGTAAAGCGCAGTTCGTTTTTTCATTTGCGCAATATTTTGCCCTGTTTGCCGCATTGGGCATACCCATTTACGGAGTGAAGGAAATAGCCCGGCACAGGGATGATCCGCAGAAAAGGGCCGACGTATTTGCAGAACTCAGTATCATCTTCGGATTGTCGAGTATACTGGTATTTGCAGTGTATGCAGGGGTGCTGTACAGTTTCCCGTATTTCGCAAACGACCGGATGATGTACCTGGCAGCAGGCATGCTGGTATTGCTGGGATTCTCTTATTCAGACTGGTATTATTCCGGGATAGAAGCATTCCGCACCATCACCCTGCGGTCGATCGTTATCAAACTCCTGTCGCTGGTATTTCTGTATGTATTTGTGCAAACGCCGGAAGACCTTCACCACTATTTGTACATCCTGGTATTTTCGGTGTTGGGAAACCAGGTATACAGTTTCATAGAAATCAGCTCCACCAATCACTTCAGCAGAACCAGGCTGGATTTGAAAAAACACCTGAAACCACTCCTGTACATATTCGGTGCAACACTGGCATCCAGCATATATACCGTTTGGGATACCGTGCTGCTGGGTTTTCTTTCCAATACCAGGGCAGTTGGCTTTTATACCGCCTCCGTTAAAATAGTGAAGATCCTGCTGCCATTTGTGACCGTTATGGGCACCATACTGATCCCCACCCTGTCTAAATGTTTTGCAGGGCAGCAAACCGGGGAAGCCAAAAAATTACTGGATCAGTCTTTTCATTACCTCGTATTCTTCAGCCTTCCTGTAGCAACCGGCATCATTGCCCTGGCGCCGGAGTTTATGTATATTTTTTCGGGGGAGTCGTTTGTGGCCGCATCGGTGAGTATGCAGATCCTGGCGTTATTGCCGATACTGGTGGGTTTCGGGCATTTCTTTTCTTTTCAGATCCTCATCCCATCCGGAAGAAACAGGGAAATATTTATCTCCATGCTGGCGGGCCTGGCGGCCAGCGCCCTCCTGAACTTTCTGCTGGTTCCCTATTTTGCAGACCGGGGCGCAGCAATAGCAACCGTGGTCACAGAGTTGATCGTAACCAGTACCTATTGCTATTTTGTACAAAAACATTTTGCATTCAGGTATCACTGGCAATTTGCCCTGCAATCCCTGTTTGCATCCCTGCTGTTTTTCCCGTTGATTCTGCTGCTGAGAAAGTTACCCCTGCAAATGCCGTTATTTACCGCATTATCGGTCCTGATCAGTGCGCTGGTTTATGTTATCATGCATCTCTTCGTATTCAAAAACCATTTTTTGTATAATTTTATCCGGCCAATCAGAAACAGGTTCCGGATATAAATCAACAAAAATGCAGGATCAAGCAGTGCGCATCAGTACCCATACACCTGTTACCGTAGCAATGACCACCTGCAATGGCGAACAATATATAGCCCGGCAGATTGAGTCTATCCTGAACCAGACTTATGCACCGGCGGGGATTATTGTATGCGACGATGCCTCAACAGACGGCACGGCAGCCATACTGCAGGAGTATCAGCAAAAAGGGGGTCTGCAGTTGCACATCAATGACAAAAGACTGGGGGTAGTGGCCAATTTTAAAAAAGCGGTATCCCTGGCTCCGGCAGGGCATTATATTGCGCTGGCAGATCAGGACGATGAGTGGTTGCCGGAAAAGCTGGAAAAATCGGTTAACCTGTTGCAATCCATTGATACAGGCGCCGGGCCGGCGATGATTTATACCGATTTGATATTAACAGACCGGAAAGGCGCCACACTGAACCCCTCATTTCAAAATGAACTGGGGCACGACCGGTACATCCACAGCCTGGAAACATTGGTGTTCGGGAATATAGCACTGGGATGCACCACCCTGTTCAATTCTGCCATGCGCAGCTATTTTGGGGATATACCTTTAAACAAGGCCTACAATCACGATACCTGGATCACGCTGATCGCATTCAGTTTAGGACAGGTGGCATTCCTGCCGGAGCCAACCGTCCGGTACCGCAAACACCAGGACAATGTAACATTGGGAAAGCGAACCAAAACCAGCAGGGCCAGCAGGGTCATCATGCATCTGCAGGGATTGCTGGGCAAGGGCGTTTATTTGAAAGAGCAGTTTATCCTGGTACGGGATTTCCTGGCTCAATACCGGTCTGAACTGGGAGATACAGAGCGGGAGATCCTGGAACAGTTCCTGCAATTGGAAAATAAGCCGCATATGAAAAAGAAGATCGCATTTGAAAAAGCATTCAGGAAAAAATGGCTTAAAAGATTTGCATGAGCATGAGAACACTTATCCTTGAAATACAAAAGGGCGGATTGGGCGATCACCTGTTTTACAGCCATTTGCCAAGAATTGCAAAAGCAACCGGGGCCTATGATACCGTACTGCTGTCTACCCGATCCATCTGCCGAAACCCGGAGACCATGGAACTGGTATGGAAAAAGAATCCCTACCTGGATGGCTTTACGGACCAGCCGGGAACATTTCATTTTGCCGAAACATTGATGCCGGAAGAGAATCTTTTAGACAGGATCATGCTCCGGTATGGCCTGGACGACGGAATCCGATATCATGAGCCGGAGCTGTATTATCAACCAGCCAAATTGCCTGAACTGGCCAACGCCACCCTATACGATCCCAATTTTATATCTTATACCGGAGATCTGCAAACGGGCAGGCTGGTTGAAGCCTGGCTGAAAGAACATGAGGTACATCTTACCTGCCAGATGAAACAACTCGGGCAGCGGTCTTTGCCCGTAGCCTGTTCCAATGAATATCAAAGTAAGAACCTGGCCGATTTTTGTTCGGTACTGGTATCCTGTAAAAAAATGTACTGCCTTACCACCGGAACCGCAACGCTTGCAGCGGCGCTGGGCGTACCGCTGACGGTATTTTACGGAACCGGACTCGATCCTATTTACCGGCATTCGCGGATACATGAATATGTGCACCTGGGAACAGATTATACCCTCAAAGACCATTTGAAAAAGAGCCTGGTACAAGTGCTGCGGAAATTCATACCGATGGGAACCCCCTGATACAAATCCACCCGATAGCGCTTAACTTGCAGGCCCATGTTTTTATTTCCCATCCTATATATAGCGTTTTTCCTGGTATCCCTGAAATACCTGGCACAGGATAAGGTGAAGGGTATTTTACTGTTCATTGTATTCGGGTTGCCCATCTACACCATGGCGCTTTCGGTGAGCTATATGTACGGCTTATCGAAACTGATTCCGGTGCTGCAGTCATTTAAGGAGCTGAGCCTGCTGTTATACCTGGGTTATGCCATACTGAATATCCGGGAAAAGATACAACTGCAATGGATGGACCGGATCATGCTGGCATTTTTTTGCTATGTATTCATCTATGTATTGATGCCGCTGGGCAGTTATACTTTTCTTCAACGGTTACTGGCCTTTAAGAGCCTGAGTTTTTTCCCGTTGATTTATTTTACGGGAAGACTGGTGGATGTACGCAAAATTCAGCTCAACGAAATATTCCATTATATCTGCCTGCTCACCGTTACAGCGGCAGCGGTATTGCTGTTTGAAGTAATCACCTATACGCATATACAAACCTACAGCGGGTATGCACCGTATGCATTAAAGTATTTCGACCAGGAAACCACCGGAAGTTACGGGCTCTCCTGGACCTTCGAAATAGAGAATGGTATGAAGCGATTTGCCAGTATATTTTCCACACCGCTGGAATTATCGGCAGCTACGCTGATCGCAACGGCGGCCCTTGCGGCGCTGGTAACCGATCACCGCAACAAAATGCATTTAACCAGGTTTACACAACTGGCGCTGATCAGCACCCTGTTTACCATCAGTTTTGCTTTATCCAGGGCCTCTTTTGCCAGCTACTTTGTAATGATTTATGTGTATGCAGCCATCACCGGACATAAAAGAATCATCCAGCTAATACATATCGGCATCCTAACGGCAGCAGCCATCCTGTTGCTGGTATCCATACAAAGTGATTTTGTGGATTTCATCATCAATACGATCAATTTTTCCAATGCGTCCAGTGCGGGCCATGTATTGGAATGGCTCAACGGACTGGACTCCATGATGCTGCATCCGTTAGGGATCGGGTTGGGCGAATCGGGGCGGCTCTCGGCCATGACGGGGTACAATACGGGGGGCGAAAACCAGTTTGTGATCATCGGCGTACAGGCCGGGGTGATCGCGTTGGGATTGTATATAGCAGCATATATCAATAGTATCCGTACCGCATTATCCGTTATCCGAAAACAAACGGGGAAAATACGCAGGTTAGGCATTTTTATTTTACTCATTAAAATAGGCCTGTTTATTCCGCTGTTTACGGCAGAGGTAGAATCCTATATTTATGTAAGTTATATCACCTGGTTCCTGACCGGTTTCCTGTTCAACATGGTATCCCATTTACCTAAAAAAGGCTTACTTTGCCAGCCATGAGTTTGTTCAGAATATTTGTAAATCATCAGCGGCAGGGATCCTTTGTAAACAGATTGCGCAAGCGGCGTTTCCTGTTGATTCAGGAAAAGATAGAGCAACTGATAGCAGCAAAAGGATCCATCAAAATTCTGGATATCGGCGGAGATATCGGGTACTGGAAACAGATCGGGTGGAAACATCCGCAATGCACCATTTACCTGTTAAATCTTTATACTCCTCCGGAACAGGAAGCAACGGAAGGATTTGTTTTTGTGAAGGGAGATGCACTGCACCTGCCCTACCGGTACGGGGAGTTTGACCTGGTATTTTCCAACTCGGTGATAGAACATGTGGGCAGCTATGCCAACCAGGAAAAATTTGCAGCAGAAGTTACGCGCGTATGCGACAGGTATATCATACAAACCCCTTCATACTGGTTTCCGCTGGAGCCGCATAGCCTGATCCCATTTTTCCAGTTTATTCCACACCGGTTAAGGGCTTTGCTGATCATGGCATTCGATATCAACTATTTTCCGAAACAACAAAAATACAAGGCCGCCGTGGAAGTATCCCATAGCACCCTTATGCTAACCAGGCAAAGATTTCAGCGATTGTTCCCCCATGCGGCCCTACAGGTGGAAAAACTATACGGCATCCCTAAATCCTATACAGTTGTGAAATTCTGACCATCCATACCATGGGCCAAACAATAAAATTAGCAATAGATGTAAGGGATTTGCGCATAGCAAAAACCGGCGCAAGAACCTACCTCGAGGAAATCTGCAGGGAATTGCAACAGGAACACCCCGGATTCAGCATCCATTTTATAGATACATGGCTGCCGGTGTATACCGGCAAGAATAAGCTGCTGAAGATTACAGAGCATATCCGATTTTTTTGCTGGAAGCAAATCCTGCTTCCGCTGATCTGCTTCGTAAAGGGGATTGATATACTGTACTGCACAGATTATTTTGTACCCTGTTTAAAACTGAATTATCAAACAGCCGTATTATTTCACGATGCCTTTTTTTGGGAATACCCCGAACAGTACAACCGGCTTTGGCTGAAATTATTGAATACGATCGGTTTAAGGGCGGCCAGAAGAGCCGATGTGGTTGTTACCGTCAGCGAATATTCGCGGCAGCAGATCATCCGCTATACCGGCATCCGGCCCGAAAGAATACACGCCATTCATCTTGCGCCAAAAACCACCCACAGCCATCCTGCACCAAAGCAGCAGCCGGAACAGCAGCGGCCAAATCCGGCCAAAAAATACATCCTGCATGTAGGGGTGCTGGAAAAAAGAAAGAACCTGCCCAACCTGATCCGCGCCTATTCCCGTTTGTTGCAGGAAGGTTATACCGATTATGATCTGGTACTGGCAGGGGGACGCATCAACAAGGAAAAAATAGACGACAGCGCGCAGATACAGCAGTTGATTAAAGACCATCAACTGGAAGGCAGGGTAATACTACCCGGGTTTGTAGCCGATGCGGCGCTGGAAGCGTATTATGCCAACGCCACGGTATATGCATTTGTATCGGTCAATGAAGGATTCGGGTTGCCGGTACTGGAAGCCTTTCAGCACCATCTGCCCACGCTGATCAGCGATAACAGCAGCTTGCCCGAAGTGGGCGGCGATGCGGTGGTTACCTGTAATCCGTTTGATGTAAACGACATCACTGAAAAATTAAAAATGATCATCTGCAATCCGGCATTACAACAGCAACTGAAAGAAAAGGGGCGGCAGCGGCTGGCACAGTTCTCCTGGCAAAAAAGTACGGAAGCGCTGTTGCAGTTGTTTCAGGCCATACACGGGGCCTCCAATCCTCCGGCAGAAAAATTAGTATAGATTCTGCCGTCAAATAAGAATATTTGCAGTATCAATCACCCAACAACCATATCATCCCGATTCCAGGGTAACTGGAGCAGGCGCGACCGGTTCATCACCTACGCGCGCATGGGCTGTTTTTTTATCCGGGGCTGCTGGCAAAGACTGTTCTTTGGAAAATCAGCAGGGCTGGTACTGGTGGGCAGGCATGCATCCATCCGGTATGCCCATTACCTGCGGGCCGGGAAAGACCTGATCATAGAAGACAATGCAGAACTCAACTGCCTTTCTACCCGGAATATTGTGCTGGGCAACCGGGTAACCATTGGCAAACATGCCATAATCCGTCCTTCCAATTTATATGGCGGAGCTATCGGGGAAGGGCTGAAAATAGGTGACCATTCCAATATCGGCCCCTATTCTTATATCGGCTGCTCCGGGTATATACAAATCGGCAATCATGTAATGATCTCACCGAGGGTAAGTATTTATGCGGAAAACCATGTGTTCGATGATCCGCGCATCCCCATGAAAGAACAGGGCGTAAGAAAGGAGGAAGTTATTATAGAAGACGATTGCTGGATTGCGGCCAACAGTATCATACTGGCCGGCGTAACCATCGGGAAAGGATCGGTTATTGCAGCAGGTTCGGTAGTAACTACGGATATACCGCCATATAGTGTGGCAGCAGGGGTACCCGCCAGGGTCATAAAACGGAGAAGCGAATGAAGATCCTGTTTTTGCACAGTTCATCCGACTTATACGGAGCCAGTAAAATATTGCTTGTAACCATTGATATACTCCGGCGCAACGGGCATATCCCCATTGTAGTACTTTCGGCGGGAGGGCCGCTGGCAGAAGAACTGGAGAACAGGCAGGTAGAAATCATTTACCTGAAGCTGGGAATCCTGCGGAGGAAATACATGCATCCGGCGGGAATATACAACCGCATTCATACTTTATACAAGGCCGTACAAACGCTGAAAAAAATCATCCGGCAGGAAAAGATCGATCTGGTGTATTCCAATACCACAGCGGTTCTTGCGGGAGCATTTGCAGCAAGGCAGGCAGGAGTCCGGCATATCTGGCATGTGCATGAAATCATTGAAAAGCCGGCCTTCCTTTTCCGGATACTCAGTTACCTGTTGAAACAGTACAGCGAAAAAATCATCGTGGTATCCGGGGCGGTTAAAAAACACTGGAGCCGGTATGTTCCCGAAGAAAAGCTGGCCCTGATCTATAATGGAATTGATTATACTCCTTATTTGTCCGTACGACCACCACGCACCGCCCCCCCCGACCGGCAAAACGAAACGGGAAAGGGAATTATAATCGGCATGATCGGCCGGGTGCATGCATGGAAGGGGCAGGATTATTTTTTAAACATTGCAGGAGAACTGATCCGGCAGTTTCCGGAGCTGCAATTTGTGATGGCGGGAGATGCATTTCCGGGAAATGAATATTTATATGAAGCACTGGAGCAACAGAAAACCAGGTTGCACCTAACCCATGCAGTAACCGATCTGGGATACCGGACCGATATACCCGAACTACTGCACAATTTTGATATCTTTGTATCCCCCTCCACTTCACCGGATCCGTTTCCAACTGTTGTACTGGAAGCAATGGCTTCGGCCTGTGCAGTTGTTGCAACAGCGCATGGTGGTGTAACCGAAATGATTACACAACAGGTGGAAGGCATACTGATTCCCCGGGATGATGCAGCGGCAGCGGCGGCCATGATGGCGCCACTGATCACGGATGCTTCGCTCAGGCAACAACTGGGGAAGGCCGCATCCGAAAAAGTACAAACAACTTATTCGATGGAGGCGTTTGAGCGAAAGCTAATAAATGTATTGTAATGACCATTTCGATCATCGGTTCCAGAGGTTACCCATATGTGTACAGCGGATACGAAACATTCGTAAAGGAGCTTTCCGAAAGGCTGGTGAAAAAAGGTTATCATGTAAAGATTTATTGTCATAAAAATCTTTTTTCCGAGCGCCCCCCAACCGTGAACGGAATAGAACTGGTGTATCTGCCCACCATCGAAACCAAGAGTCTCAGTCAGCTCATCCATTCCTGTTTATCCATGATACATGCCTGCACCAGCGGATCGGATATTATACTGGCCGTGAATGCAGCCAACGGACCGTGGGGGCTGATATCCACATTGTTCCGGAAGAAAACCCTGATCAATGTAGACGGAATGGAATGGCTAAGGCCCAAGTGGAAGGGACTGGGAGCAAAGTATTTCCGGATGGCAGCCTGGCTGAGTACCAAACTGTACAACCGGGTCATTACCGATGCGGAAGCCATGCGGGAAGTGTACCTGGAAGAATTTAAGGCCGAATCTACGGTGATTGCATATGGCGCCGAGCCCCGATATGCACAAAAGCCCGAATTACTGGAAGCTTTTGCGCTGGAGCCCTATTCCTATTACCTGATTGTGGGCAGACTGATTCCCGATAACAATGTAGCATTGCTGCTGGAAGGATACCAGGCAGCGCAGTCGGGAAAAAAACTGGTGGTGGTGGGAGATGTGCCCTATCAGGACGAATATGCCCGAAAAATGAAGGCGAAAGCGAATGCCGATATCCTGTTTTTGGGATATATCACAAATAGTGAGATATTAGCGGAATTGTATCATCATTGTTATGCCTATCTGCATGGTCATGAGTTTGGAGGAACCAATCCAACCATGCTGAAGGCAATGGCATATGGTTGTGCAATACTCGCTATCGACACCCGGTTCAGCAGGGAAATGTTGCAGGATGGCCGGTTTGGACTGTTGTTTCAGAAATCCCCCCAATCTGTGGCAGCGCTCATGCAACAATCGGAGCAAAATAATGATCTCATCAATAACCTCCGGCAACATGCCCGTGAGGGGTTGGGCGAAAAATACAACTGGGATCAGGTAACGGAAGCCTATATCAGGGTCTTTAAAGAATTACAGCGCAATGGCAAAAAAAGCCTATAACAGATATACCATCATCCGCTACATCATCGATGCTCCTATTGTGGGCATGTCGTATCTGCTGGCCCTGCATTTTACGCATACGCAAAATATTTCCGACAACAATTTCAACAGTATACTGTTCCTGCTCATCACCCTTGGAGTATGGTATATATCGGCCTCATTTGCCCGGTTGTATACCGACCGGCGATCCAATAAATTTTCGGAAGAGATTGTGTTCATCGTATATACCCTGATCCTTTTCACGATCCTGCTGAGTTCCGTATCCTTCTTCCTGCGGAATTACTTTCAATTCAACGGCAATTTCTTCACCATCCTGCTCAGTATCATGTTTGTGCTGCTGACTTTTACCAAGTATGTGATCCGGAAGTACCTGCACTCGGCCATTTACCAGGGAAAATTATTCGACAATATCCTGATCATCGGCTCTACGCCGGCAGCCAAGGAATATTACGACACCATCAATAAATATTATTACTACGGTTATAAATGCGTGGGATTTGTAGACAATCACAACAGCAAACTGAACGGCTGCACTTATTTTGGCAAAACGGCCCAATTAGCGGAGGTACTGAAAACCCAGTTGATAGACGAGGTGGTGATTGCGCTACCCAATACACACAGACACCAGATACAGGATTGCCTTAATGTATGCGATTCCCTTTCGGTAAAAACCAGGATCATCCCCGACCTGCAGCAATACGTGTCTTCTACCATACAGGTGAACAATATCGGTATGATGCCGGTGATCAATGTACGGGCATTGCCGTTGGATAAATTTGAGAACCGCCTGCTGAAGCGGATATTCGATATCCTGTTTGCCATCCTGTTCTTTCTGCTGATTGGCTGGTGGCTGTTGCCGCTGATAGCCCTGGTCATTAAATGCACCTCCCGCGGACCGGTGATTTTTAAACAGGAAAGATGGGGACAGAACAACCAGAAAATCCTCTGCTATAAATTCCGCACCATGGTGGCGGAAAATCACGACCTGGACGAGAACGGCCACTACCGGCAGGCCACCCAGAACGATCCGCGCGTAACCCGCATCGGACAATTGTTGCGCAAGACCAATCTGGATGAACTGCCGCAGTTCTGGAATGTATTGCTCGGCAATATGAGTGTGGTAGGGCCGCGCCCCCATCCCACCCCGCTGAATCTTCAGTCGATGCATACGGTAGACAATTATATGCTGCGGCATATTGTATTACCGGGCATCACCGGCTGGGCGCAGGTAAACGGATGCAGGGGCGAAACCAGGGCGCCGGGATCCATGCAGCAAAGAATCAATTTTGATCTTTATTATATACACCGCTGGACATTCTGGTTAGACAGCCAGATCATTCTTCAAACCATCATCAATATTTTCCGGGGAGATCAGAATGCCTATTAATATGAAAAGGACAATAGCGTATATAGCCGTTTGTATCCTGCAGGCATTTGCAGTAGAAACAAGGGCGCAAACCGTATATGAATCGCACCACAGCGAGGTGTACCCATACCTGGCGCGGATGGCCCAGAAAGGGCTGGTGGTATTCAACGACCATATCCGGCCGCTCAGCAGAACCTATATCGAAGCCTGCCTCGACAGCCTGGAGCATCAAAGCAACCAGTTATCCGCCATCGAAAAAAAGGAACTGGCATTTTACCGGCAGGAATTCCGGGATGGCCGGGACACTACCCCTGTTATTGCGCAGGGCGGCACCAGGTTCTTCCGCAAAGATCCCTATGGCAGGTGGAGAAGTATGGTGGCGAATGTCAAAGAGGCATCGCTCTATGTGGATCCGGTGTTAAGCGCAGCAACCATACAGGGAAGCGGGAAGAACATCAAAAGAACCAGTTCCGGTGTAAGGTTCTGGGGAAGGGCAGGAAAACATGTTGCCTACCAGTTTTATTTCAATGATGTAAACGAGAGCGGAACCGGATTTGATACCACCCGGGCACTCACACCGGAAACCGGTATTATCCGCAAAGACACCACCCTGTTCCGCAGCCAGAACTATACCGGGTTCAGGGGCAGCATATCCTATAGCTGGAAAAACGGGTCTGTCAGTTTTGGGCAGGATCACCTGTTGTGGGGATACGGAGAAAACGGAAGGATCGTACTCTCCGATAAAGCCCCGGCATATCCTTACCTGCGGCTGGATTACCAGCCATTTAAATGGCTGCGGTTCAACTATGCACATGCCTGGCTGAACTCCAAAATAGTGGACTCCAACAGGAGTTATTCTACGGGAACCGGCGTATTTGCAGGAGAAAGGCTGATCTACATCCCCAAATATTTTGCCACCCACAGCATACAGATCAAGCCCGTTAAGGGGCTGGACATCTCCGTGGGAGAATCCATCGTATACAGCGACCGTTTTGATGTGGGATACCTGGTACCCCTGATGTTCTTTAAAGTGTATGATAATATCGCCAATAATGCGGCCATACAGGCGGGGTCTAACGGGCAGTTGTTTTTCCAGGCCAGTTCCCGCAATCATATCAAAAACACCCATCTCTACGGAACACTGTTTATAGATGAGGTTCGAATTGGTACGCTCTTCGATAAAGTAAAAAGACGCAACCAGTTGGGGTATACCCTGGGGGCCTCCGTAACAGACTGCATCGTTCCTTATTTAACCGCCGGAGTGGAGTATACCCGCGTGAACCCATTTGTATACCGGAACCTGATACCGGCGCAGGATTACAGCAATCACCAATACAGCCTGGGAGACTGGATGGGAAATAATTTTGACCGGTGGATTTTCAGTCTCCGGCATACCCCCCTGCCCCGGTTAAAATGCCAGTTGCGGTACCAGGTGATCCGCAAAGGAGGAGCCGGCACCCTGGCCGAGCAGTATTTTCTGCAGCCCCAGCCGCCCTTTCTTTTTGAACAGCAACCCACCCGAAAGGAATTGCTGATCAAAGCCTCTTACGAATGGATCAACGGGCTCAGTTTTACCGGCTGGTACAGTTCCTGGAACGATACCGGCAAGAGCTGGAGCCTGGGCGTAGCCTACGGGCTTTAACCGTATATTTGTTGCATTATAACCATGAAGATGAAGTTATTCAGATACCGGCAAAGCCGGGTTGTTTTACTGCTGGCTGCTACGGTATTTAGTTTTGGCGTAGATGCCCAGACCAACCATACGGGAAAATCCTCCATGCAATTGGGGAAAATGAGCGATCAGCAGATTATGCAGTACTGGCAAAAATCGCAGCAATCGGGCTTGTCGGAATCAGAGGCCATCAGCCAACTGGTCAGAAGCGGAATGGCTCCTTCCGATGTTAATCAATTCAAGAAAAGACTGCTGCAGATGCAGGGATTCTCCCGCGCAGCCAATACCGGCGCCAAGCCCTTTGTAAAGGATTCTGCCCGGTTTATGCAAGACAGTACCTGGGTAGAAGAGGTACCACTCCTGAAAAAAAGAATCCGTTATTACGGCTATGAATATTTCAGTAACCCCAACCCGATTATGCAACCGGATCTGCGGATCGCCACACCTAAGCATTACGTACTGGGACCGGGCGATCAGTTGTCGATCAGTTTAACGGGGGTGAATATCAAAAATCTGGAACCGGTGGTGAGCCCGGAGGGAAGAATAGAACTGGAATATGCAGGCATTGTATCCGTGAGCGGTCTTACCATAGAGCAGGCCACGGAAAAGATCCGGGGGAAATTAAAAGCAGTTTATCCCGGATTAAGCAATGGGCAAACGCAGCTCTTTATTGCATTGGGTAATATCCGTTCCATCCGCGTAACCGTTATCGGGGAAGCGGAAATACCGGGAGATTATGTGGTGAACGGGCTGGCAGGGCTGTTCAATGTATTGTACCTGTCCGGGGGACCTACCATCAACGGATCGCTGAGAAAGATAGAACTGATCCGCAACAATAAAGTGATCCAGACCATCGACTTTTACCAGTTCCTGCAAAAAGGATTGCTGGATAAGCATATCCGCCTCGAGGACCAGGACATCATCCGTTTTCCGCTGTACCAGAAAAAACTGATCATGAGCGGTGAGGTAAGGCGCCCGGCCATCTATGAAATGCTGGAGAAGGAAACACTGGCAGACGGAATACAGTATGCCGGCGGGTTTACAGAGAATGCGCTGAAAGACCTGGTAAAAATGGTACAGGCCAATAGCCGGGAGCTGCAGGTACGCGATATCCATGCGGCGGATTTTGGTTATATCATTCCGAGAAGCGGAGACTCGGTATACATCGATAAAATACTGAACACTTACACCAACCGGGTAGTGTTGAGCGGGGCCGTATATCGCCCGGGAAATTATGAGCTCATCAAAGGGCTCAGTTTAAGGCAACTGATCCAAAAAGCAGACGGGTTGAAGCCGGAAGCCTTTGCCGGCAGGGGTTATATTAAACGCAAAGACCAACAGGAAGCACCGGTGATGGTATCCTTTGATGTGCAACGCATCCTGGACGGAACCGATGCAGATATAGCGCTGGTACGGGAAGACTCGGTGGTGATTGCTTCCAGGGACGGGCTGCGCAATGAGCTAACCGTAACCATTGGCGGGGCGGTAAAGAACCCCGGCCAGTTTACTTACCGCAAGGGAATGCAACTGGAAGACCTGATCCTGATGGCCAACGGATTTACCAACGACGCCGCCAATCATAAAGTGGAAATATCCAGGCTGGAAAAAAACCGGTCCGATACCCTGGCCAATCAACTGATGCAGATCCTTACGGTAGATGTGGACTCCGCCCTGCTTGGTACAGCCAACCGCATTACCCTGGAGCCACAGGATTATGTATTTGTACCGAGGCTGCTGAACTACCGCAACCTGGGCAGTGTGAAACTGGGTGGAGAGGTATTGTATGCAGGAGATTATGCACTGGAGAAGCGCAATGAAACCGTGCAGGAAGTGATCCGCAGGGCGGGTGGCATTACCCCCTATGCCTCCATGGGCAATGTGCAGGTTTACCGCAAGGGACTGCGCGTAGGAACCACCATACTGGGAAAATCAGAAACGGAAAATCAGTTCCTGTTACAACCCGGAGACAGTATTTATATACCGCGCAACGAACCGTTTGTAGAAGTACAGGGCGCCGTGTTTAATCCACAGATCCTGAGTTATGAGTCGGCCAGCTTCAAGCGCTATATTTCCGATGCAGGCGGCGTAACCGATAAGGGCAACCTGAAGAAAGCCTATATACAGTACAGCAACGGCATCAATAAAAAAATCAACCGGTTCCTGTTCTTCCGCAGTTATCCCCGGGTAACCGCAGGCAGTAAAATCATTGTGCCGGAGAAGAGCGGTAATGAACGGAAGGGACTTTCCATTATAGAAATCTCCGCCATAACCGGATCACTCAGCGCATTGGTTAGTTTAATCAGTGTATTAAGAAAATAAACCGCCCCGAACCATACTATGAATCCCGAACAAGCTTTTAAAGCAGTAACAGAAGAAGAAGCACCGTTTTCCTTTGCGGTGATCCTGCGTAACTGGAAAACCCAGGTCCGTTACCTGCTGGGGCAATGGAAGCTGCTGTGCCTCGTTGGCCTGATTGGCGGACTGGCCGGATTGGGCTATGCATTCTATAAACCGGTGACCTATACGGCCCGTTTAACCTTTGTGGTTGAAGACAGTAAGTCGTCGGGCGGCGGACTGGCTTCTGCACTTGCAGGACAGTTTGGACTGGATCTGGGAGGGCTCAGCGGCGGTAGCGGGGTATTGCAGGGAGACAACGTGCTGGAACTGCTCAAAAGCCAGCGCCTGCTGAAAAAGGCGCTGATCAGCGCCTATGATGCTCCTTATGTTGTAAAGGGAAAAAATTCCCTGGCGGATCAGTACGCCGAAGCGTATGGCTGGAAGCGGAAATGGGCCGGGAGCAGTAAGGTGGGAAAGGATATTCTGTTTGGGGTAAACCGGAACAGTTTCAGCAGGCTGGAAGACAGCCTGCTGCATGTGATCATTAAAAACATTACCGAGCGGGAATTGTCGATTGCCAAACCCGATAAGAAGCTGGGCATATTTGCGCTGGAGATTACCACGCGCGATGAACAACTGAGCCAGTTGTTGTGCCAGCGGCTGCTGAAAGTAACCACCGATTTTTATGTAGACACCAAAACCCGCAGGGTGCGCGGCAATGTAGACCGCCTGCAAAAAAGGGTAGACAGCATCGGCGCCATTCTGAACCGGAAAACCTATTCGGCCGCTGCGGCCAACCGGCAATTGCTGGATGGCAACCCGGCTTTTTCGGCGCCGGAGGTAACTGCCGAAATTTCTTCGAGAGACAAGCTGGTTCAGTCTACCGTATTTGCAGAGCTGACCAAGAACCTGGAAGCCAGCAAAACCACGCTGATCCAGGAAACGCCTACCGTGCAGGTGGTGGATGACCCGGAGCTTCCGCTGAAGAAAAACAAATTGTCGAAATTGCTGGCATTGGCAGCAGGAGCCGTATTGCTGACTGTATTAACAGCCGCCTTCCTGCTGTACCGCAAAATATAGTGTGCTTTTTACTCCTTTGAAAAGCGTATTCATTCATTTATTTCATCAGCCTGTTTCTTCTGGTACTATAATCCAACAAATAAGCTCTTCTATTCGGCTCACTAAGAAATGACCGGTTCACCAGTATTTCCACTTTTCCCTGCTTTAGTAAAAAAGGCTCAAAAAGTTTTTCCACCCGATCTTCCTGCACACCTATGCGTTTGGCAAATTCTTCAAAATCCTGTTTACCCCTGTTATGGGTTTTCTTATAAGCTTCTGATGCAAAATCATCAGCAAACAAACCTTTGTCCAAAGCAAAATCAGTATCATCCACATGTAACCTGGTATTTACCAAATCATACGCAGGGCTAAGGAAATAATCGCCAGTCTCACTTTCCAGCAAAGAGAAGTTTTTTAAATGTGCATCGCCATTTAAAAAAAGATAATTGAAAACCACCAATGAAAAATACTTTTCAATTTCTACCCGCCATGCCGGCACAAATTGCCGGATAAGAGCGGCCGCCTCTTCATAAGAATAAGTATATTTAAAGTCGGCACCGGCGTTGTCTTTTGTTCTGCCGGCAAGCGTAGCGAAATCCTCTTTGCCCCACTTTAACCCATTTTTTTTTACATCAAAGCGCCTGGTGATATATGCAGGAGAACCATCTTTAAAAAATATCATTCCATTTTCTGCTGTATTGATTCCATATACCTGCGCTGCTATCTGCATGGTTACATGCTCGTTTGCCGGAACCTGGTCTACTTTTTTAAGATCTCTTGGAACCGGCTTCAATATATAAGTACCTTGCTCACCTTCTTCAGTAAGCCGCAATTTATTTTTACTTAATAATAAGGACATTTTTTCCTGTACGCCCGATATAGATATCCGCTTGCGGTTTTCCATAAACTTTTCAGCGTCTTCTTCATTCACTTGCTGCGCATCGTAGGGCAGTATATGACTTACCTGTTTGTTATCAAACATTCTGCGTAGAAATGCAGGGCTGTACGTTGTAAAGCCATCTGCAAGACTTCCGGGGCAATATTTTATTTCTGGTACACTCATTTATTGTTCGATGGGTTTAACTGTTATGGCACCAATCGTATCATATTGTGCAGTGGCTGCAAGCAAACCAAAATGATCCTGTTCGTCAATTTTTAAGAGCCGGCTTTGGAGTTGCCTGTTCACACCTTCCGAAAGCATATTAAAAAAGAAGGGAAACAGAACGGCTGAACTATATTCCTGTTGAGATTTCGGCAGGGTAAGACTTATAGCAGATTTGGCGGTATCTGCATAATAAGCATCATCATACCGGAATATATATTCTGTCCGGCTTTTCTCGGTAAGAATGCCTGCGTATTCTTTGTTTCTATAGATGGCCAGTTGTTTCATGAAGTGGGTTTAGTAATCACTTTTTTTACTTCCAGTTTTACTTCCAGTCCCAATACATCTGTTATCTTTTCAAGGATATCTACTGTTGGATTAGCCTTTCCCCGTTCAATTTTGTACAAGGTATTGGTAGCTACTTTTGCCAATTGGGCAAGGTTAGGCTGCGTTATCTTTAAGGCTTTTCGCCTTTGTTTTATGCTTTTTCCTATTTCCTGTATTAGCATTATAATGTGATTTTGAACATAATATTACGAAAAAAATGTCAAAAAGCGCATAAAATACTATTGTAATGTGATTTTTAATGTCGTTTACCTGAATATTGGTATTCTAACTTTACAAATCACATTGTAATGGCAATGTTAAAAGCGATAGGTCATGGAAAAACTTCCATGCAAATTCAGTACATCGTATCCGTTCTTGAAATATCCCAGTCCTTCCAGAATATACCATTGGTAATTGAGGGAACGAACCAGCGCCAGTTGGGAAGAGAAGTGTAAGCGCCTGTATTGCCAGTTGGCATGCAGTGTGGTAGAGAGGTCTACCCAGTGCCGGGTGAAATCCATGGTGGTTACAAAAGCATTGTAGTAGAAATCGTTGTTGCGGACAATCCGCTCCAGTTTAATCCCGAATTTATCAAAGCCCTTGATGTAGCTGATGTCCAGCAACTGGCTGTTGCTGCCGGGGCCAATGCCCGATCCCAGGATCTGCCCTTCATGGGTAAAGCCGTGCGGCACCGCTTTGCTGGTGTACCAGCTACCGCCCTCGAAGGTCAGTTCTCCCGTAGGCAACTGCAACTGGGTGAACTCTGCTGCAAATTCAATGAACTGTTTTTTCCTGCCTGCAAAGAGTTTTCTGAAGCCGGCCACATAGGCGCGGGGATAGCCATTTTCGGCCAGGAGGTTCACGGGATTGGGTGTTTTATCGTTCCTGCCGTATTCAAAATAGAGTTCGGCTTTATCGGCAGGCATTACATAGCGGGCAAAGAGGGAACCGATATGGGCTTTTTGCCGGTAGGGTTCCGGGGCCGACCGGTAGCCATAGGTTACTGTGGTAAAGCCCAGAAAGAGCCCGGGCGTCCATTTGGGTTGCCAGCTCAGCACCATCCCCAGCAGGGATCTGTTTTGCGTGGGTTTGGGCTGGTATAGGGGCAGGCCGGTACTGTCATCGTAGCGGAAGCGGTCCGGGGGCAGGATGCCGGAAGACCGGAGGTTACCGCCAATCAACTGGCCTTCAAAAGAGCCGATACCCGTTTTAACCGGGCGGGTTGTTTGAATGGTGGCATGTAAAAAACCGGGGGCATTGTTGCTGAGCACCAGGGCATTGAAACGGCCCGGCCCCCACCAGATATTTTCGGTGGAAACACCCACTGAAAAAGCGCCGGTATTGAAGCGGAGGCTGGACTGGCCGGCAAAGAGCCGGTTGTAAGCCTGCGAACCAAACCATTCGGGGATATCCGCGGTATTCAGCCAGCGATAGTATTGTTTCCAGTAAACGGGGTAATGCTCCGTGGGAAAGGTTTCAAAGTCTTTGTTCTGCGCCAGCACCCACTCGGGTTTAACCGTCAGGGAGAAACTGCCCAGGGAAGCTTTGAAGCCTGCAGAAAACAGGGTCTGCCATCCCCTGGCGGGGATCATGGATCCATCATTGGAACCATAGGGATGGTGGCTGTTGAATTGAACGGTGGCGCCGGCGGGCAGCACCCTAAACGCAAGGGCAGCGCCGGGCTTTGTATGAACCAGAGGCTTCAGCGGCAGCAGGGAATCCGTCGCAGCCAGGCCGGTAGCAAAACTGTTCAGGGCCAGGGCTTCGGATCTGTTTACTTTTCCCAATAACTGGCTGCGACGAATATAATCCTGCACCCCATCCCCCAGAAAGGAGGCCGACTGGGCCAGGGCCTGTTGCGCCATGCAGCAGCACAACAGTAGCGGTAACCAGCAATGATTCTTAGAAACGGGTATTTTTATCGCCATCCTTTTTATTGAAATAATAACTGATCATGAAACGGGTATGTATGTTGAAGCGGTTGAGGTTTTGTTCCCACATATAATTGGCGCTGTTGATCAACTGGAGTTTAGCCCCAATGATCGCATTCCCGTATTTCCACTGGGGCATGATGCCAATACTGAGGTCGGTCCATTTGGGTACGCCACCCAATGGGTAATCCACTATCGAATTAATTGCACGGGGCCTTTCCACCCTTTCGAGCTGGAATCCAAGTTGCTTAACCCGGCTTACCCAGGTAGCTTTGATCGTTTGCAGGTTGGCGCCAAAGCCGGCGCCGGCGCCCATCATCTGGTTCAGGTGCGTATATCCCTGAACAACCTGACCATGTTCATACCAGTTGCCCGCCTCCCGGGTAATATAGTCCGGGGATTGGGCCATCCGGGTCATTTCAATCCCCAGATCCAGGTATTGATCCCCGGGTAATAGCATGATTTTTTTAAACCCAACGAGGTAGGCGGCAGAATGCGTAGGCGACATCATATAATCCCGGATGTTCTGGCCGTAATCGTTGTATCCGTACTCTACATAAAACTCCGCTTTGGATTGGGGCAATACCCAGCGCAGGAAGAAAGAGGCTAACTGGTCGGTGTTCAGGGTGTCATCGCCCTGGTTGTTTTGTTTTTGGAAGGTATTGGCCAATACCGGAACGTATTTTTTGAGCAGGGACATGTTTTGCGAACCCTGCACATCTTTCCAGTAGCGCTGCATGCCCCTGGTCATGCCCAGGAATAAACCCGGCACCCAGCGGGGGTTCCAGGAAATGGCATAGGCGCTCAGGTAACGCCCATCGTTGTTTAACCCAGCCAATTGAAGCTGGCGATTCTCGTAAGGGTATTGATTGTTGTTGGTGAGCCTGGCCCCAATCAACTGAAACTCTATTGTTCCCAAGGGGGTTTTCAGCGGTTTCCGGGTAGCCAGGAAACCATGGAGGAACCCGGGCGCATTGTTGCTCATGAGCAGGGAGCTGTTCATGCCCGGCCCCCACCAGAGGTTTTCCGTAGAAAGGCCAACGGAAAGCGGGCCGGCGGATAAGCGAACGGAGGATTGTCCGGGAAAGAGTTTGGTGTAAGTAGGAGTACCCGTATTTCCATAATAGGCGTTGCTCTGATAGGGTGGATTGGCCGCATATACCAGTTCGGGGCGAAGCTGCACCTCCAGGGGACCAAGAGAAGCCCAAGCACCAACAGAAAGTTGTGTCTGGTAGCCTTTGGCAGCCATCATGGAACCATCGTTCCAGCCATAGGGATGGTGGGTATTGTATTGCTGCACCAGGGTGGCCGGCAGGAGCGCATAATGCAGGCGGTTATTTTTTGGAGGACGTTTTTGGGAGAGCGGCCGAATGGTAAAGGACACCAGGGAATCGGCATTGTGCAATAACTGGTTGTTCCGGGCGGTAATATCTTCCAGCCCGCCAATCACCAGTGTTTGGGACTGAACAGAGCAGACACTCATTAAAAAGCAAAGGGAGAAGAGTAGTTTCATGGATGATTGAACCAACTTAACCAACGCGGTTCATGGATATGACCTTATTGGGATGATCCAGTTTTTCAAATTCAGAATTATTGCTCACAAATTCCGGCACCAGCTCCTTCATGGCTTTTACCACCAGGGTAACGGATTCCTGCCGCTGGGCAGGACCAATGAGCGCATCTATTTGTACAGATAGGGTGGCGTATTCGAGGGTGCGGGTTTTGGCAATCAGGATCTTTTCATGGTAGGTAGGCAGGGTGTTTTCCGCGTTGTTCAACAGCTCTTCATATAATTTTTCACCCGGCCTCAAGCCACTGTATTCAATTTTGATATCATCGTCCGGTTCCAGACCCGAAAGCTTGATCATTTTACGGGCCAGGTCGGCTATCTTAACCGGGGAACCCATATCGAACACAAAGATCTCCCCCCCATTGCCCATGGAACCCGCTTCCAATACCAACTGGCAGGCTTCCGGAATGGTCATGAAAAAACGGGTAATATCCGGGTGGGTTACGGTAACAGGCCCGCCTGCTTCTATCTGCTTTTTAAAGCGGGGGATCACCGAACCATTGGAGCCCAACACATTGCCAAAGCGGGTGGTGATGAATTTGGTTTGCTTTTTAGCTTCATTCAGTTTAGCCAATGCATCATGGTGTTGATATAGCGACTGCACGTACATTTCCGCAATCCGCTTGGAAGCCCCCATCACATTGGTTGGGTTCACGGCCTTATCCGTAGAGATCATCACGAAGCGCTCCACCCCGTATTTCACCGCCATATCGGCCAATAATCTGGTGCCCGCCACATTGGTACAGATGGCTTCTAAAGGACTGTGCTCCATCATGGGTACATGCTTATAAGCAGCAGCATGGTACACAAAGTCGGGCTGGTAATTTTCGAATAAGCGTTCTACAATCAGTTCATTTCTAACATCACCCAATGCTAATTTAAAGTTTTGAAAACCCAATTCATTCATTTCCAGGTGAAGGTCGTGCAACGGTGTTTCTGCATTATCATTCAATACAATCAGCTTGGGCCTGTACTGGATCAACTGCCGTACAATTTCGCTGCCAATGGAACCGGCAGCACCTGTTACCAGTACGGTTTTATTGTTCAATTGTTTAAACAGGATCTCATTGTATATCTTGATCTGTTCCCGCTCCAGCAGGTCTTCAATTTTTACATTCTGCAACTGTTTGGTGCTCAACTGCCCGTTGATCCAGTTTTTTAATGGCGGTACGGTAAATACTTCAATCTTGTTGTCGAGACAAAAGTCAACAATCTCATTCTTTCGTTTAGAAGGAAGTTTGGTACTTGCTATGATCAGTTCATCAATCAGGTGCTGCTTCAGCAATTCTTCCAACTGATCGGAGGAGAATATTTTGATGCCGTCAATGTTCTTGCCCACTTTGCGTTGGTCGTCTTCCAGAAACAATACCATCTGAATATTGGCGGTCATATCGTGCTCCAAAGCCCGCTTGGTGGAGATGCCCACATCCCCGGCTCCATAAATGGCTACCCGCTTTTTGGTAACATTTAGCGTAGTTATGTAGGCAAAAAAATACTTGATCAATACCCTGTACGTACTTAAGGCAACAAAACTGAGCAGGGTGTTGATGATCAAAACAGATAGCGGAACAATATGATACCCATACCATTGCTGTAACAATAAATCCAAGACAAAATAACCGGCATTTGCGAAGAAAACCACCGCAAATATCCGGAAGGTATCTTGTAGACCGGTAAAACGAATAATACCGGCATAGACCCTAAAAAGGGAAAACAAAGAGATATTGAATCCTACCAGGATTAATAAGTTTGTAACTATTAGGGATTGGTTGAATATTTTGAAATCGAACTCAGCTTTAATCAAGTAAGCTAAGAGGAAACAGATGGTACTAATGGAGATATCCAACAAAAATATTACCCATCTGGGTAAAATGGAAAGGTTTCTGATTCTTTTTAACCTGTATCGTTTCAGCATAGTAAATCAGTTAGTAGTCAATATCATTACAAGTTAAAGTTTTTTGGTTGCTTTGTCCGTGAAATTCTTCCATGGAAACATGTCCATCCGCGTTAACGCCCTTTCTTTGTATCACATTAACAAATGTTAGCCAAAGTATTTTGACATCGAGTGTAAAAGACTGCCTTTCGACATAGTCAACATCATATTTAAATTTTTGCTCCCAACTAATTGCATTCCGGCCATTAACTTGAGCCCACCCTGTAATGCCAGGTTTTACATTGTGCCGCTTAGCCTGTTCCGGGCTATATCTTGGAAGATATTGCATTAATAGTGGTCTGGGGCCTACTAAACTCATATCTCCTTTTAACACATTCACTAGCTGTAAAAGTTCATCCAATGAGGCCGACCTTACAAGACTGCCAACTTTTGTCAATCGAAACTCATCCGGCAGAAGATTTCCATTTTCATCAAAAGCATCAATCATTGTTTTAAATTTGATGATTTTAAAAGGGATCGTCTTAAATCCAGGACGTTTTTGAATAAAAAAAACTGATCCTTTATTTGCTATAGCCAAAAGAAATATCACACCAATAATAAGTGGTGATAGAATTACCAATAAAATCAGTGCGAATATAAAATCAGATATGGGTTTAAAAACGCCTTTATAGAAATTCAAATCTATTATTTGAAAATTTTGGTTAACACTTCGAATATCCTTTTAAACTCATTTTCAGTGAGATTGGATCCACTTGGCAAACATAAGCCTTGCTCAAATAAATGTTCACAAATACCAGTTCCATAAAATTTAGAACCTTTGTAAACTGGTTGCATATGCATGGGTTTCCATAGTGGGCGGGATTCAATATTCTCGGCATCAAGTGCTAATCTAACCATCTCTCTTGATACCCCCCCAGTTTTTACAGGGTCTATTAAAATAGCAGTAAGCCAATAATTACTAAAATAATCGGCAGATGGTTCAGTTTGGAATGAAACACCTGCAATATCCTTGAAAAACTCCCTATAGCGTTCGTTGTTTGTTCTTCGCTTTGCGACCCGTTCATTCAATACCTCCAACTGTCCCCGTCCTATACCTGCTACAATATTACTCATACGATAATTATAACCTATCTGAGAGTGCTGGTAATGTGGAGCTTCATCTCTAGCCTGTGTTGCTAGAAATCTAGCTTGATTAATATAATCTATTTTTTTTGATATTA
>DATFAP010000013.1:0-112354 GCA_035254545.1 Sediminibacterium sp. | reverse complement strand
AACCATTACAACATCTGTACCGGCTGTAATCTTGTAAAATAATATTTTATCTTTTAATATATATTCTGCCCTAACCGGCCACTTTGTTTTATGGATGAAAATTGCGCTGTAAAATAAATAATTTTTGAATGGTGAAATTCTATTATTCAAATCCTTTAATTGATTTGATTCATTATTTAAAAGAGATGGTATGCCCGTAAGACCATAATCGAACTCTTGCACTTTGTCAATTGTCATATTTGACTTTGTAAAGGCAACTTTAGCGTACGATTCTTTAGATTTAAAGGAAATGATTGTCGGAAATTTAATTTTTAAATCCAGAGGCGATGGTGCTTCATTACGTACATTAGTCCAAAAAATGAAATAATTGTACTCTTTTCCTTTATAGGAGAAGATTCCGCCCCCCTTAGGTAAACTATTTGTAATAATTGTTTTCTTTGTGGAGGATGCGGTGTAAACAACTTTAGAATACTCCCAATTCCTCTTTTGAACAGATTGCCCATTCAAATTTAAAGAGAGTAATATTAGAAGGAAAACAGAAAAATTTTTCATAAAATCAAAAAAGGTTATACTGAACAAGTATAACCTTTTTATTTTGATATTGCTCCCCCTTCAGGACTTGAACCTGAGACCCTCTGATTAACAGTCAGATGCTCTAACCAACTGAGCTAAGGAGGAATTTCCCCTTTCGGGGTTGCAAAAATAGGGGTTTCCCCTTTCTTACAAAAAAAATACACTAAAAATTAAAAAAACTAGTTTTTTCGAATCCAACATAGATCCCGGAATCCCCTGTTTTTACCTGGTAGATTTTGAGGTAATAGCCTTCTCCATTTGCGTTTCGGCCGTTTTCCATGGAAAATTTGTACCGGTGGATAGGGCAAACGACATTTCCCATTGCATCCAGAAAGCCATCGGCCATCATACCACTGGCATGAGGGCATTTCTGGGCAAATGCGTAAAGTTTGTCGTTGTATTTCGCCAGGGTGATCATTTTACCCTCTGCCGGAACCGTGCACATATTATTGGGCTGCCAGATAATTTCTGCCTGGCTCTCGGCTACTTTAACCCAGTTGATTTTCTTTTCTGCCATATTATATCAATTAATATAACATTGTCTTGTAGGGGTAACGCACATGGTACATGTCTCTTACTTTCTCCAGAATCAGTTCGCGAAGGGCATCCAGGTTTTTTTTCTCCAATGCAGAAATAAATACACAGTTATTGTTGGTGGCCCGTTCCCATTTCTCCTTCAGGTCGTGCAGAATCTCCTGTTTTACAGAATCATCCAGCCATTCGTCGAAGGTTTTTTCCTCGTAAAGATCCATTTTATTGAAAATGGTAAGAATGGGTTTTTCAAACGCCTTCAATTCCTGCAGTGTTTTATTGACAACGCCAATTTGTTCTTCGTACTGCGGGTGAGAAATGTCTACCACGTGCAGGAGTATATCCGCTTCTCTTACTTCATCCAGGGTACTCTTAAAGCTTTCTACCAGGTGGTGAGGCAGTTTACGGATGAATCCGACCGTATCACTTAAAAGAAAAGGGGTGTTTTCAAAGACTACTTTGCGTGTAGTGGTATCCAGCGTTGCGAACAGTTTGTTTTCTGCAAATACTTCGCTTTTGCTCAGTACTGTCATTAGTGTGCTCTTACCCACGTTGGTATATCCTACCAATGCTACCCGAATCAGTTCGCCCCGTTCTTTTCGTTGAGTGAAAGCCTGCTTGTCTATTTCGCTCAGCCGTTTGCGAAGCAACGCGATCTTGTCTTTAACAATACGCCGGTCTGTTTCTATCTCTGTTTCACCAGGCCCCCTGGTACCAATACCACCACCCTGTCTTTCCAGGTGTTTCCACATACCCTTTAACCGGGGTAACAGGTATTGATATTGTGCGAGTTCTACCTGCACCTTGGCCTGGGCAGTTCTCGCTCTTCTGGCAAAAATGTCAAGGATCAGGTCGCTCCGGTCAATGGTTTTGACGTTCAGTTCCTTCTCTATATTGGAAATTTGTGAGCCGGTGAGTTCGTCGTCGAAAATAACGAGGGTAATATCTTTTCCGTTCACATATTCCTTAATCTCTTCCAATTTACCCTTGCCTACAAAAGTCTTGCTGTCGGGATGTGCCAGTTTCTGGGTAAACCGCTTCACGGTAGTTGCTCCTGCAGTTTCGGACAGGAACGCCAGCTCGTCCAGATATTCTTCCGCCTGTTCAATGGTTTGATCTTTTAAGATGATTCCCACCAACACTGCTTTTTCTTCTCTGGCGATCAGTTGTTTCTTCTCAATCAAATTGTTCTTTTTTTTACAAAGTTAGTCTTTCAGCAGGTCTTATAAATAAGAAAGCCCTCCCGATGAATCGGGAAGGCTTTCCTGAAGAAAGATTTTATTATAATCCGCTGATAGCCACGCCAATACTGAACTTATTCATATTTGGACCTGCTCCATCACGCAGAACGCTGGTTAGCTGATAACTTCCGTGGAGGGATAAGAAACCGTAACCAACCCGTCCTGTTAAAGCAACCTCAGTGCCATTAAAGAATTTTTTGCTCTGCTCTTTGGCAACATAGGATGTTCCATAAACAGACTGACCGGTTTTATTCACCAGGTTCTTTCCTTTGGAGAAGGATTTCAGCAGGGTTCCCACTTTCGCACCTACGGCAAACTTCCATGATTTATTGGGGTTAGCCGGATTAGAGAAATAGCGAAGTTCCACCGGTATTTCCAGATAAATATTGGTTACTTTAAATTTCTTAAAGTGGTTAATGCTGTCTGCAATGGTAAACGGCAGCTTAGAAGCTGTAGATTTAAGGTCTACATTCACATTATCAAAAAACATATGGCTATACCCTAAACCTGCTCCAAAACCAACACTCATTTTTGGGTTGTTTTTAAAGGGTTTATCCATCATGAAATAGAGATTGAAGTGCCTGCTGAAACCGCCTGTTCTTACACTATCCGGACGGTTGGTCCAGGTGTCAGATCCGAATTGGATCATAAAATGGTCCTTACTGCGGTTTGCTAAATCAAATTTTTTGCTATTGCTGGTTTGAGCCATTGCACCCATACTTATCAGCACTGAAAGCAGTAGTAATGTTTTTTTCATTTTCGGTTGTTTGCCGGATTAATTCTCCGGCAGGTGGCAAAAATAATAGAAATGAGGCCATTATAACGGTTAAAAATTAGTCAAAATAGCTGCTTTTGACCTTTATAATGACTAAATTCGGGCCCTTGGGGCATATAATTTTTATATTTATGCTGCCACTATCACCAAATATGCATTGATGAACACGGATTTTTTAAAGGGGAAGCGAATATTGATTGCAGAAGATGACTTTGTAAACCAGAAACTGATCACACATTCGCTGAACACTACCGGCGCCGTTTTTGATATTGCCGGGAATGGCCTTGAAGCAATTGAATTACTGAAATCCGGTCAATATGATCTGATTCTGATGGATATCAACATGCCTGAGATGGATGGCTTTGAAGCTACCCAACTGATTCGTAAAGAAATCAGTTCTTCCATCCCCATCATTGCTATGACCGGCTGGAGCAGTCGTACAGAAGGGGATAAATTCACCCAGGTGGGGATGAACGGATGCCTGGCGAAGCCCTTTGGCCTGGATGCTCTGTATAAAACGCTGGATGCCATTTTACAAACACCTTCTGCCCCGTTGTCCGAACCGATTGTTACTGCTACAGCAGCATCTGCGGGGGAAGAGCCGCTGGTAGATCTGGACATGCTGAATGAACTAGCGGTAGGCGATAATGAATACAAAGTGACGATCATGAACATGTTTCTGGAAACCATGCCGGAAACCATGCAAAAAATGGATGACTACCTGGCGAGATCGGATTGGGAAAACTTTTATAAAACAGCACATTATGCCAAATCCTCCCTTTCAGTGGTGAAAGTGCCGGAAATGCATAAACTGGCCCAGGCTATGGAACGGAATGCAAGGCAGCAAACCAGCCTGGAAACCATACCTGGCATGCTAACCATATTTAAAAAATATTTTGAGCAGGCCAAAACTGTTCTGAATAAGGAAATATCGGCTTTATCCTGATGAGATAAAGTGTACTTTGACAACAGCGGCATCTTCGCTGAATTAATGATTAATTATTTTGAATTTTAGAGAACTAGGATTAGACGAAAGATTACTGGAAGGCATTGATGCCATGGGTTATGAAACAGCAACCCCCGTTCAGGCCCAGGTAATTCAACCCATTTTAGAAGGGAGAGATATTATTGCATCTGCCCAGACAGGCACCGGCAAAACCGCAGCCTTCCTCTTGCCGATCATCCATAAGATGCTCACATCTCCACACCCCGCCAACCATATTAATGCAATGATTATCGTTCCCACAAGGGAGCTGGCTATTCAAATTGCAGAAACCATGGAGGGACTGGGATATTTTACCGATGTCAGTTGTATGGCTGTTTACGGTGGTGGAGACGGGAATTCCTTCGTTACGGAAAAAAAGGCATTGAGTAGCGGAGTAGACATGGTGGTTTGTACGCCCGGCAGGATGATTGCGCACCTGAATATGGGTTATGTTAAAATGAACCAGGTGAACTATCTGGTATTGGATGAGGCAGACAGGATGTTGGATATGGGCTTTCATGATGATATCATGAAGATTATTTCCTTTCTTCCGAAGAAGCGCCAGAACCTGCTGTTTTCGGCAACCATGCCTCAGAAGATGCGCGACCTGGCCCGTAAGTTATTGCACGATCCGGTAGAAATAAATATTGCCATATCTAAACCGCCGGAGCAAATTGTACAGGAAGCCTATGTTGTATTTGAACCACAGAAGATTCCTCTCATTAAACATATTTTGAACAGCAGGGCGTATACCAGGGTTATTATCTTCTGTTCTAAAAAACAACATGTAAAACAACTGGCCTCTGAGTTAAAACGCGCCCGTTTTTCCATTGAAGAAATTCACTCCGATCTGTTGCAGGATAAACGGGAGCAGGTAATGCAGGATTTCCGTAACAGGAAATTGAAAATCCTGGTAGCAACAGATATTCTCAGCCGTGGAATTGATATTGAAGAAATTGAACTGGTCATCAACTATGATGTTCCCAACGATGGGGAAGATTATATTCACCGCATTGGCAGAACAGCCCGCGCAGAAACCAAGGGAACGGCCATCACTTTTATCAGTGAAGCGGAACAAAGAAAGTTTGCCGTTATTGAACAATTGTTGGGGAAACCTGTTACAAAAGTACCTGTACCGGAAGAATTTGGTGCAGCTCCTGCCTATGCTCCAAAGGCAGGTGGCAGGGCGGGAGGTCGTTCAGGGGGTGGGAGAAGCGGCCCGGGGGGAGGTGGCAGGCCCTCAGGCAACAGACCCGGCGGCAACCGGCATGGCGACAACAGGCCAGGGGGTAACAGACCGGCAGGCAACCGTAGCCCAAGACCTGGCGGCAACAAGCCCGATGGGAATCGCAGCGGCAGGGAACAGGGTGCGGCAGGAAGCGTTGATTAGTCCTGAAAGAACCGGATGCAAACAGGGGCCCCTGTTTGAATTCTTTTGCCGGTATCGGTTAATAATCCTGTGGATTGATTGCGTTTAAAAACAACGATTTCATCACTCAGGTGATTTCCTACCAGCAGAAAATTACCGGAAGGATCAATGCAAAAGTTTCTGGGGGCCTTCCCCAGCGTGGATACTGTGCCCCTATAATTGAGCTCCCCCTTTGCAGAAATGCTGTAAACAGTGATCTCATTGAATGTACCGCGGTTGGATGCATAGAGAAATTTTCCGTCAGGAGAAATATGAATATCTGCGGCTCCGTCATTTCCGGTTACTGCCGCAGCATGAAGAGAAATGTCCTGTATTTTTTTGAGTATGCCCTTTTTAAAAGACAATCCGGTTACTGTTCCATTTAGTTCCTGTACTACATAAGCCCATTTCTTGTTGGGATGAAATACAAGGTGTCTTGGTCCGCTTCCGGGAACAGTGTTGTAAACAGAAACAGGTGCTGTTGTAACAGGGTTGGCTGATGCAGTAAGATCGACTGCATACACTGTGATCTGGTCTGTGCCGAGATCCTGCACCAGCAGGTATTTTTCGTCGGGAGACAGAACAGTTGAATGTACATGTGCTTTTTCCTGCCTTGCAGTAACACTTTTACCGTTGTGCAGAATGGTCTGAATTGAACTGTCCGGAAACCCGTTTGTATTGATTCGGATTGCAGAAAAACTACCCCCGGTATAATTGGCAACAAATGCATACCGATGTTTACGATCGGTGGTGATATAACAGGGATGATCTCCTCCGGAAGGGACCGTAGTTAATAGTGTGATTTCCCCGGTGTTATGCGTATAACGGAAAGCGCTTACACTTCCCTTTCCACCTCCCAACTCATTTACTGCATACAGCACCCGGTTGTTTTTTCCCATCGTTAAAAAAGAAGGATCGGATGCGTTTGTTTTGTTGAGAAAAACAGCACTGCCGTCTTTGCTATCGAAACGGTACGTATAGAGTCCTTCACTTTTACCGCTGTTGGTATAAGTGCCAATCATTAAACGGAATTGATAGGTTGTTTTGTTGTTTACCTGGGCAAAATTCCTGGTACACATGAACTGGACCATCAGGATCCAGAAAAAAAACGGGCGATTCAACAAACGGGAAAATGGTAACATAGATAAGTGCGTATCTGGGTGGTGGACTGAATAGTTGGAATCAATTAGACCGGGGACTTTCCCAGTCTCCGGTTGCGCTGTTGTATTGCTTGAGCACTTTGGCCGGGTTTCCTCCTACAATCGTGAATGGTGCCACATTTTTGGTAACAACGCTACCTGCAGCAACAATAGCGTGTTTGCCAATGGTTACGCCAGAAACAATGACACAGTTGGCGCCAATCCAGCAATCATCTTCCAGTATAATCATAGATACTGAACATTTCTGGTCGCGGATGGGAACATGAATATCTTTATAACCATGGTTTAACCCAGACAGGCACACATGCTGGGCCAGAATAGCATTGTTACCGATGGTTACAGGCCCAATCACAATGTTTCCAATCCCAATGGTACAGTTATCTCCAATAAAAACAGCCCCTACCTGGTTGTTAACACAGGCAAAATCTTCTATCACCGTATGTTTACCGATATCAAATTTCCGCCAGGGAATCACATCCAGCCTGGTACTTCGCCTGATAATGGTGCCCTTTCCTCTCTTATGAATAAAAGGATTAACAAAAAGCACCACCCACCACCTGCATTGTGCAGCGCCCTTGGCCATGATGGTCCATAAAACAAATGATTTCAGTTTTTCGTTCGACTTTATTTTTTCTACAATGCTCATTGCCTCATTATTTGGTCTTTATGTGCAGTTGCTCTCCGGCGACTTTATTTGATGAATACCTGTATAAACCTCGCGATGGGGTCGTACAGGTAGCTTTCATATTTTGTATCCCTGAATTTCAACTTTCCACCGGTAAACAGCGAACGCAGGTATTCTTTAAATGATACCTGCCTTGCAGGCCTCATTTTTGGAATTTCCACCTGCTCACCCAGTGATAGTTTGAATAGAATCAGCGGAAAGTTCACCCCTGCTTTTAGAAAAGAAGGTACAACGGATGCCCAGAATCTGCCATTGATCTCAAGTACGTATACTTTTCTGGTTTGAGCGTCTCTTCTCATATCCACGCAGGCCACTCCGTTCCAATGAAGTTCTTTCATCATGTTGCCGACCACACCAATCACCTCGTTGTCGTTGTGGTATTCCAGTGTGTCGTTTGTGCTGAAATTGGAACCCGTTTTGACGGGAGATTCCTGAATAGTATAACAGATGATTTCTCCGCCTCTGCAAATTACATTGCAGGTTACATCGGAACCAATAATAAAAGGCTGGAGTATAAAGTCTCTTTGTGCATCTGGCCTTTCTACAAAAAATGCCTGGAGAGATTCCCTGTCGTGAAATTTCTGAATATTCCTTCCTGCAGACTGCCTTACCGGTTTTGAAAGTAAGGGAAAACCGGCCAGATCAATGAGTTTTTCGAGTTGCACCTTATTATCATAAGTGGCAAAGGCCGGGCAGGGTATCCCCTTTTCGGTCAGGAATTCTGCCAGTTTTAATTTGTGAATACCTATATCAAAATAAGCAGGATCTGTTCCCAGGAGACAGGGTGCATATCTGCTCAGTACTTCCTTGTTTTTGGTGACCTCCCTGGTTTCCAGCTCATCGTAGGGCATGATAAGATCCATCTTATACCGTTCTGCCAGCTCAATAATTTTATCGGTCAGGTTATCCTTTTCGGCGTGATAAAGGAAGGACTTTTTGATAAATCTGGAATACCGTGCGGCATTCCTGGAATTGTGTGTAAGAAGGTAAAAATCGCATCCCAGTAACCGGAGGCAGAAAAGCACCCCAAGCCCGATATTTGAGTCATAACCTATAAGAAGTATGTTTTTTTTAATGCCGTGTTCCATACAAAAGCGGAAGGATTTTGGTTGAATCAATTGGTGAATGAGTAGGCTAAAAACCAACACTTGAAGTTACCATTTTATCCTTATACATACAGCAAAATAACCCGAACAGTTTTATTGGATCACCGGTTCTGATTCTTCCTGTTTATTTGGTAACTTCATGCAAATGAGCAACCAAACCAGATTCCAGGCATTTCTTTCCGAAGCAGGCGAACTTTCCCGATTTGCAGCCCGTTTTTTTGCGCAATGCTTCAGGCCGAGATATGAGGTGTCGGAGTTTATAAGGCAATGTTACATTATCGGATACCAGTCTTTACCACTGGTAGGACTGACCGGCTTTATAATGGGGCTGGTACTTACCCTGCAGTTACGCCCATCTATGGTGGATTATGGCGTGGAATCCCAGTTGCCCGCAATTGTTGGTATTGCCATTGTGCGGGAAATAGGACCTGTTATTACCGCTTTGATTTTTGCGGGTAAAATCGGTTCCAGTATTGGTGCTGAACTGGGTTCCATGAAGGTAACCGAACAGATTGACGCCATGGAAGTAAGTGGAACCAATCCCTTTAAATACCTGGTTGTAACCCGTGTGATGGCGGCGGTTTGTATGCTGCCGATCCTATCGGTATTGAGTGATGCAATCTCATTGTATGGCGCATACCTTGGCGTTAATGTAAGAGGTGCAACCAGTTTCCATCTTTTTTGGGTTGAAGTTATAGACAGTCTGGCTTTTAATGATATACTTCCGGCCTTTATCAAAACTTTTTTCTTTGGATTTGCGGTTGGAATTATCGGATGTTTCAAGGGGTACAATAGTAAAAAAGGAACGGAGGGGGTAGGACACAGCGCCAACTCGGCGGTGGTACTTTCTTCCGTTGTGATATTTATCCTGGATCTTTTAGCTGTCCAGATTACGGATTTATTAGGATTTAATTAAACCAGTAGTATGATGCCGTCTGAGCCGGTCATGAAAATATCGCACCTGTACAAATCGTTTGGGAATAATCATGTTCTGAATGATTTCAATTTTGAATTATACAAGGGGGAAAATGTGGTGGTGCTGGGAAAGTCCGGATCGGGAAAATCCGTATTGATTAAATGCGTTATCGGATTACTGAAAGCAGATAAGGGAGCAATCGAAGTGTTTGATCAGTGTATTAATGATATGGATGATGCAGAGTTGGATAAGATCCGTGCAAAAGTCGGGTTTTTGTTTCAGAGCAATGCTTTGTATGATTCCATGACAGTGAGAGAGAACCTTGAATTTCCATTGCGAAGGCATTGGATTGAAGTTTCGCAGCAAGAGGTGAATGACATGGTAATGGAGGCGCTTGAAGATGTAGGTTTGGCGCATACAATCGATATGATGCCGATTGAATTATCAGGAGGAATGCGTAAAAGGATTGCCCTTGCAAGAACACTTATTTTAAAGCCGGATATTATTTTGTATGATGAACCCACTACCGGCCTGGATTCCATTACCGGAAGTGAGATCATCAGTCTGATGATAGAGATCAAAAAGAAATACAACACCTCATCCCTGATTATCTCACATGATATGAATTGCGTAAGAAGGGCCAGCGACCGGGTAGTGGTATTGTACGACGGAACCTGTTATGCAGTGGGAACGTATGCAGAACTGCAAAATCATACAGACCCTAAGGTGAAACAGTTTTTTGAACAAGAATTTAAACAGTAAGCACAGATGGCAAAGCAAACTTTTAACAATGTCAGGCTTGGCGCATTCGTATTAGCCGGGTTGACTTTTATTATAGTGTTGTTGTACCTGATTGGGAAGAACCAGCATTTATTCGGATCCTCTTTTGTATTAAAAGTACAATTGGATAATGTGCAGGGGCTGAAGTCGGGTAATAATGTACGTTATGGAGGCATTGATGTGGGAACGGTAAAAAAAATAAACATTCTCAATGACACTTTAATGGAGGTTGAAATGGTGATTGATGAAATGGTGAAGCAGGTCATTCGTAAAAATGCGATAGTTTCTATTCGTACTGATGGGTTGGTGGGTAATAAAGTAGTAGAAATCTCCAGCTCAAAAAAGCCTGCTTTACCTGTGGAAGATGGGGATGTACTCAGCTCCAGAAAATCGATTGATACTGATGAAATGCTGCGGACGCTCAGTAAAACCAATAATGATCTGGCAATCATTACCGAGGGGTTAAAAACAACGATTGGAAAAATAAACAACAGTACTGCTTTGTGGAATCTCCTGAACGAGGAGGGAATTCCCAGTCATTTAAAGAGATCGGCATATAATATACATCAGGCGACCGATAAAGCCAATAAGATGATCGCCGATTTACAGTCGATTGTACTTGGTGTAAAAAACGGGAAGGGATCGTTAGGTGCCATTGTTACAGATACAGCGCTCGGGCAAAACCTGAATGCGGCTGTTTTAAAAATCAAGGAAGTAGGCGATCAGGCCGACCTGCTTTCACAACAAATCAGTTCGGCAGTGAAAGGGATACAAAGAGATATTGATCAGGGCCCTGGAACGGTTAATACCCTGCTGAAGGACAGCGCTATGGCTAATAAGCTAAACAGGAGCCTGGATAATATTCAAAAAGGAACGGATGGCTTTAACCAAAATATGGAAGCACTGAAGCATAATTTCTTGTTCAGGGGGTATTTCAGAAAACTGGAAAAGGAGAAGAAAAAGCAGGCTGAGCAAAATCAATAAGGCCAAGAACTGCCTGATGTTTCAATTGATGATTGAATGATAACTCTATTTTGAAACAGGGTATTTCTTGTTTCCTTTTGCATAATACCACAAGATCCTGTTCATGGCATCATCTTTTCCGCCGTCTACTTCATTGAACACTTCATTTTGGGAAATTAAAGCCATTTTCCTGGCTTTGCCAGTAAGGCTTTTTAGCGGTTTGTTCATTTGATCCAAAGGAACATTATTGGGTAGGGAGGTATATGAATCCATATTTTTTTTAAGCTGAAAACAATCTGTCATTAAACGGGCTGTAGCATCAACAATGTTCATTGGTGGAATACCCAGTATCTGCTCAATGGTTCTGAGCATAGATGTCTGATTATAGTTGCTTGAAACCAGTTTCCCGCTGCTGTAAGGGCTGATGGTAAGCCCGATGGTTCTGTAAGCGGAGATATGATCCCAACCGCTCTGTGAATCGTCCTGGGTAATAAAGACAACAGTAGAATCCCAAAACCTGCTTTTAGAAATTGTTTCTACAATTCGCCCTACTGCAAGATCATTGTCTGCTACCATTGCATTAGGGGTGGGGAAATCGGGGGAGGTTCCTGCACTATGATCATTGGGGAGGGATAGGATCATCAGATGGGGCATGCTGTTCGTTGCTTCAAAATGCCTCCATTCTTTAATAAAAATATCGGCCCTTTGCTGATCACTGAATACCAAATTGTCGCAATCAGGAAAGTCCGGAGAAATAACGGGCAGAATCCTGTTGATTGTACTTTTATTAAACCAATCCGGTTGAATACCCGCCTGATATCTTTTGTACAGTTCTGCCCATTTAAGGTTTCGGTCATACTCTGTTTCGCAGGCTTCTCCGAATATCCGCACTTTTTTACCATGATCCATGGCATGGTTCCAGATGAAACCGGCTTTGTTATATACCAGGGCGTCTTCCTGCCTGTGCGGATAACTTCTGAACCATGCCCGAACATTTTTTTCAACATAATCTGAAACCATACCGGCATCTGTCCACTGGTGCCCCTCTGCAGAAGATTTCCCGGAGGCATAATAATCGTCCATCCATCCAAACTGTTTAGCCAATGCGTGCATGTTGGGTGTTATTTTTTCTCCAAATACACAGAGCGAGGAGTCGCCCTTTCCAACGTTGATATCACCAAAAACCTGGTCGTAGGTTTTATTCTCCTTGATGATATAAACTACGTGCTTAAATACGGATGGTTCTCCGATTCTTTCCGGAACGGGAACAGGAGCTATATTCTGCCTGGCTGGTAACAGTAACTGTTCTGTTCTGTTGATCAAATTCAACTGTGCAACTTCTTTAGTATAGTTCGCTAATGCATATTGATCCGGAACGGGAATAATACTTACAGAAGCAAGTTGATTGTGGATGGAACGAGCCCCTTTAATTTTGTGGATTACATTGGCGCCATCTGATTCCAGGTTAGCAACAACCAGTTGACCGTTTGAGATTAATAAGCCTGCAGGATATGCTTCCGTTGGAATATATCCTTTAACATGTGAGGTTAATTTCCCATGAAGGGACGCATTTTTACCCAATTGTATTACCGCAACTGCATTATCCAGCCCGTTTGAAACATATAATAGCGAATTATCCTTGTTTAGCAGTAATCCATTAGGAGTACTCCCTTGTGTTCCTCTTTTATCTTTTAACAGCCCCACAGGAATGGTTTCGGAAACCTGGTCAGATTTTGTTTGAATCACAGATATATGATCATCTGAGCCATTGGCTACAAATATAAAATGTCCATCTGAAGAAGCCCTTACCACATTGGGGTGCAGGCCCACTTTTATTTCATGAAGCTTTTTTCCGGATTGCTGATCAAAAACACTTACAGTGCCGTTTGAAGTGGCTCCGGTGCGCGGATCTGTATAGGCCAGCCCCCAGGGAACACCTGCCCTTTCTTTCAAAGAATCAGAAGCCTGTTCGCCTGCCCAGTTGCTTACGTACACTTTATTTGCTGCAAGCGCGAGGCCATATGGAGCCACTGAAGTAGGTACTTTCCAAACAATTGAGCGCTTATTCCAGTTTATTTTCAGTAATTCGTCATTGCCATTCAATGCAAGATAAATATATCTTTCTCCATCTTCCAGTACAGTGACCATCTCATTGGGAATGGCGTTTCCGGCAGGTGCTTTTTTGTTAATGGTTATTTCTGAAATATTTGTAAAACCATTGTCCCATTCTGCAATCATAACAGCAGCGCCATTCCCGTTTTTATCTGCGGCGCTCCATATAACCCATGTTTTGTCTTTTTCCCTAAAACACTGAATACCTGAATAGGTACTCATGTAATTTTTATATTGAACAACATCCTGAAAACTCCATCTCGAGCGGATGGTTTTTGTATGAATATCCAACGCGGCTATTCCATATCGGTCTTCGACGACTACCATACCTTCTTCATCTAAAGAAGCAACATCCAATGCATGATTCTCCAGATCGGGATTCCCAAAACGGACAACATTCCCGGCGGAACGTATTATCCGGTTATAGGGCAATACATGGGTGGTGATGTTTCTTTTGGTGATATAGTCAGAAAGATCATTAATACGGTCTGTGTTGATGTAATCAACCTTTAACCCAATCATTGCTTCCCATCCTGCCTTGTGATCCGGATTGGCCCAGAATCGAACAGGTTTTTGTAAGGCATGTGCTTTAGCAATTAGTTCATTGATTCTTTTTAACTCTGCTTTATTCAGCGGCCAGTGATCTTTCCAATCTCCGAGATCATTCAGGTTTTCACTCAATAATGCGATTCTTGAAAGCGCTTCGGGGCTATAATGATCTTTAAGCCTTCCGTCGAACCAAATGAATGCCGGATAATCTTTATAACGATGAGCATCGGGGGTATTGCCTGATATAACTATCCGCAGAAACGGGTGATGCATCAATGTTGGGTATTTCTTCAATAAATCTACCAATGCTTTTAAGGTAGGTTCTGATGCAGATTTAATATCTATCAGTAGTTGCAACTTTCTACCTGCAAAGTTTACTTCAGTCAGGGGCTGCAGGTACATTTTCTCCAGTGTTCTGTCTATAGTAAGGCCTGCTGAATCATGACCAACCAAAAGCATTCCATTCAGCAAATGAATATCTGCTTCAATGGAACCAAAACCCTCATTGAATGCATGGTAAAATGGCCTGTCTTGCATGTAATCGTTATGAGAATGCGCATTGGAAGCAGAATAAATACGAGGTTGAGCCTGTAGAGCTGCTGTGAATGAAAAAGAAAGCAGGCAGATTATTTGCAGCAGAAACTTCATGTTATTCATATTTGGTCAAACATAAATCTAAGGACTTATCTTGTATGTTATGTTTTTGTTTCTTTTCTGTTACTAAATATTTATAATTGAAGAGGTGGATAATTATTGAGCACTCGGGGTTATACTTTCGCCCGAAGTAAAACATCACAAAAACTGCTCAATGACTAAACTTAATTTATTTTGCAATCAAGCCACTTGTAGAATGTTGCTCTTATTGCTTCTTACCTTCCATATTGTGCCTACTTATGCAGAAGGTTTTATAGCCTATAAAAAAGAGAAAGGGGTTGAAGGAGTTATTACCGGGAAAATTACAGACTATAGTACGGGAAGGGGATTGGCAGGAGCAACTGTTTCTATAAAAGGCAGCAACATAACAACATCTGCTGATGCTAATGGTTTGTATTCTGTAAAAATCAATAACACTGATGCAGTGTTGATCTTCTCTTACGTAGGGTACGCTTCGCAGGAAATTCCTGTGAATGGCAGAAACACAATAAATGTTGAATTAAAAGCTACTTCAAGTGACCTTTCGCAGGTGGTAGTGGTGGGGTACGGTACACAAAGCAAAAGAGATGTAACCGGAGCCGTTAAATCGATCAAAAGCGAGGCCTTTAATAAAGGAATCATTAATTCGCCGGAACAGTTATTGCAAGGTAAAGTTGCCGGTGTAAATGTAACTGCTGCCAGCGGAGAACCAGGCGGTATATTATCGATAAGTGTACGGGGGCCTGGTGGGGTGAGAACAGGAAGCACACCTTTGTTTGTGGTGGACGGACTGGCCCTTGATAATTCCAGCACAGGCGGAGGGAACCCGCTTAATTTTCTTAATCCGGATGATATTGAATCCATTGATGTATTGAAAGATGCTTCAGCAACTGCCATTTATGGCGCACGAGGTGCAAATGGTGTTATCCTGATTACTACTAAAAAAGGGAAAACCGGTATCTCAACAATGAGCTATTCTGCGAGTTTCGCTTTATCCAATATGGCAAGAGCGCTTCCTGTTTTTTCTGCGGATGAATACAGAAAACAGGTTCCTGCGGTTGGCGGCGTACTGGATGATAAAGGAGGTAACACCAACTGGCAGAAAGAAATCACCCAAACAGCCCTTACGCAAAATCACAATCTTACCCTGAGTGGCGGTTCTGATAAACTAACCTATTATGCTTCATTAGGTTTACAGAACCAGGAAGGTATTATCCGGTTTAACGATTTTAAAAGGTATTCAGGTCGATTTAATGCAACACAAAAATTGCTGGAAGACCGGTTAACAATAGAACTGAATTTGAATGCAACCAGCACTTATAATAAACGGCCTCCTATCAATAGTGTAATTGGAGATGCTATTTCAAATAACCCAACTTATCCGGCACTCGACGCCAGTGGAAATCCTGCCCAGTACCAGAGTATTTCAAATCCATTATTGTCTTTTAAACTGGAACAGGATATTGCTAAAATTAATCGGGTAATTGGAAATATTTCAGCTTCTTTTAAAGTTAGGAAAGGGCTTGTATACAAGCTGAACTTTGGAGTAGATAATTCTACAGGCACAAGAGACATACAGTCTTTACCCAATGCGGTCCCTTTCAGGGAGGGAAGACTGGAAACTTATTATACTACCAACAGAAACACATTGATTGAGAATTATCTTACTTATACCCTGAACAAAGGCAATCATAATCTCTCTGCTCTTGCAGGTCATTCTTTCCAGAAAATCTTTTTGCAGGGGAGAAGTTACAGCATCAATAAATTCCCTATTTCTCCGGTTGAACCACAGTACAATCCGGGACTTGGTCAGGATCTGACGCTCGCCAATAACAAACCTGGTGGATATGCTTTAGAAAATGAATTGCAATCTTTTTTTGGAAGGGTAAACTATCAATATAAAAACAAGTACCTCGCCACTGTAAATGTAAGAGCAGACGGCTCATCTAAGTTCGGCGCAAATAATAAGTATGGTATATTCCCGTCTTTCTCACTTGGTTGGAGAATTTCAGAGGAAGATTTTATGGAGAACAGCCCTTTCAGTAATCTGAAGTTAAGGGCAGGTTGGGGTAAAACAGGCAATCAGGAAATTCCTTCAAAAATTACTCAGGCACTTTACACATCATCAGTGTCTGCCACAACTAGTTACCCGCTTTCTGCAACAGGCGCATATCCCGCAGGAACTACTTTCTCCCGTTTGGCCAATCCTGATATTCAATGGGAGGTTTCTACGCAAACAAATATTGGATTGGATTTCGGTTTTCTGAATGGGAAACTGAATGGTTCAATTGACCTCTTTAATAAAGTATCTAATAATATTTTATTAGAAGTGATTCCTGCAGATCCAGTTCAGCCCGCCGGTAGCTTCTGGACCAATGTAAAGGATATGAGAATCACCAATAAAGGGGTGGAGTTTGAACTGGAATATAAAGTACGTACACAAAAAGGGCTTAACTATTCCATTGGCGGAAATGTTACCGCCATTAGTAACAAGGTGACGAACTCTCCATATACTGTTATTCCTTCAGGATCTGCATCCGGTTCCGGATTAACTTCTGCAACCATTAACGGGTATATCAATAATGAACCGATCGGTACTTTTTACCTGAAAGAGTTCACCGGTTTTGATAATGCAGGATTAAGCACCTACCGCGATACGGATGGTGACGGTATTGTAAGCGATAAAGATCGTATAGCTGCAGGAACAGCCTTACCAAATCTTCTTTACAATTTCTTTGGAACCATTTCTTATAAAGGTTTTGACTTCGCTGTGAATTTCAATGGCGTTTCAGGAAATAAAGTTTACGACAATACGGCAAATGCAAATTTCTATAAGCTTCGCCTTTCAAAGGGAATTAATACCACGCCTGAGGCTGTGGCCAACCCGCAGGAGTCAGTGAATAATGCTGCACCGGTAAGCACCCGTTTTTTGAAGAATGGTGCGTACCTGCGATTGAACAATCTGGCAATCGGTTATAATCTGAATGTAAATAAGCTGGGTATCAGTAAATGGATTTCAGGAGTTCGTTTGTCAGTAACAGGTCAGAACCTGTTTGTGATTACGAAGTACAATGGATACGATCCCGATGTAAATGCAGACAGAACCATTAATGGTGTTTCTTCTTATGGCATTGATTATCTGAGTTATCCAAAAGCAAAATCAATCATTTTCGGATTAAACATATCCTTTTAATTAAAAATTTATGAGAAAATATATAGTTCAACTCTCCGTGTGTTCACTGCTGATCTTTTCTGTAAGTAGCTGTAGTAAATTACAGGAGAATGTGCTGGATGAATCTTCCGTAACAGGGTTAACCGAGAAGCAGATTGCTGATGGTCTGATTGCTCCGGTATATGCAAGACTGCCGGACATTTATCGGCATACAACTTATTTTGCCTTGCAGGAAATCTCTACCGATGAAGCAATCCTCCCTTACAGAGGTGGTACAGATTGGGGTGATAACGGAATCTACATCTCATTACACAAGCATGAAACAGCCACAACAGATCCCAATGTAAAGGATACCTGGAACCTGATTGCACAGGGACTCTCCAGGTCCATTACTGCTATTAGTGCCTTAAAGGGAAGTACAGATGCCAATGCTGTAACTTATGCTGCAGAAGCAAGGGGTATGCGTGCCTTTTATAATCTGCTTAGCCTTGATTTATTTGGTGTTGTGTTTGTGAAGGAAGATCCAGGGCAAACTTCCGCAATTATTCGTGGAAATGCGGCTGTTGATTACATTAAGAATGAATTACTGGCAGTTGAACCTCAACTGGGAACTGCCAATGGACCAGGGAGGTTAACCAAGGCTGCAGTGTGGGGATTATTGGCAAGATTATATCTCAATGCGCCTGTGTATCGAGATATCTATGCTTCCAGCTTCGACTTCAAAGCAGCAGATATGGATGAGGTCATCAAATATTGTGATAAAATCATTGCCTCGGGTCAGTATTCCTTATCTCCTGATTACTTTGCCATTTTCGGGAATGATAACAATAGCAATAAAGAATTAATTTTTGCAGTTGATCAACGTGCAGACCTCAATGGTCATAACCGCCTCGCTTATTTCTCTCTTTCCGGTGATCAGTTTCCCTTACCTGCATTTCCGGGCGCCAACGGCACGGACGGCCCTGCCATTACATCTGATTTCTACAGAACCTGGGTGAATGCTTATGGCGCAGTAGACCCCGCTAATGCAGACCCACGATTTTATAAGCAGAATATTTCCATCTACACAAACCCGGGAGATTCATGTGTTGCAGACTTTAATATCGATCGTGGTATTTTACGTGGGCAGCAGTATGGTCTGATCAGAAAGAATGGGGTATTTGTTAAATGTGCCTCCGGTGGTTATAAAGTGGGTCCATTGTACAATGATACCAGGAGTAAACCCTCACTGCCGGTAAATTTTACAGAGCAGGTTGATTTTACAACAGCTGGAAGTAATTATTCTACTGGATTCCGTGTAGAAAAATATGAATTTAGCAGAAAGTCTTCCAGTGGAAGAAATTTTGGAGAAGCTGATATTTCTATTGTACGCCTGGCAGATATATACTTAATGCGTGCAGAAGCAAAATTGCGCAAAAATGATGCGGTAGGGGCCATGGCCGATGTAAATACGGTTCGCCTCTCCAGAACAGCTTATAATGTGAAACCATCTTTTTTAACAGGAGCACTTACACTTGATCTCCTTTTTAGAGAAAGAGGGTTTGAATTGTACTGGGAGATGCACAGAAGAACCGATATGATCCGTTTTGGAAAATATGAAGGCACCTGGACTGAAAAAGCCAATACGGATAAAAATAAGCGCCTTTTCCCGATACCGCAAACTGCGATTGATGGTGCAACGAATCTTCCGGGATATCTGAAGCAAAATCCGGGGTATTAAGTATGAATAGGATTGTTTAGGGGTAAAGCATCTGCAACAGCAGGTGCTTTTTCGTTTCTGGGCGACAAAAATTCAGTCCAATGTATCTATTGATAATCAATAAGATATGTACAAAATCTTGCCATAAATCCACTATTTTAACGATTATTTCGGTCTCTTGCACCCCTTTGGCATGATATCTGCCTTAGTTTTGCAACCAATTAAGCATACCCCTTACCCCCCGATATTCTATGAAAAAACAGCTCACACTCATTCTGCTGCTCTCGTTCATTACGTTGCAGTCCTATACCAATAAGCCTAATCTTACCCCGAAAGGAATTGCGCCTATTGCGGTAACCCTGTCGGAAAAGCTGAATATCAACAGCCAGGCAGTTGCATTTGCCGTGAATGGTTACAATAAACTAAAAGAGCAGGGACGTTTAACCAACCAGCGTTACCTGACCATTGCCGACTTCAGTAAACCCAGCAGTGAGGAGCGTTTATACATCATTGATATGGAGCAGCAGGAAATGGTGCTTCAGACCTTTGTGGCCCATGGCAGGAATTCCGGAACCTTATTTGCAAAATATTTCTCCAACAGAAATTCCTCTAATCAAAGCAGCCTTGGATTTTACATTACCGGCATGCCTTACTCAGGTAAGCATGGGAAATCCCTGATTTTACAGGGTATAGAGCCTGGCATCAACGATCAGGCAAAAGACCGGGCAATTGTATTACATGGCGCGGATTATGTAAGTAATAATGCAATCAGTCAAATGGGTTACCTGGGAAGAAGCCTGGGTTGTCCGGCTGTTCCCAACAATCTGGTAAAAAACATCATTCAAACAATTCAGGGAGAATCCTGTCTGTTCATCTACGCCCCCGATCAGCAATACCTCAGTAATTCTCAGTTGATTAATTAGATCACGATATCACTTTAACCTACCAGGGTTCGCTCATCGGGAGTTCTGCTAATTTTTTGGTGGCATCAATTTTAAACCAGATAAAGGCGCCGGTCAATACAATTACACCAATCAGCAATAAAGGCAGGTAATAGCCATAGGCGGTTGCCAGATATCCGAATACTACGGTACTCAGATAAGCGCCCGTTAATCCTGCGGTATTCATAGAACCGGAAACTGCGCCACTTTGTAATCCGCCCATATCCATTGCAACAGCCCAGGCAACAGGAGCTGTTACATCCATGCAGGCCATGCCTGTTGCCAGGGCAATAATGGCAGTAAAATTATCCTCGGTTAAAGCGGCCCCAATCAGGCAGAGCCCGGAAATAAACAGGCCAATCATGGGTACAATTCTCCTGCCCCATTTTTTCCCGAAACGCAAACAGGCTTTATCACTTATCCAGCCTCCGGTTAAGCATCCTGCTGCCGCGAGCAGATAGGGAAGTGAAGAGGCCCACATCAGTTCATCTTTCGGAATCATTCTTCCCTTTTGTAAATATGTATGAAACCAGCTTTGAAAGAAATAGGCTCCAATGGCATAACAGAAATACATGGCCATCAGGTACCAGAGATTATTAGAGCGGAAAATTTTCCAGTAGGAAGCTTTGGCTGAACCTTGTTCCGAAGGCAGATCCCGGTTGTTGTGGATGTAGGTCAGCTCTTCGCTGGAAATCTGTTTACTTTCAGCAGGTTCTTCCTTATGCCAGAAAACCCAGAACAAAACCCAGATCAGGCCCGCTGCCCCCAGCACATAAAAAGACATATGCCAGCTATATTTGTTCTGGAGGGGAATTACGATGAATGGCGTGATGGCTGCACCAATCCTGGAGGCTCCCCAAATGATTGCCTGAGCCCTCCCTCTTTCCAATACAGGAAACCACTTGCTCAATACAATAGAAATATTCGGATAGGCGCCGGCTTCCCCGATACCAAATAGAAACCGGACAATCAGCAGCATGATGAACCCTGTAGAAAAACCGGTGAGTACCGTAAAAAAAGACCACCATAGAACTACCCTTGTCAATACCTTCTTCCCGCCCAATCGGTCTCCCAGCCACCCTGTAGGTACCTCAAATGCCCCGTAGGCAATGGTGAAGATGCCCAAAATCCATCCCCATTGTACCGTATTGATTTGCAGGTCGTCCATGATTGATGCACTGGCAGAGGAAAGTGCTATTCTGTCAAGGAATGTGATCATTGATAGAATAGATAAAACGGTAAGGACCTGGTATCTTTTGCTCATTGATATGGGTTATGCTGATTGGAAAATACAATAAAAAAAGCACCATACAAATTCATGCATGGCGCTCTTTTTTCTCCTGTTTAAGTTATAATGAAATATCGATTCTACCAAAGAGGTAGCGACCGTTAAATCCAAATTGCTGGGCACTTCTGGAGTAAATGAAGTTGCCGGAATTGCTGTTACCCGCAATGGCAATCCTGTCGGGATAAATATCCAGCAGATTGTTGGCGCCAAGTGTAATGCTGGCAAATTTGCTGAGCTTATATCCAACAGACAGGTCAGTTACCCATTTAGGTGCATAGAATTGCTGATTGGCAATGGTGTTGGTAGCTTCAATTACACCGCCGAAATAGTTGTTTCGGAGGAAGATATTAAATTGATGAATGGTATAAGTTAAAGCAAGATTTGCCTTGGTGCCGGGTACTGCATTTTCAAGATACACTTTGCTGGAGTTACTGAAGTAAGTGCTCTCTTTTCCAATCAGTTTTTCGGAAACATGGATTGGCCCCACCTGGTTGGTTTTGGAAGCATTTCCTGCAAAGTCTGCATTCAAAGTTCCCTTACCCAGTTTAAATTTATAGGAGATGATCAGGTCGATACCCCTGGTTTCCGTATTAAGTGCATTGGCAAAAAATGCAGCGCCGGTAGCGTTTGCCAGAGAGAGCAACTGATAAATTTCCTTGTCAACGGGGGAGGCGCTGGGTGCATTGCTTCCGGTGAACTGGCCTGTATAAACAACCCGGTCATCAATCCTGGTATAGTAACCATCCAGGGTGATTTTGAGTTTACCTAAGTTACCCGTAAATCCGAGGCTAACACTTTTTGATTTTTCCGGGCTAAGTTTTGGAATACCCAGTAATTGTGCGGGGCGGCTGTCGTTGGGGAAAGTACCTATCTCGGCCGGAACACCATTGGTAAAAACAGTGGATGTGCTTGCATAATAACGCTGTTGTAAGGAAGGTGCACGGAATCCTGTACTTGCTGATACGCGGATTGTGAATGTTTTATTCAGTTTGTAGCGTGCCGCAATTTTACCGTTGGTGGTTGAACCGAAATCGCTGTAGTTTTCATAACGGACGGCTGCGTTCACCAGGAAGGATTTGGTAAAATTAAATTCACCATCAGCATAAACACTTGCTGCAGTTCTGTTGGCATTCACTGCATTCTCCGGTCTGAATCCGGGGAACACTTGTGCGCCGCCGGGTCTGGGTGAGCCATCCGGGCCAAATAAAGTATTTATACTACCGGAGAAATCGGGCACAAGAATCGGGTTACCACTTCCATCGACACCCACCTGACGCGCTAACCCGTAGTTGGCATAGGAATTCTGATCACCTGCCCTCAACTGATAATTTTCATAACGGAACTCGCCTCCGAAAGCAAGGTTGGCGCCGCTTAACCAGTCAAACCCTTTGCTGAAATCAATATTGGTTGTGTTCTGGGTAAATTTAGGGCCACCGGCGTAGAAGTTGGTGGGGGAGGCTTTTCCCAGAGAAGCATTTAAAGAATTCAATACGCTGAAATCAAATTGGTTTTGTCCATAGGCGTTGCTGAAGTCAATATCCCAATCGGCTACTTTACCCCTGATGCCTGTTACAAAAGAGCGATCATATGCATCGGAGCCAATATACGGGAGGAAACCCAGCGGATAGATGTCGAGGATGTTTCTGGATTCATTGGGCAATCGGTAAAACCCACCTGATTTACCTTTTCGGTAACCCAATCCCCCGAAAGAGTAAAAGGTTGCTGTTTCGGACAGCGGAATAGCGGCATTGAATGAAAATTGGCCGCTTCTGTATTGTGACTGGCCAACCACCAGGCTATAATCTTTTCGGGTAGTATTGGTTGCCACCAGGAAGGAATCGGTTCTGTCTACACCACCCGGATAGCGTTTATAGATGGCATCGGTTCTTGCACCACCCCTGTCGGTTGGTTTGCGGTCGTCGAAAGAACCGGAGAAATTGATATAGCCCCCTTTACTGCCAATAGGTAACCCGAAATTAATAGCCGCCTGAATGTTTTGCCCGTCCGTATATTTTTGTCCGTTCGATTTGGAGTTGTGCCCGCCATAGGTTACAGAAGCAGATAATTTATTGACCGTTTTCTTCAATATGATATTGATAACGCCTGCAATGGCATCGCTTCCATACTGTGCAGAAGCGCCATCTCTCAGGATCTCAATTCTTTCAATGGAAGAAACCGGAATGGCGTTTAGATCTGTACCAACACTGCCTCTGCCGAAGGTCCCGTTCACATTGATCAATGCCGAATTGTACCTTCTTTTGCCATTCACCAATACCAATACCTGATCCGGTCCCAATCCGCGTAAAGATGCCGGATCTATGTGATCGGTACCATCTCCCAGCGACTGTGTGTTGGAAGTAAATGAAGGAGCCGCAAAGTTCAGGATCTGGTTCAGGGTTACCTGTGCACCAACCCCTGCCAGTTTTTTAATATCCAGTACATCAATCGGAACAGTTGTTTCAAGTTGTGTTCTGGGAGTGGCGCGGCTGCCCAGTACCACAACCTCATCCAAACTTTCGGACGGTTCAAGACTAAAATCGCTGATAATGTTTTCACCGGCAGCCAGTTGGATGGTTTTGGATTGTGCCTGATATCCTGTATAGGAAACAGTAATGGTGTATTTACCCGGATTCAGGGTGATGCTGAATGCACCTTGCGAATTGGTGGTGGTTCCGGATTTTCCAATGCGTACGGCGGCATCGGAAAGTAAAGTTGTACCGCTTCTTACGGTTCCCCTGACGGTAGCCGACTGAGCGAACACCTGGAGGGAAGCCAGTGTTAAAAAGAGGGTTAAGAGGGAGGATAAATAGTTTCTTTCTCGCATAAGGAATAAATTTTTCTTCCGTTCGTGAAACGAAGATGCACTCCGGTCCGGACGGTTAGTTAGTAAAAAAATAAGGTTGGTTTGGGAGGATTCAGCTCTGCATCAACATCGTACAAAGTGCCACAAAGAGGTCATGATCGACAAATTTTTCTTTTGAAGCACGAAAATAGGAGGATTTTATAATCCTACCAAATTAATAGACTATTATTTTTCGAAAGATGGCATTCCGGTATCGGTTCCTGAAAGTGTTCTGTACCAGCGGATCTGCACCCGGGTGAATAGAATGCTGTTGATTGATAGCAGCAGGAGCTTTGGGTTGGAGGGAGAGATGCGGATTGTTACAAATGAGGGAATTCTCTCCGATGGTGTATAAATGTACCCTTCAAATCTATTTTTTTGTGCATTGTATGTCAGTTCACGTAATACTTCAAAGCCCTGGATATCACCGGGCCTTACTGAAGATTTGATGACGGCACTGTAGTTGTTTTCTAACGACTTTAGTATTTCATACTGCCTGGTACTATCTTCTGAATGCCATATTCCAATAAGATCCTGTGCTCTTATGCTGTTAACGCAGATGCAAAAGGCCAGCAGGAAAATCCATTTAATTTTTATGTAAGACTTAGTCGTATTTTCTGAAATTCCTGGTACCATACCATATATCTTTTAATGTAATTCCTATTGAGTACTGAAAGTAATTTTCACTGATTTGCTTAAATGATACCTGTCCTCTCCTGCCAATCTCTATACCCGCATTGATGCTAATAACAGGGGAGACATTTTTCCCTCCGCCTAGCGTGAAAGCGTACTCATTTAAGCTATTGTTGTTCAGCCTGATATAGGATTGTTCAAAACGAAAGCCGCATGCCAGGTAATATTGCTCAAGTGCGTAACCCGAAATCATTGTTCTTTTGCTGTATTCGATCCCTGTGCTCAACCCGAACGCGTTAGATATTGTAGCATTGTTGAGGTTAAGCTGCTGCTTAGGCCATTGGTGATAACTGCCCTGGACCTGAAAACCCAAACCGTTTTTGTTAGCAATCCTGTATCCTCCAACAACAGACACCGGCATTCTAAACTGAATTTTTTCTGGCTCCAATGATTTTACAGCGGTATTGTTTTCCAGATAATCGGTGGTCCTTTCACCTTTAAGACTGTTGTATACAGTAGCTGTTAAACCAACTGATTGCTGCCAGTTTCCTGCGCTTGCAGGATAATATTGAATACCGCCCTGCAACCCTGCCCCGGCATAAAAATCATATTCCTTTTTTACTACATCCAGCCCGAGCGCTTCATTGGAATAAGCAGTACTCCTTTTCAGTGAGCCAAACAACCAGGAAGCGGTAAGCCCTGCAGATAAGCCTTTACTGATTTCACGGGCAATCGAAAAATAAACCTGGTTGATTCCCCCGCTGCCATCTATATAACGGGTATAGTCTATGTTCTGATCATTTGCAGAGGAACTTCCTGTATATTGATAGTTAACACTACTGAAAGGCTTTAGTCCGAAAGAAAAAGCAATTTTTGGCGTTACCTTAAAGGAAAGGGCAATTCTTTTTACAACAAAGTCTTTGGATGTACTGGTGAACGTATCTGTTTCGGGCGCTTTAAATTTGCTATTCCTGCCCCTGATCAGTATATCATAATTCACCGATTTATATGGGATAACTGTTAAGGAAGCGGGATTAGCAAAATTATAAAAACCGATCTCTCTTCTTGAAACACCCGTACTACCGGAGGCGCCGAATCTTCCATTATCTGTGGTTTCAATATCGCCGATGCCTATAATTGAATAGGGAGAGGAGACATTCTGCCCGATTGTGCTGATAGAAATACCCAACATGATCAAGCACAGCAAACGATGTTTATATTTCATAATGAGTATTTATAGCCCCAGCACATATAATTTCAATTGAATTGGCCTTTTGTTACTCTGATTATTTAGAATCAGTCGTTCCGTTGCAGCATCAACACTTGTTTGCGTGGAGGTAAGTAACAATGCTGATGTTGAAAACTGTCCTTCAGCCATCTTTGCTGTAATGAAAGAAGTGATATCGTAGCTGTAATTTGTATTCTCACCATATAAACCATCCAGAAACAAGTTGCCTGTCTGGAGCGTACCGGTAGCTGTAGCATCCGTTATACCAGCAATTGCCGTATTGGTTTCATCGGTGGAATAAAGGTTCAGGGCAGATGGCAACTGATAGGGATTCAATAATGAAACAGGATCCGGTTTTAGTACCAATATGGCTTTGATGATTTTTATGTATGGGTGTAGCTCTTTCAGATTCAATAAACCAGGGAATGATATCTTTATTTTGGAAGACATAGATGAATGAAAAAAAGCCTGATTCCCTGAATACTTACTATCGATTAGCTGAGTTTTAGGGTCTTCAAAAGCAGATAATTTAGCATTGGTTTTTCTAAATCCAATCTGATTAAACTGTTTTGCAATTGTAAAGCTGAAATTCAGTGATTTTTTTTCGGTGTATAATCCCTTTTCCTGGTAGTTGAGTCGCAACAAAACAGAATCTGATGGTGCTTTGAAATAACCAACTGTATTGGTTTGTATCGAATCGGTATTAATATAAATTCCTTTAAAATAATCCAGAAATGCAGCTTCGCTTGCTATGTCTGCGTGACCCGACCTGAATTTATTCAGTAATTCCAGCCCCAAAGCATCGGAAAGCTTAATATGTATTTCTGTTCCTGTTCTTCCGGACAAGTTGATTTCTTTCTGGCCGATCGGAACCGGATCATGGGTAAAAGAAGAGCTGTTGTAATAATAATCTCCCAGGAAATCATTTTTAATATTTTCTGTGAGCCGGTATACATTTATTTTCATGGCACCCGAGCTGTCTCCATAAAATTGACCAGTTGGCTTTAAAATCAATTCCAGCGAGTCAAATTCGGCATTGATATCTGCAAGCGGGTTCAACACCGGCATATTGAGCTGGGCAAATGAGCCTGCCCTGGTTATTCCAAATTCCGGATCGGTGTGGTACCCTATGCTGAATACCTGATGTGAAGAGGTCAAAAATGAATCGGGCTTGTAGGTTGATAATTCCACACTATAATTATCAATATAGGTGAGATTTGGATCTGTGGATGTAACTGCATCACCAAAACCCACATTTACCTTTTCACATGCACTAAAAATAGCGAATAATAGTACCAGTATCAATAAAAACCGCGGGCGCTTAGTCATCTTAGTTGTCATTATCGTCTTGTTCTGCAAAAGGCAGGAACTCCCATAAATCATCAAATCGGTAACTGCTGTTGTGCCCGGTAGTAACATATCCCCTGTTGTTCAACGTAAATGATAAGGCGCCTTCCCTTGCAGACCCTTCAAAGCTTGTTTTCTGAATCCATACATCGGTAGCAATATCATATTCCCAGGTAGTGCCGGTTACACCACTAATGCTCCCTAAAGCCAGATAAGCTTTACCCCCGCTCATTACAAATGCAACCGCATTGCTTCGGGCGATGTTTGCACCATAATCATCATCGTAGGAATCATCGCTGACACTGGTGATCTTTCTTTTCTCCGCCCATTGGTTCGTAGCGGGATCATACACCCAGAAATCATTCAGGTAACTGCCATTATTAATGCCGGTAAGCACATAGGCTTTGTCATTGTAAACAAAAACAACAGCATCGGTTCTTTTGCTACCTGTTAAGCTTGCTTTCTGTGTCCAACTATTAGATGTGGGCGAATACTCCCATAAGTCCTTCAGGTAATTACCATCATAACCAGTGGATACATACCCATTGCTGCCAATAGAAAAACCGACTGCCCCGTATCTTTCAGTTCCGGCAAAGTCGGCAACCTGTTTCCAGGTATCGGTTTCGGGGTTATACTCCCAGAAGTCTTTTAGTTTTTTGATTCCGTCAAAACCGGTACCTACGTATCCTTTTCCGTTGATGGTAAATGCTACCGCACTACTCCTGGCAGTTCCAGGAAAGTCTGCTTTTCTGATCCAGCTTCCGGTAGACTGGTTGAACTCCCAGAAGTCGTTCAATCGGTTGGTGCCATCAAAGCCCCCTCCAATGTAAACCTTGTCACTAATTGTAAAAGTGACAGACTCTGTTCTTCCAACCCCTTCAAATTCAGAAGCCCTTTTCCAGTTCCCGATGATATCTGTACTACTGCTGTCACTTTTGCTGCAGGATGTAATCCCGGCTATTAGCAGGAGCAATAAAAATGATGTACGTAAATGATTTTTAACTTTTTTCATTCGTTGTGATTTCGACACAAATTTTTCCAAAATGGAGCCAAAGGAAATGTTAAAGGGACTGAATAGGGCAAAACAACAGTTGAATTGGACAAAACATGCGCTGAAATAAATACCTGATTTCCGGCTTGTTCAGAGATGGTTTGTTATACAGCAGATTAACATTTATTATAGTTAAAGCTTGCCGGATTTTTTTATGAAATTAGCTGACTGGTGCAACTTTGCGGCCTACCGAGAACAGTATGACCGAACTGCTTAAAGAACGAAAACTACTTTACAGGCTAATTATAATTGCCCTGATCACTACTCCATTGCTGGCTTTGCTTGGAGGAACTCCATTGTTGAGGATTGAATTCTCCAAGTTGCGGTATTTTTTTCCTGTTATTGCTTTTAATCTGCTTACGATTCTTTTTTTCTGGATTGTTAATATTGCCCTTTTATTGATAGGGTTTCGTATTCTTTTTTTAGGGAAATGGATCCCCCGTTTGATTTTCAGCAGTATACTTTGCCTTACTTTTTCCGCTCTCTTATTTAGTTATTTCTTTAAAAACTTCCCACCACCCAGCATACGTTTTTCTGAAAAAGTTCTGCAAAAAGAGATTGGCCCTCCGGTGGAAACCGGACATTTTGCAGATACGACATTTGCAAAAAAGCTCCCTGAATTCAAAGAAGGGATGTACCTGATACACAAGAGGCCTGAAAAAAAAAGGTTTTTTATATCTCCCCTGGTGAATGCGTTAATGACGAATATTATTATTCTCATTTTATGTGAATTGGTGACACTCTATTTTAAGAAACAAAAAATTGAAGATGAAAACACCCTGTTGAAGCAGTCTAACCTGGAGGCAAAGAATAATCAGTTGAAAATGCAGCTTCACCCACATTTCTTGTTTAATTCTCTCAATACATTGCGTTTGTTGCTGAAAAAAGATCCGAATCAAGCCGAAGATTACTTGTTAAAACTTTCTGATATTCTGCGCTTTTCCACAAGCACTGCACTGGATGCACTGGTAGATATGAGTGATGAATTGAAGTTATGTATCAGCTACCTTGAAATGCAGAAAGTAAGATTTGGAAATATGATCAGTTTTGGTGTTAATAATGAAAAAATATTTTCCGTTAAAGGTAAGCTTCCCGTTTACGCGCTACAGACACTTGCTGAGAATGCCATTAAGCATAATGCATTCTCAACAGAAACACCTTTACATATTTCTATTGATTATAATGAAATCAATCAATCAATAACAATTCACAATAGGATAAACCGAAGAAACTTCCTGGAGAGTACGAGTAAGGTTGGATTGAAAAACCTGACTGAACGGTACAGATTGCTTAGCGAAAAGCGGGTAATTATTTCCAACAGCGGGATTGAATTTTCCGTAACCATTCCGATACTACCTGGTAATACGATACCTGTTGATACGGAACTTAAGCCAAAATAATACAAACAACTGTATGAGCCTTAATATAGTGATAATTGAAGATGAAAAAATGGCCTCTGATGATTTGGCCGAAATGTTGAAAACAATCGACGGAAGCATCAATATTATTAAAACCATCGGTTCTGTTAAGGATGGGCAGGCCTATTTCAGCAGTAATCATTCGGCACAATTAATTTTCAGCGATATTCAACTCTGTGATGGGTATAGCTTTGAAATATTTGCAACTATCAACATAACTATACCGGTGATTTATTGTACAGCCTATAATCAACATGCACTTGAAGCATTCGACAATAATGGGATTGCTTATGTGTTAAAGCCTTATAGTATCAAATTGATTGCCGAGGCATTAGGCAAATACAAAAAATTACTGCAATCCTTTTCAAACCCATTGAACCACACCGATCTGCTGGTTGCAATCGGCCAGAATAGCAGTTCCCGGCCTCAATCCCTGCTGGTAAATAGTAAAAATAAAATCATACCGGTCAAGATTAGCGCAATTGCTTTGTTCTCCGTAGAGAGCAAAAATACCTTTCTCATAACGTTTCAAAACCAAAAATTCAGCCTTAACTATACGCTGGATGAGCTGGAAACCATATGCGGATCCGATTTTTTCAGGGCCAATCGTCAATACCTTATTAACAGGGAAAGTATCAGAGAAGTGCTCCACTACGGATTTCGAAAGTTGTTTGTAAGCCTGATTCCCGAGGTTTCTGAAGAAATTATTGTCAATAAGGTGAAAGCCCCTTCCTTTCTTAATTGGTTGAAAGCATGACGCTTTTTAGGAAATCAATGATCTTTTTTCAAAAAAGCTGACTGGTTTCCTTCCCGATCTCCCGTTTGCAGGAATTGTGATATGAATCTGTTTAAAAGATGCAAATATACCTAGTAATATGTACCTGAAATCCTTTCTGGAATTAGGTTTTATCGAAAATATGGTTTAATTTTAATGTGCAACTGTTGGTAAAGTATCATTGTGCATAGCAAATGAGTACAATTAATCTTATAACAGATGAACTGGCGGTTAAACATATTTATCTCGTTGTTGCTTCTTCTGAACCAAACTCTTGCAGCACAAAATACAGACCCCCATGTAATTAACACCAATAGTGGTACTTATTCGAAAGGTAATATAATACTTGATTGGAGTTTTGCGGAACAGATATCTGTCCAAACGCTTCAGGCAGACTCCGGTTTTTTACTCACAACTGGTTTTCTGCAATCTTACTCAACGCCATGGGGGCCTTTTCCTCAGGATGGAAGTAAAACAGGAATCTTTGCATTTCCAAATCCTTCCAGTTCGCTTGTTGCTGTAAGATCCACTATTGCCAGCAAAGGCAAAATCCAGATAAGATTATTGCAGCTAAACGGCCTTTTATTGCAGCAATTTCAGGAAGACTATGAAGGCGTCAGTTATCAACGACTCATCAATATTTCCAGGTACGTATCGGGTATATATATGTTGCACATAGTGATTACGTTGCCTGATCAGACAGTCTGGAAAATTACTAAACAAATCATTAAAATATAGACCATGAAACGAATCTTATCAGCATTGATTTTACTGGTCTGTTTTTCTGATATTATTACAGCTCAGGTTAACGGGATTAATTTTCAGGCGGTTGCCCGAAATTCGGCTGGCGGGGTGGTTGCAAATAAAAAAATCACTGTTCGTTTAACCATTAGAGATGGAGGGCCCCAGGGTATAACAGAATACAGTGAAACAAAGTTGACTGTTACAAATGTTGCGGGCCTATTCAGTATCGTATTGGGCGAACCGGAACCAACAGCTGTGATTACAGGTGTATTTGAAAATATTTTCTGGAGAACAGGTAATAAATACCTCCAGATAGAACTGGATACAGATGGTGGAACCAACTTTGTAAGTGCGGGTGTTCAAAAAATCAATTTTGTACCTTATGCTCATTTTGCCAGCAGTGTTGCTGCAACCAATATTTCAGGTGTTGTGCCGGTTGATAAGGGTGGAACGGGCGCAACCAGCCTTGGCATATTAAAGTCAACATTATTGCTGGACAAAACAGATAACACCAGGGATATGGATAAACCGGTCAGTTATCCGATGAGGGATTCTTTAGCCTTAAAATAAACAAATCCGAATCGGGTATCCCCAACGGACTTGCTACACTGGATGCTACCGGGAAGATTCCCAATAGTCAGGTTCCTTCGATCGTGCTGCATTCGGTGAATGTAGTGGATGATCAGGCCCGGATGCTTGCACTGCCCAACGCAGCAGTGGGAACGGTAGCCATCAGAACGGACGTGAATAAAAATTTTGTTTTGGCACAGATGCCGGCTTCCGAATTGAGTAACTGGAAAGAATTATTAGCGCCGGTTGCACCGGTTCAGAGTGTAAATGGTAAAATAGGAAATGTTTCACTCACCAAAGCGGATCTTTTATTGGGGAACGTTGACAATACCGGCGATTTTGAAAAACCGGTCAGTGTAGCAGTCAGGGCACAACTGGATGCCAGGGAGTTGCTGGAAAATAAGACTGTTGATATAATAGCCGATTCATTGTCTGATATTAAATATCCAAGCGTAAGAGCTGTAAAAAAATTTGTTGCATCTCAGGCCCCTCAGCCGTATAGCTTACCTGTTGCTACAACATCGCTATTGGGAGGTATAAAGGTTGGAAGCAATCTGGTTATTGATGCAAATGGTGTGTTGCACGGTGAGGACCCTGCACAAAAAGTGCAAAGCGACTGGATAGAGGCTGATAATACGAAAGCGAGCTATATTAAAAATAAGCCGGTTTTATTCAGTGGAAGTTATACGGACCTCGCCAATAGACCTACCCTCTTCAGTGGCAATTACAACGATCTTTCCAATAAGCCAACTGCTTACAATCTGCCTGTTGCTACTTCATCGGTGCTGGGTGGGATAAAGATTGGCAACAATCTGAGTATTGATGCCAATGGAGTAGTGAGTGCAACCGGATCAGGCCTTGGCTCTGTAACCAGTGTTGGCCTGGCTATGCCCGATATTTTTTCCGTAACCGGAACACCGGTAACCACCAACGGGACCCTTACTGCAACACTCAGCAATCAAAATGCGAACCTGGTTTGGGCAGGGCCCTTAAATGGAACGGCAGCTCCCACATTCCGTACACTTACTTCTGCAGATATACCACTGTTAAATCAGAATACCACGGGAACGGCTTCCAATGTAACCGGGGTCGTTGCTATTTCGAATGGAGGTACGGGTTCGGCAACACAAAATTTTGTAGATCTGTCTTCTATTCAAACAGTGGCTGGCGTAAAAACATTCAGCAGTAATATCACTGCCAATAGTTTTGTGAAAACAGGTGGAACAAGTGCACAGTTTTTAAAAGCGGACGGCTCCGTGGATGTAACTGCTTACTTATCAAATGCGGATGTATCTAATAAGTTGAATACTACAGATACTGCTGCAATGCTTGCAAATCTTTTGCGCAAAACAGATACCTCTTTTATGCTTTCCCCCTACAGGAGAAGCACAACACTTATTACAAACAATGATATTGAAAGCCTGAACTATTCCAGGCTTACCGGAACTGTACCTGTATGGAACCAAAATACCACGGGAACGGCGTCCAATGTAACCGGGATCATTGCCATTGCGAACGGTGGAACGGGTAGCGCAACTGCTTCTGATGCGATACAGGCACTATTGCCTACCCAGCCTGGTAACAGCGGAAAGTTTCTGAAAACAGATGGAACAACCGCCAGTTGGCAATCTGCTCCAACAGGGTTAACTCTGCCTGTTTCCGGTTCGGAGGGTGGAACAGGAGTGGATAATACCGGAAAAACGATCACACTCGGAGGCAATCTTACCACTTCCGGAGCTTTCCCAACAACTTTTACTGCAACCGGGTCAACCAACATTACATTACCGGTTACGGGCGTATTGAGCACGGTAGCGGGAACCGAAAATCTGACGAATAAAACATTAAGTTCTCCCAATATTACCGGAACAGCTACTATCAATAATCAGGTAGTGAATGGAACGATTACCCTCCCATCCCTGTCGGCAGGTTTTGTTCAGTTGAATGCAGCCGGCTTATTGGGTTCTGCTTCTCTTACTTCTTCTAATGTAACGACTGCTTTAGGTTATACACCCGTTCACCCAATGTACGCACAATTTTCTGATAATACTACCCAAACCAATACCCTGGAGACCGCCAAGGCAATGACATTGAACACGACAGATATTTCTTCAGGCCATATTACTGTTGTTGACGGATCAAAAATAACCGTATCCGTTGCCGGGACCTATAATCTGATGTTTTCGGCACAAGTTAAAAAAGCAAATATAGGAACTGATTTTTGTACCATATGGTTTAGAAAAAACGGAGTGGATGTCCCTAATTCAGCGACGGATTTCAGCTTGGTTGGAACAGGTGCACTGGAGGTTGCTGCATGGAATTACCTGGCGACACTGGCAGCCAATGATTATATTGAAATAATGTGGAGTGTTGAAGATATTAATATAACAATCCTTGCGCAACCTGCCAGAACACTTCCCAATCGGCCTGCAGTGCCCTCCTTAATTGTAACCATGAATAGGGTAGATTAATTCTCTGCATTCAATGCAAAAACAGCAAAACTGGCCAGCCAATGCTCGCCTCCGTAGTGACCGGATGCCACGGAAGAAAGGCTCTGATTTAAATGTTTTACTGCAGCTTGGGTTAGCAAAGATTTTCTCCTGTCGTTCCGGGGTAGTTCTTTGGCAATTCCGGACATGCACCAGCTTCTGCTGAAACACAAACCATCCAGGTGAACGATCTGTAAATCGGTTCTGTCGGAAACTACCGGTAATACGGTCAGGTGTTTTAAAGCACTTGCAGGCAACCAGTTGTTGAACCAAAGCAAAAAACTGTTTTTGTTCAGAACCCGCCTCATTAAATCGGCCTCCATGAGCGAAGGAGAGAAAAAATCCGATCCATCCGGTTCCCAAACAGCAGGGGCCGACCTGTCTTTTAGATAAAGCTTTTTAGCGGCTGCTATCAGTTCTTCTTCAAAAGACCTGTTATGGGAGGTGCGGGCATAGTCGATGGCAAAACTTAAGCCAAACGCCGTATTTCCATGTACACCTGTTCTGTTTGGATAGGTTTGTTTGGGAAGAAATCTTCTCCAGAGTTGTATCACCGTATCACAAAGTGGCTGTAATGCAGTGCGCCACTTTACAGCATCCGGATCGTCCCAGGTAATTAATTCCTCCTGGAGCTTAAGGGTCCAGGCCCAGCCATAGGTCCGTTCGAAGCTTTTGCTGAGCGCGCTGTTAAAATACCTTGCTTCCTGATTGACCTTGTTAACAGTAATTGTGGTTGAAATCAGTTTTCTGATGGCCGCCTGTTCTTTGAGTTTAGGAAACTGTTTTAATAGACGAACCAACATCCAGTGACCGTGCACACTGCTGTGCCAGTCGAAGCAGCCGTAAAAACTAGGGTGCTGTTGCAAGGGCGTTAAAATCTGGTCGCTGTCGCTGACAGCCGTGTGGTTAATCTTATTTGGATACTGCTGAAGAATACATTTCATAGGAAGGGACGCCAGATGAGACGCGCCTTCTTCGGTTAAAGTAAATGTTGTGCTATCCGTGTTAGCGGTATAAAAAGAAATTTTTTGGGCCTGGATAGCAGCGTTTATGCATAAGAGCAAAGACAGAAAAAAAATTCTCATGTTGTGAGGGTTTGTATAAAGCTAAAGATAAATAATCGAATATGTCTGCCTGTCTGCCTGTGCTCCCTTCCTGCTTTTATAAGTATATTTACGGATGACTTGTGTTAATATAATTTCCAACCTGACAAAACATATTTCCCTGAATACGGAGGAATGTGAGCTGATTTCTTCCAGATTCAGGAATGTGCATGTGAGACGCAAAAAAAAGCTCATGCAGGAGGGCCAGGTTTCACGCGATGTAGCTTTTGTATTGTCAGGTTGTTTACGATCCTATTCGACAGATGAAAATGGCTTTGAACATATATTGCAATTTGCACCCGTTGATTGGTGGATTACAGACATGTACAGCTTTATTTCTCAAAAACCCGCTTTTCTGAATGTGGAAGCTATTACAGACAGCGAGGTAGCAATGTTAAGCAGGACAGATCAACTGGATTTATTTGATAAGGTCCCTAAACTGGAGCGCTATTTCAGAATACTAACTGAAAATTCGTTGGTAAGCAGCCGGCAAAGGCTCATTGATAATATGAGCCTGACAGCCAAACAGCGTTACAGTAATTTCTGTAATACCTATCCATCCATCATTAATGATATACCGCAAAAACTTATTGCATCGTATATAGATGTAACGCCGGAGTTTTTGAGCAAAATGCGTAGTGAGTTGTTGCGTTCAAAAAAAAATATTACTCAGACCGGTTGATATACCTAAAACGGGTATTCTGGCTGCTGCCTACCCCCTTTTTATAACGTATAGATTATATAACAAGGGCTTAATCTGGCAGGGACTTGCCACAAATAAAAGAAGTCTACGATTTTTATCTCGTAAGCCATTGAGCTACAGTCTTTTAGAATGTGAGCTTAAAGGCATTTATCTTAGACCACTCAATTATAAACTTAATTCCGGCCTCCGCCCAGGGGAAACACCCTTTTTACTATATGCTACGTTAAGATTTTTTTTGTTTTTTTCTGATCCAGAAATGGCCTCAAACAAAATGCTGTAAAGGAGTTTAAAAACTGTTGAAATGGGTAGTATTTTTTAGGCGAGGAAAGAACCGTACCCTTCACGTGATTACCACAGAAAATTGCATTATAAAACTGAGCGGTCTTGAAGGCATTTTACGGTGTAAACACCCGCTATTTTGAGCGATTATTTTAACAATCGCCCAACCAGTCTTTGAACTCGTTTACTCTTTCGCGACTTACGATGGTTTCGGTGGGTGGAGGAGAAGAGAATTCAAGCTTTAATCTTCCGCCCAGCCAGGTATACACTTTCTGGATGGCGTCGATATGCACCAGGAGGTTTCGGTTGATCCGGAAAAATTGAGCTGGGTCGAGTTGCGTCTCCAGTTGTGATAGGTTTTGTTCGAGTAAGTGCTTTTGATGCTGGCGATCTACTGCATAGCAGAGTTTTCCATCGGCGTAGCAATAAGCAATGAGTTCGGTTTTTAAAGAATTCAATTGCTGCCCGCGTTTAATGAGCAGGCGTTCTCTGAATTTTGTTTTGTGAAGGTCTGCCATCAGCTGCAACATTTTATCGGAAAAATCTGCAGATGGTTTAGCAGATGTGTGCAGGGTTTTGTATTTCTGAATGGCTTCTGCTAATTCTTTCTGGTCGATTGGTTTTAATAAATAATCGATACTGTTTACTTTGAAAGCCTTCAAAGTAAACTGATCGAATGCCGTAGTGAAAATGATGGGTGTTTGAATTTTGATGGCACTCAAAATATCGAAGCTTAATCCATCAGCTAACTGAATGTCCATGAAGATCAGATCGAGGGCTGGATTTTTTTCCAGAAAACTGATCGATCGTTCTACACTATCCAATCTATCAACCAGTTGCATTTCGGGAATGATCTCTTCTAATAATTTGATGAGTCTTTTTGCTGCGGGTGCTTCGTCTTCGATAATTAATACGTGCATCTGCTAGGATTGAATGAGTGGAATGGATACGGTAAAATCGTTGAGTGTTTCGGTAACCAGGATCAATTTATCTGTGATCAATTTATAGCGATTGCGGATATTGGTGAGACCGATACCAGTTGATTCGATGATCTGATTTTTCTTTTGCAAATTGTTCGACACTACTAGTCTTCCCCCTACAATTTTCACAATAATTGTCAAAGGACGATCCTGTGAAACGATATTGTGTTTGATGGCGTTTTCCATCAAGAGTTGTAAAGAAAGTGGAACGATCTTATCATCCATTTGTGCTGGATCTACTTGCATTTCAATGTGGAGGTTATCGCCAAATCTTGTCTTGAGTAAGAAGGTATAAGCTTCTAATACTTCCAGCTCTTCTTTGAGTGGAATGCTCTTCTCGTCTTTTACTTCTAAAATATGTCGGTAAACCTTTGAGAGCTGCTGTACAAAGGCCACTGCCTGATCCGGATCTTCCGGAATAATGCTGCAAAGTGTGTTGAGGTTATTGAATAAGAAGTGCGGATTTACTTGTGTTTTTAAGGCGTTTAATTGTGCCATTAAACTTTCACGTTTCAGCAATTCTTTTTCTTCAACCGATAATTTTAATTGATGCATAAAATAGATGCTTTCATAAATCGCTACCACGGTAAGGGTGCAGAAAAATGAAGCACTATTGGAGTTGAATAAAATATCACCCAGTGCCCTGTTAGGATAATTGCTATTTTCAAAATCGCAATAATCACTCAGTATATACCCCATCAGGTTAGTGGCTAATAAAGTATAGACAATCATCAAGAGTGACTGGAAGCGAAGGCGTTTTCTATTTTCTTCAAATAGCGGATAACGCGTGCGCGAGCAGATCATGATGAAACGATTACCTACCCAGGTAATGCTTGTGATAATTAAAGTAGTGATATAGATATTAGTTGTTAAAAAGGGTTCGCGATGCAAGCGAAGTCCGAAGAAAACCAGGGGAACTATAAACGCCAACACAGGAGCCAGCACCAGCATTAATAATCTATCCTGGAAACAGATCTTATCCTTCACTATTATCGATGGTCTACGATTCAAATGGTTGTTTTAAAATGTTAAGTTAAGTGAATTTTCAAATCCACTAAAATGTTACCTGATAGTTGATGTTCGGGAAAAATCCGATTTGATTGATCTCACTAATTTTTCCAGTCTGCGGATTCAAAGTTCGGACATACATATTTTTTCTATTGGTAAGATTTTGCAGATCGATATACCATTTCTGTGTGACCCTTTTTCCGTTGCTGGTATAAGAAAATTTCAGGTCCCAACGAAGGTAAGGATCATTCTGTAGAGCATAAGCTTCATTGGTTTTGTAGATCACATATCCGGCGGCTTTAGAGGCAGGAAGATCAAATGCCGTATAGCGTTGACCGCCCGAGATGGCAAATTTGGTGTCGATGCCGAAAGTTCCTTTCTGGTTGAGTTTGAATTCTTTCCCGCCTAAGAAGTTGGCTACATAATTGCTGTTGAAAGCTGTGTTGCGCCAGACTTTGTCGCTACCCTCGTATTTCGATTGGAAGATGGATCCTGTAAAGAGATAATAGAATCCATGCGTTAAGAATTTCTCCAACGTAAACTCAATGCCGTAGTTATATCCCTTGCCTGCATTTTGTAAATAAGATTTATCCGGAGAAGAATAGTCGGCCCCAGAATTTAACATGCTAAAAGAAGATGAGTTGGTTTCTGTAGCAGCATTGTAAATGTACTGACCGTATACTTCCGTTTTAAAACGCAAGTGGTTTTGAAAATTGATATCGTAGCCAGCAACTGTATGAACACTTTTTACGAAGTCTAAGTTTTTATTGCTGAGGGTGACTTGTCCTGCAGTGTTTTGAATTTGATAAAAATACACGTCGAGTGGTTGGGTTTGACTGTGCAATCCCGCGCCGAAAGAAAAAGATTGATTGGGTTGGAACTGGTATTTTAAATTCCAACGGGGTTCGATGCTCCAGGTGTTGTTGAGTGTAAACCATTGTGCATACAAACCCATATTGGAACTAAGTAAATTATTGAAGCGGTGCTGGTAGTTGGTAAAGCCTTTGATCAAGAGTGATGAATTACTGGCATCGGTTAAAGTGGTAAGTGTGGGTGAACCATCGGGCAGGTATTTTTTATTGAGCTGTAAAAAATACTCATCCGCTAAAATACCTGCTGTGATTTGGTTCTGTGCGTTGATCTTTTTATTAAAAGTATAGCCGAGTGAAATTTTTGTTTGACTATTTTTTAAGTCGTAAGCAGATTTTGGAGGCTTGGTAGCATCGATGATCTCTTCTGTATAAGTTGATTTAAATCCAGAAACAGCGAGTGTGATTTTTCCGGAAGTAGCGGGGGTGTAAAAATAAGTGTTGGTAACACCGATAATGCCGGTGAGTGATTTATTATTTCTATTGCGTGTAGAACCATCGTTGGTTGCATAGAGATTATCGGAGGAGTCGGGGGGAAAATTAATATGACTCTCTCCACCTAAACCAAAGATGTCGAAGGTGCCGGATTTTTTAGTTACTAAATGAAATTTAAAACTCGCGTCCTGGTAATAAGGCGTGGCGGTACCAGTACCTACGTTTAACCCGAGTGCCTGAATGGTAGCCACTAAGGAATAGCGATAGTTAATTAAGTAAGATGACTTACTATTTTTGCTGAGCGGACCTTCTGCTCCAAATTCAAAACCATTGAAACCCATTTGTCCGAGGAACTCGTGTTTTTCGTTGTTTCCGTTGCGCATGCGCAGATCGAAAACTCCGGCGATGGCATTACCATATTGTGCAGGAAAGGCACTAGTGATGAAGTCAGAATTTTTGAGGGTGTTGGTGTTGAGCATGGTAACCGGTCCGCCAGTAGCAGCGAGGGTTCCGAAGTGATTGGGGTTGGGAATATCGATGCCGTCCATGCGCCAGAGTACGCCAGAGGGCGAGTTTCCGCGGATGACAATATCGTTGCGTGCATCGTTGGTACCACTTACACCTGCAAAGTTTTGAGCCATACGGCTAGGGTCGTTGCGGGTACCGGAATAACGAACGGCTTCATCCATACTCAACTGACGGGCACTCACTACGGCGAATTCGTTGATGGCACGATTTTTTTTGCCGCTGCTCACTACTACTTCTTTGAGTACAGACACTTTTTCGTGGAGGCTGATATCGAGCAATACTTCTTTGGCGGAAGTAACTTCGATGTTTTGCACGGAAGCATCTTCGTATCCTACTAAAGTAATTTTTAAGTGCTGACGACCGATGGGTACATTGGTTAATTTAAAAGCACCAGTAGAATCAGAGACAGCAATTTTTTTTTTGCTGTTGGCCAATACAATGGTAGCCGCTTTTAAAGTATTACCCGATTGATGATCGATAACGGTACCACGAATGGTTTGTGTGATCGGGTTATTTTGTGCAGTAGATATGAGGCTGCTGACTAATGCGAATAATAAAACGAAAAGATTTTTCATAAGAATAGTTGTATAGGATTATCCTTTTTTGCGGATAGGTTTTAATTCGTTGGTATTGGCAGTATACTCAAACCGGTCATCAATTTTTCCGTCGGTTCCTTTGTTGATGATCATTTCAACACCGTTGTAGTAAAGCTTACCGGAAGCGTCGCTGGATTTAACCAGGATCGCGTGTTCGCCAGGAGTAATGACTTTAAAGAAGTCGCCATAGAGACATAGGTATTTACTATCAGTGAACGATGCTTCGGTAAGTGTGTTGGCATCGAGTATTTCTTTTTTTTTGTTGACGGGGTTGTAAAAAACGATGGAAGATTTTTTACGGATATTATCTTTTAGGTAACCGGAGACTACGGCACCGTTTGATAAAATAATTTTTCCTGCTACAAATCCTTCTGGGATATTGGATTGAGCAAAAGTACTACAGCCGATCAACAAAGTAATTACTACAAAGAGGGTTTTGTTTTTCATGTGTTGTGATTTTAGGATACAATGCTAGTAAGCAGTGAAGAGGTAGTAAAGGAGAAAAGTATGAGCTGTTAAAAAAGCGGAGTGAGTTGAAATATATCTGAAAGTTGAACCGATGTTTCAACCTCCCGCTTACTTATCTGCCGGCGAATCTGGTTTTAAAGGCGTAGTATTAGATGCCTATTTACAGCAGGAACTGCTAGAAGAGTACTTTCTAGAGCTTATCTCAAAAGTACGTAATTGGGAAATAATGGGAATTTCTGATCGTTTTGATAAGAAACGACTCAAATGGAGATCACAGATGAACAATGGGGCTTACTCGTTTCGATCATAGAAAAGAATAAGGCTCCGAAAAGATAACTGGTCGTCCAAGAACAGACGACCGAAGTATTTTGAATGGGATATTATGGATTTGTCGTACAGGGGCACCTTGGTCAGATATGCCAGATAGGTATCCGCCATACCAAACTTTCCATCATCGTTTTCAGGAATGGGTCAGGAATTCAGTATGGGAACAGGTTCTTACCCGGCTTGCGTTAGATTTGAAAGTAAGGGGTAAAATGGATTTGGCGGAATGCTATATTGTCGGCAGTTTTTCATCTGCTAAAAAAGGGGCTTCGGAGTTGGCAAAACTAAGCGGGGCAAGGGTATGAAGATCATGGCAATTACAGACCGCAATGGTCTTCCTGTCGCCATTTCCACATATGAAGCAAGTATCCATGAGGTTAAGCTCGTTGAACCAACAATATCAAAACGCTTTATACGAACAAAGCCAAAAAGAATAATCGGGGATATGGCCTATGATAGTGACCCACTGGATAAAACATTGAAGCGAAAACAAATAAAAATGACTGCTCCTCATAAAGCCAATCGGGTTAGGCCTGCAACTCAAGACGGTCGTGAATTAAGGCGATACGGAAATAGATGGAAGGTCGAAAGGTTGTTCGCCTGGATTCAGCAATTTCGCCGCTGTCAAACCAGATTTGATTATTACGAGAAAAACTTCCTTGGCTTTGTTCAACTAGCTTGCATCATTATTCTATTAAGAAACTACTTTTGAGATAAGCTCTAGTTAAATTTAACAATAAAGATTTCTGAAATGATTCTCCTTGATGTATACTTCAACGAGTTGTGCTATTTAATAATATCTTTTCCATGTTGTTTTTTATAATTATAAAGCAAAGTTCCTGCCTTAAGCGACAGGAAAGGGTAGATAAATTGCTGTTTTATCTACCACTATTGCTGATTTGGGCTCCGTATCTATGAAAAGTGGTTGAAAAGGGTAATTTTGTCACCTACAATATTCATTATTATGAAAGAAATGCGGCGATTTGAAACGATCAATGAGTACCGTTCACTTAACTAATTTAGGTAGCGATCATTTTGTTGATATTTTTTCCAACGAACAGTAACTGTTAGAACGTATATCCAAATTGGCTCCCCTCGAACCATGAGATCCCTGGAAAAAGATTGTTTGACCTCCTCCCATATTATAACGTATAGACTATATAACAAGGGCTTAATCTGGCAGAGACTTGCCACGAATAAAAAGGGTCTACGATTTTTATCTCGTAAACCCTTGAAATACAGTCTTTTTGAATGTGAGCCTAAAAACATTTAACTTAGACTACTCAGTTATAAACTTAATTCCAGCCTCCCCCAAGGGCCCGGTAAATATTAACTTTAGCCTGTAACTGCTTCAATTTTGTTTCAATCAATTCAATTTTTGAATCCAATGCTTCACGTTGCGTAAGCAAAACTTCTATATAATCTGCTTTTGTAGAAATGAATAGTTTGTTTGAAATATCAATCGATTGAGTGAGAATTTCCACTTCTTTAGACTTGGTTTCATAACGTTTCCTACAGTTATCTATTAGTGATAAATGATTTACTACTTCTATAAAAGCGCTAAGAATAGAGCGTTCGTAATTATAGGCTGAAATGATCTGTTTTTCATTTGCATTTTTGTAAGCAGCCTTAATCGCATTCTTATTGATCAAAGGACCAACTGCATCTCCTGCAAAATTGTATAGAAATGATTCAGGTCTAAAAACAAAACCCGGATTAAAAGCGGTAAATCCGGAACCCGCATTTAAGCGGAATGATGGATAAAAATTTGCTCTTGCAACCCCCACATCTAATTTCGACGCGGCCAATGCTAATTCTGCCTGTCGAATATCAGAACGATTCAATAGTAGCTGTGATGGAATACCGCTTTGAATCATATCAATCGGAATATCATTAAAGCCGGAGGTTGTTCTTGCAATATGCTGTGTAAATCTACCTGACAGGAAATTGATTCTGTTTTCTGTTTCAACTATTTGCTGTTGAATATCATACTGTAGATTTTGTGTATGCAATAATTGCGCATCAAACCGGTTAACGGCCAGTTGAGAAACTCTGGCTGCTTCTTTCTCCAGCTTCACCATGCGAAGCGCATTTTTCTGCAGTTCAATATTCTGTTGAATGATAGCCATCAGGTTGTCCAGGGCCAATAACTCATAATAGGAACCGGAAATCTCAGCAATCATGTTTGTAACTATAAAGTTTCTTCCTTCTATAGTTGAAAAATATTTCAGCGCTGCCGATTTTTTTGCATTTCGTAGTTTTTTCCAAATGTCCAATTCCCAGGATGCATAAACGCCAACCCTAAAGTCACCAATATGCTTTGGTCCCTTTTCAGGATTTGCCTTTAGATCCTCTTCCGAAAGACCATCAAAAGTATATCTTCCTGTTTTTTCAATTCCTGCTGCGCCCCCAATATTTACAAAGGGTAAATACTCTCCTTTTTTCGCCTGAATTTCATTTTTATCCATCTCAATTTCATGCAACGCAATATTTAACTCCTGGTTATTTTTCAGGGCCGTATCAATAATGGCAATCAAAAACGGATCAGTAAAATACTGGCGCCATTTTATAGATGCTATACTCGTTGAATCCTGATCTGAATTATAGTATGCAGGTAATGTTTTATTTTCTTGTTTGCTTACAAGGATGGGTATCTTACATGCGCTAAACACAACGACAGCAAACAAGAATAAAAATTTATATTTCATTTTTATTCCTCCTTATTCTTTTGATAATTTTTTTAATCTGTTTGGTTAGGGCGGAATCTTCTCTGTTTTCTACAAAGTCTTCTGTTAATGGGTTTACATCTTCTCCCCTGATCAACGATCTGCCTTCCTGAAGTTTTGCAAAAATGTAGTAAAGTCCTGGAACCACAATTACACCAAATAGGGTTCCAAATAGCATACCCCCCAGTGCTGACGCACCGATGGTATGATTGCCAACCGCGCCCGGGCCTTTTGCCAGCACAAGTGGAATCAAGCCTGCAATGAACGCAAATGATGTCATAAGGATGGGACGGAAACGAGCTTTAGCTCCGGCAATGGCAGCCTGAAGCACTGTTGCACCCTGATTGTGTTTTTGCACAGCGAACTCAACGATCAATACAGCATTCTTACCCAATAATCCTACCAGCATGATGAGCCCGATCTGGGCATAAACATCATTGGATAAATTCATTGCTTTTAATAAAAAGAAGGAACCGAATACACCTGGGAATATGGAAAGCAATACAGCCATTGGTAATATGAAACTTTCGTATTGAGCAGATAGGATGAGATAAACGAAGAATAATATCACTAAGAATATATACAACGCTTCGTTTCCTCTTCTCGATTCATCATAGGAAATACCCTCCCACGCAATATCATATCCTCTAGGCAAAGATTTTTCGGCTACTTCTTTAATGGCTTTGATTGCATCACCTGAAGAATATCCTTTTGCCGGAACACCATTGATCAGTGAGGAGATATAAAGGTTATATCGGGAAATCTCATTCGGCCCCTGTCTTTTTTTAATGCTCATGAATGCAGAATACGGAACCATTTCACCATGTTCATTTTTAATGTACATATTTAGAATATCCGACGGCTGCTTTCTGAATTCCGGGGAAGCTTGCGTATAAACTTTATAATAATTATTAAAACGTATGAAACCCTGCTCATAAGTACTGCCTATCATAATGTTCAGGTTTTCCATGGCCTCACCCACCGAAACACCTTTTTGCATCGCTAAATTATTATCAATAAAGATCTCATACTGCGGATATTTTGCAGAGTAGAATGCAAATAATCCATCGAGTTCTTTTCGTTGTTTCAACGCTTCGAGAAATTCAGCATTTACCTTATCGAATTCCTGATAATCCACATCACTGCCTTTGTCTAGCAAACGCAAAGAGAAACCATCCGATGTTCCATACCCCGGAACCGCAGGAGGCTCAAAGTATTCGATGTTTGCAGGCAGATCTTTGGATTTTTCTTCTAATTCATGAATCACTTCTTTTACAGAATGCTTTCTTTCCGACCAGTCTTTCAAGTTGATTAAACAGGTGCCGGCATTTGATCCACGACCTTCGGTCAGAATTTCATAACCAGCCAGAGAGGTTACAGAAGAAACACCTTCCACTTCTTTTGCCAGTATCTGAAGTTTTCTTGAAATTTCATTGGTACGCTCCAATGTTGTGCCTGGGGGCGTTTGGATGATGGCATAGATCTGTCCCTGATCTTCATTTGGAATGAATCCGGCAGGAAGTACTTTATCAACGCCTACTATCCCAAATCCGAACAGGACCAAAATTCCAAATGTAAGTGTTCTCCTGTTTACAATTAAACCAAGGAATTTTTCATATTTGCCCGTTGCATGATCAAAGGTTTTATTGAACCAGTCTAAGAACATGCTAATTGGCGTTTTTTTCTTTGGTTTACCATGTGTGTTCTTAAGTAAGATGGCGCACAATACTGGGGTTAGTGTTAAAGCCACAAATCCGGAGATGATAATTGCCCCTGCCATGGTAAGTGCAAACTGACGATAGAGTACGCCTACAGGACCTGTCATAAATGTAACGGGAATAAACACAGATGCCATTACCAGGGTGATGGCAATGATTGCGCCGCTGATTTCCTTAATCACCTTTTGCACTGCTGCATAAGGCGAAATATTTTCTTCATTCATTTTTACATGCACAGCCTCAACAACAACAATCGCATCATCCACCACTACACCAATGGCTAGTACCAATGCAAATAGTGTAATGAGGTTGATACTGATGCCAAAAGCATTCATGACCACAAAGGCTCCAATTAAGGATACGGGTACTGCTAAAATTGGAATAAATGTTGAACGCCAATCGCCAAGAAAAACAAATACCACAAAGGCTACAAGTAAAAATGCTTCAACTAGTGTGTGTATTACTTTTTCTATAGACGCGTCCACGAATTTTGATACATCATAGTTGATCTCAAAGTCAATCCCTGGCGGAAAATCTTTTTTTAATTCCTGAAGTTTTGCTTTCACCTCATCAATGACAATTTTAGCATTGCTTCCAGGATTTTGTTTTAACACCAATGATGCAGAAGGATGTCCGTCTTTATTGGAATAGATGTCTACAAACTCTGATCCTACTTCAACTTTGGCAATATCTTTCAATTTTAAAATCTCCCCATCCGAATTTGCTCTCACTACAATGTTGTCGTATTGTTCGGGCGTATTATACCATCCTTTATAGGTAAATACATATTCCTGTGATTGAGCTGTTTTACCAGAGCTAAGTCCCACCCGACCAGGTCGGGCCAACACACTTTGTTCATCTATTGCCGCTAATACTTCTTTTGCAGAAATATTGTACGCTCTCATGCGCTCAGGATTCAGCCACACACGTATTGCAAATGCGCGGCTACCAATCGCCTGAGCAAAGCCCATTCCTTTAATCCGTTGTAATTCAGGAAGAATGAATGTGTTGGCATAGTTGAATAGAAATTTCTCATCTACACTCTTATCCTTGCTGTATAGATTCAGGTACATCAGCATACTGGGCTGCAATGGAGAAATGATAACCCCTTCACGTTGAACCAGCGGGGGAAGATTCGTCATTACCTGATCTACCCTCGATTTAACCCTCACTGCTGCAAGTGTTGGGTCTGTGCCGGGTTCAAAAATGACCTCGATACTTGCTTCACTTGCACTGGTGGCATCGGAAAGCATGTACTGCATCCCTTGCACACCATTAATGGCTCGCTCCAAAATGGTCAGCGTTGATTTTACTAATACGTCCGCATTTGATCCTGGAAACTCGATAAAGATATTTACTCTGGGAGGAGCAATTTCCGGAAATTGCGCCACCGGAGATTTTGTAATGGCTATTATTCCTATAAAGACAATTGCCAGAGACAATGCTATTGCCAGAACAGGCCTTTTTATAAAATTGTTAAACATTATTGTTTATTTTTTCTTGCCATTATTCGGCGTGAATGTTTTTTATTTCTGCCAATTCTTTTTCCAGTGGAAAAAAGCTGTACCTGATCTTTTCGTTATTCTTTACTTTCCCCAGGCCTTCCAGCAGGATCTTGTCTGTCGGCTTTAATCCGGATGCAATTACATAGAGGTGAGGAACTTCCTGAGCGATGGTGATCTGGGTAGCTTTAAGAATTCCATCCTTATCTACTATGTATACATATTTTTTATCGAGTACATCAAACGTAGATTTTTGTGGAATTATGATGGCATTTTTCAGATTGACCGGCAGCATGATATTACCCGTTTCGCCATGACGAAGAATTCCTTTGGGATTAAGAAAAGTAGCTCTAAATGCGATATTTCCCGTTTCGTTATTGAAATCAGCCTCGATGGTTTCGACATAGCCACTGGTTTCAAATAGTTGCTTATTTGCCATTTGCAATAAGACTTTTTGCCTCTCCCTGCTTTTTACCTTTTGGATGTAATCCAGGTATTCGGATTCGGCAACATTGAAGTAAACCCACAGTTTACTGTTGTCTGAAAGGCTTGTTAATAACTCACCTTCATCCACCAGACTTCCCAATCGGGTGTGAAATTTATCCATAATACCATCAAACGGTGCCCGAATTTCGGTGAAAGCAAGATGTGTCTGTGCAAGCTGTAACTCAGCCTTTGCTTTATCCAACCTGGCTTTTGCCATAGCCAGTTCATTTGCTGACACGATGTTGTTTTCCGTCAGACTCTTTGAGTTTTTGTATTCGATCTCAGCAAAGTTTACTTCAGCCTTTGCTTTTCCTACTTCAGCTTCGTAGATCGCAGGCATGAGCTTGAACATTAACTGCCCTTTTTTTACGAATTGCCCTTCATCAACAAATATTTTTTGAAGATATCCTTTCTCCTGTGAGCGAAGTTCGATATGGTTTGCAGAATGGATTTGTGCTACATATTCCTTATAAATAGTTGTATCCGTTTGAATAGGGCTTGTTACGATGAATGTTGTTTCTTTTTCTTTTTTAGTTTCATGTTGTGAGCATGATGCAAAAAGCATGATAGTTGCCGTAAGGGCAATTAATATGATTCCTCTCATTATTTCTTTTGATTGGTTAAGTGAAGGCATGAATAGAAATATACAGGTATCAATAGCCTGTAGTAGATCATGCAGTATCAACTGCGATAGGATTATTTCAACGTTAAGACAGGTCGCTCTTCCAGGAATGGTAGAGCACAAAGTAGGGCGGTTCAACTTTATGCCGATTAGATGAGACTAATCTTAAATAAAGTGTATTAATAAAATAGGTATAATGAAATGCTTCAAATGTGTAACTTTTAGCAATGGAACTATTGAGGTGAACTTGCGTATTATGAATCTCATCTTCATCATTGGATTCAACTTCTATGAAAAGATCCAACTGGCTGTCATGATGGGGAATAGTTCCTTTTTCATAATAACTTGTTTGTGTACCCCATGAATATGCATGTGAAAATCCGGATGTACTTTGTAAAGTTGCAAAAGCAAAATGTTGTAGTAAGGCTGCTATAAAAAGCAAGGTAATAAGACGAAAACTGATGGAGGCCCTTTGAAACATAACCTTCATAGAATGCCTTGATTCATATTCATAAATTTTCATCTTTTGCATGTACTTTGCTAAATAACTATAGAAGCAAAAGGCGTTGCCTACGCCTTTTGCTTCGCAAAAATAGCATTACAATCTATATGCATGTCTTAAGAAAATGTTTATTCGTGTAAATAAAGGCTACGATTTTGTGAAGCAGACCTTTCTAACACAGCCTTTTCCACTGTGGGCTTACCGGGGCAGGTTCTATCTTACTGTTTTTTTGGATATATTTTTTGCAGGAGCGTTTTTAAATTCTGCGAAAGATGGTGAGACAGCCGGGGGAGAGTCAATAGAAATTTGTAATTCGCGATTCGCGAATTACAAATTTCTATTGACTACCTTTGCCTAAACAAAGAATATGAAAGCACATAAGGGCATGCGGCCTCACGATATCGCGGTCTTACTTAAAATCGTGGCTCTGGGGCAAAACGACTGGATGAATAAAGACCTGGCCAGGGACCTGTATATCAGCCCATCTGAAATTACAGAATCCCTATCCCGCTCCCAATTTGCCGGTCTGATCAATGCATCACGGAAAAAGGTGTTTATTTCTGTGTTAGAAGACTTCCTTGTTTTCGGGCTGAAAGTAGTTTTCCCTGTTCAACCAGGCTCTATCGTAAAAGGACTGCCTACTGCACACGCAGCACCTGTTTTAAAAAAATACGTTTCATCTGAGGAAATTTATGTCTGGCCAGATGCCGATGGAAAAGAACGGGGGATGAAGATAGAACCATTATACCCAGGTGCCATTGAAGCTGCCAAACTGGACCTGGTTTTTTATGACCTGCTTGCTATCTGCGATGTATTCAGGATCGGAAAAGTTAGGGAGATAGAAAAAGCAAAAGAACAATTTGAAAAAATAGCTGAATCAAAGGACGATGCTGCAGCACACTAATATAGTTTGTATAAAAGCAATTGCAGGTTTACTGTGGCAGCTAAAAGAAGATATTGTATTTGTTTAAGGAGCTAGCGTTGCTTAATATGCAGATACTATGGCTAAGGAAATAATCGCGAATAAATAATACTAAATAAGAAAATTTTCATCGACATAACTTTGAAAAGCATCTTTGTATTTGTCGCTCACCGGAATATGAGTCTTGTCGAAAACAATACAATTGCGCTCTATTGTTGTAATCTTTGCAAGATTTACAATGAATGAACGGTGAATCCGCATAAATTGAGCAGAAGGTATGCGTTGCTCAATACTTTTCATTCGTATTAAAGACATGACCGGTTTGGCATTTTCGAGATGAATACGCACATATTCACTCATCCCTTCAATATACAGGATTTTATCAATTTCAATACGTATAATTTTATACTCCGATTTTAGAAAAAGATAATTGTTATTAGCGGACAGTTTATCCGGCTGTTTATTACGGAGTTCAAAATATTCCTTCGCTTTATTGGCAGCTTTCAGGAATGAAGCGTAATCAATAGGCTTCAGTACATAATCAAGTGCATCGATTTTGAAACCTTCTACTGCATAGTCTTTCGACGCCGTAGTAAAAATTACTTCGGGCCGGTTCTTCAACAATTTCACCAGGTCCACCCCGTTCAGATCAGGCATTTGAATATCAACGAACATCAGGTCCACCTTATTTTCGTTCAGGTAATTCAAAACTTCCAGAGCGCTATCGAAACTGGCGATAAGATTTAAGAACGGTGTTTTTGCAATGTAGCCGGCGATTTGCTTCAGGGCAAACGGTTCATCGTCAATGGCAATACAATTAATCATTGGCAAACGGAATTTTTAGTTCAACATGATAAATATCTGCTGTTTCCTGTATTTCAAGGCTGAAATTGTTCCCATATAAAAGTGCTAACTGTTTTCTCAGATTTTCAAGCCCTAAACCAGTGCCTGACTCTGGTGCTTCACTGAATTTTTTATTTTTTACACTGAAAACAAGCGCATTGACGCTGGTTTTCGCCTGAATGAAAATAGCTGAAGGTTTAGAATAACTTACCCCGTATTTAAACGCATTCTCAACCAGAGAAACAAAAAGCAACGGGTGGATTTTCCGTTCGGGCATATCAATGTTAAGATCAATGGAGATATCAACCCTGTCGGAATAACGCAGACGCATCAAATCGATGAATGAGTTAAGGAAATCCAATTCGTCTTTCAGTACAGCCGTTCCATTTTGTGATTCGGTGAGCAGGTAACGCATAAGGCGTGATAACTGGATAACTGCTTCCTGTGCCTGTGTTTTTTCAATATCAATGAGAGCGTGGATGTTGTTCAGAGTATTCATAAAAAAATGCGGGCTAATCTGTTGCCGGAGAAAAGAAAGCTCTGTCTGCAACATTATTTTTTGCTGTTCTTCGTGTTGTTTTTCATCCTCCTTGCTTTTCAATATAAGTTTCATCGCAGTGTTAAAACCCGCTACCATATACCCCAGAATAATAGTGTCAGTAATTCGTTGCCACGGAGAAGAAACCTCTTCTTCAATTTCAATTGGAGGAGGTAAATGCGCGAAATCAGGCGGCCGCCCCTCGAGTCGAAAATATTCATTGAGGTATCTTGTATAATCTCCCATCCATGCTATCAATATTATGGATATTGATAAGAGAACAAGATACTGGGCTTGCTTTTTTTTGAACAAATAGACAGGGACTAAAACAGCATTGTTAAAAATGAAGATAAAAAAGAACGGCAATATCCGTATCCACTCCATGATTATTCTCGGAGTAGTAAGCTGCTGCTCGTTACGAAGAATAAAAACCGGCATCAGTAAAATAATCAAACTGATAAGGATGTAAATAATGTTTTCTTTAACTTTCCTCAATGTATTTGGGCTAAATATTTTCAAATTTATTGTTTTGGAGAATCAACCACTAATTAATATTTCTTACAAGACGAACGTAATTATGAATTCGTATCACATCGCCTTGCGGTCCCCTTCCCTTTGAAAACATTTTTGGATCACCGCTTTTTGGATCGCTTCGCTGGGAACCTGCACCGTGAACATCTATTAACTTTGTGGTTTCATCGTTCAGAGAAGGCATATAACCTAAGCCACTGCCAAAGCAAATATAGACAGCCGCATCGTTAAATGCTCCTTTATGGGTTGTAGAAGTCCAGAACCATGGAAAATCCTTTTGACCCAATTCATTTCTGATTTCGGTTGTATTAAACAATGGGTCTATCGCTGCCGAATTTGTTCTTTGTATTGAACGGCGATAATCCACAATACTCTGCAACTCTTTTGCATTGGGTAAACGCCAATCATTATACCCAAGATAGGCTTCTTTATTTTTTTGCTGGGCAAATGCCAATGCATCTTCCCAGTTCATAGCTTTTTTGCTATCCTCCTTTGTCCACATCAAATTTGTTGCAAGGTCAGTAATTGTGTTATCTGAGTTGTCTTTGAAAATATTTTTTCCATAATCCGTATTTCCCCTTACAAAGCGAACAGTAAAAAGTTTCTTTTCTACAGCTTCTCTTTTTGGCTTCTTACCAGCAATTGGAGGTTGCCCGATCGGTATTCCACCCTGTACTCCGGGAGGTGGCATTTGTTGCCTGCCACTTATTTTTGTTCCTCCTGGATGAACAGGCATGATGAGAGGGTAACCTTTTATCCTCCCGTCTGCTATATTTAATCCAAAAACTGTTTGCAGTCCATCTATTGTTAGCCCATTGTAAAAAGTGGATGTTAACATTTGCACGTCAATAGAACGATTCCCGTTGGAAGCATAGTTGAAATCAAAATAAAATGTGTCTATAAATGGAACTGAATTTTTGGGATTCGAAGAAAATAAATCATCCCTATTTACATCAACACCGCTGAACAGTATAAGCGAGTATGCTTCTTTGATGGTAGGTAAACGCCAGTCGTTATATCCGGCCAGTTTGATTTCTTTAAGTTTCTCCAATGCTTCTGCATAGTTCATTATCCCAAACCCTTTTTGCCACATTAAACCTGTTACACGGTCTGTTATTGTCCCATCTTTATTATCCAAGTAGGATGGTTCATTTCGCTTAAACTGTGCATCCTGACCGTAAAATAGAGAACCTTTTACGGGAGCTTCAATTACATTGTTGTTATTGAAACATTCTGCCTGGCCGGTGTGAACGATCGGATATTTTCCCTTTGTCGATGCTGTTTGCTGAATACTCGCATTTACCTTCTTCTGTGCAGATAAAGAACAACAAATGCTTGTAGCTAAAGTGATTATAATCAGTTTTTTCATTTTTTCTGATTTCGAAATGAATATTATCAATGCGCTCTATTTTACATTCCTTACCAATCGAACATAGTTCAAAACTCTTTCGGCATCTCCCTGTGGACCAAACCCAGTGGAAGATGGGGTTCCTGATTTTGGGTCGCACCTTTGGGTACCAGCCCCATGAACATCAGTCCAGGTAGTAGTACCTGGAGAAAATAAATCGGAATACCCCATTGCCCGGCCAAAACATAAATAAACAGCATCCTGTCCGCCTTCGGATGCACTGTTTCCTATAGCATGGGTGGTACTCGTCCAATAAAAGGGATAATCAGTCTGTTTTGCCTCGTTGGTAATTGCAGTTGCATTAAATAAAGGATCTATTGCAGCAGAACCGGTTGTTTGTGGTGAACGGGAGTAATCTACAATACCCTGTAATTCTTTAGCATCAGGTAAACGCCAGTCGCTGTGTCCGGCATGAGTGAAATTTTCAGCAAAATATAGGGCATCTTTCCAGTTCATGCCAGCTTGGCTATCATTTTTCATCCACATCAAGCCTGTTGCATTATCAGTAATAGTACCGTCGCCATTATCTAAAAAATTATTTTTTCCATAGGTGCTGTTTCCCCTGACAAACATGTAGTTGAACGTTTTTGGAGCACCATTTGGCAATATAGTTCCATAACCCTTTATCCTGCCATCGGCAAAATTAACTCCATAAACCAAAGTCAAATTTCTGTCTTTATTTACACCCGGAGATGTATTGCTTGTTGCAACCTGTACATCAATAAGCCTCTGCCCGGAACTATATGCAAATTTGAAATATTCAGTATTTACAAATGGGACTTCGTTTCCTGTGAGTGAGTTAAGATTGCTTACATCTTTTCCGCTAAACATGATTATTGAATACAGCTCTTTAATGGTTGGTACTCGCCAGTCTTTATGACCACCTGTTGTGCATGAAGTTGCTGCGGACTGAATTTCAGAATATGCTTTTGTTCCTGTCATGTCTTGCGTCCACATTAATCCCGTTATATTGTCAGTAATAGTACCGTCGTTGTTATTTGTATAACTTGGTGATTTCCCCGGATAGTTCGAGTTTTGTCCATAAAAATCCTGACCGGAAGAAGGCTTTGAAAAGACAGAAGTGTTGTTGTAAGATGTTGATTGATTGGTCCCAACAATGGGAAATCCGGTAATATTCGGCAGATTGTCAGTTAGCCCGGTTGAAGAGCCTTTTTTGCATGCAGTAAATAACGAAATGATCATTATTCCTGCAAAAATCAGTTTTGTTTTCATTGTTTCCGTTTTAGAATTTTTGTTTGAATCTTTTGCCAAAAAAAGGTGGATTAAAAGAAAGTGAAAAAAGATTTCAGTGAATTGCCATATTTTATCAACTAATTGGAAAAAATAGAAAACTGCAACAAGAAAAGAGTAAGTCTTTACACTAGATGATAGTAGTATAAAATCAATTTTTCCATAATCGATCAACATACCATTTACATATAACTCCACCACCCACGCAGATAATGTGTTGAGATTCAGGCCAATGCGTCCGACTTTTTGCAGTTCGCAATTTTTGCAACTATACCCAATGCTCGGTATTGTACGGGTTTTACCAACTCCTTTCTTTGCTAAATAAATAAATCAGCAAATGAAACCTCTAAAATCAATCCTCTTTCAAATTACCTTCTTGATTGCGTTGAGTGTATCAAATAGTAATACAGTTAATGCTCAGGTATTTTTCGGAATCAAAAAAATCAATGTGTTTGCCGACCTTGCTTTTGCCAAACCAAAAGATGCCTTGGTTTCTCCTGGCGGATATGGTTTGGGAAATGCAATGCAATTGTACTACGGCGCAGAAGTGCCTTTTGCATTTTTGAGATATAGCAAAAAAAGCAATATGCATTTGAGTGTTGCTGCAACCCTGGATCACGAAAAAGCAAACTTTTCTACCAGCAATATAGCTTCCGATGCTTTAGAGGCAAAACTGACCTCTTTTGGATTTAGAGTTCGGCCATTTGAAGGTATGGGAATGTTTAATGTGAATGAATCAGACCTTCACGATGGGGGAAATTATACAACTACTGAAAAACATGTAAGTCAGGAGGGTCAAAGAATCGAATTGAAAAATGGACAGGCGGTTACAGCTACTGAATGGACTGAAACTACTAGCCACCACAGTTGGAGTACTGCAGAAACCAAAGGTTTAGTATACATGTTTTTATCAGGTTTATATTTTGATTATGGGTTTGCAAAAGCTGCATTAATAGAACATCCTACGCCCAATGTGAACCGGACACCTAGCTATTGGGGAGTTGGCTGTGCTCCAGCAATTGTAATTGGACAAAAAACCTCCTTTTATCTTGATTTTGGTTTGAGAAAATATTCTTGGACCAATGGTTTGAATACCACCTCTTCTATAAAATCATTTCGATGTGGATTTGGTTTAAGTTTTGCATTAAATACTCCAAAGAAAAAATAATTCAGCAATTTATTATTTCAAAAAACGAACATGAATAAACACCTTGTCATTTTATTAATAATGCTTTCTTTAGCTGGTAATTCATTTGCACAAGCTAAAAAAACTGCAACAGCTCGCAAGCAGCCACTTTTTGAATCATGGATAAAAGCAACAAATTTACCGTACGAAAAAATAAATGATAGTACTGTTGTGATCCCTTTTAAAGGAACTGTAGTTGCCTCATATCAAATTTTTGTTGTAAAAACAGCAAATCTGTATGTGATGTTGTGTAATGTTTCAGGTTTAGTTCCAAATATTGGAGACGAAAAGAATTTCAAACGGCTATTAGAACTAAATGATGAATTGGATATTGTGAAATTTTCATTATTAAAAGATAGCGGAAAGATCTTCGCAAGAATTGATGCATTAGATAGTATTATCACTCCCGGTACTTTAGGTAAGCTAATTGGTCAACTAGCAGATGCTATTGATTTTGCAGCACAGGAATTTAAATAATCAATATCATTAAGACCATGAAAAATATTGCTACTAAACATGTTTTGTTCTCATTATTATATTTATGTGTTGCACTGGTTCCGGGTTGTAAGCCCAATTCTGATACACCAACTACAGTAGCTGCTTCTCAACCAGATAACATTTATGCTTATAGCTTAATTACCGAAGATAATGGTTGGCATATTTTAAGAAAGGATTCTTTTATGACAACACTCGGAGTAAATAATTGGCCGGCAGATATTTTTTTCGCGAATAATTCAATTTATTATGAAACGGGGGTATATTCCGGTGGTGCTTACGCAACCAACAATTATTTTTATAAAAACTGTACTATAGATGGAAATAATGCAAAGCATGTTGTATTTCCTTTTCAACAAAGTTATGCGAATGGCAGTATCGACCTTCCTTTTGTTTTTGATGGAAGTACAACATTGTACAATTATTCTGCAACCGGGTATCTCTATCAGCAACAATTAAATACGGATGGAACTAGTATAGGTAGTCCAACAGTTTTAATGGGTTATAATTATTTTGCAGGAAAATTTCGTACCCCATCTTCGTTTTCTTCTACTGCACAATGCTTTATTGGAAATGGATATGGTTTTACGGATGTTGTTGAAGTGCAAAATAAAGTTGTAAAACCCTATTTGTGGGCAATTCCCGGACGCTCAGATATTCCATTCAATCCTACAACTGTTTTTGATGAAAGTTTTTCAAAAGCAAACCCAAAACGATATAGGGTTTTTGGAGCAAGTATTGGGCGTGATAACGCTCATACCTATTATAATAATCCATGTGATATAGCAGTGCATTGTTTGATGGACACTGCTAAGGCAACAAATTTTAGTTACCCATCAACATATTACGCCAAAGCGATTTTAATGGATACGATTCACTATGAGTCAACCAAATATGTGACCAAGCTGGCTACCGCCACTGATGACCAAAATTTATATGTATTAGCAATTAATATGGGTAAAACTGGAACAATATTACCGACTAGCTTAATTGTGTATGATAAAAGCAACTTCACCAGGAAGAAATATTTTCAAAACATAGTCATGCCCTCAACCATTTCGCCTACAGCCATGAAATCTACTTGCAAAATGATTACTGTTCCTTCAAAAAATTATTTAGCAATATTATTAGCGGGGAATCAGCTTGTAAAATTAGATATCAGCACCGGTAATACCTCTGAGATTACCCCGACACTTCCCTCTGGAGTATTGTTTGGCGGCGGTTTTTTTGAGAATAATGGACGTATTTATTCTCAGGTTGCCGGGAGAACAAGTGCCTCGAAAGATTATTGCAGCAATATTATTTATTTTGAATAAATATACACATGAGATCTTGCCATTCATAAATGTTTTAATTTGTTTGGACAAACACAGTATCCAATATGAGGATTATAATTACAACAATTCTTAGTTTTTGTTTGATTAGCAATATATCAGCTCAAAATTTTGATGACAGTTTACAATTGTATAGTCAAAATATTCAAGATACCGCATCATTGAATAAATTGATATCTTATTGTTTCAATAACCATGAAGCAATACCCGACGCTGCTTATAAATATTCACAATTAGCATTAAAAAAAAGTAGTGAATTAGGCTCTAAAGCATCAGAAGCAAGAAGTTATACTAATTTGGGATCCATAGAAGTTGTAAGAGGTAATTATGTTGCTGCTTTAGAATTGTATATGAAGGGCTTAGCTATTTGGGAAGTGTTAAAAGTTCCTAGAGGCATCATGATGAATAAAAACAATATTGCACAGGTTTACGGGTACCTTAAAAAGCCAGAGATAGAACTGCAGTTTTTAAGTGAAGCGGAAACAATCGCCCGCCAGTATCATCTGGAAGAAGGTTTGGGTTTGATTAAATTGAATCTTGCTGTTTATTATTCCAATAAAAAAAATTATCGCGAAGCTTTTAACCAGCAAATGGAGGCGATAACTATTAATGCTAAATTAAATAAGTTGCCGTTGCTTTCAACAGGGTATACTAACGCAGGTGCCTTTTTAATTTATTTAAATCAAATCGATAGTTCTGTCATATTTTTTAAGCAGGCAAAATTAGTTGGCGAAAAAATTAAGGATACATCTTCATTAGCTTTTACTTATGCAAATTTAGGAGATGCTTTTGTGTCCAAGAAAATGACCGACTCAGCCATTTATCATTATCAAGAATCGATCAAATTTGCAAAAACGGTTCACTTGAAAGAAGTTTTATCTTATAGTTATGAGCAACTTTCTGCTATATATAAAAAGAAAGGAGATTATGCAAAAGCGTTAGCATATTTCGAATTAAAACAAACGTTTAAAGATTCGATTTTGAATAGCACCATGAGCAAACAAATTGCTGAAATGCAAACAAAGTATGAAACCGAGAAAAAAGAAAGAAAAATTGAAGAGCAACATTATGAAATAGCAAAACGTAATTATTGGATTACAGCAATTATATGCTCATTCTTGATACTTGGAATTTTCATTTATTCGTTCTATAGAAGAAAGCAATTGCGGCAGGAGGCGTTAATGCAAGCAACATTGCGTAAGTCTGAGGAATTAGCATCAAAATCAATATTAGAAGCAGAGGAGAATGAACGCAAAAGAATAGCTACCGATTTGCATGATGGGATTGGTCAAATTATGAGCGCAGCAAAGATGAATTTGAGTGCTATTGAAAATGATATTCCTTTTACAGACGAAGAGCAAAAGTTGAAATACCAAAAGATCATTCATTTAATTGATGAAAGTTGTGTTGAGGTAAGGAGTATCTCGCACAATATGATGCCGAATGCATTATTGAAATACGGATTAGCCAGTGCAGTAAGAACTTTTTTGGATAATGTTCACAGTAGCTCTATCAAGATTAATTTTTATTCAGAAGGACTAGATATTAAATTAGATTCAAACCTCGAAGCGGTTTTATATCGTGTTATTCAAGAAGCAGTTAATAATGTTATTAAACATGCTCAGGCTTCGAATTTAGATATTACTTTAATTAGAGATGAGAATAATATTAGTGTAACAATTGAAGATGACGGCATTGGTTTTGATCAAACGAAAATGAACAAGGGAGATGGAATTGGTTTGAAAAATATTAAGTCGAGAATTACTTATTTAAAAGGAAGTGTAGAATGGGATACCATGCCTGAAATGGGAACCGCAATTATTATTAATATCCCCATTTAAATAGCTTTTGTAACGCCCTGATTTAGATGGGAAAACAAAACTTCATATTAAAATATTTAGCTAACTTCATTATACACATATGAAGTTAGCTCTAATTAAATTAGCAATTGTTGATGACCATCAAATAGTAGTTGATGGATTACTTTCTTTATTGGAAAATATTCCTGATTTTAAAATTATGATTAGCACAACATCTGCAAAAGAAATGCTTAAATTATTGCCAACAAATGACATTGATGTGTTACTGACCGATATCATGATGCCGGAAATGAGTGGACAACAACTTGCACAACAAGTAAAGCAATTGTATCCAGGCATTAAAATATTTGCTTTGAGTATGATTGGCGAAGGTAGTGTGGTGGATGTAATGATTAATGATGCTGACATATCAGGGTATGCCTTAAAAAACATAGGGAAAGAGGAATTATCTCTTGCCATTAAAAAAATCGCGGGAGGGGGCATTTATTTCAGTGAGTCCATTTTGGAAGAATTGGAAAAATTTGGTAATCAAAAAAAGCACAATCAGGAAATACATATCTCTGCACGGGAAATTGAAATTATTAAGCTAATTGAAAAAGAATATTCTACGAAAGACATAGCAAAAAATTTATGCATTAGTGAGCGAACCGTAGAAACGCATCGGAAGAATATACTACGCAAAACTAATACAGGCTCAGCACTGGGAATTATTAAATACGCCTATAAGCATAGGTTGATTACTTAGAAAATGATTTTTACTGCAAACAATAACAATAGTAAGAATACGAGTGTTCTTTTCATACAGTATTATATTCAAATCATATAGTAAAACTAAATTCATATCGCTTATCGCGATATGCGATATATTCCCTTTCTTTTGTATATGAGAAAGCATAACGGGATGCGTCCTGACCTCCTCCCATAGTGCGAAGCCCCTAAATTATAGTAACGAGGCGGTTGACCAATAAAAAATCACCTACATTTCTTGAACGTAAGTGATTGATTATTTGTTTGTTACAAAGTGGGCCCACCAGGGCATGATCCTGGGACCCCCTGATTATGAGTCAGGTGCTCTAACCAACTGAGCTATAGGCCCAAAGAACAATACTGTTCTTATAAGGGTGGCAAAAATAATGAAATATTGCTTTCCCTGTTAAAAAAAGGAAAGAGAAAGACCAGCCCGTCAGGCAGGGCCGGTTGGTTGTTCTACTTTTTTTCATCCAGTATTTTAGCCAGGTAGCTTTTCTCGGAAATCTCCCGTATCACCAGGTCCAGCTCTTTGGCGGAAGTAAGGATTATATCTATCATCCCCTTCTGTTCGCTTTCACTGGCATTTCCCATTTGTAATACCGCAATGGCTCCCATCAGCCGTGCAAGCGGTGCCCTCACCACATGCGACTGTATCCAGCCAATTTCCTTAAGCATATTGTTTTGCAATTGTATGGCTTTTAGATTCTCTTCGAGCCGGTCTTTGGCAATAACCAGCTCGCGGTTCATTTGGCTGAGCGCTGCCGTGCGATCTGCTACTTTTTCCTCCAGCAGGTGATTTTGATCCCTGAGCTGATCCATCAGGTATACATTCAGTAAAAGGTTTTTGATCCGGAGATCTACTTCAACCAGGTCGAAAGGCTTGGTCAAAAAGTCGCTGGCTCCTTCGGTTAGCGCTTTCTTCTTTGCCTCCGGCGTAGCATCTGCGGTCAAAATAAGTATCGGCATAAAACGGGTAGGTAATTCCTCTGCTTTAAGTTGTGCCATGATATCATAACCCGATACATGCGGCATCATGAGGTCGAGTAACAATAAATCCGGGTTAAACTCTTTTAAGATGGGCAATACATCTCTGGAATCAGCCGTGGTCTTGATATTTTTATAGCCCTTAATGAACAGGAGATTTTCCAGTAACTCAATATTGGCAGGCTGATCGTCTACAATTAAAATACGGGCGTCTGTTAAATGGATGTTCATGCTTGAGTCGGTTTATTTGATATAGCTATCCAGTATCTTAATAAAGTCACTGATGTCAAATGGTTTGGTAAGATATTTCCTGGCTCCGGCTTTTAGCAGGGCATTTAACTGATTGGGCATGGCGTCTGCGCTGATGATTACCACGGGTATTGAACTGGTTGCCGTGTTTTCTTTCAGTTGCTCCAGCACAGTTGCGCCATTCATATCCGGTAAATTGAGATCCAGCAGAATCAATAAGGGGGCATGCTGTTGGGCCAATTCAACGGCCTGTTTGCCAAACATACTGGTGATCAGGCGGATACCCGGCCTGTTGGTTGCAATGATTTGCTCAACCAGTTCAATATTAGACAAGTTGTCCTCAATATATAATATGGAACCTTTTTTCTCTATTTCCTTCTGCTGCCCACTCTGCAGATCACCGTTTTGTTGATTCCTGTGCAACTCCTTAATGGTTCTGGGTAGTTCGATCCAAAAATGACTACCTTTTCCGATTTCGCTCTCTACTCCCAGTGTACCTCCCATTAATGTAGTAAGCTGCTTTACCACAGCCAGGCCAAGCCCTGTACCTTCTATGCTTGTTTTTTCTGCGCCTATCCGTTCAAACGGAGTAAAGATCTTCCGAAGATTTTCTTCTGAAATACCCAACCCTCCATCATTCACAGAAATTCTGACAGGTATAATGCTCCTTTTGTTCTCTGGCAGGATCTCCATTTTCAATAATACCCACCCGCCCGGCCGATTATATTTTATAGCATTATTCACCAGGTTCAGTAAGATCTGTTTCAGTCGCTGGCAGTCGGCACTTACGTACAAGGGTTCCATGGTTGTTGGCGCTATCTGAATGCTAATTCCATTGGCCGTAGCTGCCGGGATAAGGGCATCGGAGATCTCCCGCAGGATACCGTTTACTTCAACCGGCTCCACCGAGATGGAAATACGACCGGCCTCAATTCTTGTGATGTCCAGTACTTCGTTGATCAGATCAAGCAGGTGCTTACCGCTTCTCAGTATATGATTCACTGCTTTTTGCTGATCCGTATTTAATGCTCCCATTTCGAGTAATTGGGCAAACCCCAGAATGGAGTTCATGGGTGTCCGGAGTTCATGACTCATCCTCGACAGGAAGTCGCTTTTCGCCAGGTTAGCCTGCTCTGCTTCCATTCTTGCTTTCTCGAGGGCAGTATTGGATTTCTCTAATTCTGCTGTACGGATCAATATTTTCTCCTCAAGATTCTGGTTCAGATCCTTGATTTCCTGTTCAATCCTTTTTCTCTCAGTGATATCTTCCTTGATGGCAAGGAAATGGGTGATTTCTCCCCGATCATTGTAAACCGGGCTGATGGTGGACTGTTCCCAATAAAGCTCTCCGTTCTTTTTTACATTATGAAAAATACCCCTCCATTGTTTTCCTATAGTGATATTACTCCATAACTCCGTGTACGCTTCCGAAGAAGTTTCTCCGGATTTCAGTACCCTTGGATTTTTACCAAGCAGTTCCTCGGGTGTATAACCTGTTGTCCTGAATGTATGGGGATTGGCGTATTCAATATTTCCGTCCAGGTTGGTAATTACAATACTTACCGGACTTTGTTCTACCGCCCTGGAGAGTTTCCAGACCTGCTCTTCCGTTTTTCGCTGAGCGGTAATATCTCTTGTGATGGCAATAAAACCTGTCATTACATCATCCTCATTGTGGTGGGGATGAACAGTGGTGGACATCCAGATGCGCTCCCCATTTTTTTTGAACGCTTCTCCTTCTACGGTCCAACTATCGTTGTTGGTAATCGTTTTCGCATTAATTTTTTGTTTGATTTCCTGCTGAAGCTGGTTGAACTTCAGGATTGTTTCGGGCGGATAGAGTTTTGAAAGCGGAATTTTTTCAAACTCTTCAGCATTGTATCCGAATATTTTTACAATGGAAGAGCTGCAGAAGCTAGGCTGCAGGTTCATATCGGTGGTCCATACCATATCCGACATGTTTTCGGTGATTTCCCGGTATTTGGTTTCGCTTTTTTGCAGCAGTTCCAATGTTCGGCTCCTGCGCTTCACATTTACCAGCATTTCGGCAAAAACGGTCAGTAGCATCAGTTCAGGCTCTGAAAATATATGTTTATTTTTGACAGCATCCAGGCCAATAAGCCCTGTGCAAACGCCATCGTCCATCAGTGGAACGGCGACTGTGCTTTTAATTTCCTGTTGCTCCAGAAAAACGCGCATGCGGCTCCCTGCTGGTAATTCAGCTACATCCGGAATATGTAGGGTTTCCCCGGCGCTGATCAGGTCTGCCCATTCCTGAACTTCATTAATCGGGCGGTTCTGTAATTGATTGATTTGTTGGCTGATTCCTCCTGCGCACCATTCGTGTGTATTACTGAATGTTTTTTCCTGCTGGTTATAGTCAAATATATAAAACCGGTCCGCCCCAATAAATTCACCCAGTTCTGCAATGGAGGTATTAATACATTCATCCAGTTGCTCAATTGAAAGATTAATATATGTCTTGGAAATTTTGGTGAGCAGATGCTGAATCCCTGTTTGAAATCGAAGTTCTTTTTCTGCGTTTATCTGATCGGTGATATCTGTAATTGTTGTGAAAACCCGATAGGGTTTTGATTCATTCTCTTTAAACTCGGGCTCGGTATTGACAAGGATCCATGTAGGTGATTTTTTTTCTGGGTTATAAACACCCATCACCACATTATGGATTGCTTTGCCTGTAAGAAGTGTTAGGATAGAGGAACGTTCTTCGGAAAGGATGGGGGTGCCATCCTGATGAATGAACTGCCAGCCAGGTTTGTTGTTGGTAAAACTCTGTATCTGGTCAGTTGCAAGCCCCAATATTTTCTCAGCAGCGGGGTTGGCGGTAATAATTTTGCCTTCTCCATCCAGGCATACAACCCCCCTTGCCATTCTTTTAAACAGCGTTTCAAATAGTTGTTGATCTGTAGAATTTGCCCTTGATTCGCTGACTTGTTTATTTGTAAGTTCACCCATAAACAGTCCTTTCACTGAAAGTTACTCATCATTTGCAGCATTTGACCTCCGCAAGCTCAAATTGTTGACACTTGCTGTTTTTTTTATATGATTTATGCTGAAATACAAGACTTTACTGAAAAGGACGGTAAATCATTGCGCCGGGAAGGATCGGGATCAACTTCCTTGCTTGCGAACATATTTTGTGAGGATAACAATCACCTGACCTTCAATTTTTCCTTCAATCTGATCGGTATTGTCCGGTACCAGGCGTATGTTTTTCACTACAGTTCCCATCTTGGCATTGAGCGTTGACCCTTTTACATCGAGAGATTTGGTCAGCACTACGGTATCTCCCTGTTGGAGTATAGCGCCGTTACAGTCCTTGTGAAGATCTACGGTACCGTCACTTTCATGGTCGCCGGTTGCCTTGGCCCAGGACAATTTCTCATCGTCCAGGTAAAGCATATCCAGTAAATCCGCTGCCCAGCTTTCTGTGCGCAGGCGGTTCAGCATACGCCATGCAACTACCTGAACGCCAGGAACCTCACTCCACATGGATGTGTTTAAACATTTCCAGTGTTCCTGGTTCAGTTCGGCTTTTTTTTCAATTTGAGAAAGGCAGGTACTGCAGATGAGGATGTTGTTTTCTGTATTGCTGCTGTCCTGTGGGGGGACTTCATATACTTTCAGCTCATTGGCCGATTCGCAGAGTTCACATTTGTTTTCGCTTCTGTTGCGCAATACCTGTTCTGTTGTCATGGTGTTTATTTTGAGGGCGCAAGGTACGAAACAAAAAAAAGATGTGAAAATTTCAACATTTTGTAACCCATTATTTGCTTATATTGAAACGTAAAACCGTAATGAATGAAACATTTACTGATCCTTTTGCTGACTTGCTTTTCCATGATAGCACTGGCTGCACAATCCCGAGGTAAACAACCGCCCGGGCCCGGGAAAATAAGTCCGGTGTTTATTGCTGAAGTAGGTTGCGGGCAATGCCAACTGGGTCTTCCCGGGAAAACCTGCGATCTGGCCATTCGTATTAAGGGGAAGGCCTATTTTGTAACCGGAACCGATATAGACGCTCATGGCGACGCACATGCATCAAATGGATTCTGCAATGCTGTTCGTAAGGCCAGTGTACAGGGAAAGTTGGTGCACAAACGCTTTAAAGCCAGTTTTTTTCAGTTAATTGCGGAAGAACCTTCTAAAGAAAAAACAGAATAGGTTGATCTGTCCTCCTTAGTTTTGCCGGCATGGAAACGGTAAAAAACATCATATTCGACTTAGGCGGTATATTCCTGAACATCGATTATCAGCTAACCAGTAAGGCTTTTAAAGACCTTGGGGTGCATCAGTTTGATACGATGTTTACCCAGCAACACTCCAACGATCTTTTTGAACTATTGGAAACAGGCCGGCTTTCACCCGGGGAATTTTATGATGCTTTCAGAAAAGAAACTGCCATTCATCTGACGGATGAACAGATCAAAACAGCATGGAATGCTTTGTTACTCGATTTTCCCGCAGAACGCATCAACTGGCTGGAAACGATAGGGGATCGATACAGGGTTTACCTGTTCTCCAATACCAACCAGATCCATTACGACCAATTTATTGCAGATTTTACCCGGAACTACCCCGGCAAGGACTTTAACAGCTATTTCATCCATGCCTACTACTCCCAGACACTTGGCCTGAGAAAGCCATATGTTGCGTCTTTTCAGCAGATACTAAGAGAGCAGCAGTTAAATCCTGCAGAAACGCTTTTCATAGACGATACGTACAAGAATATTCTGGGTGCTCAACAGGCAGGGCTCCGGACAATTCACCTGGAAGCGCCCAAAACCGTGCTGGACCTGTCATTGTAAAGCTTATTTGATTTCCTCAAAATCGATATAATCGTCTCTTCTGCTATCCTTGCCGGAATGAGCGACGGGGTCTGACGGGGATTGCCGGGTTGTTTGCCCGGAATTCTGGCGGGTATACTGTTGTTGAAATGCCTGTTGTTCCTGCATTTCGGCCATTTTCTTTTTTAACTGGCCGGCTGTTCTGCTTACGGGGATGACCAGCTCAAATATGAAGCGGTATGCCAGGTAAATCATCAAACACCAGAATAATACTTTAAACATAAGGCCCTAAAATTACCAAGAAAGCGGTCATCCTTTTGTTAAAATGCCTAAAAATGATCCGGGCGCTAAAAATTTGGAAAATACCCCTCCCGTATCGTATATTTGCACCATCAAAGAATCAACAGAAGGGAACGACTATCGTTCCCTTCTCCTTTTTTACCATGGCAACAGACCTTAATATTCCGAAGATAGAGCAGATGCTGAACAGCATTTTAGCGGAGGAGCCTGCATATTTCCTGGTATCCGTTACCATTAAACCTACCAATAATATCAAGGTTTTTGTAGACGGGGACGAGGGGATCAAAATTGAAAAATGCGTTTCCTTCAACAGGAAACTGTATAAGATGATTGAAGAATCGGGTTTGTATCCCGAAGGAGATTTTTCATTGGAAGTTTCTTCTCCGGGAATTGATGAGCCGCTGAAATTGTATCGCCAGTATGTCAAAAACATCGGGAGAACAGTGGAAGTAAAATTTCCGGACGGTACGGAAAAGGAAGGCGTGCTGGAAGCCGTGGCAGAGGCCGATATTATTCTGGCAACAACAACAGGAAAAGGAAAAAAAGCGGTTACCGGACAACTGGTAATCCCATTTAGCAATATAAAATCAACAACCGTTCAAATTAAATTTTAGCAGACACAAAAAACAGCGTTATGGCCAGTATCAATCTAATAGAGGCGTTTCAGGAGTTTAAAGACGCAGAAAATATAGATCGTCCCACGATGATGAAAGTGGTTGAAGACGTATTCAAGACCCTGTTGCGCAAGAAATTCGGGAGCGATGAAAACTTCGACGTAATTGTAAACGCAGAGAAGGGTGACCTTGAAATCATCCGCCGCCGGATGATTGTGGAAGATGGGGAAGTAATGGACCCGCTGGCCGAAATTGCCTACACAGAGGCCGCTAAAATTGAGCCCGACTTTGAGGTAGGGGAAGAATTGTATGAAGAAGTTGATATCCTTGATTTTGGCCGTCGCGCCATTCTGGCTGCCAAACAAACCCTGGCAAGCCGTATCAGCGATCTGAAGAAGAATGTATTGGTGAAGAAATACGGTGATCGTATTGGAGAAATCATCAGTGCAGAGGTTTACCAGGTTTGGAAAAAAGAAGTGTTGTTGCTGGATGAAGAAGGAAATGAGCTGATTCTGCCAAAATCCGAGCAGATTCCGCAGGATTATTTTAAAAAGGGAGAAAACATCCGGGCCGTGATCGCACGCGTGGATATGAAAAATAACTCACCGGTAATCATCCTGTCCAGAACAAGTCCGCTTTTCCTGGCTAAATTGCTGGAAATTGAGGTTCCGGAAATTTTCGACGGACTGATTGCCATTAAGAAAATTGTACGTGATCCGGGAGATCGCGCCAAGGTAGCCGTGGAATCCTACGACGATCGTATTGATCCGGTGGGCGCCTGTGTTGGTATGAAGGGTAGCCGTATTCACGGAATCGTTCGTGAACTGAAGAATGAAAACATTGATGTCATCAACTTTACCACCAATATCCAGTTGCTGATCCAGCGTTCCTTAACGCCGGCTAAAATCAGCTATATGGAGCTCGACAATGAGAAGAAACAGGCCAATGTTTATCTCAAGGCCGATCAGGTTTCCCTGGCTATCGGACGGCGTGGTGTAAATATTAAACTGGCCTGTGAGCTTACCGGTTATGAGATTGATGTATACAGAGAGGATGAAGAAGTGAGCGATGAGTTTGATATTGATCTGGATGAGTTTAGCGATGAGATTGAAGCATGGATCATTGACGAGTTCAAAAAAATCGGTTGTGATACCGGTCGCAGTATCCTGAAACTTACCGTGGATGAGCTGGAAAGAAGAACGGATCTGGAGCGTGAAACAATTGAGGAAGTAAGGAAGGTGTTGCAAGAAGAATTTGATAGAGAAGAATAAGCAGCTAATAAGCACGTATCTTTGTCTTGGAGCGTAACCAGCTTCAAGTCATTGATTGGTGCCATAAGAGATGCCCATGGACAATAGTCCATATCTGTGGGCAGCAGCGAATGGACCATGGACTTAAAAACAAAGAATGTCAGAACTGAAATTACCCAGACTGTTAGCAGCCGCTAAGGAATTCAATATTGGTCAGGATACCCTGATCGAATTCCTGGTGAAAAGAGGATTTAACCGCGATGACCTGAAACCTACAGCAAAGCTTCAGGAAGACCAGTATCGTGCCCTGCAGGCAGAGTTCCAGAGCGATAAGGTTGCCAAGAACAAGGCGGACCAGGTGGAAATCCCGAAAGTGGCACAGTCCGAGGCGCGTAAGAAGAAGGATGAAGAAGAAATCTCTTTCAGGAAAGAGGAGAAAAAAGCAGCTCCCGCGCCAGCTAAAGAAGAAGTGAAGGCAGAAGAACCTGCTGCAGCTCCTGCACCGGTAGCTGCCCCGGTGGTGGAAGCACCAGCTCCGGTAGTGGAAAAACCAGTAGAGGAAGTAAAGGCTGAAACGCCTGCTCCTGTGGCACCGCCCCCGGCTCCCGTTGTTGAACCGGAAAAAGTTAAAGCAGAAACAACAGGCATAGAAGGGCCGCGCGTGATCAATAAAATAGATCTGTCTACCATTGATTCTTCTACCCGCCCCAAGAAAACGGTGAAGAAGGTTGAACCGGTAAAACCTGTGGAACAGGTTGCTCCGGCAGCTCCCCCAAAAACAGCAGAACCTGTTGTACAAGCACCTGCTCCGGTAGCGGAAGCGCCTAAGCCGGCACCGGCACCTCCGATAGCAGAAGCAGAACCAACAGCTCCAACCATTGAGAATATCCGTGCCGAGAAACTGGAGGGTCCCAAGATTTTAGGAAAAATTGAGCTACCGGTGAACAGTGATACCCGCCCTAAGCCGGTTGGAAGGGATGAGAAGCGCAAACGCAAACGTATTCCCGTAGATAAAAAGGGAGATAATACCTCAACAGCACCGGTTGCAAAAGATGCAGAAGGCAGGCCGTTGACCGGCCCGAACCGTCCGATTGTTCCGGCTCGTAATAATACCGGCGGAGGTGGATTCAACCGTGGCGGACAGCAGGGTGGCGGATATAACAGAGGTGGTCAGGGTGGAAACCGTGGTGGTGGCCGTCACGACAGAAATGCTCCCCGTCATGAAGACAAAGAAATAGATCAGAAGGCAATTCAGGAAAAGATCCGCGAAACGCAGGCCAAACTTGCCGGAACCGGAGGAAGAGGTAAAAGCCTGAAAGCCAAATACAGAAGAGCTAAGCGGGATGAAGCTGCGGAAGCAATGGGCGAGGAAATGGTGGAAGACAACAAACTGCAGGTAACAGAATTTGTTACTGTGAGTGAGTTGGCCAACCTGATGGATGTAAGCTTTGCCGATGTAATCGGTAAGTGTATGAATCTCGGAATCATGGTATCTATCAACCAGCGCCTGGATGCGGAAGTTATTGAGCTTGTAGCCAGTGAGTTTGGCTACGAAGTTGAATTCATTGGTGTGGAAGATGCCGATGAAATGGAAGAGGAAGAAGAAGCCGATGATGAAGCTGCCCAACAGCAGCGTGCACCTATTGTAACCATCATGGGTCACGTGGATCACGGTAAAACATCTTTGCTCGATTATATCAGAAATGCCAATGTGGTAGCCGGTGAGGCAGGGGGTATTACCCAGCACATCGGTGCTTACGAGGTAACACTTCCGAATGGCAGAGCCATCACCTTCCTGGATACGCCGGGTCACGAAGCGTTTACCGCCATGCGAGCCCGTGGTGCCAAAATAACCGATATCGCTATTATTGTTGTTGCCGCGGATGATGCAGTAATGCCTCAAACCAAGGAAGCCATCAGCCACGCGCAGGCAGCCGGTGTACCAATGATCTTTGCGGTGAACAAAATTGATAAAGACGGAGCCAATCCGCAGAAAATATACGAGCAACTGTCTCAGATGAATATCCTGGTGGAAGCCTGGGGTGGTAAGTTCCAGAACCAGGAATTATCTGCCAAACAAGGACTGAATGTAGACCAGTTGCTGGAAAAAGTATTGCTGGAAGCAGATTTGCTGGATCTGAAAGCCAATCCGAACAGGGAGGCAAGCGGAACCATCATTGAAGCATCGCTGGATAAGGGTCGTGGTTATGTGGCTACCATCCTGGTTCAGAACGGTACACTGCGTCAGGGAGACCTGGTTGTATCCGGCCAGCATTTTGGACGTGTGAAAGCCATGTTCAACGAAAGGAACCAGCGTATTGACGGTGCACCACCATCAACCCCGGTAGTCATACTCGGATTGAACGGCGCTCCGCAGGCGGGGGAGAAATTCAAAGTATTCCACGACGAGGCTGAGGCAAAAGAAGTGGCAACCAAGCGCGCGCAAATTCTTCGCGAACAGGGTCTTCGTGCAAGAAAGCATATTACACTGGATGAAATCGGCCGTCGTTTGGCGCTCGGTAATTTTAAGGAGCTCAATATCATTATCAAAGGAGATGTGGATGGTTCAGTAGAGGCCCTGAGCGACTCATTACAAAAACTATCTACCGAGGAGATCGCAGTACGAGTGGTGCTGAAGGGTGTAGGACAAATCTCTGAAAGTGATGTATTGCTGGCTACAGCTTCAGACGCCATCATTATCGGATTTAACGTTCGTCCTTCCATGCAGGCCAACAAGCTGGCGGAAACAGAAGGCGTAGAGATCAAGTTATACTCCATTATCTACACCGCAATTGATGAGATTAAGAGTGCAATGGAAGGTATGCTTGAGCCGAAATACCAGGAGAAAATCACTGCCAACGTTGAAATCCGTGAAGTCTACAAGTTCGACAAGGCAACTGTTGCAGGATGTTATGTACTGGAAGGAAAGATTGCCCGTAACAGTAAGATCCGGATTATCCGGGATGGTATTGTGGAATATCCGAAAGGAGAAGGCCAGAGTGCAGAACTGGGCAGTCTGAAACGCTTCAAGGATGATGCAAAAGAAGTAGCATCCAATATGGAGTGTGGCCTGACCATTAAAAACTTCAATGATATCCGGGTGGGCGATATAGTGGAAGCTTTTGAAGAAGAGGAAGTAAAACGTACGCTCTAGGAAATTATACGACCAAAGCCTCAAGCCTTACGCCTTTCTATTCAATACCGGCGGGTGGTTTGAGGCTTTTATATTTTGTTAAAAGCGGTTCAGACAGGATAAAACAGGTATTGTTTGTTTATTTTTGATAAATATGAAATTGATGAAGCAACTGGTAATTATAGGCGCCTTACTGGCCTCAGGCACTTTTTCAGGGGTACAGGCGCAAACCAAGAAAGTGGTAGCAGATAAAATTGTAGGACAGGTGGGCGACAAAATCATCCTTCGTTCCGACATACAGAATACCATTGCAGATATCAGGCGTCAGTCGCAGGGTCAGGATAATCCGAATATCCCCAGCGAATGTCAGGTGCTGGAAAGCCAACTGATCAGGAAGGCACTTTTGTTACAGGCACAGAAGGATTCCATAACTGTTGGTGATGACGAGATTGAAGGAGAACTGGATAACCGGATTCGTCAAACCATACAACAGTATGGTTCAAAAGATATCCTGGAAGAGATAGCCGGTAAAACGGTTTACCAGTTGAAAGACGATTTCAGGGAAGCATTTCGAGAACAAAAGCTGGCCGATCAGATGCAGCGTAAAATAGTGGATGCTATTAAGATTACCCCTACAGAGGTGAAAGCCTACTACAATAAAATTCCCAAAGACAGCCTTCCCTTTTATGAAAGTGAAATTGAAGTAAGCCAGATTGTGGTATACCCCAAGGCCAATAAAGATGTGGAAGAATATGTGTCTAAGCAGATGTATGATTACAAGAAGCAGGCAGAGGCTTTGGGTGCTAAAAAATTTGAGCAACTGGCCAAAAACTATTCAGAAGATCCGGCTGTGAAAGAAAATGGCGGACAATATACATTGAACCGGAATGATAAATTCTGGGACCCTGCATTCCTGGCCGGTGCTTTCCGCTTAAAAGAAGGGCAGATTTCCCCTGTGATCAAATCGAAGTTTGGTTTGCACATCATTATGATGATCAGCCGTTCGGGCGATGAAGCCATTGTAAGACATATCCTCCGCATACCTCCGGTAACTGATGATGAAGTAAAAGAAGCTAAGGAAAAACTTGATAGCATCCGTACCGATATTAAAACAGGTAAAATCAGCTTTGCGGAGGCTGTTAATAAATACAGCGATGATGAATCCAGTAAATTCAGCGCCGGCGCATTTGCCGGAAGAGACGGATCTACTTTTATTTCTTTGGATGTGCTGGATAAGGAAATGATCAAGCCCATCAGCGAAATGAAACCGGGAGATATTTCCGCGCCACAGATTTATGTAGACGATCGTAACCGTAAAGTGGTACGTATTATCTACTATAAAACAAGGAAGGAGCCACACCGCGAAAACCTGAAAGAAGATTACAACCGCATTGCACAGCGTGCGCTGGAAGAGAAAAAAACCAGCACACTGGAAAAATGGTTCAAGGACCATATTCCAACCTATTATGTATTGATCGATAAAGAATATTCCAACTGCACTGGCCTGGAAGATTGGCGTAAAGCAGCAGAGTCTGCCGCTAAATCAAGAGAGAATTAGATAATCAGACATTAAAAGTATTTTTTAGTAATGGTTCATCGGGTATTAGCAGCCCATGAACCATTCCTCTTTTGGTCGTATTGAGGTACCCGGAAGATCAAAGGGAAAGTTTTTTTGGAATTACATGTATATACATGTATATTTGTGCAGTGAAACTGGAACAAGCCATACAAAGTACTAAATTCAAAGATGAGATGCACAAGGCAAGTCTGAATATTCTTTACACTGCCTGGTGGTTGAAAACAAGAATGAGTAACGAATTGAAAGCTTATGGGTTAACCCATGAACAATACAATGTACTGCGTATTCTAAAAGGGAAGCACCCCGAGCAGATGTGCGTAAAAAACATCACCTGCAGAATGATCGAAAGAAGTTCTAATGTACCCAGGATCATCGACAGACTGGAAAATAAAAAACTCGTTAAACGTACTGTTTCTCCCAGCGACCGCAGGGAAACTGTTATTACACTTACCCAGAGCGGATTAGCCATTCTGGAAGTTACCACTGAAAAGATCAATGCTTTGATGGAAACGATGGTGAGGATCGAAAGCAGTGATGCCCGGCGCTTAAACGAACTGCTGGAGCGGCTGAGAGGAGACGAATAAAAATTTTTTTAAATAAATACATGTATATACATAGAACTATACAACATATAGCTTTCGCCCTACCAATGGATATGGGCGGATTCCCGATTCGTCAGCCATTGCCTTCCCGTCAGGTAAATATGCTGGATCCGTTTTTGTTGCTCCATCATGCCATCGTGGAAGTTCCAGCAAATGTGGATGTAAAGCATGCGGGCGTTGGTCCGCATCCGCACAGAGGGTTTTCTCCTGTTTCCTTTATTTATAAAGGCGGGGTACACCACCGCGACAGCAGGGGAAATGATAATGTGGTATATGCCGGTGGAACTCAATGGACGAATGCAGGAATGGGTGTGATTCACAGTGAGCGCCCACCGGCTGATATTCATGAAAAAGGTGGAATACAGGAACTGATTCAGCTTTGGATCAATTCTCCTGCAAAAAGCAAAATGGATGCGCCTGCATATTTTCCGTTAACTGCGAAAGAAACACCGCTGGTATGGTCCGATGATCAAAAGACTTCCATCCAGGTCATTTCAGGTGAATTGAACGGGGTAAAAGGGCCTGTTATGCCACTTTCACCGGTAAATATGTTTAATGTCCGCATCAACAAGGGTGGTAGCTATTTTATTCCGTTCAACCGGTTGCACAATGCATTTATCTATGTGGTGGAAGGGTTGGTGCAGGTGAGTCAGGCAAAAGAGATTGAAGCCTTCTATATGGCCACCTTTAATACAGATGGGGATGGAATTGAACTGAATGCCATCGAAGACAGTATAGTGTTGGTTGGAACAGGAGAGCCATTGAAAGAGCCCGTTGCTTCTCACGGCCCCTTTGTAATGAACAATGAAACACAGATCATGGAGGCATTCAGGGATTATCAGTTGGGTAAAATGGGCGTATTGATCGAAGATTAAAGAAACAATTCTTATATCATTATTCAAATCAAAAACAAGAAGTCATGTCAACGTACAAAATCGACTCTGCACACAGTGAGATCACTTTTAAAGTGAAGCACTTAATGATCACTAATGTTACCGGTAGCTTTCAAAAATTTGATGCCGTGATGGAATCCTCCGCAGATGATTTCAGCGATGCAAAAATCAGTTTTGAAGCAGAGGTAGACAGCATTTCTACCAATAACGAACAGAGAGACGCTCACCTGAAAAGTGATGATTTCTTTTCTGCAGCCAAGTTCCCCAAAATCAGCTTCATTTCAAGTTCCTTTACCAAAAAATCCGGTAGTGATTATGCGCTGAAAGGAGATCTCACCATTAAAGGTACCACCATGTCTGTTGAACTGGCTGTTGACTTTGGCGGTGCGGTAACCGACCCTTACGGACAGAACAAGGCAGGTTTCGAAATCACCGGTAAAATCAGCCGTGCAGCATTTGGCTTAACCTGGAGCGCGGCAACAGAAGCCGGTGGTGTGGTAGTAGGTGATGAAATTAAACTGAACCTGGCTGTTCAAATGATTAAGCAGGCCTAATTTCCTGCTTGTAGAACCAGATTCCCCTAATAATTGTTAGTTATTTACCATGAACATCGAAATTATATCAGGAAGCCCCAGGGAAGAAAGTGTTTCACATCGTGTTGCCCTGCACCTTCACCAGGCGCTCAGGCAACAAACCGAACACACAGTAGGAATTATTGACATACGTGAATGGAACCTACCCTTATTGCAGCAGGTTTTTACGTCGGTGGAAAAGACCCCCGAACAGTTTAAGCCTTTGGCCAGGCGGATGTTTGCTGCCGATGCATTTATTCTGGTAACACCCGAATACAATGGCAGCTATTCCCCCGCCCTGCAAAACCTGATGGATCATTTTCCCAAGCAGACCCGGAAAGCATTTGGCATAGCCACCGCCTCCGTGGGGGCCATGGGTGGTATGCGCTCCAGCCAGCAAATGCTGTTGCTGATACCGGCTTTGTTCGGTATTGCCTCCCCCCATATGCTGATTACCCCCTTCGTAGACAAGAAGTTTGATGCTGAGGGAAGATTATTGGACGAGCATTTCCAGAAACCCATCGATCATTTTATCCACGAATTTCTATGGCTGGCGATCAGTTTAAAAGCTGTCAAAGAACCGGTGTATAATTAACTTTAAAAAAGGTGACGGAGTTGTAACTTCGCCACTTTCTTTTTAACAACTACCATGAGCGACGAAATTAAACACGAATGTGGCCTTGCATATGTTCGTTTGCGTAAGCCATTCTCCTACTATCTCCAGAAGTACGGTTCTGTAACCTACGGCCTGAACAAGCTGTACCTCCTGATGGAAAAGCAGCACAACCGGGGCCAGGACGGTGCCGGTCTGGCTACGGTGAAACTGAACACTGAACCGGGAAATCCGTTCCTGCACAGGGTTAGGAGTAATGCACCCCAGCCAATTGCGGATCTTTTCTTCAAAATTGGCCAGGAAATTCAGGAGTTGGAAAAATACCAGCCCGATATCAAACTGCATCCCGGTTTGATGAAGGGGCATCTTCCTTTTTTAGGGGAATTATTACTTGGCCATCTCCGCTATGGCACACAGGGTAAAAACAATGTTGAATTCTGCCATCCATTTATAAAACGCAACCTGGCCCCGGGCAAAAATCTTGCTTTGGCCGGCAACTTCAACCTGGTGAACACGGATGAGCTGTTCGATATCATCAAAATGGCGCCGGGCGATTTTCAGAAACAAAGCGACCTGGCAGCAATGATGGAAGTGATTCATCATTTTCTGTCGCTCGAAGATGCTGCTCACCCCAACCAGGCCGACCTTACTACGGTTTTGAAAAAAGCCACTCCTTTGTTTGATGGCGGCTATACCATTGGAGGGTTACTGGGCAACGGGCACAGTTTTGTAATGCGGGATGCGCATGGTATTCGTCCTGCCTATTATTATATAGATGACGAAGTGATTGTGGCAGCAAGCGAACGAGCTGCTATCCGTACCACATTTAATGTGGCCGAAAATGAGGTAAAAGAACTGATGCCGGGCATGGCCCTGATAGCCGATGATAAGGATGGCTATTGCATTGAACAGATTCTTGCGCCGAAGGAACGAAGAGCCTGTTCTTTTGAGCGAATTTATTTCTCCAGAGGCAGCGACGAAAAAATTTACAGAGAACGGATTGCACTTGGGCACCACCTCAGTAAAACTGTGCTGGAAAGCATTGCTTATGATCTCAAAAACACCATATTCTCTTATATACCCAATACTGCTGAAGTTGCTTTTTACGGACTTGTGAAAGGAATGGAGGAATACCTGAATAAAATTAAGGTGGAGCGGATCCTGAGCTGGGGGAATGATTTCACCCCGGAGAAGCTGGAAGAAATGGTGAACCGAAAGATCCGCCAGGAAAAAATTGCCATCAAAGATGTTAAACTCCGGACTTTTATTACAGAAGATGCCAACCGGAATGAGATGGTTCAGCATGTGTACGATATCACATACGGAACTGTGCGTAAAAATGAAGATACACTGGTTGTAATTGATGATAGCATTGTGCGGGGCACTACTTTAAAAGAAAGCATTGTAAGAATGCTGTCTCGCCTGAATCCAAAGAAAATCATTGTGGTCTCTTCTGCGCCTCAAATCCGTTATCCGGATTGTTATGGTATTGATATGAGTAAACTTGGAGATTTTATTGCTTTTCGCGCCGCAATAGCCCTGCTGAAGGAAAGAGACATGGAGCATGTGCTTACAGAGGTAAAAGACAAAATCAACCAACTTAGCGAAGAAGACCAATTGGGATCTGAAAATGTAGTAAGGCAAATTTACAAACCATTTACCACACAGGAGATTTCCGATAAGATTGCACAACTGATTACTCCTCCCGGCGTAGATCTTCCGGTACAGGTAATTTACCAAACCATTGAAGATCTGCACGACAGTTGCCCTACCAATACAGGAGACTGGTATTTTACCGGTAATTACCCAACCCCGGGCGGAAACCGTGTAGTGAATAAGGCCTTCCTGAATTATATGGATGGGAAAAATGTAAGGGGCTATTAAACCCGATAGCAGATAGCATTAATGTTCATTCCCGCACCAACGGAAGCGAACATAACGATATCTCCGGATTCCAGCTTGTGCTCATCCAGTTCACCTCTCTTCACGAGGTCGTACAGGGTAGGAATCGTTGCTACTGAGCTATTGCCCAGTTTATGTATGCTCATCGGCATGATGTGCTGAGGAATATCTCTGATGCCATATAGCTTAAAAAGCGCCTTGATGAAACCCTCATCCATTTTTTCATTGGCCTGGTGCAGAAAAAATTTCTTTACCTCAGTTACATGAACCCCGCTTTTTTCCAGACATGCTTTCATGGCATTGGGTACATTCCTAATGGCATATTCATACACTTTTCGGCCCTTCATTTTAATATAACGAACTGCGGGGTCGGCATCAGGCAAGTAGGATTTGCCCATCGTGATGTACTCCAGTTCGTCTACACAATCGCTTTGCATATTGCTTGCAATGATTCCTTTTGAGTCTTCATTTCCTTCCACAGCTTCAATAATGGTGGCACCGGCGCCGTCACTGAAAATCATACTGTCGCGGTCGTACTGATCAATAACCCTGCTCAGTGTTTCCGTTCCAATCACCAGGCATTTTTTTGCCAGTCCTGCTTTAATGAATGCATTGGCCTGTATCACGCCCAATATCCATCCGGGACAGCCAAACAGGATGTCATACGCCACACAATTGGGGTTGCGTATGCCGAGCCCGTTTTTTATATGCGATGCAAGCGAAGGGCAGGCATCACTCTGGATGGTATTTTTAAGTACGTTTCCGAAATTGTGTGCTACGATGATCTGGTCCAGTGTTTCGGGGTCAATCCCCGCATCATCAATGGCATGTTTGGCCGCAATGATACCGATATCAGAAGCCTTGAACTCACTGCCAACATACCGGCGTTCTTCAATGCCGGTAATGTCTTTAAATTTTTCTACAATCACTGCAGAAGGTGTGGAAATTTTCACATGATCTTCTCCAAAAAAATCCTGCTCGGCAAATTCTTTGTTGGTTTTGATATGCGGCGGAATATAACTGCCTGTACCGGTAATTACTGTACGGGGTTGAGCCATGGTCTGAGTGTTCAAGTTATACCAAATGTAATCATAAATAAAAAAGGGATGACCATCATCCCCTTTTTATTTTAACTAACAAGCGTTTATAAGTATTGGTCGCCCTTATTTCGTTTCACCTCGGCCACATATTCTTTAATGGCCTGCTCTTTCTCTTTCTTGCAAATCAGCAGTACATCCGGGGTATCTACGATAATGAAATCATCCAGCCCCTGCAGTACCACCAGTTTTTCGTGCGGTGCGGATACCATACACTTGGTGGCATCAATTACAATTACATTATCTGATGCGGTTGCATTGCCCAGGTAATCCTTCTCCAGGTTATCATAAGCACTGTTCCAGGTACCCAAATCGCTCCACCCAAACGAGGATGGAATTACATATACATTATCTGCTTTTTCCATGATGGCAAAATCGATGGAAACGTTGGTACATAAAGGGTAGATGCGGTTGATGGCTTCTTTTTCTCCGGGGGTGTTAAAATGTGCTTTCTCGGCGTCGAACAGTTCAAACATTTCGGGCTGGTATATTTCAAATGCCTTCATTACATTCTTCACCTGCCATACAAATATGCCGGCATTCCACAGAAAATCACCACTGGCCAGGAAGGTCTTCGCCAGTTCCAGGTTGGGCTTTTCGGTGAATGTTTTTACCTTATATATACTGTCTGCAACCTGCATAGGCTCATGCTGAATATAGCCATATCCCGTATTAGGGTGTGTAGGTTTGATACCCAGCGTTACCAGTGATTTGATGTGCGACACAAAATCCAGCGCTTTCAGGGTAATGAGCCTGAAATTTTCAGTGTCCAGGATCATGTGATCGCTCGGCGCTACAATCAGGGAAGCTTCCGGGTCTTTTTGCAGGAGCTTGTAGGAAATATAAGCCACACAGGGAGCCGTGTTCTTTCTGCTTGGTTCGGCCAGGATATTTTCTGCGGGTAGTTCCGGTAACTGTTGTTTTACAATATCAACATATTCTTCGGAGGTAACGATGTAAATATTTTCGTTGGGAATAAAATCGGCATATCGTTCATATGTCCAGCGAATCAGCGATTTCCCTGTATTGAGAATGTCCAGAAACTGCTTGGGATAAGAAGTGCGGCTCTTGGGCCAGAAGCGACTGCCAATACCACCAGCCATAATCGCCACATAATGGTGTTTATTCATTGCAATATTTTGTGTTAAACAGTTAAAAAATCAGGTGCAATAGTACACGAATATTGAACGAGTTTAATATGAACTTATTGCTTTCTTAAACAATTCCTTCCCTGATTAAATCGTGCAGGTGTAAAATTCCTTTGTACTGACCTTCTTCCGCAACAACCAACTGGCTGATATCGTGGGTCCTTAATAATTCCAGGGCCTCCACTGCCAGTGCCTGCGGGGAAACGGTCACCGGCTTGGGGGAGGCAATATCACTGGCGTGTATCTGACTGATATCCGTTGTTTTTTCCAGCATTCTGCGCAAATCACCATCCGTAATGATCCCCAATAACCTGTTGGAAGCATCCACTACCGCTGTAACACCCAGTCGTTTTTCGGTAATTTCCACAATCACCTTCCTAAGCGACGCATCTGGAAGAACGGTCGGCTTTTCATTACCGGCAGCAATATCTTCTACCCGAAGATAAAGCCGCTTGCCCAGGTTACCTCCCGGATGAAAACGGGCGAAATCCCTGTTGTTAAACCCATTCAGCTCCATGAGGCATACGGCCATCACGTCGCCCATCACCATTTGGGCCGTGGTGCTGCTGGTTGGGGCCAGGTTGTTGGGACAGGCTTCCCTGGCAACGGTGGTATTGATTACCAGGTCGGCATTTTTGGCCAGAAAACTGTCCATATTGCCGGCCATTCCAATCAGGGTATTGCCAAAATTCCGGATCAATGGCACCAATACCTTGATTTCGGGGCTTTCTCCGCTTTTACTGATAATCATCACCACATCATCTCCTGTAACCATTCCAAGGTCGCCATGTATGGCGTCTGCGGCATGCATAAACAAGGCAGGCGTTCCCGTGGAATTAAGCGTGGCTACTATTTTTTGGGCCACTATTGCACTTTTACCGATACCGCTGACCACCAAACGCCCTTTTGATCCATGCACGGCATGAATCACTTTTTCAAAATGATCATCGATGTAGGCCGTTAATCCTTTTACAGATCGGGCTTCTGTTTCAATCGTGTTGACTGCGGTTTGTAGTATGTTAGATTTCATCGGATCAAAGGTAAACTTTAACATCAAAGGGGCGATATTGCCGGCACAGTTTCCTAACTTAGCTCCCCCATTTACAAATTACCGGCATTCATCACAATTTGTTGCGGTTTTAAGGGGGTTTAGGAATATTTTATTTAACTTATACAGGCATAGATCGCACTAGCTACAGAAAATTGACTTTGAGAGATGGCAACCACCAAAAAAAAGGCTGAAAAAAAACCTGCTGACAGGAAAACAGCCAAAAAAGGACCTGTTCACGAGTATAATATTTATGGAGCGCTTGAACAATATTTCGGATTCAGGGAATTTAAGGGTACACAGGAAAAAGCCATCAATAGCTTATTAGATGGCAGGGATACGTTTGTAATCATGCCTACCGGTGGAGGTAAAAGCCTTTGTTACCAGTTACCGGCGCTAATCATGCCGGGTTGCGCCATCATTGTATCGCCCCTGATAGCCCTGATGAAAAACCAGGTGGATCTGGTAAGAGGGTATAGCGAAAATGACGAAGTGGCGCACTTTCTGAATTCATCTCTCAACAAAGGGCAGATCAAAGCGGTAAAAGACGATCTGAACAGCGGCAAAACCAAATTATTATACGTTGCTCCGGAAACCCTGACCAAACAGGAGAACCTGGAGTATTTCAGCGACCTGGATATTTCCTTCTTTGCCGTAGACGAAGCACACTGTATTTCGGAGTGGGGACACGATTTTCGCCCGGAATATCGTCGATTGCGCGAAATGATGGATATCATCAATCCGGATATTCCGGTAATTGCTTTAACAGCCACAGCTACTCCCAAGGTACAGAGTGATATTGTAAAAAACCTGGGACTTCGGGATCCGAATGTGTTGCTCTCTTCCTTTAACCGGTCGAGCCTTTATTATGAAATTCAGCCGAAGATCGAAAAAGAACAAACGGTTAAGAGTATTGTGAAATTTATTTCGCAGCACAAGGGTAAAAGTGGAATCATCTACACCCTTAACCGTAAAACCACAGAGGAACTGGCAGAGTTACTGGTGGCCAATAAGATCAAGGCGGTTGCTTATCATGCGGGCCTCGATCAGAAGCTTCGTGCCGAAAGACAGGATCAGTTTCTGAATGAAGATGTACAGGTGATCGTTGCCACTATAGCCTTTGGCATGGGGATCGATAAACCGGATATCCGGTTTGTGATCCACTTCAATATTCCCAAATCCATTGAAAATTATTATCAGGAAACCGGTCGTGCAGGCAGAGATGGGCTGGAGGGAATCTGTGTATTGTACTATTCGCACAAAGATGTTTCCAAGCTGGAACATCTGATGCGCGATAAGCCTTTGAGCGAAAGAGAGGTTGGGGCACAGTTAATTGACGAAATGGTGGCTTATGCAGAAAGTTCCGTTTGCAGAAGAAAGATCCTGCTGCACTATTTTGGAGAAGACTGGGATACGCCCAATTGCGGTCTTTGCGATAACTGCAGAAACCCTAAAGAGAAAATAGAAGCCAAAGACGACGTGGTGAATGTGTTGAAAGTAGTGAATGCACTGGATGGCCGTTTTGTGACCGATTATGTGGTAAACGTGCTAACGGGCAGGCTTACCCCACAAATAAGTATGTTCCGGCACGATGCCCTGCCTGTATTTGGTATAGGTAAAGACAAAGAAGTCCATTTGTGGAACAGCCTGGTGCGCCAGATGCTGCTGGAAAACCTGTTGCAAAAAGATATTGAAGAATATGGGCTGATCAGAGTAACGCCTAAGGGAGAGAAATTCCTGAAAAAACCGGCTTCCTTTAAGATTGTGCTGAATAACCTGTTTGAAGACGCCAATGCCGATGATGATGAGGGCGAAACTGCCTCTCAAACAGGTGCTGCCGCTGACGAAAAACTGTTTGCCATGCTAATGGAACTGCGGCAGAAAGAAGCCAGGCGAAAAAGCCTGCCGCCGTTTGTGATTTTCCTGGAAAATTCATTGCAGGATGCGGCAACACTTTATCCCACCACCCTGGAAGAAATGGAAAAGTGCCAGGGTGTGAGTAAGGGTAAAGCCATAAAATATGGTAAGCCCTTTGTGGAAATGATTGCAAAGTATGTGGAGGAGAATGAGATAGAAAAACCCGATGATTTTGTCATGCGTAGCGTAGCCAATGCAGGAAGCAATAAGATCTACATCATACAAAATGTCGATAAAAAAATTCCTCTGGAAACCATTGCCAGAAACAAAGGCCTCAAGCTGGATGAACTGCTGGAAGAAATGGAAACCATTGCAGCCAGTGGTACAAGGCTGAACCTGGATTATGCCATTGACGAGTGGCTGGATGAAGCGGACCAGGAAGAAATTATTGAATATTTCAAGAACTGTGAAACTTCTTCACTTCAGCTTGCACAGGAAGAGCTGGCCGAGTATGATTATAACTGGGAGCAGTTAAAAATCATGCGGATCAAGTTTTTGAGCGTTTATGGGAACTAACCGGTTCAATATTGCTGCTGATGTCTTCGGGTATTTGTTTAAACCGGATTCGCCTCTTTTGCAGGCACTCTGCCGGAACCGCACATTGATGGGCATAAACAATGAATTGCCGGGCATCTGCCTGCATCGTTAACAAAAAATCCTGATCCAGCAAAGTGTCGGCATTGTATTCATACATGAAGTAAATAGCCGTATCCTCCCGGATACCCAGCAAGTATGGCTCTGCAGGCGAAAAAAGATTATCGGTAAAACCTGTTCCGGTTTCTGTGTACCAGATATATTCCCTGAGATGTTTTACCGGAAGGAGGGTATTCAATTGCCTGGAAGATTCCCCGGTAAACAAAGTTTCTCCCGGCCGGTAACAATCAAAATCCGTTTCCAATGCAAGCATCAACTGACCGGTTGTATAATCATCGGAGGCATTCATTGGATAAAGCAACAGGAATCTCCTGTTTCCTTTGTCCAGTTTATTCAACTGCAGCACCGGCGCTGCCATTGTATCATACCCGCAGATTGCATTGAGCAACAGGGCATTTTTACTGCAGGCCACGTACATACAATGCTGAATCAGGTCGGCGGGCAATATGTTTTGAAACCGTTTCCCCGAAAAACAATCTTTTATGTGGCCCATACCGCTTTCGCCCATGCCCCCTTTATGAAATATCAGCAGGTGCTGTACCATCCAAGCCTCACCGTTGTAGAGAGAATTGGTGAAGTCGGCAATCCCGCAGCCATTACCATACACCAGTTCCATTGCTGATAGCAGATGCTTATACAGCGCGGTATCCGTAACTGCAAATAAGATCCCCTCATCCTGTAATAGTTGATAAGCCAGCTCCAGCTTTGTTAAGAGCCGGTTGTCGCGGTCTGCAGCATCTTCGTTGGCGTTATTGTAAAAATCGAGACCAACACATTCCAGTTTGTTTCCGTACACAGGAAGCAAACCCAGGAGTATCTCTGTTTCATTTCCCTGCACCATCCTGTTACCATTGTTTGCATATACGGACGATTTTCTTCCGCCGATGTAACTGTATTCATGCTGCAATACGCGAAAAGACATATTGCTGCTAAGGTTTTGGCGAATCAGACGGGTTGTTTCAGGAGATGGATGCATAGCAGGTTTCAGACTATTTTCTGTCTTTAAAGTGTAAATATGCTTCTTAATGACAATATATGTACTATAAATGCCTCAAAATAAACTTTAAAGACAGCTTAAAAATGGGCACTTTCTCAAATTTGGTAAGTGAAAGAATCAATCGGATACCGAATCAGAAAACTCAGGGAGCAAAAAGATTATACCCAGGACAATATGGGAGCGGAGCTGGGCATAACAGCCGGCGCCTATGCCAAAATTGAAAGGGATGAAACGGATCCTTCTGCCAAAAGGCTGATGCAGATTGCTGAAATCCTGGGTGTAGAGGTGAGCTATTTTTTTCAAAAGACCGGTACCGGCCAGCAGATGCTCGATAAAACACCCAATTATGGCGTAGCCACTCAGCAGGATGTAGAGCAACTGGGCGTTCTGATAGCATCTCTCCGCAGGGATATTGAGAAAATCAAAAATGAATTGTCCGCGCTCCGGAAACCCAAATCAAAGAAATAAATCAGGACCGGCGTTAATAAAAAAATCGGTTTTCACCGCTTATACACGCTGCTACTACATTACAAGGAGTTTCGTACTTTACAGCATCATTTATTGCTCATCCTAAACGATATGCCATGGCCATACCCATAGTAGACTTAGCAGCATTCACGTCCGGATCCGCTGCCCAAAAAGCTGCGTTTGTTCAGGAACTGGGAAAAGCTTATGAAGAAGTTGGATTTGTTGCAGTGAAAAATCACGGCATTCCCGATCAACTGATAGCGGACCAGTATGCTTTTGTGCAGCAATTTTTTGCACTGCCACTGGAGAAGAAACTAAAATATGAAATCGCCGGACTGGCTGGCCAGCGCGGCTATACCAGTTTTGGCCGTGAACATGCCAAAGGGAGCGATGCACCCGATCTGAAAGAGTTTTTTCAGTATGGCCAGACAGTGGGCAGCAACCATCCGCTTAAACCGGAATATCCCGATAATGTAGTAGTAGCGGAAATTCCGGCATTCAATGAAACCCTGTTCAATGCTTACCGCAGTTTTGAAAAAAGCGGTAAAGCGCTGTTACAGGCCATAGCCCTGTACCTGAACCTGGACGAACATTATTTCGATGGTTTTGTAGATAACGGAAATTCCATTCTGCGCTGCATCCATTATCCCCCGATTACCCGGGAACCCCAATCGGCTATCCGCGCAGAACAGCACGAAGATATTAACCTCATTACTCTGCTGGTAGGTGCATCAGCCGATGGTCTGCAGATACTGACCAAACAGGGTGAATGGGTGAATGTTACCTCTCTGCCCGAGCAGATAGTAGTAAATGTAGGTGATATGCTGCTGCGACTGACCAATAATAAACTCAGAAGTACAACGCACAGGGTCGTAAATCCTGCACGCGAATTGTGGCATACCAGCAGGTTTTCCATGCCCTTCTTCCTGCATCCTAAAAGTGCAATGAGCCTGGCATGTTTGGAAAGCTGTATAGATGCCAACAACCTCAAAGCTTATCCTGATGCCACGGCAGGTGAATACCTGGATGAACGGTTGAGAGAAATCGGTCTGAAAAAATGATCATGCTTCGTCACATACCTTTTCTGAAGTCGGTTCTGCTCCACAGCTTAACCGCCTTCGGTGGCCCCCAGGGGCATATGGGCATGATGATGAAAACATTTGTACAGGAACGCAGAGACCTTACCGAAAAAGAATTGCTGGAATACAATGGCTTTTGCCAGTTATTGCCCGGAGCTTCTTCTACCCAAACCCTTACCCTGATTGGGTATAAGCGTGGCGGGGTGTGGCTGGCGCTGCTTACGCTGCTGGTTTGGGTACTGCCCGCCTGCACCCTGATGACCGGATTGTCTTTTTTGCTGGATTATTTTGCGGGCCTGCAGAAAAGAGCGGCAGTTTTCCAGTTCATTCAACCCATGGCGATTGGCTTTATTGCTTATTCCGCTTACCGTACATTCGGAATTTCCGTTCACAATACCATTACCCGGGTAATTATGGTGGTGGCAACGATTGCCACTTTTCTTGCCTTTAAAACTCCCTGGGTCTTTCCTGTACTGATCCTGCTGGCAGGCATAGCCACCAATTTCAGTGAGAAGAGAATCCCTCAAAAAGAAATGCCGCCTAAAAAAATCAGGTGGGGTAATATTCTGCTCTTTTTTCTGTTGTTTGGCTTTACAGGTTATTTGTCGGAAACCGCCACTACAGAAAATTGGAAGAACCGAAAAGCGATCAACCTGTTTGAAAACAATTACCGCTTCGGAAGCCTTGTATTTGGAGGAGGGGATGTGTTGATTCCCCTGATGTACGAACAGTATGTTACCCGTCCGCAAACCAAAAGGATCCAGGAAAATAAGCGGGATGTATTAAAAATTAACCGGGAGGATTTTCTTACCGGTTCGGGAATCGTAAGGGCTATTCCGGGTCCCGTATTTTCTATTGCAGCTTTCACTGGCGGAATGGCGCTGAGTGATGAAGGAGACGCCATGCACCTGCTGGGCAGCCTGATTGGAGCCATTGGTATTTTCTTACCCAGTGCATTGCTGGTACTTTTCTTCTTTCCCGTTTGGCAAAACCTGAAGAAATATGCAGTGATCTACCGTTCCCTGGAGGGTATCAATGCCGCTGTAGTAGGTATTATGGCCGGTTCCACGGCTTACCTGATGAAGGACAATATTTTTGTTCATATTTATGAGTTTCAGTGGGTTGCTGCATGGGATATCGGCATTATTGCGGTCACTTTTTACCTGCTCCGGCTAAACCGGGTCCCTGCCCCCCTGATTGTAATGGGTTGTCTTTTATTGGGAGCCTTATTGTAAATTTACTATCTTCCTATACACTCGAAAACAGTTACCATGGTTACCATTGCATTGTACAACCTGAAAGGAGGTGTTGGTAAAACAGCGGCTTCCATCAACCTGGCCTATCTATCTGCCAAAGAAGGATACAAAACATTGATCTGGGATCTGGATCCACAGGGCTCTTCTTCATTTTACCTGGGCGTTAGCGCCTCCGTTAAAAATGAGGCAAAGAAAATCCTGAGCAGTGAGATAGAGCTGGGAGATGCAATTCAGCATACTTCTTACAACAACCTGGATATTATTCCTGCCGATCTATCTTCGCGACATGCAGATATTCTGCTGTCTAATATGAAGCAGTCGAAGAAAAAAATTGCTTCCCTGCTCTCTACCATCAAAAAACAATACGATATCGTTTTCCTGGATTGCCCTCCGGGTATTTCCGCATTGCATGATGCTGTTTTTCAGGGTGCAGACTGGATCCTGATGCCGAATATCCCTACCACGCTTTCCATTCGCTCTTTTGAAACGGTTATACATTATTTTAAAGAAAATGAAGTGGATACCGATAAGATCAAATGCTTTTTCAGCATGGTCGACCATCGTAAAAACCTGCACCACGAAGTCATCAATGAGTTTTACAAAGACAAAGTGTTCCTCAAAAATTATATCCCTTACCTGAGTGATGTAGAGAAAATGGGTGTACATGAAGCGCCGCTGGAAATATTTGCCGCGGGTAGTTATGCCGCTCAGTGTTACAGGGATCTCTGGAAAGAAATCAGGAAGAGCTGTATCAATTAATTGTAATGAATAAAGTATTAGATTCCTGGTTCAGTACGGCCGTTCAAACGGAAATGCCCGTTGCCCGTTACGGAAGCAGTGGTTTTGTGGTGCTGATGATCCCCACTGCGGCGGCAGATTACCTCGAATATGAGCGATTTCAGTTGATGGGAGACCTATCGTACCTGATTGATGCCGGTAAATTTCAGGTATTCAGCATCAACAGCCTGAATAAGGAAAGCTGGATGAACAATGAAATGCTTCCCGAGCATAAAGCCATTCGCCATAACCAGTTCAATGAATATGTATTTAATGAAGTGGTTCCATACATCCGCAGCAAAACAGGGAATGATACCCTGATCTATACCTGTGGTGCTTCTTTCGGTGCTTTGCATGCAATGAATCTTTTTCTGAAACGCCCGGATATCCTGAACGGAGCTATTTGCATGAGTGGTGTATATAAATTGACTGAATACACGAAAGGATTCTGGGACGACCAGGTTTATTTTAACAGCCCGGAACACTATATTCCCAATCTGAACGATGAATGGTACCTCGAAAAGATCCGCGCCAGTCATCATATACATATATGCACCGGCAGCGGTAGTTTTGAAGATCCGGAAGCCGCCAGAAGATTTTCCAGGGTCCTTTTCGAAAAAGGGATCTGGAATGATCTGGACGTTTGGGGCAATGATATACCGCACGATTGGCCCAGTTGGCGCAAAATGCTACCTTATATACTTGAGACAAAATTTTAAACTGCAAAAAACTCGTTAATTCGGCCAATAATGAAGGAACTATGCAACGACTGCTTTAATATTACAACTTAATTAATTGCACTTGAGCATCCGGTTGGGTTTTTATAGTTTGATCATTCTGCTGCTATTAGCCGTACTGCCCGGTGCTGCACCTGCACAATTTGCCACTGTTAGCGGTACGGTGTATGATGTTACCGCCCGTCGCCCGCTGGAAGCCGTGGCTGTTCAAAGTTCATCGGGGCGCGGCACGATCACCGATTCGGCCGGAAGATACCTGTTGGTTGTTCCTGTGAAGGATTCCATCTGGTTCTCCATGATTGGCAAAACCACCCAGAAATATGCGGTGGATACCATCAGTAACCTCGATCATTTCAATGTCATGATACATATGCGGGCAACCGAGTTGCCTGCCGTGAAAGTGCGCAATAATTATTACCGGTACGATTCCATGATGAACAGGCAGGACTATACCAAAGTATTTAATTTCAAAAAACCTACCCTGGGCGTTGTAAGTAATCCTACCTATAACCCTGGTGCAGCGGTAGGCTTTGACCTGGAAAGTATTATTAATATGTTCCGTGTTAAACACAACCGAAGCATACTCACCCTGCAGAAACGGTTGCTTGAACAGGAGCAGGAGAATTATGTAAACAGCCGTTTCTCCAAACAATTTGTCCGTAAGATCACCAAACTCCAGTCTCCTGATCTGGATACCTTCATGCGCAGGTTTCGCCCCGGTTACGAACTGGTCAAAATTTTGAACGACCTGGAGTTGGGCTATTGGGTCACCAAAAATCTTGAAATATATCAATCTTCCCGGTTCAACTGGAGGGGGGGATTTAATCGCCGGAAAGACGAATAAGCAGGACCTGGACTGCTTGTTCGGGTGATAATATTGAACCCTCGGCCATTCATCACTGATGGAGGGTCAGGTTTAAATATATTATATCTTTATTCCCTCCAAAAAAACCAACTTTTGAAAAAAATTATTATTGGTCTTTCTTTTTCTGTTTTTCTCTTTGCCTGTAAGCAGAAAAAAGCCGCACCAGCACAAAACAATAAATCGCAGGGGCCAACCATTGTAGATGTAATTATAGCGGGTAGCAGTGATGTTTCCGGCACCGTGGAAGTAAGTGGTGCTGTGATTCCGAGGGAAACAGTCAGCATTACTTCGGAAATCAGCGGCCGGCTCACTTACCTGAATGTACCGGATGGTGCAAGGGTAACGAAGGGAATGGTGCTGGCGAGGATCAATGACGCTGACCTACAGGCCAGTTTCAACAAAACCAGGGTATTGCTGGAGATGGCCCAAAAGACCGAACAGCGGTTGAAAAAACTCCTTGCAATCAACGGGATTAACCAGGCCGACTATGATCTGGCCCTGAACCAGGTGAACAGCTACCAGGCCGACCTGGCGGTATTGCAGGCCCAAATTGATAAAACCGTTATCAGGGCGCCTTTTGAAGGAGTACTCGGTCTGAGACAGATCAGCCCCGGCGCTTATGTAACCCCGGCTACCGTATTATCTACTCTTCAGCAGGCAGATCAGGTAAAGATAGATTTCAATGTACCGGAACTGTATACCAACCTCATCAAAAAGGGAGGGGAGGTTAGCATCCAGACCAACGAAAGCGGCGTCAGAAGAAAAGCAATGGTGATTGCAACCGATCCGCAAATCAATGCTACCACCCGTAACCTCAAAGTAAGGGCATTGCTCGAAGGAAGCCCGGTTAATCCCGGAACCTTCGTGAAAGTATACCTGCAAACCGGTATTGGGAAGAAAAGTATCCTCGTTCCTTCCAATGCCATCATCCCGGATGCCACTGCCAAAAAACTGATTCTGGTAAAAGAAGGCAAGGGTGTATTTGTAGACGTAGAAACCGGAATCCGCAATGCAGGAACAACAGAAATAATTGATGGCATTAATCCGGGCGACAGTGTAGTAGTAACCGGTGTATTGTTTGTTCGTCCCAAATCTGATGTTAAGGTTAGAAGCGTGAAGCAACTGAATGAATTAGTAAAACAGTAGAATCCAGCACCCCATACAATGAATATATCTGAATTAGCATTAAAGCGACCGATACTTGCAACGGTGATGAATATCCTCATCGTTTTGTTTGGAGTGGTTGGATATAGTTTTTTAGCCGTGCGGGAATATCCTGCCATTGATCCACCTGTCGTAAACGTTAGAACCTCTTATGCAGGAGCGAATGCTGATATCATAGAAAGCCAGATTACAGAACCGTTGGAAAAATCGATTAACGGGATTCCCGGTATCCGGAGTATATCCTCTTCCAGTTCCAATGGCGCCAGTAACATTACCGTAGAATTCAATATTGATGAAGACCTGGAGGCGGCCGCCAATGATGTGCGGGATAAAGTAAGCCAGGCAGTACGAAATCTTCCACAGGATGTGGATGCTCCCCCGGTTGTAAGTAAATCCGATGCCAACAGTGATTTCATTATTATGCTGGCGGTGCAGAGTGGCACCAAGGGCTTGCTGGAGTTGAGTGAATATGCAGAAAACGTGTTGCAGGAAAGACTGCAAACCATACCGGAGGTAAGCGCCGTTAATATATTCGGGCAAAAGCGGCCTTCCATGCGGCTTTGGATCAATCCGGATAAAATGAATGCATTCAATATTGCTTTCAGTGATATCCGTACGGCTCTGAATACCGAGAATGTAGAAATTCCTTCCGGTAAAATTTATGGAGATAATACGGAACTTACCATCCGTGCATTGGGGCGCTTAACTTCGGAAGATGATTTCAGAAACCTGATCCTTCGCCAGGATGCAACCGGCATAGTGCGATTGTCTGATATTGCAAAAGTGGAAATTGGTCCTGAACAGTATGAGTTTAGCTGGAGATTGAATGGGGTGAATGCAGTAGGCATGGCCATCATTCCGCAACCCGGTGCCAACTATATTAAAATAGCCGATGAGTTTTATAAACGCCTGGCCGATATCCAGAAATCGGAGAAAGGTGATTTTAAATTAACCACGCTGATTGATCAGACGCAGAATGTAAGGAACTCCATTAAAGAGGTAGAGGAAACTTTACTTATTTCTTTTTCACTGGTGGTATTGGTGATCTTCTTTTTCTTCCGAAACTGGCTGATTGCCATTCGTCCTTTGATCGATATTCCGATTTCACTGATTGCTACTTTCTTCATCATGTATATTTCCGGCTTCTCGGTGAATGTACTTACCCTGTTGGGTATTGTACTGGCAACGGGGCTGGTGGTGGATGATGGAATTGTGGTCACGGAAAATATATTCCGTAAACTGGAAAGCGGGCTTCCGATCCGGAAAGCGGCGTTGGAAGGCAGCAAGGAAATTTTCTTTGCAGTCATCTCTACTTCCATTACACTGGCAGTAGTGTTTCTTCCGGTTATTTTCCTGCAGGGCTTTGTAGGAAGCCTTTTCCGTGAGTTTGGTATTGTAGTGGCTTCAGCCGTGCTCATTTCGGCATTTGTTTCATTAACCATTACGCCGGTGTTGAATGTAGTGCTGAATAGAAAGAATGCCGGGCATGGTAAGTTCTATGAAATGACAGAGCCTTTCTTCAGTGGCATGGAGTCGGGTTACAAAAAACTGCTTACCGCATTTTTGCGTGTTCGCTGGATGGCATGGGTCATCATTGCTACCTGTTTATTGGGAATCTTCTTTATAGGAAAGGATCTGCAAAGTGAACTTGCTCCGCTGGAAGACAGAAGCAGTGTACGTTTCCAAATGACCGGACCGGAAGGATCCAGTTATCAGTATATGGTGGAAACCGGCGATAAATTGCTGGGCTACCTGATGGATTCGATTCCTGAAAAATCTTTTGTTTTTGCCGCCGTTCCTGGTTTTGGGGGCTCGGGTGGCGTCAATTCCGGCACAGCAAGGATCAGGCTGGTGGATCCGGATCAGCGCGATCGCAGTCAGTCGGAAATAGCCAAAGAAATCGGAAAAAAATTAAACCGGATCAACAATGCCCGGATATTTCCGGTAGAAGAACAAACCATATCCGTGGGCCTGGGATCGAGGGGCTCACTTCCGGTTCAGTTTATTTTGCAAAACCTCGACTTTGAAAAAATTAAAACAGTGATTCCTAAATTCCTGGAAGAGGCCAGAAAGGATAAGACCTTCCAGAACGTAGACGTAAACCTGAAATTTAATAAGCCTGAATTGCAGATTACGATTGATCGCATCAAGGCCAAGGACCTGGGCTTATCCACCGCAGATGTGGCAGACGTGGTTTCGAGTGCATTCAGTGGAAGAAGGCTGGCTTATTTCATCATGAATGGTAAACAGTACCAGGTGATTTCGCAGGTGGAGTATGGAGAAAGGCAGAAGCCGGCTGATATAGAAAAGCTGTATGTAAGAAATAACCGCGGGGAGAGAATTCCACTGAGTGCGGTTGTAAAACTGGAGGAGAGTTCCAATCCTCCTACACTATATCATTACAATCGTTTTAAAGCAGCTACGATTTCTGCGTCGCTGGCCGAAGGCAAAACCATTGGGGATGGGGTAAAAGCAATGGAATCCATATCGCAGCGTTTGCTGGATGAAAGTTTCAAAACTGCGTTGAGCGGACCCTCCAGGGATTATGCGGAAAGCTCATCCAATACAAGCTTTGCTTTTGGATTAGCCCTGGTATTGATTTACCTGGTACTGGCAGCCCAGTTTGAAAGTTTTAAGGACCCTTTCACCATTATGCTTACAGTACCATTGGCGCTTGCGGGTGCATTACTTTGTTTGTGGCTCTTTGATCAAACCATCAATATATTCTCTCAGATTGGTATGATTATGCTGATAGGCCTGGTAACCAAGAATGGTATCCTGATTGTGGAGTTTGCCAACCAGAAAAGAGAACTCGGCCTCCCCAAAATGGAAGCGGTGATTGAAGCGTCTACGCAGCGATTACGACCGATCCTCATGACCAGCCTTGCAACTGCACTGGGGGCCTTGCCCATTGCCCTGAGTATCGGCGCTGCCGCTACCAGCCGTATTCCATTGGGTATTGTTATTGTAGGCGGTATCCTGTTTTCCTTATTGCTGACCCTGCTGGTTATTCCGGCGGTTTATACCTATATCTCTGGCAAGCATGAAATGAGGAAGATGGATATATCAGAATAGTTAACTGAAATACGGCTAACTTTGCAAAAAAAAGTGCGTATGTCCAGTTCTATAGCCGATATCCGGCGCGATTATATGCTGAAATCTTTCGACGAAGCTGATGCTTCCGTTAATCCTTTCGAGCAGTTCACCACCTGGTGGGAAGAAGCCACCAGCGCAGATATTGATGATGTAAATGCCATGACCCTGGCTACAGTAAATGCTGCGGGCAGGGCTTCGGCAAGGATCGTATTGTTGAAGGGATACACACACGACGGGTTTGTGTTTTTTACAAATTACTCGAGCGCCAAGGGGCAGGAGATGGCGGCAAATCAACATGTAGCCTTGCTTTTTTTCTGGAAGGAGTTGGAGCGCCAGATCAGGATTGAGGGGGTTGCTCAAAAAATAGCGCCCGCAGATAGTGATGCTTATTTTCATTCCCGTCCTCCGGGAAGCAGGATTGGCGCCTGGGTTTCACCGCAGAGCCAGGTGATTCCCAACAGGCAGTTCCTGGAAGACAACTTCAAAAAATTAACCGCACAATATCCCGACGAAAATCAGGTGCCTCGTCCTGAACATTGGGGTGGGTATATTATTAAACCTGAACTCTTTGAATTCTGGCAGGGCAGGAGCAGCCGTTTACACGACCGCCTGCAATATTCCCTGCAGTCCGATCAGCAATGGAAGCGCGAGCGCCTCGCCCCATAAGCGGCGTTCCAATTTAGGTAAGCGCATAATCCTCGCTGATCTGAACAAATACCTTCTCCAGATAGCTGGCCAGTTCTTCAGCGAGAGTGGGTATTTTTTCAGTTTCTTCCCTATTCTTTGCGTAGAATTCTATGCACTCAATTGTTTTAAATGTTCCTTTGATGCCCAGGTTGTAAATAGAAGATTTCATCCGGTGGCTGATCTGGTATATCTCATTGGTATTGTTGTTTGCAACGGCCTGACGAAGCAGGGCAAGGTCTACCCGGGTATTTTTTACAAATACGGAAGCAATTTCCCGTATGAATTCGCGGTCACGTTCGTCCGGATTAGCCCCTACCAAACCCGAAACATCATAGAGTTTTTGTGAAAGCGGGGCCGGTTTCAACGGCTCAGCCGTTTTTTCTTCCTGTTCAATTCCGGCCGGCTGCACATTCAGTTGCAGTAATCGAGCCATGCACCGGAACAGCTTTTGTTCCGTAAACGGTTTGGTAATATAATCATTAAAGCCTGCTTCTGAAAAACGGTCAATTTCATTTTTAAACGCATTGGCTGTTAATGCAACAATGGGTATGGTGGCTTTATTGCTATCACTCATTTTCCGGATGATCCTTGTAGCCTCATAGCCATCTGTTACCGGCATATGGATATCCATGAATATGAGATCAAAATCCTGTTTTTTCAGCAGATCAAGCGCTTCCTGGCCGTTCCCTGCCATTACTACATCATGCCCCCAATCTTCCAGAATCTGTTTTACAATGATCTGATTAATGATTACATCTTCAGCAACCAGGATTCTTTTTTTATCCATTTTATCGTATACACGCTCGTCCGAATAAGTGCTCTTTAGCATTGATTTATCTCCCTTCTGATAAGGAAGGGTCACAATAAAAGTAGTTCCTGCATTCGGGGTGCTTTCTACCCGGATTGTACCACCCTGCAATTGAATCAGGTTTTTGGAGATAGACAGACCAAGTCCTGTTCCACCATATTTACGGCTGGTATCTGTTGATGCCTGTACAAACTCCTCGAATATCAATGGAAGCTGGTCGGCTGCAATGCCGATACCGGTATCTTTTACCCTGAACTCAAATAAGGGTTGTTTAGGATCATCGCTGACCTGTTCTGCACACACTTCTATGCTTCCTTTTTCGGTAAACTTTACGGCATTTCCGATCAGGTTGTTGAGCACCTGTCCCAGCCTGAACGGATCTCCTATCAGTACGGTATCCGGTGGCAGCTTATTGTTGAAATGAAGCTTCAGTCCTTTTTCTTCTACTTTAAAGGTAAAAGTTCGGATGGTAACATTGATCTTATGCGCAAGGTCGAAAGGAATATGTTCCAGTTCAATTTTACCGGATTCGATTTTAGTGAGGTCCAGCACATCGTTTACAATATGAAGCAGGTTGTTTCCCGATTCAAGTATCAGCTTGGTATAATCGGCTTGCTTGGGACTCAGGTTGGTTTTCAGCAATAAGTTGCCAATACCTATGATGCCATTCATTGGGGTGCGGATCTCATGACTGATATTCGCCAGGAAAATTTCCTTCACCTTGCTCGCTTTTTCCGTAGCTTCTTTTGCCTTAATCAATTCCCGTTCGGCTTCCATGCGTTTGGTAACATCCTGGGAAAACCCTATTATATAGGGTGTTGCTCCTTCTTCTTCCACCATATAATTCTGGAAGAGCAGGTAGATTTCTTTTCCGGTTTTGCTGACCACGATAAATACCCCCTCTGCCTTTCCCGACTCCAGCACTTCTTTCAGGTAGGTGCTATCGAACCGATCCCGTTTTGCCTGGGGAACAAAATCCTTAATATTCCTTCCTACAAGTTCCTCCTGTGTATAACCCAACGCTGCACAGATCGCCGGGTTTACCGTGAGCATTTTACCGGTGATGTCGTGCGTACAAATCAGTGCCTGGCTATAGTTGAACAGGTCCCTGTATCGCTTTTCGTTGAGTTTGAGCTGTTCTTCTATGATTTTCCGGTCGGTAATATTCAATCCATAACTGATTACCAGCTTTACTTCGTCCTGCTCATCCAGTACCGGATGCATGTTCCGGATAAAGTATTTCTTACTTCCGTCCGGTTGGGGTAGCATTTCTTCTCTCGACTGCAGGCGTTTGGATTCTATCACTTTGGTAAAAAAAGCCCTTCGCTCTTCTGCAATCCTCAGCGGACGGTTTCTGTAAACACAATAGTCTTCATCCCTTTTTCCAATCATCCATTTGCGCAATTCAGGATCCCTGATGGCAACCGGATTAATAAACAGGTAGTGGTGTGTGTTATCAAATACGGCAATATCCATCGGGATACTATTCAAAATGCTTTCATAGAAACTCCTTTGTGTTTCGAATGCCGTTTCTGCTTCTTTCAGTTTGGTGATATCCGTATGTGTGCCGGTGATCCGGATTGGTTTACCATTGCCATCTGTTTCGGTAATCACTCCCCTGTCCATCACCCATCGGATTTCCCCTTTGGCGTTGATTATCCTGTATTCAATATTGTGGTGATCAATGAGCCCCGCATCATATTTCCGGTCATTTTGCTGTAGAATAATTTTATCGTCCGGGTGCACGTTCAGCAACCATAAGGCATCTTTTTCTCTGTGCGGATTGAGGAACCCGTTGAACTCAATATTATGATGCGAAAACTCAGTGATTCCTGTTTGAAAATTGTGTTGCCATACATTGTCACCGATTTTTTCCAATGCTTTTCTGAAACGTTCATCATAACCCTTGAGTTTTTGTTCCTGTTCTTTTTCATCGGAGATATCTTCTTCTACGGCAAAAAAGCCGGCAGGTTCGCCATGCTGGTCGAATAAAGTCTGTCCATTAATTCTGATCCAGTAGGGCTTGCCGCTTTTGTGATAGTTGATCAACTCGCAAACAAATGGTTGTTGATTCTTTATCTGGGTTCTGAGGTAAGCAATCGTTTCCCGGCTGCTGTCCGGCCCCTGTAACAGGCTTCCGGGTGTTTTGCCCTTTGCTTCTTCCAGCGTATAACCGGTGATCCTTGTGAAAGCTTTATTGGCCCAGTCTATTTTCCCTTCTTTATCCGTAATAATTACAGCATTGGTACTTTCTTCAGCAATAGCGGAAAGCCTTTTTAAATCCTTTCGCTGTGCATTGATCGTAGATAACAGGTGTTTTACTTTTTCTGTAATATTTTCCTGTGTCCTCAGTACATACAATAAATCTATCAGGGGATCATGAATGGCAAAGTCTTCTATGCTAAGGTTATGATTGTTTACCTCCTCCATGGAATTGAACCAGGGGGAACCTACAAATACGATTTCTTTTGTTTCTTCCAGTAGTTCAAACTGGCCCCTGAGCTGAATATTTTTTTCCCGGCAGGTTTCAATGACCAGGAGTTGATCCATATGCTGCAATAGTTGTTCAAACCTGTTGATGTCTCCTTCCGGCCTGATTATTTTGAATTGCTCAAAAAATATACCGCCGATGGTAATATGGACCAGTTTTGATAACGTTTTTCCACAACCGGTAATGCTTCCATTCTGATTAATCAGTATATGAAACGGGAAGAGATTATTGAATTGCTTATGGTTAAATGTAATATTCATTGTACAGCTTCCTTGCTAAGAAAATTAGGGGTTCAACTGTTTTGCAGCAGTCCGTTTCAGGATATGGTTTCATTTACAAGTTACTGAATTTTCAAGATTTTCTGGGCAGTAAAAGCCGGGGATTGCAAATAAAAAAACCCGCAACAAAGTGTTGCGGGTTTTAAAGACGTATTAATAAGAAACTATTTTCTGGATATCGCTTTTTCTGCAGCAGCAACAATGAAAGGTGTGTCCAGGCCGTATTTGGTCAATAATTCCGTAGGTTTTCCACTTTCACCAAAGGTATCTTTGGTGCCGATGTATTCAATAGGTACAGGACAGTTTTTTGCAGCCACCTGCGCCACGGCATCCCCCATTCCTCCAATGATATTGTGCTCTTCTACGGTAACAGCGCATTTCGTTTTAGAGATAGACGCAATAATGGCGGCCTCGTCTAATGGTTTGATGGTATGTAGGTTGATCAGTTCTACACTGATGCCTTTTTCTTCCAGGATTCTTCCGGCTTCAATGGCTTTCCAAACCATATGTCCGCAGGCAAAAATGGAAACATCTGATCCCTCACTCAATTTTTGGGCCTGGCCGATGACAAAATCACTTCCGTCTTCTTTGGTGAAATTAGGCCATTTGGGTCTGCCGAAACGAAGATAGACCGGTCCTTCATGAGCTGCAATTGCTTTTGTTGCTGCTTTTGTCTGATTGAAGTCGCAAGGAACAATCACCGTCATACCCGGAAGCATCTTCATTAATCCGATATCTTCCAGGATTTGGTGAGTTGCGCCATCTTCACCCAGGGTAAGTCCTGCGTGAGAGGCGCAGATTTTTACATTTTTATCGCTATAAGCCACACTCTGACGAATCTGGTCGTATACACGGCCGGTGCTGAAGTTGGCAAATGTGGTTGTGTAAGGAATTTTACCCCCGATGGTCATACCGGCAGCAATTCCAATCATATTGGCTTCTGCAATACCGCACTGTACAAAACGATCCGGGAAGTCTTTGATGAACGGCCCCAGTTTCAGTGAACCGGCCAGGTCTGCAGTGAGCACTACTACATTGGGATTTTCCTTGCCGATTTCGTGTATGCCTTCGCCAAATCCACCCCTTGTTTCCTTTTCATTCAGTACCTGTATGTCTTTCAGTTTCATAGTATGTTTTTTCGCTAAAGTGATGCAAAGTAAAGCGTTTTTTAGATGGCATCCTGTACATTTCCTGTTCTTTTCAGTACACCCCAGTGCTGCAGTTCTCCCTGAACGGCTTTTCGCAGTGTCCGGAATAATACAATCAGGAGTAACCACCGGTAAATAATCCGCTGCGGGATCAGTAAAACCAGTTTCCATGCCGGTTCTTTTTCGTAATGAAAAGCAAGCGCCGCAACCGTTATATCAAGCAACATAAAAATAGTGTAGTAAAGGCCTATTTCTCCTGCACTTCCTGTCAGTAATCCCATGAGCATCAACAGGTCGGCAAATGGGGCAAAAAGGGGCATGATATATTTAAAAAGTAATATGTCTGGAAGTACAATAAAACCCAGGATCCTGTACTTCTGGTTGAACAATGCATCGCGGTTTTTCCAGAATGTCTGCAGTACACCAAAGGTCCATCTGAAACGCTGTTTCATAAACATCTTTACGGATTCAGGCGCTTCCGTCATGGCAATGGCATTGTTTTCGTTCAGAATGATATAATTGCAGCGGAGTATTCTAACGGTAAGATCTGCGTCTTCTGCCAAAGTATCGGCGGTAAACCCGCCGGCATCTTCAATAGCCTGCTTTCTGAACGCTCCGATGGCACCAGGAACCACCGTAATACCGTTGAAATAACTGAAAGCCTGCCGGTCAATATTTTGACTGGTGATGTATTCAATGCCCTGCCAGCGGGTAATCAGGTTGTTTTCATTTCCCACTTTTACGTTTCCGGCAACTGCGCCAATATCCTCATGATCAAAATGCTGTACCAGTCTGCTTACTGCATCGGGTTTCAGTTTGGTATCGGCATCAATGCAGACCACCAGTTCCGCATTGGTGGACGCAATGCCGTAGTTTAATGCAGAAGCCTTACCGCCATTGGGTTTATCCAGAATAGTGACTTTCGGATGATTGTTGAATGCAGCAGTAACACGTTCCAGGGTATTGTCGCCGCTCCCGTCGTTCACAAAAATGATATTGAAATTGGGATAGTCACAGCGGAGCAGGTTTTGTAAAGAGCTTACTGCGTTCACCTCTTCGTTATAGGCGGGCACAATGATCGACACCAGTCCCTGATCAACCTTTCCGGGGAATGCTTCTTTTTTCCCTTTTCTTCGCTGCAGGATTGAAAACAGCAGCAGCGCTCCTAATCTGATACTGCCCAACACCAGGAACAGTATGAAAATTGCATTAAAGATTTTGCCGAAATAATAGCCCGCCTCTGCCAGAAAATAATTGAACTGCAGCAGGTAATTGCCTTTGTAATTGGGTACAGGGGGCATCACATCATCCCTGGTTTTACCCATCAGGTCGGCGACTGTTGTGAATGTGTACCCTTCTTTATGGAAGTATTCAATGATTTTGGGCAGCGCTTCCACTGTGGCGCTCCTGTTACCTCCTGCATCATGGAGCAGGATGATATTGCCATTGTCTTTCATCCGCACTACCCGGTTAAAGATACTGTCGGCATTGAAGTTTTGCACCTCTTCTGCCTGCCAGTCGAGCGGGTCAATATTCTCCCCGATCGTCAGGTAGTTTTTGGTTCTGCTCAATGCAACCGGCACCAGTTCCTCCATGGTCTCCGGCCGGCTGTCTGCATTGTAGGGTGCACGGAACATAATGGTGCTTCGACCCGTTACAGCTTCCAGCAGTAGTCTGGTTGCGTCCATTTCGAGGACTGCCCGCTGCCTGCTAACGGTGGCCATATTGGGGTGGGTGAAAGTATGATTGCTTAGTTCATGTCCGGAGTTGTAAATTCTTTTGATGAGCGGAATATTTTTTTCCGCTTCAATTCCTACAACAAAGAAATTGGCCACCACTTTGTAATGATCCAGGATATCCAGGATTTGCCTGGTATATTTTGGATGCGGGCCATCATCAAAAGTGAGCACCATTTTTTTGGCATCTGATTTTCCGAATTGTTTTACAACAAACATAGAAGGCAGTGTGTCGTAGAACTGCTCACTGATCAGCATCCACGAGGTATCCAGCTCGGTTCTGATTTTTCCCGGTGTGGGGGTCGAAATAACGTCGAGAATTTCTCCTTCGCCCATGAAATCCACGTCATTGCTGCTTTTTACCCGGCTAAATTCGTCAAAATTGAACCGGTGTGCGGAAGCTTTATCGAGGGGCAGGTGATAAAAATCCCAGAGCCTGCTGTCTTCACTCCCCATTCGCCACAACGAAGTTCCGGCCAGCCCGTATTCGGTAGAAAAACGAATGGTATTAAAATTGGTAGCGGCATCTGTAAAGTGCACTTCTCTTATATGCCGGGCATTGTCTGTGTATTTGAAATGCAGATTATAAGAATCATTGTCATAGGTAATCCGGCTTCCGTTTTCTTTTGCAATGCTTAAAGCCTGCTGATAGGTAACATCAGTGCCTTCGCCGCCCTGAGGCCAGTCGTAACCGAAACCGGCAATGCAAAGCACTATTTTTTCTGTTGGTACATGCTGTGCCATCTGGTCTACCGCAGCTTCAATCCATTTCTGGCTGCTGATTGGCCCGGGCCTGCTGCCCGATGTATGCTGATCATAGGCCATCAGGAACAGGTAGTCGTTGTACCTGGCCAGCGTGGAGTAATCGTAATCTTCATTGAAGGGCATTACATCCTGAGACACAAGTAATCCGTTTGCATGAAACTTTTCATAAAGCTCTTTTTGAAAATTAGAAAGCACCCTGTTGTCGGATTCGATTAATTCTTCCAGGTCAATATTGATCCCGGCAAATCCTTCCGATTTGATATGCCTGTACAGATCATTAATCAGTTTCTCCCGCTTTGTTTTATTGTTGAGTATCCTGTTGATGACTTTGCCATCCCATTTGCCATTGATGTTATTGGTAAGCATCGGCATTACCTTCAACCCTCTTGCTTTTTTGATCAGGTCGTATCCTCTCTTTTCTCTGTGAACCACCATGGAGTCGCCTTCCGGATCAAAAAAGAACCATTCGGGAAGAACAAGGTTGATTTTGCTGATGTTTCGTCTTAGCGAAAAAAAAGCCTGCGGATCCCAGTCTACATAAAAAGCCGCCCTTACACCCAGATTACTGCTGAACTGTCCGGCTACCGGAATGACCTCTTCCCGCTCATATTGTCCTGCACCGTTTTTCTTTGCCCATTTATTATCGATGAATTTTCGAAATCCCTGGTACTCTTTTGCAATGGAATCGGTGGTTTCAGGAGATTCCAGGATTTTTTTGAATGTGCTGCTCTGAAGAATGGGGATACTTGGCATGTAAGCAGTTTTGATGGCTATCACAATGGCCAGTACTGCTATACAAAGAAAAAACGCCAGTAATCGGCTGGCCCATTTAAAGCGCTGCCACCGGGTGGGATTGCTGGTCTGAAAAATCTGCTTGTGTTCTTTTGCCATACGCTGCAGCTACACTGCAAATATTGTGCATTAAATGAAAAGGCTACCCAAACAGGTAGCCTTTTTATTTAAAATAAAGGGATTATCCCTCAAAACTACTGTAGAAGTAGGGTGTTTTGGCCTCAAACTCAGCAGCGCAGGTATCCACCATTTTATAAATACGGGTGATTCCCAGCGCCTTTCTTTTCTCGTAGACTTCTTCTTCTGTACAGTTATCAGAAAGGATTTTGCTGATTTGTATATCTGAGAAACCTGCCTTCTTGGCCTCTTTCAATAATCCGGTGGGGAGTGTTTCCAGGCTGTACTGCGCCATATCCTTTTCTATTGTGCAGATCTGCTGAATCTGATACAGGAACCATCTGTCAATTCCCGTTGCCTGCGCTATCGACTTTACGGTGGAACCCTGCATCAGCGCGTCTTTGATGCGGAAGATGCGGTCCCATTTCGGGGTCTTGATATACTCAACCAGTTCCTCACTTTTCATGAGGCTCTTTCCGTAGTAACCCAACCCTACAGCTTCATTCTCCAGACTTTGACAGGCTTTTTGCAGGGCCTCTGCAAAGCTTCTGCCAATGGCCATCACTTCGCCTACACTCTTCATCTGCAGACCCAGGGTATCGTTGGCTCCTTTAAACTTGTCGAAGTTCCAACGGGGAACTTTTACAATTACATAGTCGAGGGCCGGTTCAAAATAAGCAGAAGTAGTTTTGGTGATCTGGTTTTTCAGTTCGTCGAGGCTGTACCCGATGGCCAGTTTTGCTGCAATTTTTGCAATGGGATAACCGGTTGCCTTGGATGCCAGCGCAGAAGAACGGCTCACCCTTGGATTGATTTCAACGGCAATCAGTTCTTCGGTTTCCGGATTCAGGGCAAACTGCACATTACATCCTCCGGTGAAATTACCCAGAGAACGCATCATCAGGATGGCTTTATTACGCATTTCCTGGAAAGCAGTATCGCTTAAGGTCATGGCAGGAGCTACCGTAATGGAATCTCCGGTGTGAACCCCCATCGGATCCAGGTTTTCAACAGTACAGATGATGACTACATTATCGTTGCAGTCTCTCAACAGTTCCAGTTCATATTCTTTCCAGCCCAAAACTGCCTTTTCTACCAGTACTTCGTGTATCGGAGAAGCTTTCAGACCCTTTTCAAGTGCAGCATCCAGTTCATCTTTGGAGTGTACGAAACCACCACCGGTGCCTCCAAGGGTAAAGGAGGGGCGAATTACCAGCGGAAATCCAATCTGCTGGGCAAACTCTTTTCCTTCCAGAAAACTGTTGGCAACATGGCTGGGAGCCACCGCCATGCCGATTTTAACCATCAGTTGACGAAATTTTTCCCGGTCTTCTGCAGTATCAATGGCCGCCACATCCACCCCAATCAGGCGGCAGTTGTATTTTTCCCAGATGCCCAGTTCTTCCACTTCCTTGCAGAGGTTGAGTGCAGTTTGCCCCCCCATGGTGGGTAAAACCGCATCAATCTGATTCTCTTCCAGGATTTTTTCGATGCTTTCGGCAGTTAATGGCAGCAAATACACTTTGTCTGCCATCATCGGATCCGTCATAATTGTTGCCGGATTACTGTTGATAAGCACTACTTTTATCCCTTCCTCGCGCAGGCTTCTTGCAGCCTGAGAGCCGGAATAGTCAAACTCACAGGCCTGTCCGATGATAATTGGTCCGGAACCTATAATGAGAACTGATTTGATAGATTGATCTTTGGGCATGATATTTGAATAAATTGCACAAATGTAAGGCGGGATGAGCAAACCATTGGTTAAATCTTGGTTGTATAACCGCTCAACCAGCGTGTATCAATAAAAAAAACAACATGGCAGTATTAAAAGAAGGCAGCAAAGCGCCGGCGTTTAAAGCACTTGATCAGAATGGGAAAACCATTTCCCTGGCTGATTTCAAGGGCAAAAAAGTGGTTCTGTATTTTTATCCGAAAGATGATACGCCGGGTTGTACGGCTCAGGCCTGTAACCTGAAAGACAATTACAGCGCCTTGTTGAAAAAGGGCTTTCAGGTAGTGGGTGTAAGTGTAGATAGTGTGAAGAGCCATAAAAAATTTGAAGAAAAGTTTGAACTGCCTTTTCCATTGGTATCAGACGAAGAGAAAAAGATCGTAGATAAATACAATCTCTGGGGCGAAAAGAAATTTATGGGAAGAACCTATATGGGCACTACCCGTACTACTTTCCTGATCGATGAAACCGGTGTTATCCGTAAAATCATTGCCAAACCAGACACAAAAAATCACACCGAAGAAATATTGGCTGCTTGGGATTCGATCTAAATGGTTGATTAATAGGTAAATATGCTGCAAACAATTGCGGAATATTTACCTGTTCCATCCAATAAACCGCCTGTTTTGTGCGTTAAAGGGCAGGAAAGCCCATTTTTAATGCGAAAAAGGAACGAGCCGCTTAAGCAAATCAATCTTTTTATGGTACCTCCCCAAATACCATCCGACGACCAACGGCGTTTGAGAGAGCTTTATCGGTATGAGGTACTTGATACTTCATACGAAGATGAGTTCAACGACGTGGTGAAGTTGGCTGCCACAATTTGCCGTACCCCGATCGCGCTGATTTCGCTTATGGATGCCCAGCGACAATGGTTTAAAGCCAGGGTTGGGATCGACGCTGCCGAATTTCCCAGGAATATTTCTTTTTGCGGTCATACGATCGCTACAGACGCGCCGGTATTTGAAGTGAATGATGCTACCCAGGACGAGCGATTTCTGGATAACCCCCTTGTAACAGGGGACCCTTTTATCCGCTTTTATGCGGGTGTTCCGTTGATCAATAGCAACGGATTTAAAATGGGTACCATTGCCGTGTCCGATACCCAACCCGGAGCATTAAACGAGGAACAGATTTATACGCTGCAATCACTGGCCCGTCAGGTAGTTAAACTTCTGGATCAAAGCCTGTTGAATAAACAACTGGAACAGCAACGGATAAAACTGCAGCAGCAGATGGAATTGCAGAACAGGATTCTCAGTATCATTGCTCATGATGTGCGTAATCCGATTGGTGCGGTTAAGTCTATTATTGAATTGAACGCACGTAAAATTCTGAGTCAGCAGGATTCTGTGGAATTGATGAATATGGCGGGCAAGCAAATTGACGGAACCGTTGAATTGCTGAATAACCTGGTAGACTGGGGCTCTATGCAAATGCGTGGACGGGGTGTGGAAACAGAAAAAGTACATGTGCGCACCCTTGTGAGCAACATGTTTAAGAGCTTTGAGGTAATGTCTTCCCTGAAGTCGAATATTATGGTGAACCTGGTAGATGAAGATCTGTTTGTAAAATCAGACATCAATGCCATGCGGTTCATTCTGCGGAACCTGATCAACAATGCCAATAAATTCACCAAAGAAGGGGTAATCACTGTTTATGCGCACAAAGAAGGTCAACTGGTCATGATTTCCGTAAGCGATACCGGTGTGGGAATGACCGCTGAAATGCAACATAAATTGTTCGATGGCGAGCACTATCAAAGTACCACCGGAACCGGCAATGAAAAGGGCAGCGGACTTGGGTTGATTCTGACCAAAGACTTTATTGAAATGCTCGGAGGGTCCATTAAGGTGGAAAGTCAACCGGAGAAAGGTACTTCCGTGTACCTGCAGTTTGCAGATTAACTGAGCAGGGTGTATACGAGAAAACTCATTCCATAAGCCAGCGCCGTCATATACATCAACTGAAATACAGGCCATTTCCAGGATTTGGTTTCCCGCTTTACAATTGCCAGTGTACTCATGCACTGCATGGCCAGTACATAAAATACCATCAGTGAAAATGCAGCCGGAAGGGTATATACTTTGGAGCCGTCAGCATGTGTGGCGGATTGCAGTTTCTCCCGAAGCGACTGATCATCGGCTTCCTCTACACTGTACAGTGTAGCCATGGTCCCAACGAATACCTCCCTTGCTGCAAATGAAGTAATCAATGCAATTCCGATCTTCCAGTCATAACCAAGCGGTTCAATGGCCGGTTCAATTGCCTGGCCTAGTATGCCCGCATAGGAATTTTGTAATTTTTCGGTGGAAAGCTGCCTGTTCAGGGAATCGGCCTGTTCCGGAGCAGCTTTAATCATAGCAGCATATTTGGTTTCAACATCGGTTATCCGGCTACCAGGTCCGAAAGAACTCAGAAACCAAAGTAGTAAGCTGATGATCATAATCACTTTACCGGCGTCGGTAACAAATATCCTGGCCTTCTCCATCATGGTGATTCCTACGTTTTTCCAACGGGGCGCCCGGTAAATGGGTAATTCCAGGATAAAGAAACTCTTCTCTTTAATATGGATGAACCATTTTAAAATATAGCTCACAAACAGCGCCATAAAAGTGCCCAGAAAATAAAGTCCCATCATCACGAGCCCCTGCAGGCTTACAAAGCCAAAATAATAATGATCGTCTACCACCAGTGAAATCAAAATGGTGTATACCGGCAACCGGGCACTGCAACTCATCAATGGCGTGACCATGATGGTAAGCAATCGTTCTTTTTTATTCTCAATATTCCGTGCGCTCATGATGGCGGGTACGGCACAGGCAAAGCTACTGATCATGGGCATTACGCTTTTCCCGTTCAACCCAACTTTACGCATCAGCCGGTCGCTGAGGAACCCGATGCGTGCCATATAGCCGCTGTCTTCCAGCATGGTAATGATTCCAAACAGAATCATGATCTGCGGAATAAATACCATGATGCCGCTCAATCCTGCCACAATACCGTTAATCAGCAGGTCGCTCCACCAGGCTACCGGTAAGGTATGGGTCAGCCAGCTACTGATTTGTGCAAAACACCATTCTATCAGATCCATGGGATAGGCTGCCAGCGCAAATACACTCTGGAAAAGCAGGAACAGTACGGTTAACAGGATGAGATAGCCCCAGGTGCGGTGCAGCAGAATATTGTCAAGCCTGTTGCTGAATAGTTTTTTTTGAAGGGGTCCGGGCTCCACCACTTTTTTCTGCATCACCTGCCTGATATGGTTGTAACGCTGCATGATTTCCTCTGCCTGCGTTTTGGTGGCATTGAAGCCAGTTCGGGTTATTATTTCCGGAATTTTTGCCTGTTCCTCCCCGCTGCCCAGTTCTTCATAGTTAATCAGGTGATGGATGGCCGCATATTCACTCAGGTCGGGGAATAATGCCCGTACTTCCCCAATGGCTTCCGGGGCCAGGGCGGCTACATCAATAAAATCATTACTGCGGGCAGAAGCCTCCGGTGTTGTACGGGTCAGTTTTGCAATGGCCCGCTTCAGTTCACCCAGTCCTTTGTTTTTTCTCGGGTTTACGGCAACAATGGGGATGCCCAGTTCTACTTCCAGGCCCGGAATATCGATCTTGATTCCTTTTTGCGCTGCAATATCATTCATGGTAAGCACCATGATAACCGGTATTTTAAGATCAATGATCTGGCTGCAAAACAGGAGGTTGCGTTTCAGGTTGCTGGCATCGGCAACCAGGATTACCATATCGGGTTTAACCGATTCGTCTGCTCCCATCAGCACTTTATAAGCCACCCATTCGTCCGCCCTGCGGGGGTAGAGGCTGTAAGTGCCGGGCAGGTCAATCAGCTCTGTATCTTTTGCTTTGTCTACAGAATAAATTCCGGTCTTTTTGTCTACGGTAACGCCCGGAAAATTGCCTACTTTCTGGTTCAGCCCGGTGAGGGCGTTGAACAGGGAGCTTTTGCCGCTGTTGGGGTTACCTACTAATGCAATATGAAACTTTGGTGTTGCCAAGGTTGCAAAAGTAGGTGCAAGCAACAGGATAAGGTTACGAGATCGGGAACAGAATATACATGATTTCATACGGAATCCTTTTTACGGATGCTCCATCCGCTTACTTTTGTACCTCAAACTGTTATTATGAAAAAATGGATTGCGATCATTTTATTACTCCCCCTGCTTGCTCCGGCCCAGTCAAAACGTAAACTGCGCAAAGAAGCTGCCAGGGAATCTGCGTTTATCATGAGCAATCTGACCAAACATGTACAATACCTGGCCGATGATGCACTGGAGGGAAGACGCACCGGTACCCAGGGAGAGCTGATGGCCATGGAATATATCATAGAACAGTACAGACAGATTGGTATTGAACCCGCCGGAAACAAAGGCTATATTCAGGAATTTGAAATCAATGAGGGTAAAAGGATCAACGAAAACACACTGCTGAAAATAGACGGGAAAACGCTTGTGCCGGGATCCGATTATTTTCCATTGGCTTTCAGCGCCAGCGGATCTGTTAATGGTAACCAGGCCCCTGCATTGAGCGAAGGCGGCCAACCCTGGTTCCGTGATCTGACCGATGTATTGGAAGAAAACAGGAACAACCCGCATTTTGATATTGAGGAGGCCATCAAAAAAGAAGTGGCCAATGCTGCAGCCAAAAAAGCCACAGCGCTGTTTTTATATAACAGCTCCTCCATAACCGATAATGTGCAGTTCAATAAAAACGACCGGACCGCGCCCACAGCCATTCCTGTAGTTTACCTGACGAAACAGGGTCAAAAAAAATACCTGCCCGATTATACGGCCTCCCTGAATATAGAACTCAGGGTATCTTTTACGGAAGCGGTGCGAAAAGCCAGAAATATAGTAGGTTATATCAACAACAATGCCCCTTCCACCGTGATCCTGGGCGCGCATTATGATCACCTGGGTTATGGGGAAGATAAAAACGCCCTCGATACGGGTCATGTGGTGCATAACGGAGCCGATGATAATGCCAGCGGAACTGCGGCATTGATTGAATTAACCCGCAAGCTTTCCCGGCGGGCGGCCCCCAAAGGAAACAACTACCTGATTATCCATTTTTCCGGGGAAGAGCTGGGGCTCTTCGGTAGTAAATACTGGCTGGAAAATCCAACCAGGCAGATCACTCCCAACTTTATGATTAATATGGATATGGTAGGTCGATATGATACAGCAAGAAAGTTAACGATCGGTGGTTACGGTACATCACCGGTTTGGGGCAATATTATCCCTTCGGTTGTGCAAGGCCTTGCATATAAGATCGACAGCGCCGGAAGCGGCCCCAGTGATCATGCCAGCTTCTACAGAAAGGATATTCCCGTTCTCTTTTTATTTACCGGAAGTCATTCGGACTATCATAAGGCAACCGACGACTGGGATAAAATCCATTATGCAGGTGGTAAAGACATCTTACTGATGGTATATAAAATCATTGAACAGGCAGACAGCAAGGGGAAAATTCCTTTTACCAAAACCGCGGAGCAACAAATGGGCAGAAGCACTCGTTTTACCGTTAGCCTGGGGGTGATACCGGATTATGGATTTACCGGTACGGGTTTACGCATTGATGGAGTAAGCCCCGGCAAGCTGGCGGAGAAAAAAGGACTGCAGGCCGGTGATATTTTGTTGCAATTGGGCGAGTATAAATTTGTGGATGTAAACAGTTATATGCTGTCGCTCTCCAAATTTAAAAAGGGGGATAAAACCGTGCTGATCATTAAACGTGGTACGGAAGAAAAGAAGATTGATATCGAGTTTTAAATATGCTGTATGAAACTGCGCCTGGATGTAGATGAACTAAATGATGATTTCTTTGAAGACACGCGTCTGCTAGGAATTACTGCAACCATGAAGAACTACCAGTTCTGTATGCAATTGAACAACATGCTGGGTTACGATTTCAGGCTGAATCCTGAAATTGAAATTCACCTGAAGAAAAAAAACAGAAGCTACTATTTTTCCATCTATCAGTATAAAGAGCCCAATAATTCCCTGGTGCATTATCTGTACCAGAACCAGTTCGACGGGGAATACCTGCTCCCTGAATTCAAGCACATGGATTTTTTGTGGCTGATGAAATATGAATATGTGGATGATGAAAAATGCAATTGGATCCGCCAAACCATCCGCAACCTGAATGGGGTACAGATGATTGTAGAATTAACCAATGAGCAAATCAAAAACAAGGGTAATATGGTTTTTTAACCGGTCAGGCTTCCACGCAGATTCTCTTTTCGCCTGCTGCGGTAAGTTGCCCGATCGGTTCTATAAAACCGGTCAGTCCATAGCCTTTTAAAACAGCCTGTACTTCTGTGATAGCCGAAGGAGTTGCAGCAATCAGCAAACCTCCATTGGTTTGCGGATCGGGCAACAGCGAAAAAGCCTGCATTACATCCACCCCCTTTCCAAAAGCCACCTGGCTGCTGTATGCATTCCAGTTTCTGTAAGTGGCGTCCGGCACCACTCTTTGTGCAAGATGTTTTTTAGCTGCTTCCAGCGCGGGAATTTTGCTGTAGTAAATGGTTGCGCCAAGGCCGCTGCCTTCTGCCATTTCCATTAAATGCCCGATCAGCCCGAAACCGGTTACATCGGTCATTGCATGCACGCCTTTAATAGCGCTTAATGCCTCTCCTGCTTTATTCAACTGGTTGAGCTGATGGATCAGGACTGCCAGATCCGCTTCATCCAGCAGGCCTCTCTTTTGTGCGGTAGACAATACGCCCACTCCCAGCGGTTTGGTCAGGAACAAGAGATCGCCATCCCTGCCAGAATTGTTTTGTTTCAGATTTTCTGTTGCAACCAGGCCATTTACAGAGAGGCCAAATATAGGTTCAGTGGTATCAACGCTGTGGCCGCCTGCAAGCGGTATGCCCGCTTCCAGGCACATGCTTCTTCCTCCTTCAATCACTTCTCTGGCAATTTCCGGAGACAGCTTTTCTATAGGCCATCCCAGAATGGCCAGGGCCATTACCGGTTTTCCGCCCATGGCATAAACATCGCTGATCGCATTGGCTGCGGCAATTCTTCCGAATTGAAAAGGATCATCTACAATGGGCATGAAAAAATCAGTGGTACTGATTAAGGCTGTTCCATTGCCCAGGTCGTAAACAGCCGCGTCGTCTTTGCTGCTGTTTCCTACCAGTAGATTGGGATAGGCGGGTTGTGTTACAGAAGAGTGGAGAATACTGTCTAAAACAGCGGGGGCAATTTTGCAGCCGCATCCAGCACCGTGAGAAAACTGAGTGAGTTTGATATCGGACATTTGGGTCTGTAATTTCCGCTAAATTAGGATCAATCCGGCGCTTATGCCCTATAAATGAAGAGAGCTGCAAATAAATTGCAGCTCTCTACCCCCAATTATTACTGTTAGTAATGCTGTAAAATTGGTTAATTATTTATTCTATATGGCCTTTTTTGTTTAAAGGGG
>DATFAP010000012.1:0-12602 GCA_035254545.1 Sediminibacterium sp. | reverse complement strand
CCTCGACACAGCAACAGCCCTGCAATCCAGGATTCAGACCAAACTGAACATCACCGACACCACCACCATGCTGAATGGCTATTTGAGAAAGGATATGTCACTTTTATTACAAGACACCAGCGCCGCTTTCTCTGCAAGACCTTTAAACAATCGCTTCCTCGACACAGCAACAGCACTGCAATCCAGAATTCAAACCAAACTGAACATCACCGACACCACCACCATGCTAAGCAACCGGCTGTTGATCAGCGACACCGCCACCATGTTGAGTACTAAATGGAGTACAACCGGAAACGCCCTGCCAACTGTAGGCAACACTTATTTTCTCGGATCAAGTAACAATCAACCATTACGTTTTAAAGTAAACGGAACATGGGCAGGGGAGCTGGCCTTCTCTGCAACCAACACCAGCTATGGTGTTGGAGCAGGACAATCAAATACTACATCAGCAAATAATACCGCCGTTGGCTATGGCGCAATGAACTTAACAAATAGTAATGGTTCAGATAACACTGCTATTGGACAGGCTGCTCTGCAACTTAATGTTAGCGGTGATAATAACACAGCAATCGGACAAAATGCGCTTAACACAAGTACTGGATCAAACAATACTGCCATAGGGCAGGCCGCATTACGCTTGAACACAAATACGAATAATACGGCGGTAGGAAGAGCAGCTATGGAAAATACTACCGGAACCGGCAATACAGGTGTTGGATATTTAGCACTTCAAACGAATGCATCCGGAGACTATAACACCGCCATAGGAAATGGCGCAGATGTTAGTTCAGCTACAGGAATATCAAATTCCACTGCAATTGGAAATGGAGCAGTTGTAACCGCATCTAATACAATTCAGTTGGGCAATGCTGCCATTGCGAATGTACAAACCTCCGGAGCAATTAATGCGAGAGGAGCAATTTTAGGTTTTGTAGATGTAACCAGTGCATATAATATTACAAGTAATGATTACTATATAAAAGTTTCCAGCAATGTAAGTGTTACTTTACCTACAGCAGTCGGTAGAGCAGGGCAACGCTATATTATTTTTAATGCTACAGGCGGAGTGTATAATTCAATTGCAACAACATCCGGACAAACAATTACTGGAGCAGCCTGGTCGGGAAGCTTAGCAAGCAATGGGGCATTGATCATTTTCAGTGATAATACTAACTGGTTAGTAGAATCAAACTAACAGGAATGCATTAATCCTCTCACACCTCCAAACAATTCCCACCGGGAGTACTTACTGAGGTAGTGCGCCGGCATTACCTGATTTTCCCTGCTGCTTTTCTGTTCCCCCTACCCATACCGTAAAGAGGGTATTACCTGCCGTTGCCCATTCTCTACTTTTATTGCCCGGACCTCAACAATAATACAACATGAAAAAAATTACACTCCTCAGCATCCTGCTTGTTTTTATAACTGTGTTACAGGCGCAGGTTAAAGACAAATCGGGCAATAGTTACAAAACAGTAGTGATTGGCGCACAAACATGGATGGCGCAGAACCTGAATACCAGTCATTTCAGGAACGGCGATCAGATCCCCGAAGCCAAATCGGATGCAGAATGGGAAAAAGCCGGTGCAGAAGGTAAGCCTGCCTGGTGTTTCTATGAATACAATGCCGGAAATGGTCCGAAGTATGGCAAACTATACAATTGGTTTGCCGTAAATGATTCCCGCGGGCTGGCGCCGGCGGGATGGCATGTTCCCACTAATACCGAGTGGGATCTGCTGGCCAAACATTTGGGTGGATTTGCTGCGGCCACCCGAAAACTAAAAAGTGCCGCCGGATGGAGTAATGAATTGAATGGAAGCAATGAAAGCGGATTCAGCGGCTTACCCGGTGGTATTCTCAACCGGGATATCCTGTTTGACGAACTGGGTTATTACGGCTATTGGTGGAGCAGTACGGAAGAAGATAAAGAATTGGCTTTTAACAGGAACCTTGCAGAAGATCAGTTCGCTTTTGAAAAAGCGTCTGTCTTTAAAAAGAACGGTCTTTCCGTTCGTTGCATCAGGAATTAAAAAGTAATGGCCCCTTCGAGCAGGGGCCATCATCATAAACCAACATAGAAAAAAGCAAAGACTGCTGTAAGCCCTGCAGTAGGTTATTTTACTTTAAAATTTAAAGGAACATTTATTTTGATGTTGAAGTTGCGGCCCATATTAAATACGCCCATTCTGCCTGTTACATTATTCACTGCTGCGTATTTAAGACGGCTCAGGTGATTCTGATAGGCCACATCCGTAATGTTATTCAGCGCCAGGTATACAGAGAACAGTGTTTTACCTTTGCTGCCGAATGCTGTTCCTGCCCCTATATTAAACAGGGTATAGCCGGATGTTTTGGATTCTGTATTATAGGCCGTGAAAACACGGTTCTGGTTGAAAACATTATCCATTTCCAGTTTCAGATACAGGTTGCTCATAACCGCTCCAACTTTCTTAAAATCTCCGCGAAGCTCTGTCAGCAATTTTGCCGGTGGTATAAATGGCAGGCGGTTGGTTCCCTCAAATGATTCGTTGAATTTTCCTGCAACCATGGAGAAAGTATTGGCGAAGTGCAACCAATCCAAGGGGTGTGGGTGAAAGTCTACTTTTGCTTCAAAACCATACAAAGCTGCTCCGGATTGTTTAAACTTAAATGCAGTCAGGTCCTCCCCATCCACGGTAACCAATGAGTCTCCGCCCAGTACACTTTCCAGTTTACTGTAAAATATATAATTGCTGATATGATTGTAGAAAGCATTTACCATAAAGCCTACGTGCTCTGTATTGGCTTCTATACCTGCATCTACCTGCAGAGAGGTTTCAGTTTTCAGTTGCCGGTCTCCGTACTCATACCGGTTAGTTCCCTCATGGGTTCCGTTACTGGCCAGCTCAGAAACCGATGGGGCCCTATATCCCCTGGATATATTCGCTTTGAGGGTAACCGCATCCGAAGTATTATACGTCAGGCCAAGGCTTCCGCTGAAATTGCCAAATGATTTATTGAACTGCGTAAACTTCACCTCATTGTTATCATCAGTAAATCCATGACTGTTCAGCTTTCTGATATCTCCTCTTATTCCGCCGCTCAAAGTGAGATTATTATTAAATGTTTTGCGGGTATACACAAATACGCCCGCATCAAACTGGTTGTATTCCGGTATCAATACCTCCGCTGCCTTATTACGGTTTTGCTGGTACATTCCGTTTACACCAACGGCCGTTCTCCATCCGTTCTTTTCTGCCAGTTGTAACTGTACATTGTAGTTGATCGTTTGTAAATCGAAAAAGAGTTCAGGTGTTTGCTGCGCCAAAGGATCGGCAAACTCTTTTCGCTGGTTACGCTGGTAACCCAAATTAACAGCAAGTCTGCCTGTGCCGACAGCGATGTTGTTGTCGGACGCAATTTTAAAGTGACTGATTCCCTGATAAGGTGCAACTGGTGTTCTGCTGTTCAGATCTGCTTCTGTTGCAATTCTTTCCAGGGGGCTGCCGGTGAAAATGGTGAACTTTCCGGTTGCATCATCCCGGTCTCCTTCCACAACACCTATTTTCTGAGTAAAGCTGCTAACCAATATATGGCTGTAGCCCCATGATTTATTGATTCCGATGTATCCACCAAAATTGTTTTCATTAAAACGGCTGTTTAACACCCTTCCATCATACTTGTTCTGATAGTCCTTTGCCGACTTATGTGTACCATAAACATTCCAGTTGAATCCGTTCCTCAGATGTCCGGCTAAATTAGCGTTAACGCCGTTTAACCCATTGTTGTCGATGATTTGCCCATTCAGATTTCCTTTGATGGTTCCCTGCTCTACCGGTGTATTGGTTATGAGATGAACAGCCCCGCCCATTCCATCACTTCCATATAACAGCGATGCCGGTCCTTTTAATACCTCTACTTTCTGAATGCTGTATTCATCCACTTCAATACCATGTTCATCCCCCCACTGCTGTCCTTCCTGACGAATTCCATCATGAATGGTTATAACCCTGTTATAACCCAATCCCCTGATAATTGGCTTGGAAATTGCCGGTCCTGTACTGAGTGAAGCCACACCCGGTACCAGTTGAGTTAATGCATCTACAATATTGGTAGCGCTGTTTTTCAGCAGGTCGGATCTCTTCAGTACGGATACCGGCTGCGCAGATTGTCTGATTTTTGTTGCAGAAGCCACACCGGTTACTGTAACGGCTTCATTTTCCAATACCGAATATTTCAATTTAAAATCGTGCTTCACCACACCATCAATGTTCATCACATCCAGATACGATAAATAACCGACAAAAGATACTTCCACCAGGTATTTTCCTGCAGGAACTTCCGCGGTTTTAAAGCTTCCATCGTTCCCAGCAATCGTTCCTGTTTTAGCCTCATGCAAATAGATGGTTGCACCCGCCAGTGGTTTTCCGGTAATAACATCCAGTACTTTCCCCTGCAAGCTTCCGCGGTTAGCGGATTCTACCGCGTTGGTTCCTGTACCTGTATTGGCAACCAGAAGGTTATAACTGATTAAAAACAAGCCCAACAGGCACTTTGTGATCATTTTCATGTAAATAGTATTTTGCTACAATGTTGCAAATATAAAAAGGTATTTTAAAAAATACATCATTGTTGCAAAAAAAAGGAAGGACGGTATCTCCTTCCGGCTTATTTTACCTTGATCATTGCCCGAACCTGTTGTGTAGCAAGGTTTTGAAGGCGTACATAGTAAATGCCGGAGGGAAGGCTTCCACTATTAAAAACAACGGTATAAGTGCCGGAAGGGTATTCTTTATCGGTCAAATGGGCAATGACCCTCCCGGAAGTATCGATGATTTGTACCAGTGTATGACCTCCGGCTGTTTTAAATGTGATAACCGTATTGGTGGTAAATGGATTGGGGTAGTTGCTCACCAGTTGCTCTCCCGACAGGTTCACCGCTTTTTTACAGTCAACGGTATTCACCAATGGTAAGGTCTGGTAGTTTTTCAACATCACCTGCTGCAAATCATTGTCATTTACACAAAGCCAGTTGGCCAGCAAAGTTGCATACACACTTCTGAAATCATATTGAAAAGGAAGATTTTCATTCACGGTTACGCTGGCGCCAAAGTTAGGCGTAGTGCCCAGTACACCGCCCAATACCTGCTTCCCAAAAACAAACATAGGCGCTGCCGTACCATGATCGGTTCCGGTACTTGCATTGCTCCTGATCCTGCGGCCAAACTCGGAGAACGTCATGCCGGTGACCCTGTCGTCTACCCCTAAAAATTTCAGGTCGTCCTGAAATGCTTTAATGGCATCGCTTACACGCATCAACAGGTTGGCATGCGTTCCGGTGGTTTTATCGGTACTATTTACCTGGGAGGCATGTGTATCGAATCCACCAAAGTTCACCATATACACCCTGGTCTGTAAGCCGCCCTTAATCAGCCTGGCTACAATTTTCAACTGGTCTGCCAGTGAATTACCCGAGGGATAAGTGACCTGAACAGGCACTTTTGACGCTGCATCTTTTATCACGGAAGCATATTGCTGTGTTTGCTGCGCAATCTGTCGTACAAAGTTCAGTTCCTTTCCTGCAGGTGTATCCGGCACAGGATCCTGCACCCCGCTTAACAGGTTATAAAAGTTGGAAGGATTGCTGATACTCATTCCCATACTCACCGATGGCCCCTGAAAAGTGAGCGATGTGGTTGATCCGATCTGTATCGCCAGCGGATCTTTCATGCTGGCATTTGGATATCCTGAAGGGAAATTCGGATACTCATAATTCAGATACCTCCCCGCCCAGCCCGTATTCACCACGGCAGTGCTGTCGCTTGCACTCATCCAGATATCTGTTGCCCTGAAATGCGAAAAGCTGGGCTGGGGATATCCCACGGAATGAACAATCTTTAATTGGCCATTGTTGTATAGTTGCTGCATGCCCGTCATGGCCGGATGCAGGCCTGTTTTACTGGTATCAGCCAGTGTAAGCACTTTGTCTTCCGGAATAAAAATATTAGAACGGGCGTTGGCGTAATTGCTAAAGTTCTCCAATGGTATCACCATATTCAATCCATCGTTGCCGCCGTTGAGTTGTACTATTACCAGTATATGATCTGTTTCCGATACCGGCATCAGCAGGGACTGTGCAAAAGGTGAATCTGCACCAAATGCCCTGAAAGAAAACCCGCTTACCAGGGAAGGTAATACTACCCCCGCCGGTATTGCTTTGCGTAAAAAATCTCTTCTTTTCATGTGCGTTGATTATGCCAGTTGGTATTCAGCCAGGTTCATGAGATATTTAATCAGATCCCTGATCTTATTTTTTACTGAAGTGGTGTTGGTTGTATTTCCGGGTGTAGTCATAAATGTATTCCAGGCATCCGTCCAATACTGATCATTCTGCTGCCCGCTCAGCAAAATGTCTTTTTTCAGTTGTGCTTTTGAGGCCGCTGAAATATTAATCCTGTAGATTCTGGCAGTAAGGTCATCAATCAGTTGATTGGGGTTTCCCGGATCAGAGAGGGTTTTGACAAATTCAGCTCCATCAACCTGCAGTTTTTTTCCGTTAAACGTATAGCCATTCATCACCATCACATCGGTAAACTGGTTTCGCTTGGGTAAAGTGTCGCTATTGATCCAGATTTCATAAAACTGTGGTTCCTGGTAATAAGCCTTCCAACCGCTCACATCCGGCGGGTCCCCGATGTTCTGCTGCATGTTGGCTAACCAGGTTGCCAGGTAATTGCAAAACCCGTAATTGGTGATATAATCCGTTTCGGGTTGAAATGCCACATTGAATTCCCTGCACATCCCTACCACCAGATCCACCGGGCTTTTGATCTGACATCCCCTGGAGAGGCTGTCATAAAAATGTTCGCTCTTCAATAATACCGACAGTACCGGTTTTACTTCATATTGAGCGGCCCGCAACAGGTTAGCCATTGGCAAAATCACATTGGCCTCTACAGTGGCATCTATATCATAGTATACAAACCATCGGTACAATCTTCTGCAGATGTATTTGGCCACTTCATCTGCCGAAAATATCATGTTCAGTAAATCATCCAGCTCAAGTTCTCCCGCCGTTGCACCACTTCTGCCCAGGATTACGGTATTGTTATAGAAAGTGGAAAAGCTTTTATTGGTGGTATCATGTCTGTTTGAATCAAAATAGGATCCAATGGTAGCCGCATTATTTCTCCATCCCGTAAGCACTTTGGCTGCAGCCTTCACATCTGCCTCTGTGTACAAAGACTCCGGTCCCTTTCCGCAACAAAACAACTCCTGTAATTCCCGCCCATAGTTTTCATCGGCTGCGGTTTTGGTATTCAGTTGTCCGTTGAGATAAACCAGCATAGCCGGATCCGTTGTTACTGCTTTTGTTAGGGCTTTAAAGTTGCCCAGCGCATTGGTCCGCAGCAAATGATGGTGTTTGTATACATACTGCGCATTCCCCACATCATTGGACTCTGTTGAAAAATGGTTGTGCCAGAACAGGGTCATTTTTTCGCGGATGCTTCTGTCCTGGTGAATCATAACACCCATCCACCATTTTTTAAAAGAAGCCCTTCGCAGAGAGGCGATGGTTCCATCGGTGGATGGATCGTTTACCCATGTTGTTCCAACAGCAATCTGTGTATCCGGTACTGCAGCATTGCCTGTTGTATATTCTTTTACCGGCGGGTCGGGGATTGGTGAAACAGGATTCAGCAGTTCATCCACTGTTTCGGACAAGGTCTTATTTTTAAAATAAAGAAGATCTGCATTGTTAACACCGAACATGGTCCGCTTCAGCAGATGTGCCAGTTCCTGTTCGGTCCAGTTGCCGCTGTATACAGTCAGCCCAGAGGGGGATGGTGGTGCAGGTTGTAAGTTATTCATGCGGGATATATTGAAATCAGATTCAAATTATGACTTCACTGATGTCTCAGTGATTAATTTTGCTTTAAAATGCGCTAAATCAATGATTTAATCCCCAAAAGGACGTTAAAACCCGCAGAAACATGCAGCATGCACAATTTTAAAATTGTCTTATATTTAGGGATAAATAGATCCCCTTCATGACAGAGCAATTGATTCTGGCAGGCTGTTTACAAAATGATCCCTCCGCGCAGCGGGAACTGTACAACCGGTATAGTCCTAAGATGTTAAGTGTGTGTTATCGTTTCAGCCAAAGCAGAGAAGATGCGGAGGATATGTTGCAGGAAGGGTTTATCAAAGTTTTCTCCCAGATTCATACATTCCAGAACAAAGGCGCATTTGAAGGATGGATTCGCAGGATCATTGTTCATACCTGTATCAATTTTCTGAAGAAGAACAAAAAATTCTCTGACAATGTGGATCTGGAACATGCAGGGTTCCTGGAAGTAAAGGAGGAAACCATGCCTTCGGTTATGCAGGCGCGACAGGTTGTTGAGTGTATCCGGTTGCTGCCTTTGGGTTACAAAACGGTTCTGAACCTTTATGCACTGGAGGGTTACAGTCATAAAGAAATCGGGGTGATGCTGGATATTGAAGAAAGTACCAGCAGAAGCCAGTATACCAGGGCCAAAACAATGCTGGAAATGATTCTGGTAAAAAAACGGATCATCGACCGCCCAAGGGAAAATTTCAACTGGGTGGCTGCATTCAAAAAATAGTAAGTAGTTAGTAAGTGTTGAGCTGTTTATATGGATTTCAGGAATTACCAAGACAACGATTTTGAGCATTTCTTACAGGATGAGGCGAATCAGCATCGCATGTACCCTTCCGATCATGTGTGGAAGAACATTCGAACCGAGTTGCACGGGTATCCTGCATGGCCGGCACTCACTTTTATTTCTTTACTGATCATCACAACCCTTACTGTTTCTACCCTGCTTATGGCCCCTTCGGTCAGCAAGCAATTACATGCCAGCAGGCTTATTGCCGGGGTAAAAAAATCCGCCGTTGTTGCGCATGCCGCACATAGCAAAGTGGTAAAAGACGCCGATGACGAATCCTATTTCGGCGTAATTGAGCCCCAGCAAATTACAGATGCCACCCTCTTGCACATTGAAGAACATAAAATCATTGCAGCATTCAATCAACAGGAACACAACCGGGCAAACGCGGAATTCATTCCGGCAAATATTGCTGTTGAAAGAAAAGAAAGGCTGACTGTCCGGAACAATACAACCCTGAACAAAGCAGTGGAACAGGCCCGCATAGAGGTAAGCAGCCTGGAACCATTGAACCTGGCACCGGTTCCTGTAAAAGAGAAAGCAGCGGCGGAAGTTGAAAAACCCAACCTGCTGAAGACCATCCCCTCCAATATGCAGCCCATTGTTCCTGAAGATATATACCTGAAACATATAGTCTCCAAAAAGAAGACCCTTCCCTGGAATAAATTAAGCAAAGCCGGATTTCAGTTTTATGTAACACCTTCCAGAAGTTACAGAACCTTATCCGATGCTGAGGTGAAGGAGATTATTCAGCCCAATGCCACTGTACAGGGTTCCGGCAATCAGAACGTGCCCATGGGACTCAATTATTCCGCTACGGTAAATGATGTGGTCCGCCACCGCCCTTCAACCGGACTGGAACTGGGCGTGGCCGGACTTTACAATATTTCCGGTCGCCTGAAATTAAAAACAGGTATTCAGCTCAATATTCGCCAATATCATATTGAAACATTCAAAACAATCACAAGGGATCTTAGCACCATTTCACTGATCAATAACACGGGCATTCAAACGATCAACCTGTTCTCTTCCTATAACAACAATGCGGGCTATAAATCAGAGCAGTTGAACAATACGATTTTCCAGGTGGCCATTCCCGTTGGCTTCCAGTGGGAGATCCTGAAGGGCAAAACCATCGGGCTGAATGCAGAAGCATCTGTTCAACCCACTTATATTCTCAACAACAGCAGCTACCTGCTTTCTACCGACTATAAGAACTATACCGATGGCAACAGCCTCATGCGGCGCTGGAATATCAACACCAGTGCGGGCTTCAATTTCTCTTATAAGAGCGGTAATAATACCTGGCAAATTGGACCCCAGATCCGCTACCAGCACCTGCCTTCCTACTCCAATCAATACCCGATCAAGGAACACCTGATGGATTACGGTATCAGATTGGGCATCACCCGTCAGTGGAAATAGCCCGATTTTGGATAATTTTGCAGCATGTTTAAACAATCGGTTTCTTTTTTACTGTTACTTGGCATCTTCGTTTCTTCCTGCGGTGAAGGGAGCCGGCAAAAAACGGATCTTCCCCTTGCAGATACCGCTAAGTTTTATCCCTTCGATCAATTTATCGGCGAACAGATCCGTTATGTAGACCTGCGTAATTTCGAAATCTGGCAAAAGATCTCTGCCGATTCAAGAACAGATAGTACACAAATCAACAAGCAACAGTTTATTCAGCTTGCTAATAGTATTTTGAATGTAGCGCAGAACTGGAACAGTAAAAAACACCTGTATAAAGAATCCGTATTTCAGGATTTATCTACCGCCAGTTATACCATCAACTATACCGCCATTGATCCTGCTATAAAGCTGCAGCGTATCGATATCCTTTTGAATGAGGAAACCAATATCATTAAAAGACTGTTCCTCCGGGAAAGCTGGACATTACGCGATACGCTGTATACCAAACAATATAGCTGGCTGGCCGATCATGGTTTTCAGGTGGTTACTACAAAAAATTATCCGGAATACAGCCATACCCAATCCATTGCCGTAGATTGGCATAAATCCTCTGGCAAATGACACAGGAAGCTTTTCAACAGATTGCCCATACCATCCCCCTGAACCCGGGTATTTATAAATACTTCGACAAAGGAGGTACGCTGCTGTATGTGGGCAAGGCCAAGAGTTTGAGAAAACGAGTAAGCTCCTATTTCACCAAAACATTCACAGGATATAAAACGCATGAACTGGTTCAGCGGATTCACCGGATTGAATTCACCATTGTGGATTCGGAACAGGATGCTTTTCTGCTGGAGAATGCACTGATCAAAGAATACCAGCCCAAATACAATATTGATCTGAAGGATGATAAAACCTATCCTTACATCATTGTAAAGAAAGAGCCTTTCCCGCGCATTTTCCTGACCAGAAAAAAATTGAACGATGGCTCAGAATACCTCGGTCCGTTTACCTCCGCGGGAAAAGTTCGGGAGCTCATTTCGTTTGTAAAACAATACATCCCCTTACGCAGTTGCAAACTGAACCTGACAGATGCCAATATTCAGAAGGGTAAATTCAAGGTTTGCCTGGAGTACCACCTGGGTAATTGCAAAGGCCCCTGCGAAGGATTACAAAGTACGCAGGACTACCAGGAAGGAATCCAGATGGTACGCAATGTACTGAAGGGAAACCTGGGTGCCGTGATACAGCATTATAGACATTTGATGCAAGAGCATGCTTCGAACCTTGATTTTGAAAAGGCTGCGTTGGTAAAAAAGAAAATTGAACACCTCGAAAATTATCAGGCTAAATCGGTAATTGTGAGCAGGCACCTGACCAACCTGGATGTGTTCTCCATCATAAAGGACAATGACAAAGCTTATGTAAACTACCTGATGGTTCAGAATGGTACCATTGTTCAGACCCATACGGTTCCGGTTGAAACCAAGCTGGAGGAATCGGAAGCAGAAGTGCTTGAGTTTGTCATTGGCAACCTGCGCAGCTCCTTCAACAGCATGGCGCATGAAATCATTGTCCCTATCCCGATAGATTACCCGGATCCGGCAGTAATCATCACGGTGCCCAAGGCAGGGGATAAAAGAAAATTACTGGATCTTTCTATCAAAAATGTTTCTTATTTCAAAGAGGAACTTAGGAAAAAGAAAATCCTCCACCTGGAGGGTAAAACAGATCTGGAACAGAAGAAAGTACTCTATGAATTGCAGAACTACCTGCAGTTACCCGAACTGCCTGTTCACATCGAATGTTTCGATAACTCTAACTTTCAGGGAGCCTACCCGGTTTCGGCCATGGTTTGCTTTAAGAACGGGATTCCTTCTAAGGAAGAGTATCGCAGGTTCAATGTAAAAACCGTGGAAGGGATCAACGACTTCGCCACAATGAAAGAAGTGGTTTACCGGCGTTATAAACGCTTGCAGGAGGAAGGGCTGCCATTCCCTCAACTGGTGATTATAGACGGGGGCAAGGGACAATTGGGGGCCGCATTGGAAAGCATCCGCGAACTGGGTCTTACCGGCGCCACCACACTGGTTGGTCTGGCCAAAAACGAAGAGGAACTGTTTTTCGCCGGAGACCAGGAATCCATAAAACTGCCCTGGAACAGCGACTCGTTGAAACTGGTCAGAAGGATCAGGGATGAGGTACACCGTTTTGGAATCACGTTCCACCGTAATCAGCGCTCCAGGGGAACTTTTAAGAATGAACTGGAGCAGGTTTCCGGCATTGGACCTCAGACAGTGAGCCAGTTGCTGAAAACCTTCAGATCAGTGAAAAATATAAAGGAACAAACGGAAGACGCACTGGCAGCCGTAGTTGGTGCGCAAAAAGCGGGAATTCTGGCCAGGTATTTTAAGAAAGATGCCCGGGAGGGGGCCTGAGACAGAGGCTGTATAAAATAAAAAAGGGCCAGGATAAAAATCCAGCCCCGTTTTTAAAATCCAATATCCTATGAAAAAC
>DATFAP010000011.1:0-112242 GCA_035254545.1 Sediminibacterium sp. | reverse complement strand
ATGTCTTTGGGCTTTTCAATGACCTCCAGTTTCACTTTGGTCAGCCCTTTCGATATGAAATCGAGTTTTTTGGCCGCAGCCCTGCTCAAATCAATCACGCGGCCCTTTTTTTTCATGCGGGGATGCATCCGGTCATTGATCCTGACAACCACCGATTTCCCGTTTCTCAGGTTGGTTACCCGCACCCAGGTGTTGAGTTTCAGGTTATTACTGGCTCCGGTAAATTTCCGGTTACGGTAAATTTCGCCGGTAGACGTTTTGGTTCCGTCCAGCCGCGCGCTGTAAAAACTGGCGATGCCGGTAATAACCTTACCGGTTAAAGTTACGGAATCAGCATGAATAGTACCCGAATCAGCCAGGGCTTTTAAAGAATCGGCGATTTGCAGGGAGTCTGCCAACCGCAGAGAATCGATAGCAGCGGGAATCGTATCCCTCTTTGCAATAATGACCGTATCTGCAAGACCCGCCTTCGTCTGACTATCGGATTGCGCCGGTACCAGGTACAGCGTTCCAACTGATAAAAGAAGAAATAAGAATCTAAACATATTAAATATAAACTTAACTTGACAATCCGGCCCCACGTCAATTCTACCAACAAAATGGATATTGCGCCTGGCCCCGGATGAATACGGGGCTATTGCCAAATACTATGCCAAAAGACATAGCTTGCTAAGCTTAATCGGTTTTTTTCTGTAATTAATTGATAATCAATATATCAATTAAGCGGAAAGATCAGTTACTTCCACCACGGCGTTGAGGTTCAGGGCGCCATGAATATGGGGAAACACCTCATCAATAGAACCGGCCAGTTCAAAAACAAGGGGTCTGTCTACCTTTTCTTTTTCAATTTTTAACTTAACCAGCCCTGTTTTTCCCGCATAATATCTTTGTAATACACCGGGAACCTGGTCCTCGGTACTGCAATGCATAAAACCCTCTGTTTCCAGGGTATCAGCTTCATATTGACCTTTTCTTTGTGCGTCTTCCCAGGCTTTTCGGGTGGTAATATGGTATATATAGTCTGAATTCATGGTTGTGGTTGTCATTTAAATAATTCTTTTAATACGCTGTTCTAATAACATCAAATCGGTAATAATTATTGCAGTCACGGCTTCCAGTATAACCGGAACGCGAAGGGCAATACACAGATCATGCCTGCCTTTTACCGAAAATGGCGCTACCTGATCTGTTTCCCGGTTCCAGGAAACCTGCTCTTTGGGGGTGGAAGAGGTTGGTTTTACGGCAATGCGGTAAACCAGGTCGTTCCCGTTGGTAATCCCTCCCACTACTCCACCGGCATGGTTGGTAGTGGTTTTTCCGCTTGCATCTGCAATCGGGTCATTGTGTTCTACCCCAAACATCCTGGCTGCGGCAAAACCGGTACCAAATTCAATCCCGCGAACGGCAGGAATGGCGAATACGGCATGGCTGATCAGTGATTCTACGGAGTCAAAGAAATGTTCGCCCAGCCCAACCGGTAAACCGGTTGCAATGCATTCCACGATTCCACCCACACTGTCTTTGGCGTCGATGGCTTTTTCCAGGCCCTTTTCCGGATCTTTTTCCCCACCGATCTCCGTAATTTTTGCCGCTGTTTTAATACCTGTGGTGGCCAGTAATTTTTTTGCAATCACCCCGGCAGCTACCAGGCAAACCGTTAACCGCCCGCTGAAATGCCCGCCCCCTCTGAAATCTTCATACCCGCCATATTTCACATGTGCGGTAAAGTCGGCATGGCCGGGTCTTGGAACCGCCCGCTGTTTTTCATAATCACCACTACGGGTATTGTTGTTCTCAAATAATATCGTGATTGGCGCTCCGGTGGTTTTGCCATTAAAGACGCCGCTTTTAAAAATGGGCAGATCGTCTTCTTTCCGGGGGGTGGTCCCCTTTTGAACGCCACCTTTTCTTCTTTCAATATCTTCTGTAAAATCAGCTTCCCTGAGGGGCAATCCGGCAGGACAGCCATCAATTACAATGCCTGCACTTTCGCCGTGCGATTCGCCGAAAATATGTATCCTGAATAATTGTCCGAGTGAGTTCACTTGATTCGTTTATGGTTTTATCTTATCCCGTTGAGGGTTAAGGGGACTCAAATTAATGCAATCCTTCCACTTTTGCGCCCAATTGCTGCAAATGCCTGTAAAAATCAGGATAAGACTTATTGATGGCATCTGCCGCCTCAATTTGCACAGGCCCGCGGGCCCTCAGCGCTGCGATGGCGCAGGCCATGGCAATCCGGTGGTCGTGACGGGAATGGACCCCGGCGCTTTGTATGGCTCCTCCGGCATATCCTTTCACCAGCATCAGATTATCCCGGAGCTCAATTTCGACCCCCAATTTACCAAACTCTTCCTGCAGGGTAATTCCTCTATCGCTTTCTTTGTGCGCCAGCCGTTTTACCCCTTCAATCACCGTTGTTCCTTCGCAATAACTGGCCAGGGCTACCAATGGAGGAAACAGATCCGGGCAATCGGTTGCATCAAAATGAAATGCCTTCAGAGGCAGGGGGCCCACTTCAATGGATTTTTCCATGATCGAAAGCGCAGATCCGGAATCGCTCAATGCCTGCAGGATGGCTTTATCAGCCTGCGTAGAAAAGAGGTCCAGCCCTTCTACCACAATCCTACCGGCTACGGCTCCCGCTACCAGCAGGAATGCTGCGCCACTCCAGTCGCCCTCTACCTGGTAAGTGATCGGGCTTCCTTCGGAAGGCTGCGGCTTACCGCTGTTTCCGGTAAACCGAAAGGTTTCGTATTGGTCATTCTCCACATCCCATCCAAAATATTGCATGATCTGAAGCGTAAGATCAATATAGGGTTTGCTCTTCAGGTCCTTTACGCGAATGGCTACATTTTTTGCACCGGCTGCACCATATGCCATAAGCAATCCGGTGAGAAATTGAGAACTCAGTGATCCATCGATTTCAATATTGGCCGGTGTTAATGGCCCCTGTATCCTAAGTGGAAGCCGGCCCTCGTTAGACTGGATCTTTACCCCCAGTTTCGGAAATACCTCATCAAAAAAATGCATGGGCCTTGTTTGCAGGCTTCCTGTTCCGCTGATCCTTAGTTCGCGGCTGCTCAGCGCCGCCAGTGGCGTAAACATACGGATACCCAGCCCGCTTTCCCCGCAATTCATTTCATCGGATACCGGATCAACACCGCGGGAACTGATCAACAGGTCTCCATTGGTATCGTATTCTATGGTTGCACCCAGTTTCTGAATCACGTCAATAGCAGCAAGGTCGTCGTTGCTCTTGCCCGGATTTACAATACGGGTCAGTCCGTTGCGCAGCAATGCCGCCGCACAAGCGCGTTGCATGCTGCTTTTTCCGGCAGCCGCACGGATACTTCCCCGAATATCAGATGGATAGATGATCACATTCATAGCGTCTGTTTCCGCTTGTTTTAAAATTTCCTGAAAATGTCCTGAAGTTGAACCAGGAGTAAGGGTTGTATCACCCCCTTGCCTATTTTCTGAAGAAGAATATAGTTGATGGAAACATGCTCTTTCTTCTTGTCTTTGAGCAACACTTTGAACGCTTTTTTGGCATCAAACTCCACCACGGTTGGCAACCCGTATTTTTCCAGCAGCGTAATTACCTGCCCCGCACCGGTAAAGAATTTCAGTTCTTCAGACATCAGAGCGGCATAAGTCATTCCGATGCTGATGGCCTGCCCATGGCTCAGTTCGTAGATATTTTCAATGGCATGTCCGAGTGTATGCCCGAAATTCAACAGCTTGCGTTCTCCTTTTTCAAACTCATCGTTCACCACTACTTTGATCTTGATCAAAGCATTGCGACGGATCAGTTTGGCAAAGAGCGCTTTGTCTCTGCGATATTTGGCCAGGCTGTTGGATTCCAGTTCTTTGAACATGGCCGCATCCTTGATAGCGGCGTGTTTAATGATTTCCGCAAATCCGTTCTGCCATTCGTTCAACGGCAGGGTTTTCAACAACGAATAATCGTATAAGAGAAAAGATGGTTGCCGGATCAGGCCCACCATGTTTTTATATACACCCACATCAATTCCGTTCTTACCGCCAATGGCGGCATCTACCATGGCCAGTATAGAAGTTGGAACAAAACCGAATTCGATACCGCGCATATAAATGCCGGCCACATAACCGGTAATATCCGTAATCACCCCTCCGCCAAAACCCACCAGTACAGATTGCCGGTCGGCGCCCAATGCAATCAACTGATCAACCACCACATCCACCGTTTGCTGCACTTTAAATTGTTCTCCGGGCTTGAGTACAATGGTATTCCACCCCTTCAGCCTGCTTTTATGGGCATCAAAAAGATGTTCATCGGTAATGATGACTGCTTTCTCTTTTGAAACCAGTTTTTCCAGATAAGAAAATTCAGCGTCAAAATAGAAAGCAGTTTGCCGCGTAGAAAATGAAATAGTCTTCTTCTGCATACTATGAATTCATGATCTTGTTCTGGTGATTGATACTCTCCATATGCACCGCATCAAAATACTTGGTAATAAATTCTTTACCCAGCCCCAGTTGCTCGCCTTTCACAAAAGCCCTTTCCAGAATTTCATTCCATCGGTTGGTTTGCAATATGGTGATATTGTTGTCCTTTTTGTATTGGCCAATTTGCTCTGCCACTTTCATGCGCTGACCCAACAACTGCATGAGTTCATCATCCAGGTGATTGATCTGTGAACGCATTTTCTCCATTTGGGCATGCAGTTCTTCGGAGTTAATATCTTCTTTTCTCCATTTAATGCTGCTCAGCATTTCGGCCAGGCGCTCAGGGGTAACCTGCTGCTTGGCATCGCTCCATGCATTATCCGGATCAATATGGCTTTCGATGATCAGACCATCAAAATCGAGGTCAATTGCCTTCTGGGCCACTGCCGCCAGAATATCCCTTCTGCCGCAGATATGCGACGGGTCATTGATCATCAGCATGCCCGGGTTACGGCGTTTCATTTCAATTGCCAGATGCCACATCGGGGCATTCCGGTATTCCGTATTTCCATAAGAACTGAATCCGCGGTGAATAAGGCCAATGTTTTGAATGCCGGCTTTGGCAACCCGCTCAACCGCACCAATCCATAATTCCAGGTCGGGGTTAATCGGGTTTTTGATCAGTACGGGTACATCCACGCCTTTCAACGCATCTGCCACATCCTGAACACTGAATGGGTTTACGGTGGTACGAGCACCAATCCACAATACATCCACCCCAAAATGCAATGCATCTTCCACCTGCTTGCCGGTCGCCACTTCCACCGCTACAGGAAGTCCTGTTGCTTTACGCGCCTGCTGCAACCAGGGCAATCCCTTGGTTCCCACCCCTTCAAAACTGCCGGGGCGTGTTCTTGGCTTCCAGATACCTGCACGCAGGATATCCACTTTCCCTGTTGCCGCTAAGCGGGTAGCAGTTTGCATTACCTGTTCTTCTGTTTCTGCACTGCATGGGCCGGAAATAATCAGCGGCCTTTTGGTCAGCAGTTGCTTAATGTCAACTGCCTGTTGAACGGTCTGTTCCATAAATTGATCTTTGTTCTATATTCTGAAATTGGCAATCTCCTGATTAAAAAATTATCTTCTTCCACCGGTATCTGCATCATTCATCCTGATCCTTCTTCCCTTGTAGTTTTTACCATCCAGGGAACGGATCATTTGCTGCGCAGCCCCTTTTTCAATTTCAATCCAACTGTTCATGTCTTTCATATCAATTCTTCCCAGCACTTCTTTTTTCAGATCACTCATATCCAGGATAAACTGGAGGAAACTGGCCTTAAAGAACCCGTCTTTGGTACCGAGGTTCACAAACAATCTTGAGTAACCGCCGCCGCCCCTGGTGTATTCTTTTCTGCCATCGCCTCTGCCGCCGTCTCTTTCTCTGCCCCTGCTTCTGTCTCCGCCTCGTTCGGCAGGTTCTCTCCTGCCCTTATCGCGCAGGTTCAGGTCTTCTGCATTCTCATAGTATTTCAGGAAGCGGTCAAACTCCATGGCAGCCACCCTCTTCAACACATCCTCTTTACTCACCTCTGCAAATCGTTCGGCAAGCATCGGCACATAGGTTTCATAATCACCGTGGCTGATGTCGGTGCTCAGCAACTTGTCCATGAAATGAAAGAACTGTTTCCGGCAAACATCTTTCCCGGAAGGGATATCCAGTTTATGAAACTGTGAATTGTTGATTCTTTCAATTTGCTTCAACTTATATGCTTCCTTGGCATGGATGATCGAGATACAGATTCCCTGGTTTCCGGCACGACCTGTACGGCCACTACGATGGGTGTAAACTTCCACATCATCCGGCAACTCATAGTTGATCACATGGGTAATCCCCTGCACATCAATCCCCCTTGCAGCAACATCGGTTGCAATGAGCAACTGAAGGCTCTTATCACGGAACTGGCCCATTACTTTATCGCGTTGCGCCTGTGTAAGGTCTCCGTGCAGGGCATCAATATCATATCCCTCCCGGGTCAGTTTCTCGGAAATATCCTGTGCATCAATCTTGGTTCTGGTAAAAATGATCCCATAAATACCAGGGTTAAAATCGATGATCCGCTTCAGTGTTTCATAACGGTGCTGCGCAGTAGTGAGGTAATACTGATGGTCGATGCTCTTGTTGGCCATATTCACTTTACCAACAGTCACTTCCTTCGGATCCTTCATGTAGCGCTTGCTCACTTTGCGAATTTCCGGTGGCATGGTTGCACTGAACAACCATGTGCTGTCTCGCTGCGGGGTGTTTTTCAGAATGAATTCAATATCATCCTGGAATCCCATGTTCAGCATTTCATCGGCCTCATCCAGCACCACATATTTGATCTGCTCCAGATTGATTGCTTTTCGCTCAATGAGGTCAATCAGTCTTCCAGGAGTGGCTACTACAATTTGTACGCCCCTTTTCAGGTCGCGGATCTGCAGGCCAATGGAGGAACCTCCATATACTGCCACAACAGAAACGCCGGTCATGTATTTTTTAAAAAGCTCTATCTCTTTTACAATTTGCAGGCAAAGTTCACGGGTAGGACATACCACCAGTGCCTGGGGATATTTCGCAACTGCATCAATTACATGAAGCAGCGGTAAGCCAAATGCTGCTGTTTTTCCTGTTCCGGTTTGAGCCAAACCGATAAAATCTGTGGTACCGCTTAATAAAACCGGTATCGCTTGTTCCTGAATTGCGGTTGGGTTCACATACCCCAACTCTGTGGTTGCTCGAATTAATCTTTCATCAATTCCCAACCCTTCGAATGTCATCATTTAATTTAAAATTTGCGCAAAGGTACTCTATATATAGGGCTTTGCTCGTTTTTTTACTTCAGGATCCGCCTGATTCCGTTTGCATTTTTAATCAATTCTTCCAAATACGCGTAATTCTCTTTCTCCAAACAGGATTTAAACTTCCTTAACTGTACAATCAGCTCGTTCAGCACATCCAGCACATTGTCCCTGTTTTGCATAAAAATAGGGACCCACATGTCCGGATTACTCTTTGCCAGCCGAACGGTACTCTCAAAACCTCCGCTCGCCAGCTCAAAAATGGCATCTTCCTCCCTTTCTTTCTCCAAAACCGTGTTCGCAAGGGCAAAAGATGTTATATGTGAAATATGGCTTATATACGCCACATGCATGTCGTGATCTGCAGCATCCATGTACAGAATATGCATGTTCAACAACCCGTATATCTTTTCTACCAGTGCAACCGCATCGGCATCACTTTCGGCTTTATTGCAAATTACGGTTGCCTTTTTGGCAAAAGCGTCTTTCACTGCGGCAGCAGGGCCACTGTTCTCTGTACCCCACATCGGATGGGTGGCCACAAATCTTTTCCGGTTCCGGTGACCTGCAATAGCAGCACAAATGCTGTTCTTGGTAGATCCCACATCAAAGACCACCTGTTGTTGCACCCGGCCCAGGATCAGTTGCAACAACTTTTCAGCGGCACCAATGGGGGTAGCCAGCAACACGATATCCGATTCATCCACAGCTTTTTCCAGCGTGGCGCATTCATCCACCAGCCCAAGCTCAACAGCCTGTCGGGCATGTTCAGGATTGGCATCCACACCAATCACTTTGTTCACCAGGCCCTTTTCCTTCAATGCCAGCGCCATAGAACCTCCTATCAGACCCACACCAATTATTGCGATTGTCATAACGATTCATTAATTCTTTAGTCTGTCAATTGCCGCTTCAAATTTTTCCAGGCTTCCGCATAAACTCACGCGGATATAACCATTCCCGGCTGTTCCGAATATCCCGCCCGGTGTAATAAACACATTATTGTTGTACAACACCCGGTCGCTGAGTTCATATCCGTCTTTTATTCCTGCAGGCACTTTCGCCCAAACGAACATACCCACCTGGTCTTTGGAATAATTGCAGTTCAGCACGTCCAGTAATTCAAACACTTTTTCCCGCCGTTGCCGGTATATGACATTCACGGAATCATACCAGTCTTTACCCAGGCCCAGCGCAGTTGCCGCCGCCAGTTGCAACGGCAGGAACATACCACTGTCCATATTGCTTTTGAAAGTGAGGATCTCATCTATTCTTTCCTTAGCAGCACAAATCATACCCACTCTCCAACCGGCCATGTTCTGGCTTTTGCTGAGGGAGTTTAATTCAATCACCACTTCCTTTGCACCCGGAACAGACAAGAGGCTTTGCGGATAGTCATTCAGGATGAAACTGTACGGGTTATCATGGCAGATCAGAATCTGGTGCCTGATGCCGAATGCAACCAGTTGCTCAAAGAGTTCTGCAGAAGGGAGTTTACCGGTGGGCATTTGCGGATAATTCACCCACATCAGTTTTACCTTAGACAGATCCGTTTTCTCCAGCGCTTCAAAATCGGGTTCCCATCCATTTTCTTCTGTCAGTTCAAAATAAACAGGAACACCTCCGGCCAGTTTTACCGCACTGCTGTAAGTGGGATAACCCGGATTAGGGATCAGCACCTGGTCGCCTTCATTCAGGTAGGTCATACAGATATGCATGATGCCCTCCTTACTGCCGATCAACGGCAGAATTTCGGTATCTGGATCCAATTGCACATTGTACCAGTTGGTATACCAGTTGGCCATCGCATTCCTGAGAACCGGAGATCCTTTATAAGACTGGTAAGCATGCACGTTGGGCTTAACGGCCTCCTGCTGCAATACTTCTATGACAGAAGGGTGGGGCGGTAAATCCGGGCTTCCAATGCCAAGATTGATAATATTTTTGCCCTGCTGATTCAGGGTATCAATTTCGCGGAGTTTCTGAGAAAAATAATATTCCCCGATCCCAGACAATCTTTTTGCTTTCTCTATCTGCATAGCTTATCCTTTTACCAGTTTTCCTTTTTTATAAACACCAAAAATTTTCACGTTATTAGTTAGTGCTTCCATCGATTTCAGCACCGCATCCAGTTGTTTTCGCTGATCAAATTCCATGTCGGCATAAAATCCGTACTTGAACTTACTACCGGGAATGGGCATGCTTTGCAATTTGCTCAGGTTCACATCTGCCCGGGCAATCGCTGTGAGTACCTGCGCAAGTATTCCTTTGGAGTGGTTGGTTTGGAAGTAGAGAGAAGCTTTATCTGCTCCCGGGATATCCACCACATCTTTTGCTCTTTTCAGAATCAGGAAGCGGGTGATATTGGTTTTCTGCGTTTGAATATCCGGAGCAATCACATCCAGGTCAAATAATTCAGCAGCCAGCTTACTGGCGATGGCTGCAATATGTTTGCTTTTATGTTGCTGCACGTTTTTTGCACTCAGCGCGGTGTCTTCTGTTTCAATCAGTTTCCAGTTGTGCTTTTCCAGAAAATCCAGGCATTGCAAAATAGCCATCGGATGACTGTGTACTTCTTTGATATCTTTCAACTGAACCCCTCTGTTAACCATCAGGTTCTGGCTGATGGAGAGATAAACCTCTCCGATCACCTTCAGGCTGGATTTCTGAAGCAGGTTGTAGTTGGGGAGAATACTTCCCGCAATGGAATTTTCAATGGCCATGACTGCTCCCGCAGACTGGGTGGCGTCTGAGGCGATCTTTACGAGATCTCTGAAAGAGGCACAGGGAATGACGCTTACCTGTTTACCAAAAAACTGCCGGGCTGCTACCTGGTGAAAACTTCCCTCATACCCCTGTATACAGATACCCTCTGCCCCGGGTGCAGTGCCAGTGGTCAATTCAACTTCAGTTGTTTTTTTTGTAGGCATATATTTTTTACCCTTTTGCCGGTTTAAACCGGTTTCCGCCGGGTGGGCGGCAAAAAAAAAGTCCCGGAGTTAACCGGGACCATATTTTGATTTTAAAAAAGTTTTACGCTTTTGCAAACTGGACCCGGCTACTTATTCTAAAGTAGAAATAAAAGAAAAAATAAAACGGGCTATTGAATGTTTGCATAATGATCAAATATAGTTAATGATCGGAAAGCAAAAAAATTTTTTCCATTTTTTTACTACGGTTCGTTAGTTTTTAAACAGCGTGGAATCGCGCTGACGCGCTCACCCAAAGGGAATGGCGCCATTTGTCCGGAGAAAAAAAAAGCCCCTCCGTGGAAACGGAGCGGCCTCTAACGATTGCTTGCCATATGAAAATTTTTTGTCTACTGTCCTGTCCGCAAGCAGGATTCACCGGATCTTGTTCACCAGTAGAACCTTCGAATTACTTCTTAACAGTTGTGTCAACTGCAGCTTTTGCAGTGTCAACTGCAGCTTTTGCAGTATCAACAGTTGCAGCAGCGGTGTCTACAGTTGCAGCAGCAGTGTCAGCTTTAACTTCAGTGTTCTCACCAGATTTGCAGGCTACGAAAGCGCCTAACGCTAAAACGAATAACAGCTTTTTCATTTTTTGTTTTTTTTTAATTTTGAATGATTTGTTGTTTATACCCGGATGAGTAAAAAGGTAACCCGGCCTCCTGTAATTTTTTTTAGGAAAATTTTTAGGGGTATTTTGGGTTACTTTTAACACCCTAAGTGTATTAAAATCACAGATAGTGAAAGGCGATACGAACGAACAAGCATTATTGAAAGGATTGGCTAATAACGACTCAAGGGCCATTGAGACTATATATAAAGAAAACTTTAATATGGTCCAATCGTTTATTTTAAACAACAATGGGTCGTATGATGAGGCCAGGGATATATTTCAGGAAGCAATGATCGCCCTGTATGAGAAAGCACAGACCGAATCATTTGTTTTAACCTGTCAGATTAAAACTTATATCTACTCGATCTGCCGCCGCCTCTGGCTCAAAAGGCTGCAACACCTGGGTCGCTATACAACCCAGGTAGATAGCATGGAAGAAACGGTAGCTGTAGCGGAAGATATGGAGGCGCATGAGAAGAGAAATGTGGAATTTGCCATTATGGACAGGGCCCTAAACAGCCTTGGTGAACCTTGTAAGAGTTTGTTGGAAGGGTATTATCTCAAAAAGATGGACATGAATGCACTGGCACAGGAATTCGGTTACACCAATGCAGATAATGCCAAAAACCAGAAATACAAATGTTTAATGCGGCTGAAGAAATTATTCTTCTCGCAATATAATATCGGGGAGTAACTATTATGGATGATATTTTATTACTAGACGCGGTAGAACGGTATCTCAACGGGGAGATGGGAACTGAGGAGCGGGAATATTTCGAAACGCTTCGCAAGAACACCCCTGAGATAGACCAGTTGGTGGTGGAGCACAATATGTTCCTGCATCAGATGGATGCCTATGTTGCCCATACCAACATCAAACATACCCTGCACAATGTGCACACTTATCTGCTGGAAAGAGGCGACCTGAATGAAGGTGGCGAAGTTCCTACCAGGGGCAAAGTGATCCAGTTCTGGAATAAATACAAGCGGGTTACCGCCATTGCCGCATCGGTAGGCGGCGTCATTGCCCTGTTCATCAGCGGCCTGGCCGTTTATTTTTCTTCCACCGTGAACGATCCCAAGTTACAGCAACTGGGTAAGGACCTGGAAGAAGTGAAGAAAAGCCAGCAATACCAGGGCTCCATCATCAATGAAGTAAAAAGCAAGATTCCGCTGAACGCCCGTTTATTGAGCGGCGGTTCCGGTTTCCTGATCGATACCAAAGGCTATATTATCACCAACGCACACGTTTTAAGAGGCACCGGCGCCATTGTGATCAACAGCAAAGGCGAGGAATTCAAGTCTTCGATTGTTCATATAGATGAGCAGAAAGACCTGGCCATCCTGAAAATTACCGATGATGAATACAGCCCGGCCAAATCCATCCCTTATAGCATTCAGAAAAGCAATGCAGACCTCGGCGAAGAAATTTTTACCCTGGGTTATCCCCGGAATGAGATTGTATACGGCATGGGCTACCTCAGCGCCAAATCCGGTTTCAACGGAGATTCATTGTCTTACCAGATCCAGATCAGCGCTAATCCCGGCAACTCCGGAGCGCCTGTATTTAACCAGAACGGAGATGTCATCGGTATCCTGAGCACCCGTCAGGCACAGGCAGATGGAGTAGCTTTTGCCGTGAAATCCAAAAACATATACACCGTGGTGAATGACCTGAAAAAGCACGATACCGCTTTTGAAAAACTGAAACTTCCAACCAGGTCTACCCTGAAAGGAGAAGGCAGAAAGGCACAGATCAACAAAGTGGAAGACTATGTTTACTATGTAAAGGCTTACGGAAAATAAGCTGTAAAGTTTTAGCCCCAGAGAGATGCAGGATATACGCCTTTTGTAACCAATGCATTGATAGAAGCCTGTACAGCCGGCGCATCTTCTTTGTATGTTACCCCAAACCATTGCGCTTCGGTCGGTAACACTTTTACCACACCCTTACCCTGTTGAATAAATTCATTGGCGGCAAATGGAATGTAAAATTCAGATTTCAATTCCTGCCCGTGGTTGGCAAGGAATGTTTTAAACAGTTCTCCGCACAAATCAATAAACCCGGGCGCGAAACAGAAATAATTCATGCTCACCAGGCTGTTTAACGGAAGGGCATGTTCGCCTGTTTCATCTTCATATACCACTCCGTCTTCCTTTCTGTAAATCTTGGTTCGTTCAGTAATACTGGTCAGATTTTGTGCAGCATCAGCAGCACAAACACCGCGGCTCACACTGCCGTTTTCACTCAGTGTTTTCTGGAGCTCATAACCAACCAGTGCATAGGTTCGCTCATTGCAGACCCCGTTCAGGAATTCCACTGCTTTCACGAATGCATCGCTGCCATAATAATCATCGGCATTGATTACGGCAAAGGGTTCGTTGACTTTGCCCTTGCAACAAAGCACGGCATGCGCAGTACCCCAGGGTTTTGCTCTTTCAGCGGGCACTGCATATCCATCTGTATAATCCAGCAGGTGCTGGTATACATAATCTGTTGCAATCTTTCCCTTCAGTTTGGGCTCAAATATCGATTGGAACTGTTCTGAAAAGTCTTCCCTGATAATAAAAACCACTTTGCCGAATCCGGCCCGTATTGCATCGTAGATAGAATAGTCCATGATTGTTTCGCCCGCGGGTCCAAACGACTGAATCTGCTTCATGCTTCCGTATCTGCTGGCCATTCCAGCAGCTAAAATAACAAGAGTTGGTTTCATAGTGTACTTTTACAGATTACAAAGTTAACTCATAAATCATTTCCTTTACACCAGATGCAGGATGCCTTCAAAAATATTACCACCCAACCCATCTTGGGCTGGAACAACAACAGTATCCACGCAGACCTGCTAAGACTGGACCTTTTGCATCCTGTAGTAAGCGGAAATAAATGGTTCAAGTTGCGGTATTACCTGGAAGATGCAATGACAACGCAAAAAAAGACCATTGTCAGTTTCGGCGGAGCTTATTCCAATCATATTGTGGCCATGGCCTATGCATGCAAAAATGCAGGGCTTCAATCGGTGGGCATCATCCGTGGCGAGGAACCGGCCATTCTTTCCCATACCCTGAAAGCTGCTATTTCCTATGGCATGCAGCCCATCTTTGTGAGCCGGGAAGCATACAAAAACAAAATGCAACTACAGGATCATTTGCATCAAAAAGGCTGGTACTGGATCGGCGAAGGCGGGTATGGCATTAAGGGAGCAGAGGGTGCCGCCACCATACTTCAAACAACGGATACTGTGAACTATACGGATATCCTCTGTGCAGCGGGTACGGGTACCATGATGGCAGGATGCATCAAGGGCAGCCTTCCCCACCAACGGGTATCCGGTATCAGCGTGCTGAAAAATCATCATTCCCTCCGGCCGGAAGTAGAAGCCCTGCTAACAGCAGCAGAACGCAACCGCAGGTATACCTTCTTCCCCAATGATTATTTTGGCGGTTATGCCAAACATCCGGCCGAACTGATTGAATACATGAACAACCTGTTCCGACAGGAACAGATCCCCACCGATATTGTCTATACCGGCAAATTGCTATTTAAAGTATCTGACCTGATCCGGAACAATTATTTTCCTCCAGGAAGTCGTATACTCGTGATCCACAGCGGCGGACTGCAGGGCAATGAATCCCTGCCACCGGGCAAACTGATTTATTAACAAGCGGCCAACAGGTATATTAATAGGCTCCCAGTATATTTGCTGCAATGAAAGGTTCAATGGTCAAATGGGGAATATTTTTTTGCCTGCTTACTGCACAAGCCGGAACAGCACAACCAACTACAGCGCTTCCGCAATCGCTTCGGCTTTCGGTGATTGAATTATCCGCAGGCCTCCATAAAATCAGTTGGAATAATCCTTACCGTAATGCGGTTCAGTTGGCTGTTCAACGCTCAGCCGACAGTCTTCAAAATTTCAGAACCATCCTGTCTGCCAAAAATCCGGAGCTGGAAGAAAACGGATTCACCGACCATACCGCCCCGCATTCCGGCAATGTGTTTTACCGGGTTTTTGTAACCCTTGAGGGAGGTGGGTTTTTCTTTACCCCCGTAGCGAAGCCGCAGGCTGCTGCGGCCACGCTGCCTAAAGCGCTGCCCCAGGCGGCGAATGTTCCTCAGAAAGAAAGCAGTGAAACGAAGAAAAAAGTATCCACTATAAAAAAAGCGGCGTTAAGCATTCCAAAACCAACAACGGCTGCAATAAAAAAAGACAGTATCCTTCCTCCTAAAATAGTTGTTCCTGAAAGCCCATTCCTGAACAAGAAGCCATCCAGGTACGTGTACACGGATGCCAGGGGATTGCTCGTCATTGCCTTGCCCAAGGCAACCGTTAACCGGTATAAGCTGGTCATTTATGAAAGTGACGGCAGTGTTCTTTTCACCATTGAACAAATCCGGGAGCCCGAACTGATTGTAGAGAAAGTAAATTTCCTGCACACCGGCTGGTTCAACTTTGAGTTGTTCGAGAACGGGTTGCTGCTGGAGCAAAACAGGTTCTATATTCAGTAGTATCGACCGGAAAAAACCGGCAACAGGTTGCATTATTGACTGATCAGTACACAATTGAACAATTGTTCAAAATGTTTCTTCACCCGGTATTTCACTTCATCCATATCCACCGGGTGCCCCAGTTCCTGCTGCAGGGAAGTCACGGCTTTGTTCTGGATTCCGCAGGGAATAATGTGGTTAAAATAATCCAGATCAGTATTTACATTAAAGGCAAACCCGTGCATGGTGATCCACCTGCTGCATTTAATGCCCATGGCACAGATTTTCCGTTCCTTTCCTTTCAGGTGTGCATCCAGCCACACACCGGTTTCTCCCGCACTCCGCTCCCCTTTTAATCCGTATTCCGCCATGGTTTGAATGATCACCTCCTCCAGTGTACGGAGGTACCAGCCCAGGTCGGTCCTGAACTTTTCCAGGTCCAGGATCGGATAACCCACCAGTTGACCGGGGCCGTGAAAAGTTATATCCCCACCCCGGTTGATATGATAGTATTCAATACCCTTCTCCGCCCGCTCCCGCTCACTGATTAACACATGTTCCTCCTTCCCGTTTTTGCCCAGCGTATAAACAGGCGGGTGTTCCACAAATAGTAAATGACTGGAAGTGGGCAATTCGCTTTCCGGCGCTTTCACATCATTGGTATATCGGAACAGCAGTTTAATATCTGCGTTTTGTTTCAGCAAACGTTCCTGGTAGTCCCATACCTCCTTGTATTGCTTTGCCCCCAGATCTTCGAATACTACTTGTTGTTGCATGGCACGAAAATACAATACTTTTGCAGTATGCAGGTAGACACAGAATTGCTTTCCGAAGAACAGTCGGAAAACCTTTATGAGAAAAAAACATTTGTTGTAGACAGGGGACAGGAGCCTTTCAGGATAGACAAGTGGGTGCAAATGCACATGGAGGGCTCTACCCGCAACAAAATACAGCAGGGTATTGAAGCCGGTTTTCTGACTGTGAACGGCAAATCCGTTAAAAGCAACTACAAGATCAAACCGGGGGATGAAATTGTGGTGATGAGCCTGATTAATCCCGATCATACCATTCTGAAAGAGGAAAATATACCCCTGAATATCGTTTACGAAGATACCGCCCTGATGGTGATCAATAAACCCGCCAATATGGTCGTACATCCGGGTGTGGGCAATTTCAGCGGCACTTTACTGAACGGCGTTGCCTATTATCTCCGCCAGCAGAATCCGGCCATCGACGAGGAAAACCTGCCCCGTTTTGGCCTGGTTCACCGCATCGACAAGAATACCACCGGACTGATTGTGGTAGCCAAAACCGGTGAAGCTGCTGCACACCTGGCGAAACAATTCTTCAGCCATACCGTAAAACGAAAATATGTAGCACTGGTCTGGGGCAATATTGAAGAAGAGGAGGGAACGGTAAATGCCCATATTGCCCGGCACCGGTATTTCCGTAAAATGTTTGATGCCTACCCCGATGGGGAAACCGGTAAACATGCTATTACGCACTATAAAGTATTGGAGCGTTTCAACTATGTAACCCTGGTGGAATGCGTACTGGAAACGGGCAGGACCCACCAGATCAGGGTGCATATGAAACATATTGGCCATACCCTGTTTAACGACTGGGAGTATGGGGGCGATAAAATTCTAAAGGGAACCATCTATTCCAAATACAAGCAGTTCGTAGACAATTGCTTTACCGTCTGCAACCGCTGTGCCTTGCATGCCAAAACCCTGGGATTTATTCATCCGGTAACGGAGCAGGAAATTTTCTTTGAATCGCCGATACCGGAAGATATGCAGCAGGTGATAGAAAAATGGCGGAATTACAGCCAGCACCGCAACCTGGAAGAATAGCTGCACAACCGGTCCTTCTTTAACATTTAATTGGCATTTTGGCAGGAAGGGGGCATAACATTTTCATAAAAGCGTCAACCAGCGTGTTTTTTATCCAAATGATTCTGCAAATTTGTAGGGATAGAAAATTTACCCGACAATGATTCGTGAACTTGCCTTTTCACTACTGTTAGTAGTTATATGTACCTATAATGTTTTCGCACAAGCCGAAGCCCCCCGGGGGTGGCATTTGCTGGATTCTGCACAGGATTCTTTTTACGGAATCAGTTTAAACAAAGCGTACCATTTCCTTCAGGCAAAAAATAAAAACCCGCAAACTGTGATTGTAGCAGTACTGGATTCGGGGGTAGACACAACCCATGAAGACCTGAAAAGAAACCTTTGGGTAAACCCCAGGGAGATCCCAGGCAATGGTATTGACGATGATCAAAACGGATATATCGATGATATATACGGCTGGAATTTCCTGGGCGGAAAAGACGGAAGAAGTATCAAAAAAGCGGCCGATGAAAAAGCGCGGGTGTACCATCGCTGGAAAGAGCAGTTTGCCGGTAAACAGATAGACACCAACCAACTCAGCAGGAAGGAAAGGGAAAAATATCAGATCTGGATGAAAGCATCGGCCGGATTGAATTTCAGCCAGGAAGAACAGATGGATGTCATGTTCATAGAATTGACTGCAAAAGCCATGCGCAGGCATGATAAAATTATCCGCCAGGAAATGGCCAGAGAGGAATACACCTGCGAACAGCTCGAAAAATTTGACCCTGCTACCAAAACAGGGCGTGATGCCAAAATAGGCTACCTCACCTGCATCAAAATGATGGGAATAGACCCGGAAGAAAAAAACACCAGTACCCTCGGCGAACTGGAAGAATATATTGAAGGAAAGAAGAGCAGTTTTGAATCGAAAGAAAAAGCCCCGTATAACTACAGGGCGGAAATAGTACGGGACAATTATGATAATTTCTCCGACCGTTTTTATGGCAACAACGATGTAATGGGTCCCGGACCAATGCATGGCACCCATGTATCGGGTATTATCGGAGCGCAACGCAACAACAACCTGGGAATGGATGGAGTGGCAGACCAGGTAAAAATCATGATGCTGCGGGTGGTGCCCGAAGGAGACGAGTACGATAAAGATGTAGCCCTTGCCATCCGGTATGCGGTAGACAACGGTGCCAAAATCATCAACATGAGTTTTGGCAAATCCTATTCACCCGAAAAAAACTGGGTAGACAGTGCCGTACGTTATGCAGAGCAACACGATGTTTTACTGGTACATGCATCCGGCAACGATGCAGAAGATATTGATGTAAGCGAAAACTATCCAAGCCCCTGGCTGGAACAATGGAAAACAAAGGCATCCAACTTCATCACCGTAGGGGCCAGCAGCGATATTAAACTTGGCAACAGCATTGCTGCGGATTTCAGTAATTACGGCAAGGAAATAGTGGATGTTTTTGCCCCGGGTGTAAAAATATACTCTACCATACCCGGAGGCAACCAATACGGTAATTTAAAAGGCACCAGTATGGCAACGCCGATCGTATCCGGGCTGGCGGCCATGCTCCGCTCCTATTATCCCGGACTCAGCGCTGTGGAGGTAAAGCGGATCATAGAGCAGTCTGTATCCAGGCCCGATGCAATGCTTCCCTGCATTAAACCAGGTATTAAAGGAGGTCCACTTCCCTTCAGTGATTTATGCAAAACCGGCGGAATCATCAATGCATACAATGCGGTCAGTATCGCCAACAGCTTCCAAGCGGCCGCGATATCCAAAATACCTCAGAAACCGATTGGTAAATCCATAAAAACAAAGAAATAATGGCCAGACCACAGCCCGGAGATTACGGACACTATTACGAAAATTATGTAAAAAGAGTTGATGCGGACAACCTGCAACAAGCGGTTGAAAAATACGCCCAGCCCCTGATCAGCTTCTACAGCAAGCTGCCCCAAGAGAAAGCCGATTACCGGTATGAGGCGGGTAAATGGAGCCTGAAAGATCTCCTGCAGCATGTGATTGATACCGAGCGGATCATGAGCTACCGGATACTGCGGATAGCCCGCAACGACAGTACGCCCCTGCCCGGATTTGAGGAAAATGATTATGCAGTCAGTGCCAACGCCGCTGCCAGAAGTTTTGATTCCCTGAAGGAAGAATTCATTGCACTCCGAAAATCGACCGACCTGTTATTGCAATCATTTGCAGAGGAACAACTGAACAATGCCGGAACCGCCAGCGGCTACCGGGCAACAGCCAATGGGATCGGGTACATTATATTCGGCCATATGCTGCACCACAAACAGGTGATCGAAGAGCGCTATCTATAATCTTCAATCTTGTATAAAATCAGAAAGTCCTGTTCCGGCAATTGCAGAAACAGGACTTGTCTTTTATTGGGGGTAATTTAAATTACTTCTTACCGTACAGATGCACTGCAATCTGTACATCTTTGGCCACATTACCTACACCGTAGTTAACGCCAAACAGGGTTCTGTCGAGGCTAAAGAAAGCTTCGGCAAAGAAACCTTTTTCATCCGCGCTGCGGATTGCAGCAGTAAAGCTTACGGGCAAAGCTGCTCCTTTCAGGCTTAGGGTTCCGTTGATGGTAGCTGTACCTTCGCCGGTGTAAGCAACATCGGTGATTTTGTAAGTAGCTTCACTAAATTTTGCTACATCAAAGAAGTCAGCAGACTTCAGGTGTCCTGCCAATTTTTCACCTGCGCCATCTGTTACTTTTACATTCGCCAGATCAATTACAAATTCACCGCCGGTTAACTTACCGCCGTCTACCTGTACAGAACCACTCTTAACAGTAAAGAAACCTGTGTGGAAATCATTTTTCTTGGAACCAACCCAGTCTACACGGCTCTTTGCAGCATCTACTGAATAGGTAACCACTTCCTTCACAGATTTAACTGGAGAGAAAGCATACAAACCGGCTAAAAATGCTGTTCCCAACAGCGCAAAAACGATTTTTTTCATGGTGTTTAAATTTGTTTAGTTTGATAATGACATTGCAAAAATAGGGGAATTAATGTTACAACAACAACTTAAAAAGTATTAATTCCGCATTTCGGTTTCGCTTATCTTCGCAAAAATTGTTCCGATTATGAATCTCCATGAGTACCAGGCCAAAGAATTACTCAGTAAATACAATGTTCCCACCCAGGAGGGCATTGCGGTTGATACCGTTATGGCGGCTGAGGAGGCTTATCGCCAGATTAAAACACAAACCGGCAATAATTTTGCCGTAGTAAAAGCCCAGATACACGCCGGCGGACGTGGCAAGGGCAAAATTGAAGGAACCGAGCAGCGTGGTGTTGCTGTAGCTAAAAGCGCAGAAGATATTACCAATATTGCCAAAAACATCCTTGGAGGCACGCTGGTAACCATTCAAACCGGCCCTGCAGGTAAAAAAGTAAGTAAGATCCTGGTTGCCCAGGACGTATATTATCCCGGCCCCAACCCGGTGAAAGAGTTTTACCTCTCTATCCTGCTGGATCGTGCCAAAGGAATGAATGTAGTGATGTACAGCACAGAGGGTGGTATGGACATTGAAGAAGTAGCGCATAATACCCCTGAAAAAATATTTAAAGAGTGGGTACACCCTGCCGGTGGTTTACAGGGATTCCAGGCAAGAAAAATTGCTTTTAACCTGGGTCTGAGCGGGGAAGCTTTCAAGAACTGCGTAAAATTTGTAACTAACCTGTACAAAGCTTATGTAGGCCTGGATTGCGGCATGCTCGAAATCAATCCTTTGTTCAAAACCAGCGATGAAAAAATCATTGCGGTAGACTGTAAAATGAACATCGACGACAACGCACTGATGCGCCATCCCGATGTGGCATCTTTAAGAGATATTACCGAAGAAGATCCTACAGAAGTGGAAGCAGGTCAGTATAACCTGAACTTTGTGAAGCTCGATGGTAATGTGGGCTGTATGGTAAACGGCGCCGGTTTGGCAATGGCAACCATGGACATGATTAAGCTGAGTGGCGGTGAGCCAGCCAACTTTCTGGATGTGGGCGGTACCGCTAATGCACAAACAGTAGAAGCAGGATTTCGTATCATCATGAAGGATCCCAATGTAAAAGCCATCCTCATCAATATTTTTGGCGGTATTGTACGTTGCGACCGTGTTGCAGCAGGCGTAATTGAAGCCTACAACAAACTGGGCAATATCAATATTCCGATTATTGTGCGCTTACAGGGCACCAATGCCGTTGAAGCCAAAAAACTGATCGACGAAAGCGGGCTGAAAGTACAGTCTGCCATTCAGTTGAGTGAAGCTGCTGCGCTGGTAAAGCAGGCCGTAGCTTAATTGATGTTTAAAAAACTTAAAGTCCATAGCGGAGATACATTTCTGCTATGGATTTTTTTTGCCTGCAATGCTGCATGTTGGCCAGGCAGTTTACCGCCCCCAATCAGATTCAACCTATTGAAATCCGGTAACTTCTACCAGGCGTACTTCAGTAATTGCACTAACGGTATAATGAAGGCCGGAACGTAACTCCACGCAGGCATACCGCTTTCTGCGCAGTATCCCTTTACGAAAAATCTTTCCATTATCGGTCATGAACAAAGCGCCCTCGGGCAGGGCCGATAAAAGATGGTAGCCCTCCCGGTTGTTTTGATTGTATTTGCGAAGTACCGTAAGCAGCGTGGTTTCGCCATTGGCGGTGGCAGCCGGGGAATGCAATGTTTTTTTAAGCACCTGTTCCACATCTGGCGGGAATATTCCCATTTCAATAAATGAAGCCAGCAACCTGCCGTATAAATGTTTCCATTCTTTTCCATGTGATTCCACCCGGTTGCCATATTGCTCAAAAGTGAGCAAATGCGCCAGTTCATGCAAAAGGGTAATCAGGAATTCATATTGATTCAGGTTACCGTTCACACTGATGCGGTGGTTATTTCCCCGGTGTGCATGCCGGTAGTCACCCAGCACCGATTTGCGTTCTCTCGCAATGGTGAGATGCACTTTGTATAAATGAAGGATACTTACAACCTGATCAAAACTGCCTTCCGGTAAAAAGCGGGCCAGTTCTTTCAGGGGATGCTCAGTTGCCGCCATGTTTAGGTGGATTTAAACGCATGGCAATACGCACTTCCAGCCAGGTGTACACAATATAAAGGCCCATGCTGATGAACAGTGCATTCACACTTTTGTTTTCACCCGCGGCATAGAGATAAATGAAGGCGGCCGTGCCCAGCACAAACAATTTCAGCACCACAGAACCCATTACCCCGCGTACCATGACGTGGGGATTGGTGTTACTCAAAGACTGTATCTGCATATACAGACTGGAAGCACAGATGATGAACAGGAGTGTGTTGGCGGCAATAATCACCCTGCCATCGATATGCTCCTGCCGCATTGCATTGCCAAACAGGACTGCAACAGTATTAACCAGTACCATCAGCACCAGCAGGGGCAAAAGCTGTTTCTTTTTTTCTTTGAACATAGTCTTAAAATAAAGAGATCGGTTAATCGTTGGAAGATTCAACTTTGGGCATTGCCAGCGGCACCGTGTCCAGTTGAGTTTTCACATCGCCGGAAAGTACTTTTTTAACGCTCTCGATGTATTGTTCCTTGTAGTGGATCGCCTGCTCCAGGGAGTCGGTGCGGATTTTCAGCAATTGAAGCGCCGTACGGCTTTCCCGGGTACCGTAACCGGGTATATAATATTTCAGCGGGGTGAAGGCAATCAGCGCAATGGTAAGCCCCACCAGAAACACAAAGACGGTACTGAGCCCAATGTATACGCTCAGACGAGACAAACGCACTGTGAGCATTTCCTCGTAGGTATCATCGTTCATAATTACCAGCCGGTAGGTATTCCTGAGCCGTTTAAAAGTGCTTTCCGGGTTAAATTTATCCATAGTATAAAAACAGGTTAAAGGTAACGATTGAAGCGGTTTTCTGCTGTTATAGCAGAGAAATAACTGTAATTTTAAGCGATTTTATGTACAGAAAAACTTTTTTTGATTCCTTTTGCCTGATCCTGCTTGCTACGGGTTGGTGCTTTACAGCCCAATCCCAGCCCAATACAACCATTGAGTTGAAGAAGCCCGATAAATTCCAGAGCCGGCAACTGGCTTCGGAGAAAACAGGAAATAAAAAATTCAGCATTCCCAAGAGGCTGTACAACAATACCGTCAGCCAGTACAATTATTATTTCAACGCCAATGCCAAACTGGAAAGCATCATTTCCGGTGCAAAGGCAAACCACAGGGAAGATTACACACAGCTCCTTCCCTTTTACAATTACAGCCTCGAAGAAACGGCAAAAGGCGCGATTGACTCCGTTATCTACAAATGCACGGCAGGCATATTGCTGCATGATCTCAGAAGTGATTGGGTAGACCGGTTTTATCTTTTGCTCGGGAAAGCATACCTGCACAGAAAGGATTTTGATTCTGCAGCCGTGGTATTGAATTATATCAATTATGCCTATGCCCCAAAGGACGATGGGTATGATATTCCGATAGGAAGCAATGCCAGCAACAGCAATGGCATCTTCACCATTTCCTCCAGTGAAAAAAGAAATTTCTGGAAAAAAATTTCTTCCAAACCACCTTCCCGGAACGAGAGCTTCCTGTGGCAGGTAAGGAACTATATTGAACAGAAAAAACTGACAGAGGCAGAAGCCCTGCTGGAAATCATCCGGTCCGATCAATTATTCCCGACCAGGCTAAAAACCGACTGGTACGAAATGGAAGCCTACCTGCAATACAGCAAACAGGCCAATGACAGCGCTGCGTTTTACCTGATCAAAGCCCTGGAAAATGCAGCCGGCAAAACGGAGAGGAGTCGTTGGGAATACCTTGCAGCACAGTTGCTGGAGCAATCCCGAAAAGACAGCGCTGCAATCAACATGTATGGGCAGGCCATACAACACAGCAGGGACCCGCTTCTGGAAATCTATGCCCGGTTAAGGATGGTAAGTCTTTCTGCTGCCACCAAACCCAATGCAATACAGGAGAACCTCAATCAATTACTTTCCATGGCCCGGAAAGATAAATACCAGGGATACCGCAGCATTATTTACTATGCAGCCGCCGAACTGGAACTGAAGCAAAAAAATAATGCAGGCGCAGAAAAATGGTTATTGAAAAGCATACAGTGTGCCGGGGAAAATGATGCAGAAAAGCAACAGAGCCTGCTGATGCTGGCCGATATAAGCTATGCCGAAAAAAAATATATGGACGCAGCCGGATACTACGACAGCATACGGGTTTCACTGCTGAAAATGCCTGCACAAAAAACAGTGAACGACCGGAAAATACCACTGGACAGCATTGCAGCCAATATCCGCCTGATCCGGCACGAAGACAGCCTGCAGCAGATTGCCGCCCTGCCGATGGAAGCGAGGACCAATTACCTGAAAACATTGCTGAAAAAACTGCGCAAAGCGCAGGGGCTAAAGGAAACAGAAGCCGAAACCAGCTATGGAGGCAATCTTCCTGCGGCCCCTGATGATTTATTTAAACCGGCTGGTAACGATTTTTATTTCAGCAGCAGTTCGCTGAAAGCCAAAGGGCTGAGCGATTTCAAAGCCAGGTGGGGTAACCGTCCTAATATAGACAACTGGCGCAGGCAGACCGCCATTGACCGTTCTTTCACCACTACCCCCGATGTGCCGGAACAACCGGCGGACGCAGTGGTAAAAGCAAAGGCTCCGGAGGAACTCAGCCTTACATCCCTCCTCGCAAACTTACCCATGGATACCCTTGCACTTCAGGCATCCGACCACAAAATCAGGGAAGCATTGCTGAACAATGGGTACAGGTTCCAGTTTTATTTGCAGAACTACCCTGCCGCTATTGAAACCTATGCGGAAATAGCAAGGCGTTTTCCTGATCTCCCTGCATCCGAGGAATTGTTGTTCCGTTTAAATGATTGTTACAATAAAACAGGGGAATACAAAAAAGCAGATTCCCTGATCAAAGCAATGTCGGTGCAGTATCCTGCCGGGAAATTCACTAAAAAACTAACAGCCATACCGGCTAAAAATAAAACTGTTGCAGCAGAACAGGCATACGAAACTGTTTACCATTCTTTCCTGGAAGGAAATTTTGAAAGGGCTAAACAACAGAAGATGGAGGCCGATCAGCAGTTTGGTAAAAATTACTGGACGCCGCAATTGCTGTACATCGAATCCATTTATTATACAAAGCTGCGGCAGGATAGTATTGCCATTGACCGTCTGCAGAACATCATCGGATTATTTCCTGCTTCTGATATGGTTGCAAAAGCCGCAACAATGGTGGATGTGCTGAAAAGAAGAAAAGAAATTGAGTCCTATCTCGGCAACCTGGATATAGAACGACCGATTGAGTATGTAGCCCGCAATGTAGACCTGAATCCTGTCGGTATTACCAAAGTGGAGTTGCCCAAACCAGACTCCATTACCCGACCCGCAGCACCCAAAACTGTGGCTCCGGTAAACCTGCCCGCCATGCTTCCGCCCACAGCCGTTAAAGCACCGGAAACCTATCAGTTTGTTGCTGCCGATTCGCAGTATGTTGCTCTCTTGCTGAACCGGGTAGATCCGGTATACCTAAGCGAAGGAAGAAATGCTTTTAACAGGTATCACCGCGAACAATATTACAACCAGCCCATTGCGCTGAGCGTTATACCGTTGAATGATACCGCTCATCTAATGCTGATCGGGCCATTTAAGAATGCAGCGGACGCAATGAGTTATATAGACAAAACCAGGCCTGTAACACCTTCCCGGATACTACCCTGGTTATCCGAAGATAAGTACAGGTACAGCATGATGAGCCCGGCCAACCTGGAACTATTGCGCCGGAAGAAAGAGCCTGCCGTTTACCAGAAATGGCTGCACCAGCTTTTCCCGGACAAATTTTAACCATTTTGTGATCGCTATCCCAAAACTCTTGATTAGCTTTATCCCGATTATTTGAAACGAATTATGACCAGACCAGTTAGGATTTTTTGGCGGATTTTTTTTGGAGGTTTTGCATTTGTGGTGCTGCTTTTGCTGATGCTCAATTTTGGCTGGATCGGCAGCATGCCCGATTTGGACGATATTGAAAATCCTTCTGCTTCCCTGGCAAGCCAGGTATATGCGGAGGATGGCACCCTGATGGGTAAATATTATATTGAAGACCGGATCAATGTTAAATACAAGGACATCAGCAAACACGTGATCAATGCACTGGTGGCAACCGAAGACGAACGTTTTTATGACCACAGCGGTATTGATGCAAGGTCGCTGGCCCGTGCATTCTTTTACCTGGGAAGCGAAGGCGGCGCCAGTACCATTACCATGCAAACGGCCAAGAACCTGTTCACCGAAAACTGGAGCACCAAGAGTTTTATTCTGCGGGGCCTGCAGAAACTGAAAGAAGGCATAATTGCGGTTAAACTGGAAAGACATTTTACCAAAGAGGAGATCATCACGTTATACCTGAACACCGTGGCCTATGGCGACAATGTGTATGGTATCCGGAATGCAGCCAAAACATTCTTCCAGAAAGAGCCCGACCGCTTGAATGTAGAAGAGGCTGCGGTATTGATCGGTATGCTGAAAGGCGCTACCCTCTATAACCCAAGGAGAAACCCTAAACTGGCGCTCGACAGGAGAAACACCGTGTTGAACCAGATGGTTAGAAACAAATACCTTGATGCGGCCGAAGCCGAAGTACTCAAAAGACAACCCATTGAACTGAACTACAAGAAGCTGGATGAAACCACAGGGCTTGGACCATATTTCCGGATGGTGCTGGGAGAGGAAATGAAGAAATGGTGTAAGGAGCACAAGAAAAACAACGGAGATGCCTACGACCTGTACAGGGATGGTTTAAAAATTTATACCACCATCAATCCGCGGATGCAACTGTATGCAGAGGAAGCGGTGGCCAAGCACATCAGTTATATGCAGAAGCTGCTGAACACACAGGATAATATTAAAAATGGCACCGCATGGAATGGTTTTGAAAATGTACTGGAAGGAATTGTGAAACAAACCGATCGCTGGAGAAACCTGAAGAAGGAAGGTTTCTCCGATGAAGAAACCAGGGCCACTTTCAATCAAAAAGTCCAGATGCGGATCTTTGCATGGAATGCCAACCGGGGGAAAGACACCCTGATGACCCCGTTGGATTCCATCAAATACCATCGCCAGATGTTACAGGCCGGATTCATGGTGATGGATCCCCTGAACGGGCAGATCAAGGCATGGGTGGGTGGCGTAGACTTTAAAACTTTCAAATACGATCACGCCAATATCAACACCAAACGCCAGGTGGGTTCTACCATCAAACCATTGCTCTACAGCCTTGCCATTGAAGAAGCAGGCTTCACGCCCAATACGGAAGTGCAGGATGTGCAACAAAGTTTCGGCAGCTTCGGCATGGTGCCCAATACGCCTAAAACCTGTACTGGCGGTTCCATGCCTATGGCCCTTGCTTTGGCCAAATCGAGGAACTGTGCATCGGCATATATCTTAAAACAACTGGACAATACCGCCAACAACGGAGCAAAGCGTTTTGTGGATTTCTTAAGGAAATGCGACTTTACCAGTAAGGTAGAGCCCTACCCTTCCATAGCACTGGGCGCTACGGAAATTTCCCTCTTCGAAATGATGCAAGGGTACAGTATGTTCCCCGGCAGAGGTTTCAATGCCAGACCCATGTACATCACCCGCATCGAAGACAGAAACGGAAATGTACTGGCCACATTCACCCCACAACGGAAGGAAGTGATCAGTGATGTTACCGCATATTCTGTGATCAGAATGATGCAGGGAGTTATGACCAATGGGACCGGTGCAGGCATCTGGCAGTACGATCCGCCGGGAGGTATGGAAATTGCCGGAAAAACAGGTACCACCAACGACAACAGTGATGCATGGTTCATTGGATATACTCCACAATATCTTGCAGGCGGCTGGGTAGGTTGTGATGACCGCTTCATCCGATTCAACAGTAAGAACGGGGAAGGCGGAAGGGCTGCCATGCCAATCTGGGCTTATTTCTTCGACAAAGCAGCCTCCGACCCCAACTGCGGAATCGATACAAAACTAACCTTTATCAAGCCCGAAGTGATGAGCAATGATATCAATATTGATTACATCAATGGTACATCACCGGTATTGGGTGGAGAGGGCGAAGACATGGGAACCGGAACCTCCAGCGACTACGAAATTCCGAAAGACATCAAGCCGGAGGAGATGGGGGCCGAATCGCAGTTCATCATAGAAGAATCGAAGAAGCCTGCAGATCCAAAGGACAATAAAAAACCGGGAACCCCTGCCAACAAACCCGTAGAGAAACCCAAAACCGTGATGCCTAAAAAGCCCGGCGGAGGAACCATTTAACTGGCGACGGCGCAGTCCGGCATCCGATAACGGCAGCCGGCGTTGATTCAGTTGACGTGAATAATACCGAACTCCTGCTGCAATCCTTTGGAAGCGCAATAAATAACATCCATCCATTCTGTTCCATATTTGCTGTAGAACAGGGAAAAATTATCGGTTCTTTCCTGCAGGTTATTCCCTGGAAACAGTGCAGCTTTTAAGGCAGTGATCTGGCGGATGGTGATTTCAAATTTATCCTTCTCGGCACGGAGCATTTTCTTTTCCAGTTCCTCCAGTTTTTTCAGGGCTTTTACTTTCAGCGATATCACATGATCGGTGAGGCTGTTGTCGATGGCCCCTGCCCTGCTTTCCAGCTTTTGATAGAAAGCAGTTGCTTCCTGCAGTTCAACAGTCAGTTCCAGTTGATTGGCAGATCTGGACTTTACCAGTGCATTGATATATTCAGCAGTGGGGATAAAGAAGTCTGCATGGTGCATGCCCAATTTATTCAGGCGTTCTTTTTGCTCCTGCTCAATAAACAGAAAAGAATTCCGGAGTATCAGCACCGGATAAGGAACACCGGCTGCTTCAAATACTTTTTTCAGTTCCAGCCAGTAGGCCAGTTCCCCCCCGCCCCCAATGAATGCCACATTAGGCAGGATTGTTTCCTGGAACACCCCGCGCAGGATCACGTTGGGGCTGAACCGTTCAGGGTTTTGTTGTAATTCCTGTAAAATTTCTTCCTGTGAAAAACGGAGTTGAAGCTGCTGAACAATAAAATGATCACCTTCCTTTTCTATCCGCTCCCGCTTATCATCAATGAGATAAAATAAATTGATGGTTCTGCCGGCCGCCTGCACTTTATAATGCTGCGACAAAGCCGCCGCTGTTTGTTCAACCGCCACATGTGAAAACTGCTGTGTCAGTTCTTTGGTAACCGTATGAATGAAGGCGGTTTTCAATTGTGCATGATCCGGCACCACAACCACAACACCATAGTCTGCAAACAAATGGTTCACCAGTTCCAGCGTTGCCTGCTGAATCAGTTTCCCTTCGGTATAACAGGTCCTGAACAACTCAACCAGTGCAGCCCCTTTGGGCAAAACCGCTATCTGGCCTTCTATGTTCTGGATGATCTTCAGAAAAGCCTTGTCTACCTTCATTCTTCCAACAGCACCGGTTTGCCTGGTTTCCCAAACCAGTTTCTGCCCGCCCACATTCACAAAGCCCAGTTCATCCAGGTCTGCATCCTCACTCCCCATATAGTAAACCGGAACAAAGCGATCCTCCGGAAAACTTGCAGCCAGTTCTTCCGCCAGTTTTACTGCGTGCATGATCTTATAGATAAAATACAACGGCCCGGTAAAAATATTGGGCTGGTGCGCAGTGGTAATGGTAAAAGTATGTTTTGCTTCCAGCAGTGCAATATTGGCGCTCACTTCGGGAGATATTTCCAGCCCGCTGTATTGTTCGCGCAAAGCGCTCACCAGCAGGCTACGGTTGGTGGTTGTTTTCTTTCGCGCATCCAGGGCACTGCGAATACCGTTCATATCAGGAGTATACCGATAAAACGGACGAAGCGTATCGGCCTGCTTCAAATAGTCGGCAACAATCTTAGAAAAATATCCTGTGCCTTCGTAAGGCAAAAAAGCGGTGGTACAATCCATATAGGCAGTAAAAATACTAATTCATTCAGGCTAACACAGCCATTTATACTAATTCAATCCATATCCGGCTACCTGAACCGGTCGGGGTGAAACGGGCGGATGTCCATGCTCAGCGCTTTCTCCAGCAAAACCTCACTCACCAGTTTACCGGTACCGGCCCCCAGGCTCATACCGATCATGGAATGGCCGGTGGCGATCACCAGGTTATCCCACTTGGAAGGCTTGCCAAGATAAGGCAGGCCATCCGCAGAACAGGGCCTGAAACCATACCAGATTTTATCGGCCGCCGGTAAGGGCACATCAAAATCGGGATAAAATCTTTTAACCGCCTGGAGCAATCCCTCCACCCTGTTCATCCTGGGAGGAGTTTTGGTAGAAGTGATTTCCATGGTACCTCCGAAACGGATCTTATTTCCATCCATCGGCGTTAACGCAGCGCGGCCTTCCACTAAAACAGCCGGATGGTTCAGCTTATACGGCGAGTCCTCCAATGTAACGGAATAGCCTCTTCCCGGCATGAGCAGGAGGTCAAGATTCAATTTGGCGGCCAGTTCCCGGCTCCAGGAACCCGAGGCCAGCACCACTGCATCGGTGGTGTACACATTTTTATCGGTTTTAACAGCAGTGACCTGCTTACCTCTCTTATCAAAGCCCGTCACCTCCTCTTCCTGAATGAAGCGAACCCCCATCTGGCGCAGTTGCTGCAGTAAGCCTGCCATCAGCTTATTGGGATACAAATGTGCATCACATTTAAAGAAAAGCGCGCCCCTGGCATTGATCCTGGTCTGTGGCTCCAGCGCCTGTAATCCGCTGTGATCTAGTAATACCGTATCATTCAGCCCCAGTTCATGGGCCTTTTCCAGCAGATGTTTGCACTTTTCTTCACCGGCATCAGTTTGAAAAACTTCCAGCAGGCCTTTGTGTTCATAGGCAAAATCAAAGCCCGGAACCAGGGTCCATTCCTCATACATTTTCTGACTGATGATGGCGATATCTCTCAGCGGAATTGCGGCAAACTCCACTTTTTCCGGCTTCGCCACTTTCATAAACTTCAGGCCCCACTTAATAAGGTTCCAGTCTAAACGGGGCTGCACATAAAAGGGGCTCCTGGGGTCTCCCATCCATTTGATCCCCTGCTTCACAATACCCGGGGTAGCCAGTGGTACAAAGTGGCTGGGACAGATATAGCCTGCATTGCCGTATGAACAATTGTTCAGGAAATCTCCCTTATCAATCACCGTTACCTCGCATCCCTGTTCCCTCAAATAATAAGCGCTGCTTAAACCAACCACCCCTCCGCCGATTACAGTTACATTCATATCACGACCAATTGGTATTTTTTTATAAAAATACTCAAAAAGCAGGATCACGGGGATCAACTATTCGGGTTATACCCGCTTTCTGCATAACTTAGTAACACAAGATTGCTGCAATGGAAACATATGGGAAAATACTGCTGATTGCCATGCCTTTATTCCTGGTATTGGTTGTACTGGAAAAATGGTGGGGCTGGAAAAAAGGGAATCAAACGGTCAGAACGATGGACATGATCTCCAGCCTTACATCCGGGATCACCAATTCCACCAAGGATGTATTAGGGCTCAGTATTGTGGTGGTTAGCTACGAATGGATGGTAACACACCTGGCCATCTACCATGTTCAAGCCTCCGTTGCGGCCTATATCATTGCCTTCCTGGCGCTTGATCTCACAGGGTACCTGGTACACCGCATAGATCATGAAATCAATTTCTTCTGGAATGCACACCTGATCCACCACAGCAGTGAAGATTATAACCTGGCCTGTGCGCTGCGCCAAAGTATTTCCACCTTCTTCCGGTTATTCACTATTTTTTTGCTTCCGGCCGCATTACTGGGTGTTCCTGCGCAGGTAATTGCAGTAGTGGCGCCGCTTCACCTGTTTGCGCAGTTCTGGTACCATACACAGCATATCAGCAAAATGGGCTGGCTGGAAAAAATTATTGTTACACCTTCCCACCACCGGGTGCATCATGCCATCAATCCCGAATACCTCGATAAAAATTATGGTCAGATCTTTATTTTCTGGGACAAATGGTTTGGCACTTACCAGGAAGAATTGTCCGATGTGAAAGCCGTATACGGAATCACCCGGCCGGTAAGAACCTGGAACCCGATCAAGATCAACTTCATACATATCTGGCTCATGATCAAAGATGCCTGGCATGCCCAAATCGTGAAGGATAAATTCCGGATATGGTTCATGCCTACGGGATGGAGGCCTGCAGATGTAGCGGTACAATACCCCGTATATAAAATTGAAGATCCCTATCATTTTCAGAAATACGACACTCCATCGGGCAAAGGTTTTACAATTTGGATCTGGATACAGTTTATATTACTGATCTCATTCATTTCCTATCTCTTTGGCAATATTTCGGCAATCGGAAGCCCGGGTATTTTTTACTATGGCGCATTTATATTCCTGTTTGTGTACGCATATACAGAGCTCATGGACCGGAACCCCTATGCATGGGTATGGGAACTGGCCAAGTCGACATTGGGTATTGCCCTGCTGTACCAAACAGGAGACTGGTTTGGCGCAGGTAAATGGTTTGCGGGCATCCCCTACCTGTTGATCATATACTTCATTGCAACGGCAATGGCATCCATGTTGTTTTCGGTGATCAGGCCCATAAAAACAGCGGGGGCCTGAGGAGTTTACTTCATGTCGTCGCTGGTAAAACGCAACGGCAACAACATGGCCGCATCGGGCACAATAAAAACTTCGCCCTCCATACCGCTCAGGATTAAACGAATCGGGTGGTTCAGCCGGGTTTGGTATTCCATGATTGTTTGCCGACAAATTCCACAGGGAGAAATCGGGTGATCACTTGCAGCTTTCCTGTTGTGAAAGCTGATGGCAATGGTTTCAATGGCAGTATTGGGATAGATCGATGAAATGGCGGAGAGTAATACCCGCTCCGCGCAGAGGCCTGCCGGCGTACTCGCATTTTCCTGGTTGCTCCCATTCACTATTTCGCCATTGACCAGCAAAGCTGCGGCGCCAACCTGAAATTCGGAATAAGGAGCATAAGCGGAATCCGTATTTTTTCTTGCCTGCTCCAGTAAAGCGGCATCCGCTTTATCCAGTGCTTCAATGGAATGATAAACATCATATACAAAACGAACCTCTTTCTGCTGCATAGTCAAAACCTGTTTAGACAAAAAAGTCCTCCAAACTAGTGTAAGGAGGACCCTTTCGGTCTGTTAAGATACGAAATATTTTATTTGATCATGTTAAAGATCCTTTTCCAGCGCGGACCTTTTTCCCAACTGAACCAGATCATGGATGCTTTACCCACAATATGTGTTTCGGGAACAAAACCCCAGAAACGGCTGTCCTGGCTCCTGTGCCGGTTATCGCCCATCATCCAGTAATAGTTCAGTTGAGGAGTATAGCTGGTGGCTTCTTTCCCGTTGATGATGAATTTACCATCTTTCTCTTCGAGGGTATTTTTTTCGTAAACGGTAATCAGTCTTCTGTACAATTCAATGGTAGTGGCATTAACCGGAATGGGTTCTCCTTTCTTAGGAACTTTTACCGGGCCATAATTATCGATGGTCCATGGATAGTTGGCCTCATCGTTCGGAAAAACAAAACCGGCATGCGTGTCTACATATTTAACCAGGGAAACCACATTCGGCTGCTTTCTTACTTTTTCTGCTTCAGCGGCAGTCATGTTGAACACATAGGTAGACTGATCAGGGCCCTGTGAAAATTGCTGTTTGGTATCAACAGGATCAATCCCCAATTCCTGCTCCAGGAATTCATCGGGAAAGCCGGTTCCATTGGTAGTGGCTATGTATTCCGTTTGTTCTCCCGCAGAAATATAGGCAGGTTGATTGTTTACAAACAGTTCGGCATTTTTAACCTGGATCAGGTCGCCGGGAACACCCACACAACGTTTAATATAATTGTCGGTCTTATCCATGGGATGCACCAGGATGGGGTACTCCGCCTGCAAAGCTTCCCGGTTGCCCTTAAACTGGCTCCTCAAAACTTCGTAATAAGTAATCTTGCTTCCGAAGTCGGGCAGGTTGATGATGGTATCGCCTGCCGGGAAGTTAAACACAACCGCATCATTCCTTTTCACTTCTGTTAATGCAGGCAATCTTTTATAAGGCAACTGCACCTCCTTAATATAAGAAGGGGTGGTCAGTGAAAAAGGCATGGTATTGTGCACAAAAGGAAAAGACAAAGGAGTTTGCGGAACCCTTGGTCCGTAAGACATTTTGCTCACGAACAGGAAATCATTCACCAGCAGGGTTTTTTCCATACTCTCCGTAGGGATCACATAAGCTTCAAAAACAAAGGCCCGGATGAGGGTGGCGGCAACAACGGCAAATACACCGGCATCAATCCATTCCCTGGAGGCGGGCTTATAGTATAATTTCAAAGACTCAGGGCCATACCATTTTTCTTTCGCTGAATATCCCAGGTAAGGGAAATAGAGAAAAGGAAAAAGTACTACGGCAGTATGCGCAGGCAGGGATACTTTTTTAAAGCCCATCGAAAAGATGATGGTAATCCAGATGGTAATGAACTGACCGGCAATCGGAATCAACTGCAGCCAGAACCAGATCTTTCTGATATGCATTTTCTCAACAATCAGCCAGGTGTTGTAGAAAGGAACCAGGGCCTTCCAGGGTTCTATCCCGGCTTTTTTAAACATTCCATACATTCCAACGTGCCAGCCGATGGTGCCAATAATAAAAAGCAAAAGACCCATAATAATATTGATTTATAAAGAATAAAAATATTCAATCCGTTTATAATGTAACCATTACCAGTTAAAAAGTTTTGCTAAATATAATTTTTAACATCTTCAGCGGTAATTTCTTTGCCGGACAGGATCACCAGGCGCTCCACTACATTCCTGAGTTCCCGGATATTTCCGGTCCAGTTATGCTGCTGCAAGGCTTCTAATGCTTTTTGCGCAATGTTCTTTTTGGCCTGCCTGTATTCAGCCGCGATATCCGTCAGAAAATGATCCACCAGCAGCGGGATATCCTCCCTGCGTTCGTTCAGTGAGGGCACATGAATCAGGATAACTCCCAGGCGATGATAGAGATCCAGCCGGAAGTTCCGGGCCTCCACTTCCTGCAGCAAATCCTTGTTGGTAGCTGCGATTACCCGAACATCCACATTAATTTCCTTGTCTCCTCCCACGCGGGTAATTTTTCCTTCCTGCAAAGCGCGGAGCACTTTGGCCTGCGCGCCCAGGCTCATATCACCAATTTCATCCAGGAACAGGGTGCCGCCGCTGGCCTGTTCAAATTTTCCGATGCGTTGTTTAATGGCAGAAGTGAAAGAACCTTTTTCATGGCCAAAAAGTTCGCTCTCAATCAGTTCGCCAGGAATAGCCGCGCAGTTCACTTCAACAATAGGAGAAGCAGCGCGGTTGCTTTTCTGGTGCAGCCACCTGGCCACCAGTTCCTTGCCGCTGCCGTTTTCACCGGTAATCAGTACCCTGGCATCCGTAGGCGCCACTTTCTCAATGGTTTCCCTGATCTTATGGATCGGTGCGCTTTCTCCGATGATTTCCTGTACCCCGGGTACTTTCTTTTTCAGTACTTTGGTTTCCTGCACCAGCATGGTTCTGTCGAGGGCATTGCGGATGGTAATCAGCAGCCTGTTCAGATCCGGCGGTTTGGAAATATAATCGTATGCGCCTTTTTTAACAGCGTCTACCGCGGTTTCAATGTTACCATGCCCGCTGATCATAATCACCGGAACATCGGGCGCTACTTCTTTGGCTTTTTGTAAAAATTCAATCCCATCCAGTTTGGGCATTTTGATATCACAGAGTACTGCATCAAAGCTGCCTGCTTTTAGTTTTTTAAACCCTTCTTCCCCATCGGCAGCTTCCTCTACCTGGTAGCCCTCGTTCCCCAAAATTTCTTTTAACACGTTCCGGATGGCACGTTCATCATCAATAATTAAAATGGCTGACATAACAACAAGTTGTCCGCTAAGTTAATCAATGCAATCCGAAACGGATACCTGCGTACCAGTTTCTTGCCGGAGCAGGACTAAAATAGCGGTTAGCGAAAGCATTGATGTCGTTTCCGAGACTGTAGCGCTGGTTCAGCAGGTTATCCCCTCCAATGAATACTGTTGCAGTAATTCGTTTGTACACAAAGGATTTGCCGGGTTTTGCCTGCACCAATTCATAAGAACCAGCCCAGACGGTATTGGCATCATTCAGCGGAATAGAAGCAGTGCTGTTCAGTATGGTATTGAAAAACCAACCGTTCTTCGCAAACAAGGCAATGCCCAGCACATTCACTTTTTCCGGAACGCATGTAAGCCGGTTGCCGTTGAAACTGACAGCACCCTGGCGGTATCCTTTAAAGTGATAAGGCTAATAACTGACGCCGTTGCCTAGCATCCAGGAAGGGATAAAAATAGCCATCGGAAGGACGCAGTTCCGCAAGGCTGGCCGAAGAGAATCCTTCGGCAGCAATGGCATAGAGCTGCGCCTGGTTGTTCAGCCGGTAAGACAATGCGGGCTGGGGAACAAAGGAAAAGGGGCTCAACTGCTGCAGGTTCCTGGCAGATAAAACAGCTACGCCGCAGGCACTTCCTTCCAGTGCATATTGCTGTTGAAAACCGTTACCATCACTTCCTTCAAAGTACTGTCGACAGGTGCAGGAAACAAAAAAGCCTGTGCCCAACTCATGAACGGAGTTATGGCACAGGCTGCAGATACCGGTATAATTTTAAAACGCCACTATTTTTTCATGTACATCACTTCCTTCACCAGCTTCACCGTTCTGCTCACATCCGGAATGGCCAATGCAGTGAGGTTGGGTGCATAGTGCATCGGTGCATCGGCACTGGTAATTCTTCTGATCGGTGCATCAAGGTAATCGAAACCCTCTTTCTGAATACGGTAGCTGATCTCAGAAGAAACGGAGGCAAAAGGCCATTGTTCTTCCACAATCACCAGGCGGTTGGTTTTCTTAACGCTTTCCAGGATGGTCATCCAGTCGAGCGGGCGAATGGTTCTCAGGTCAATCACTTCGGCGTTAATACCTTCCTTCTCCAGTTCGGAGGCGGCACCCAATGCTACTTTCATCATTTTGTTGAAAGAAACGATGGTTACATCGCGGCCCTGCTTTTTTATATCGGCTTTGCCGATCGGGATATAGTATTCTTCCTCGGGCACATCCGATTTGTCTCCGTACATCACTTCACTTTCCATGAACATCACAGGATCTTCTTCGTAACGGATGGCTTGTTTCAGCAAGCCCTTGGCATCGTAGCCATTGGATGGAGAAATCACTTTCAGGCCGGGAATATTGGCATAATAGCTTTCAAAAGCAGTGGAGTGCTGCGCACCTAACTGGCCGGCGCTTCCGTTAGGCCCTCTGAATACGATCGGGCAACCGATCTGGCCGCCACTCATTGCCAGCATTTTGGAAGCTGTATTCAGAATCTGGTCCATGGCCAGTACGGCAAAGTTCCAGGTCATAAATTCAACAACAGGACGCAGGCCATTCTGCGCTGCGCCAACGGCCACAGCAGTAAATCCCAGTTCAGCAATCGGCGTATCAATTACCCGCCTGGCGCCGAATTCGGCCAGCATACCCTGACTCACTTTATAAGCACCATTGTATTCAGCCACTTCTTCCCCCATCAGGAATACCCGCTCATCTCTTCTCATCTCTTCACTCATCGCCTCACGAAGGGCTTCTCTAAAAGCAATAGATCGCATAATCAGTCATTTTAAAATGTGCACAAAAATAGAAGATTAAGACATATAAAACGAAAAAATCCCTCCCCGGAAACCGGAGAGGGACTGAGAATACTTATTAATCCAATTATATATATTAAAATACGTTCCAGCCAAAACTCAGATAGTACAAACCACCGATCTGAACGTTACCATAACCATTGGTATAGTACTTGTTCAGGATATTGGTTCCACCCAGTTTAACAATGGATTTGGTTTTCAGGAGCTTGTAACTCACCTGTGCATCGAATGTAGAATAAGAAGGTACATCTCCTACAGCGAAGGTTCCTTCGTAGTAGAAACCATCCACCCACTTATAGGTAACATTGAAACCAAAGCGGTTTTCTTTACCGAAACCGGAATTACTGAATCCGGCATTGAAACGGTATTTAGGTGTATTGAAGTAAGATACAAATCCTGCAGGCAGGTCTCCGATCACATCAGAGTAAACATTGGCATTCAGAGAGTAGTTCTTAGGGAACAGGTACTCGGCAGATGCGCCCCAACCGCTTACTTTCACTTTACCGGGAGCATTTACAGAAATACTGTAAGCAATCCGCTTGTTGGCATCCAGCAGGTTCAGCAGGCTGGCAGGAATACCGGTTCTTTGCTGAATAACGGTAACACCAGACAGGAAGTTCTGGTAATTAGCCCAGTATCCATACACATCAATCAATAATCTTTTAGCAATCAGCCCTTTGTAACCAACTTCAAATGAAGTGGTAGACTCCGGCTTGAACTCATCAAACTGCTGCACCTGTAACAGGGCAGGGTTTGGAGCACCGGCCAATGCACTTGCACCAAAAGCCTGTACGCTGGCTAAGCTATACGCAGGGTTGCCGGAGAAGTTGTAACCGTCTCTCAGTTGAGGAACGCCACCCATTAAGCGGGTACCACCACCCACAGACAGGTTGATCCACTGGTTCTGTGTAGTAGGGAAACGGTAGGCAGACTGGTAAGACAAACGCAGGTTATGATCCTGAGCCAGTTTCACCACCGCAGATACTCTTGGCGTAAAGCGGCCTTTGAAGTTGGAGTTCTTATCGTAACGTCCGGAAGCAGTTACTTTCAGGCGATCGCCCAGTAATTTCTGAGAAACCTGGATATAACCGCCGGTTTCAGTGATTTTGATTACACCGGCAGTATCTGCAAACAGGGTTCCTTTTGAATCCAGTACATATTGGCGAACGTTACCGCCAATCATGATATCGGTACCGGAAGAAGCCAGCCCCAGGTCATCAGTCAGATTGTACTGACCTTCCAGAGTGTTCAGGCCTGTTTTATCAACAAACAAACCACCGCCTTTGGAAATAGGCGTGCTGGCCACAGATTTAAACAGCGGGTTGTTTCCAACAAATCCAACAGGACGGCCAATATCAGCTACAGAACGGGCAGCATTCAGAATAGCGAGATTGCTGCCGCCAACAGCATTAGCAGCAATAACCTGAGCACCGGCTAAAGCTGCGGCGGGAGTTAATCCTTGTCCAAGTCCGGTAGCATAAGACGATCCTAAGGCGCCCAACCAGGTACCCAGGGCACCACTGGTCTGGCTACCAACGGTGGCAGCCACAAATTGAGGATACCACTGTGTGGCACTTGGCTTCCAGGCTTCGTTGAATAAACGGGTAGTAACAGTTGCATTATATGCGCTACCGGAGTTTTCACGGGTAACATACGCTCTTACATACCAGTTCTTGGCTTTAAACTCCAGCTTATACTGGGCCATTTTCAGGTCTTTCAGGGCATAACGGTCGCTACCGGTGTAAACGGTATTACCATAGCCCCAGTAACCAGCCAAAATGGCTTCAATTTTGTCGTTGATCTTGTAGTGCAAAGCACCACCCAGTTTAACATTGAGGGTGGTTGGATCCACTACCTGGTTCTCGTTGTAACCGGTTCTGGAAACATACAAAGGCTTACTGGCAAAACTACCCAGAACGCTTGCGGTGGGGATAGGCACAGGAGTGGTGATACCGGGGAAAGTACCTACTGGCAATACGCCAAGGAATGGAGTTGAAGCTATCAGATTGGCAAATGAACTCTGCAGGTTGGTATTGGTTTCATCACCATATATATTTACACCATCATAGTTAGGGTCACTGGTTCTCCAGCCTGCCTGCACATTCCCGTTAGGGCTGGCAGATAAAGGCGCACGGAGATAGTTACTGGTATTGTTCGCCAGCCAGTCCTGAGCCTGCACAAACTGCGCATTGATTTTATATGCAAATTTCTCACTCACTTTCTTTGCCCAGCGAAGACTCCAGTCGTAATAGGGTGCTCTTGGACGCTGCTTACCATCTACATGGTTGGCACCCTGTTTAATCTGGAAGCTCAGCCCCTGGTATTTGAAAGGGTTCTTGCTGTTGATCAGCAACGTACCATTGGTGCCGCCCGGACCATACAAAGCAGAAGAAGCACCTTGTAACAATTCAATATTGTCTACATCCAGTTCGGTTAAGCCGACTACATTACCAACCGGAAAGTTCAAACCGGGAGCCTGATTATCCATTCCGTCCACGATCTGGTTCAAACGGGTGTTACCGCTGGAGTTAAACCCGCGGGTACCAATACTGGTAAAAGTTAAGCTGGCAGAAACCACGTCTACTCCTTTCAGGGTAGCAATCATGTCGTAGTAATTGGCAGCAGGAGCATTGCGGATAGCAGTAGCACTGAGTCTTTCAATAGAAACAGGAGACTCCAGGATTCGCTCCGGAACCCTTGATGCAGAAACCACAATTTCATCACCCAGGGTGAAAGAAGTTTCCAATTCAACTACTAAATTTTCATCGGCACTTTTCACTGTTACTTCCTTGGCAGCATAACCTACAGAGGAGATAATCAGTGTAAACGGTAATTTCTGTACAGTGGAAAATTTGAAATTTCCCTTATCATCGGTATAAGTTCCGGCTGTACCTCCTTTAACGGATACAGAAACGGCTGAAAGCGCTTCTTTCGTTTTGCCGTTTTTAACACTACCGGAAACGGTTGTTGATTGCTGTGCACTAGCTGAAATGCTCAGCAGGGTCACAAGCATGAACAACCCGAGTTGGGAGAGTAATCTTCTCATAATGGCGTATTTTGGTATAAATTATGGTTGTAATATAGGGCAAAATAATGTTTTGTCAAGTTCTGCAAAAATTTAATTTATTGTGTTTCAGCCGCTTTGTGGAGAAAAAAAAAAGGGGGTGCCGATTTTTTCGGTGAATAGGGGTTTATTTTTGTTGAATGGCAGCAAAGAATTACCCCAATCAGACCGCTTTTTATAAGGGCAAAGTAAGAGATGTTTATACCATTCAGGACCAGTGGCTGGTGATGATTGCCAGTAACAGGATCTCCGCCTTTGACGTAATTCTTCCCCGAACCATCCCTTACAAGGGCCAGGTATTGAACCAGATTGCAGCCTATATGCTGAACAAAACAGCAGATATCTGCCCCAACTGGCTGCACAGCACCCCCGCCCCCAACGTATCCATTGGCCGGAAATGTATTCCGTTCAGGATTGAAATGGTAGTACGGGGGAACCTGGTTGGTCATGCCTGGAGAACCTATCAGTCGGGCAAAAGGATTCTTTGCGGCGAAACCATGCCGGAGGGATTGAAAGAAAACGACTTCTTCCCCACCCCCCTGATCACCCCCTCTACCAAGGCGGCAGAAGGACATGATGAAGATATATCCAAAGCCGATATCATCAGCAGCGGACTGGTCAGTGCGGCAGACTGGGCAATCCTGGAAAAATACGCTCTCCAACTATTTGAACGGGGAAAATCGATTGCCGCGGAAAGAGGTTTAATCCTGGCCGACACCAAATATGAGTTCGGAAAAATAGGTGACCAGATTTACCTGATGGATGAAATTCATACCCCCGATTCTTCCCGCTATTTTTATGCCGATGGGTTTACCGAACGTCAGCAAACAGGCGAGCGCCAGAAACAGCTCAGCAAGGAATTTGTACGGGAGTGGCTGATCGAAAACAATTTTATGGGCAAAGAAGGACAGATCGTTCCTGAAATGACCGATGAATGGGTAAATACCATCAGCAAACGCTACATTGAACTATACGAAAAAGTAATCGGCGAAAAATTTGTACCCGTTGATCTGACCGAAGAAGAAACCGATCAGCGGATTGTTGCGGCAATCAAAGAACTCATCCGATAAATTTTCCTTTCTTACAAATCCCTTCCCAGCCTCGGCCTAAGTCTTGCGCTGCTTTTGTTGAAGATATTTCTGCCTTTGTCGATTCCTTTCCGGATGGCTTCCTGTCTTTCTTTGGGCATATGAATGGTGTCTTTGCATTCCACGCTGCAACAGCCATTGAATTCGGCAGCGCAGTCTGCACACTGAATAAACAGGAGGTGGCATCCATCGTTCTTGCAGTTGGTATGCGTATCGCAGGGTTTGCCGCACTGGTGGCAATGCGCAATCACCTCTTCGGTAATGCGCTCACCCAAACGATCATCAAATACAAAGTTCTTCCCGATGAAGCGGGCAGGTAATCCCTGCTCTTTGATTTGTCTGGCGTAATGAATGATTCCGCCTTCCAGATGGAACACTTTATCAAAACCCTGGTGCAGCATATAGGCACTGGCTTTTTCGCAACGAATGCCGCCGGTGCAATACATGATGATGTTCTTTTGCTCTTTTCCTTTGAGCATATCAACAGCCATGGGCAACTGCTCGCGGAATGTATCGGAAGGAATTTCCACGGCATTCCGGAAATGCCCCACTTCAAATTCATAATGATTGCGCATATCCACCACTACGGTATCGGGATCGTTGAGGAGCTGATTCATTTCAGCAGCGTTCACATACTTACCTTTCCGCTCCATGGAAAAAGTTGGATCATTGATGCCATCCGCCACAATTTTCTCCCTCACTTTGATCTTTAATACCCAGAAACTTTTTCCCTGTTGCAGTTCATCGTTCAATCCGTTCGGATCTTCTACCGCAATATTCAACCGAAGGTCTTTCAATCCATCGATGGCATTGATGGCCGCTTTGAAAGCATCCATATTGTGCGCGGGTACACTGATCTGGGCATTGATGCCTTCATGGGCTACATAGATCCGGCCAAATACCTGCAGGGCATTGAAGATCTTATACAGATCGTCCCTGAAATGCTGCGGGTTCTGAATGGGGAAATACCGATAGAAACTGATGGTGGTTCTTTTGAAAGGTTCATTCTTCAACCTTTCCTTGAGCTCCTCGTTGGAGACACGGTTATGCAGTACTGCCATAAAAATAAATTTCAGACATAAGCGGAGCCTATGTTCCGTTAAACAATGGAGCTGCTTGCAGGGCAGCCAAAATTCGGGGCAAAAGTACAAATTATCTGAATAATGGCGCAGCAATGCGGAAACCGGTAGGCCGTGCCCCTCCTTTTTCGAATCCCTGAACAAAGTCTACCCGCAGCACTTTAAGGATGTTCTCCACCCCAAAAAAACATTCCAGGTAGTTGTTGCCATTGCTGATGTGCAATGCGTTGGCGCCGGTCACAAAGAACCAGTTGAGCTTTCTGAATCCCGGAATTTTATTGCTGATAAGCCCGTTCAGATGGTATTCCACATGGCCTGCAGCGCTGAACCTGGCGCTGTTGCTGTACCGGTAATAAGGAGCCAGTTGAAAACTATTCAAAGCCGTGGAAGCCAGCAGGGTCTGGTTGCCTTCAAAATGCTGGTAATCGGGAATGAATACCTGCTTAGCACTGAGAAACCCGCCCACCGAAAAGCGGTAATTCAGTTTACCCAGTAAGTTCAGCTTCAACTCGTCGCTAACGCCGGCGCTCCACCGGGTATACTCCACATCACTGCCCAATAACCCGGGAATACCCTGCGTAACGGAAGCGGTAAACAGCGGCCAGCCGGAACCGATATTGATTTTCCGGTCGGGCATTTCAATATAACGCGAGCCGGGTCTCCAGCTCAGTCCGATGGTAAGGGAAGCAGCCTGGTGACGAATCATGTTCACAGATGTCAATTCAGAAGGAAAGTTAGGCGTGAACTGGCGACTGGCATGATCTTTCCAGGAAACCATATCCGGCAGGTTCTCCAAAGGATACCTGTCCTGGAACTCGAAACTTCCGCTGATATTGAATCCATTGCCGATGCCGCTGCTATAATCTGCCTGAAAAAAAGCAGCTTCATACAGTTTCTGGTAATTGTACTCGCCCAATAAAGAGTAGAGGGTATTGATCCGGTCGCTTACCGGGTTGGCATTGTTGAATTGCAGTACTTTTCTTCCGCCCGAAACGGAGATGCGCTGTAAATATTTGTTGCCAAATTGAAACGCAGCAGTCAGCGAAGGATTGAAGTGCCGGTTGGCAAAACCATATCGAAGGTCGGGAATCACAGACAGCGTATGGCGTCCTCCCAACTCCTTCCGAACCGTGGGAGTAAAATGTAGCACACCACCTTCAACTGTGTTATAATTGAAGGAACCCAACAGCGACGGAAAACCGATGGTGAGTTTTTTCTTTTGCCTGCTGATGGTTTCACCGGTGAACAACAAACCGGCGAGGCTGATCTTATTACGAACCCGGTCGAGCGAATCGAGGTAGCGCGGATCTTTCCGAACCTGCTCCAGGCTGTCTTTTTTCTGGTAATCGCGGGCTTCTTCGGTTAACAAAGGCAGCGGGCGAATACTGTCCCAATAGGCGGCTGTTTTCTTATTGGAGCTGTCGAAATACTTCAGCACCGTGTTACCGAAATGCTTTGGTTTAAAAGAAGGGCTCAGATCAAATCCATCGTAAACCTGCAAAAAATTGCCGAAGAAATCAAAGCCCAGCAATTTACCGGCCGGATAAATCACCTGGTTTTTGATCACCCAGTAATTTCCTGCGGGAACATAGTTTTGTTTGATGACCAGCGTATCGAGCAACTGAAGCTGTTGCGCCTTCAGTAATTTCAAATCCACCGACTGAATTCTCCAGTCATTTTCGGTAATATGGATATAGCCCGTAAACAAAGGTTCATAGGTTCTTTTAGGCGTTACTTTGATCCGGCTCACTTCCCTGCCAAACTCAAAATAAGTGCCTTCAAACTTGTAGCGGTAATAGTTGAGGGCATTGTCTGCAATGGGAGAAATAAACCCTCTTGGGTTCAGACTATTGCCTACATCAATGGTGTTATCATAGAAGGAAATAATTTGTGGACTTCCAAGACCAAAGCCATCACTCCTGCCGCTGACTTTGGTGGAGATCACTTCCACTTTCCGCTGATCCGGTTCCTGCACAGAGTAACGGGCCACGGTTTCCGAAAGAAAAATCATTTTCCTTTTACTGGTATCCCCGTCTTCAAAATCCACTTTCTGCCCAAAAAATTTACCGGGGTAATCCCTCAACTGCATTTGCCCTTTGATGTACACATTGCAGGAGAATTGTTTAATTTCCCGCAGGTGCGGTTCGCGCAGCTCAATGGCTTTTCGGATGATGGCATAAGCGGGATCTTCCCCACCGGAGCGAACGGACACATCCGTCAGGCTGTATTCCTGCGGCCGCAGTTCAAAATCAATTTGCTGCGGGTCCCTGCCCACTTTGATCTTTTGTTCAACAGATCCATACCCGATGAATTGCCCGATTAAAATGTATTCACCCGGATCGAGCTGCAGTTGATAAAATCCTTTGCTGTTGGCCGAAACACCTTTGGTGCTACCCTTCACGAGAACAGAGGAAAACGGAAGCGGCTGCCGGTCTGCAGCGGAGCGAATGGTGCCGGAAATGGCACCTGCGTTCACTTTCATTATGATCAATAACAATAAAGCAGTTCCTGATAAACGATTCATAAGCATATAGTCTTGAAACGGAGTAAATAATAATTCCGTTACAAAAAAAGGCCGGAAACAATTCCGGCCCTGCAATTATTTGTTAATTAACAGTAAATGATTGACGAGTGGTAAGGAGTACTACTGCGGAAATTTTTCTTTCCAGGCCAGCATACCGCCGGTTATATTGATGGTGTTCTTAAATCCGAGTGTGTCGAGGATCAGGCAGGCCTGCCCGCTTCTGTTACCACTTCTGCAATACACATATACCGGTTCATCTTTCATGGCTTCAATTTCATCTATCTGCATGGTTTGCACTTTGCCCAGTGGTAGTAATAAACCGCCCACATTAAATTCAGCATGCTCGTGCGGTTCTCTTACATCAATAAGGTTAAACACTTCGCCGGCATCCAGTTTCGCTTTTAATTCTTCAACAGTAATAGTTTGCATAAATGGTATTTATTGAATGATTGGTGTTCGGATGGTATCTTTTACAGGAGCTGTTTCACTGATGTACAAATCCATCATCTGTCCCTGGCGGATTTTATTCGGCAGCTTCTCACCGGCAGGTCCCAGCGCTCCGGAGAACAGGTCGGGGTTTTGTTTCACTACAAAAGCTGCAGCAGAATCGCTGATGGGTCCAACTGCAATAATGGATCCGATGTTTACACTGATCGTTGCCAGGAAAGCGCGCGCATCAGCCAGGCGCTGGCCTACCAGGTCCGGCACATCCAGTTCACCTGTACCTACCCCGCTGCCCAGTACAAAATTAATCACCGAACCAATCGGGATTTTTGTTCCGGGTTTCACCGGTTCATCATTGATCAGTTGCTCCAATACCGCATTGCGGGCGATATCGGGCTTATAGGTCACAAATCCCAGCTTTAAACCCAGGCTTTGCAAATACATTTCTGCACTCTTGATAGAGAAGCCGGCCAGGTTGGGCATTTCCACCTGCGGAGGTATCACCCTGTTCACCGTCAGGTAAATGGTTCTGCCCTGCTTCACCATAGCATCCGATTCCGGAGACTGACGAACTACGGCTTGCCGGGCCACCGTGTCGATGTACACAGAATCCAGGATGGTAACAGCAAACCCTTTGTCTTCCAGTATTTTCTGTGCAGCCAGAATATGCTGACCGGTAACGGAAGGAACTTTTTCGTATTTACCATAACCGGTAATCCATTCGAGGGAGCCAAAAAACAAAAGGATCAGCACCAGGATCAAACCCAGGCCTGCCAGTATATTTACCCAAAGTGGTTTCGCTGTTATAAATTTAAACACAGGGTTGTTTTAAAGTTTAATTGAAGTTACGCAAAAGCCTGTTCTACTACTGCAGTATAAAAATCGGTCAGGCTCATCCCCATAGCTTTCACCTGCTGCGGTATTACGGAAGCCTCACTTTGTCCGGGCACCGTATTCACTTCCAGCATATACGGTTTTTGCTGAATCGCATCGTAAATAAAGTCGATGCGCACCACTCCTCTGCAGTTCAGCATTTCATACACTTTCACCGCAGCCTGGCTTAGGGCCGATTTCATTGAATCATCCAGTATTGCAGGTGTAGTTTCCACACTCCTGCCCTGGTACTTGGCTTCGAAATCAAAAAATTCATTTTGGGTGCTGATTTCCGTGATCGGGAGTACCGTAATCTTTTCTCCCTGCCTGAACACGCCGATCGTAAATTCACGGCCGCTGATAAATTCTTCCACCAGTAATTGCGCATCTTCTTTGAACGCCTTTTCCAATGCGGATTTCAGGGCATCCGCCTCTGTTACCTTGCTCATACCGATGCTGCTTCCGCCGCTATTAGGTTTCACAAATAAAGGAAGCCGGAGCTGTTGCAGAATACTTTCGGCCGATACAGGCGTATGCTTAAACAGGTGTATGGATTTTGCCACATTGATCCCGCCAAAAGCCGCTACTGCAACCGTAAAACGCTTGTTCATGGTGAGGGCCGAGGTAGCAGCGTCGCAACTGGTATAAGGCAGGCCGATCATATCAAAATATCCCTGCAGCTTACCATCTTCACCGGGCGTACCGTGAATGCAAAGCAGCGCAACATCAAAATTAATTTTTTGTCCTTCCGACAAAATGGAGAAATCCTCTCTCAAAACAGGGGTCTGTATACCCGCGTCATCCACATACCACCAGCCACTGGGATTGATATCAATTTTATACACATCAAACTTATTTCTGTCGAGATTATTCCCTACCGTAACGGCACTTTTATAACTGATTTGCGCTTCCCCGCTCAAACCACCTGTTACCAATGCAATTTTTTTCTTCATATCTACTGTTGTTCAACAAATATAAGAAGAAGGGGTATAAAGGGCGGGAATGAACTGTTATAAAGGAAATAAAAAAGGGAAGAAATTCCTCATTCCTTCCCTTCACGTTGGCGGGAAATATCACCCACCGTTAAAGGAGTTGCCTTGAGGGCAACAGTTAAGTTGTAGTAAGGTAGAAACTTATTTCAGTAAATGCAAGCATTCCGGCTGAAAAAGTTCTGCACAAAATCTGTGCGTTAACCATGCAGGGAGGTCTTTTTAGCCATCAACTGATCAACCGTTTCCTGGTACTGATCGTCGGGAACACAGCAATCAACCGGACAAACGGCTGCACACTGCGGTTCTTCGTGGAAACCCTGGCACTCCGTACATTTATTCGGCGTGATATAATAGGTATCCGAGCTCAGCGGCGCCAAACGATCTCCCGCATCCACCTGGGTTCCGTCCAGAAGGGTGAAACTGCCTTTTACAGTGGTTCCATCAGCGATAGACCATTCTACACCACCTTCATAAATGGCGTTATTGGGACATTCTGGTTCGCAAGCCCCACAATTGATACATTCGTCTGTAATTTTGATTGCCATAGAAAATGGGTTTGTTGGTTGAGTGAATTTACATTTGCTGATACAAAAATAAGGCTGACCGATGACTTTACAAGAACGAATTGCATTATTGTTACGATTAAAGGAATATTTTTTGAGCGGGGACCCCGTATGGGGAGAAACCAAGGAGCGGGCCTACCGCGAAAACCAGTGGTTTATTCCCGAATTCATAGAAATTTCCATCCAAAATATTGTTACAGGATTCCTGAATCAAACCGCCCTGGAGCAGTGGGCAGCGGCTTATCAGGTACCCGAAGAAAGGCTCAACCCGAAAACAGTCGGGATTGTGATGGCCGGAAATATACCGCTGGTAGGCTTTCATGATCTGCTCTGCGTGTTTATCAGCGGCCATAACGCCGTTATTAAGCCATCCTCCAAAGATGAAATCCTGGTAAAGCACCTGGTTAAAAAGCTCTATGAATGGGAGGTCACCATCCAGAACCATCTCTCCTTTGCAGAAAGGTTGAACAATTGCGATGCCTATATTGCCACAGGCAGCAATAATTCGGGCAGGTACTTCGATTACTACTTCGGAAAATTCCCGAATATTATCCGGAAGAACCGTACCTCCGTAGCCATGCTGGATGGAACGGAAACCCGCGAAGAGCTGGGCCTGCTGGCCGATGACGCGATGCTGTATTTTGGACTGGGTTGCAGAAATATCACCCAGTTACTGGTACCGGAAAACTATGATTTTGTTCCTCTTCTGGATGCCCTGAAAAAGTATGCGCACTTCATGGAGTATCACAAATACAAACACAATTACGATTATCACCTGGCATTGCTGATCATGGCGGGGAAATACTATATGAACAATGATACGGTGGTGCTTGCCCAAAATGAATCACCCTTCTCTCCCGTAAGCCAGTTGCATTATACCACTTATACCAGCCGGGGAGCAGCGGAAGCAATGCTCACCGGTAATGACGCTATTCAATGTGTGGTGGGGCATGGCCATACGCCGTTCGGGAAAGCGCAGCAACCCGGCCTCATCGATTACCCCGATGGAATAGACACGATGGCTTTTTTACAGGGGCTGGGCGGTTAAACCGAATAAAGCGGGCAGGTGCAACAACGCAAATTCTAAAAACATTTGTTAAATGGTGTTAGGGGTGAACTGTCAATTCAACAGCTTCGTTTATTTGTAATGGAAAGGCATAAAATTTGCCTACTTTACAAAAAACAACCTTAGCACTATGAATTGGAAAAATGGTTTAGCAATTGTGGCTATCAGTGCCACTACGGCATTGGCCAGTGTATGGGGCTACAGCCGGTACGTAGAACAACAGCAGGCAGGCATCCAGGAGGCGGGAAAACTCCCCGTAAACTATGCCGGTTTTTTTGACAAATCTGCAGCCGGCAATGCGGTCGATTTTACAGCAGCAGCAGCCAGCGCTACACCAGCGGTGGTGCATATTAAAACCAGAACAAAAGCCAAACAGATCTCCGGCAGCCAGCAGCGCCAGAGAAACCCCTTCTCCGATTTCTTTGGAGATGATTTCGGTGATTTCTTTGGAGGCGGCCCAAGGGTTCAGCCGGAACAGCGGGCCAGCGGAAGCGGTGTGCTGATTACAGAAGACGGCTACATCGTAACCAATAACCACGTAATTGATGGTTCAGACGAAATCAATGTTACCCTGGCCAATAAAAAATCTTATAAGGCAACACTGGTAGGACAGGATCCCAGCAGCGACCTGGCCGTAATTAAAATAGAAGGAAAAGCATTTCCCTATATGGTATATGGCAACAGTGATGAAGCCAAACTGGGACAATGGGTACTGGCCATCGGTTATCCGTTTAACCTGGATGTAACCGTAACAGCGGGTATCATCAGCGCCAAATCAAGATCCATTGGCATCAACGACAGACAGGGCAGCAGTCCGGTGGAATCGTTTATTCAGACCGATGCGGCTGTGAATCCCGGTAACAGCGGCGGCGCACTGATCAATATCAACGGGGAACTGGTCGGTATCAACTCCGCCATAGCCTCCCCCACCGGATCATATGCAGGATACTCTTATGCCATTCCCGTGAATATGGTGAAGAAGATTGTTACCGATATCGTGAAATTCGGAACTGTGCAACGTGCATATATTGGTATCAGTTATCCAAAAGACAACCTGAGCGATGACGAAAAAAGAGCGCTGGAAAAAGAAGTGGGCGCTTCCTTTAAAGAAGGTGAGGGTGTGTTTACACTCAGCATCCCCGAAGGGGGTGCAGCCGCCGCAGCGGGCCTGAAGAAAGGAGACCTGATCACCAAAATCAATGGAGTAACCGTAACCAGCGGCGCTGAATTACAGGAGCAGGTAGCAAGATACAAGCCGGGCGATAAAGTGACCGTACACTATAAACGTGGTGGAAAGGAAACCATGGTAACCATTACTTTAAAGAACAAGGCAGGCAATACCGATGTCGTGAAGAACAGCAGCCTTCTGGAGAAACTGGGCGGAGAACTGGCAAACCTCGATAAGAAAATAGCCGCAGCTAACGAAGTATCCGGAGGTGTTGTGGTGAAGAAAGTAGGCAACGGATTACTGAGCAAGAGTAGAATGGAGGATGGCTTTGTGATCACTGGTGTAAATGGCAAAGACATCAATAACATGGACGAACTCAAAGAAGCATTGTCTGTGATCAAGAGCGGTAATATCCGGTTGGATGGATTCTATCCGGGCTTTGAAGGCAGGTACACTTATCCATTGCGGATCACTGAAGATTAACGGATCAGAAAAGTATATTCAAAGCCGCATGGAAATTCATGCGGCTTTTTTATTCAGGCAGTTTTTCATACACCAGGTACTCCCCTGCCTGCAATTCAAAACTTTCCTTATGGTGAAAATCAAATTCAACACCACTGAAGATGTTTCTAAACCTCCCCGTCAGCCATTCATGATTCACTGTAATATGAAGTTTTCCGGTAGTTGAAACATTCAGCAACACCAATACAAGGTCGTTTTCCTTCCTGCGTATGAAAGCATCCAGTTGATCGCTGTGCCCGGTGGGCAGTATGAAGGATTCACCGGCATAGATGGCGGCATTGCGGTTGCGCAACCCCGCCAGTGCCTGATAAAAGTGATGCAGTACCGGGCAGGCCTCCCATCGGATCAGGTCTTTTTCAAAAAACTGCAATCGCTTTGTATTCATGTTTTCCTGACCACTGTAAATCATGGGAATCCCGTGCCAGGTAAAACTGAAAACAGCCCAGGCTTTAGCTGCAACACCATATTTCTCCATTTCCGTACCATTCCAGCTATTCTCATCGTGGTTGGAGGTAAAGTATAGCTTGATGGCATTTTTAGGATACTGCGAATAAGCGTGCAGTACATTTCTGACATCATGCAAACTCCCCTGCCCTTTGGTGTACTGCACGGTTTCGTGCATCCACCACCAGGCATAGGTTACATCAAAAACCTGGTGATAGTCTACCACTTCACATTCTGCAAGCCAGAATAAGGGTTTAATTAACTCACAACTCATCCGGGCCTGTTGCCAGAAATCGAGCGGCACCAGATGCGCCATATCGCATCGGAACCCGTCAATATCGCATTCATACACCCAGTAGCGCATGGCATCGATCAGTTCCTGGCGCATTTCCATGACCTCAAAATTCAGATCGATCACATCTTCCCAACCATTCTTCTCCGTAAAGTTTCCGGCATCATCTCGCATCATCCAATCCGGGTGTTCCACCGTCCAGTGGTGATCCCAACCGGTATGATTGGCCACCCAGTCGATGATCAGTTTAAAACCCAGCCGATGCGCCTTTTGCACCAGGTTTTTAAAATCCTCCAGTGTGCCGAATTCCGGGTTGATGGAGGTATAGCTGCTACAGGCATAATAACTGCCCAGCGAGCCCTGCCGCTTCAACACACTGATGGGCGTAATGGGCATCAGCCACAACAGGTTCACGCCCATTTCTTTTAAGCGGGGTAAATGTTCGGCAAAAGCGTTGAAAGTTCCTTCGGGTGTATACTGGCGGATATTGACTTCGTACATGACGGCTTTCTCGGCCCATGCAACGGTACTGAATTTTGTAATCATTGACAGTGCATCTAAAATCTGGACAGGAAGGTACTTTTATTTTTTGAAAAAAGAGAAACAGGCGCTCAGGGAAACCACCGCCAATGCACCGGCCACATTCAGCCATAAAAATCCGAGTCCGATGATATTGTATTTGTCGAGCAGGAAGAGCGCAATCACAAAAACCTCCCCAACAACAGCAGCCCGGAATACAGCATTCCCCTGAATCTTTTTCATGTAAAATGCTACAAGAAAAATGCCGAGAATCACCCCGTAAAAAAGCGAACCCAATACGTTCACCGCTTCAATCAGGCTGCCCATACCACTGGCAAACTGCGCAGTAATCACACAGAATACGCCCCATGCAAAAGTATAGTAGCGGGAGATTTTATATTCGCGCGCATCTTTTTGTATGACATCCTCCGCAATGCCGGGTTTACTGAACCTGCAATGAAAATCGACCATCGTGCAGGAGGCCAGCGAGTTCAATGCAGCAGCAATGGAACCCCAGGCAGCCAGGAAAATAATAGCAATGAGCAGGCCCACCAAACCGACAGGTAAAAAATCTACCACAAAACGAAGAAATATGTAGTTGGTATCATTTACATCTCCACCGGGAACCGCTTTTTTGATGATGGATTTATAGCTGGATTTCAACTGGTTTAATTCTGCATTGCCTGCTGCAATACTGTCTTTGTATTGGTCCTGTTTTTTGATCACATACAACTGGCTGTTGGCCTGCTGGCTCATTTGCTTTTCTTCAAAGCGGTATTTGATGCTGAGCAAGGAATCCTTGTACGGCGTGGCCATGGCTTTTTCTTCCACCGCCCTGTTGAAGAAAACGGGGGAAGGATTGAACTGGTAAAAAGTAAACAACAAAGCACCCAATAATAAAATCAGGAACTGCATGGGTACTTTCACCAAACCGTTCATGAGCAGGCCGATCTTACTTTCGGTTTCATCTTTTGCGGTAAGGTATCTGCCCACCTGCGACTGGTCTGTTCCAAAATAAGAGAGCGCCAGAAAGAAACCACCAATCACCCCGCTGATGATATTGTAGCGGTCTTTCCAGTCGAACCCGTTTTCGGTGATGCCGGTAGTAATGATGTTCAGCTTACCCGAAGCGCCGCTGATAGAGAGGGCATCGGCAAAGCCAACGTTGGCAGGCAAATGACTAACAATCAGGTAGCCTGCAATGAACATGCCGATAAAAATAATCAGGAGCTGCAACTGCTGCGTGTAAGCCACGGCTTTGGCGCCGCCGGTCACCGTGTACACAATCAATACCCCACCCATTACAATATTGGTATAGAAAATATCCCAGCCCATTAGAGAGGAAAGAATAATGGAAGGCGCATAGATGCTGATACCGGTAGACAAGCCGCGCGACAGCAGGAACAGAGCGGAAGTGAACACCCTGGTTTTTACATCAAAGCGTTGTTCCAGGAACTCATAAGCAGTAAAGACCTTCAGTTTACTGAACAGGGGCACAAAGGTTACACAAAGCACCACCATGGCAATAGGCAAACCAAAATAGTACTGCACAAAGCGCATCCCGTCGGTAAACGCCTGCCCGGGAGCAGATAAAAAAGTAATGGCACTGGCCTGCGTACCCATGATGCTCAGCAGCACCATGTACCAGGGCATGGTACGGTTACTCAGAAAATACCCTTCCAGGTTCTTACTGGTTCTGCTCTTGTATAATCCATATGCAACAATGCCTACCAGTGTTACCACCAGTACCGTCCAGTCTAGTTTACTCATGCAAAATAATTTGTAAGCCAGGTGAAGAAAACAATGAGTATCAGCAGAAAAGCCAGCACAAAAATGTACCATCGCTTCCAGGAACCGAACAAAGGAACTTTCTGATTCATTTATTTAGATTTAAAACTCATCAAACCACCGGCCAGTAAGCCGAGGGCCAGGCCAATGACCAACCCGATTTTTACATTCTTAATAAAAAAGCCGATCGCTACACCAATCACCACAAGGGTAAAAAAACTGATTTTCTTTCTGGGTTGCATAGTCGTTATTTAGCCGCAGGTAAACCAATCAGGTTGGCCAGTAAACGATACGAACCCGGAACACCTGCAGGCAGTTGGCGGAACAATACCAGACTAAGATAAGTGATATTACCCTTACCATACTTTGCCGTGATCAAACTACCGTTGGTTTCTTTTTCTCCCGAATCGTTCATGCCCAGCAAGGCCTCATAAGGCGCCGCGATGGGGTTGGCCTGGTAGGTGCTTCGCTCCTGCACCCATCCCTCAAAATCCTTCGCGGAAATTTTATTAGGGAAGTTCAGCAGGGAATGGTCCGGCAGCAGGAAATTTACTTTCGCATTTTCCTCAGTAACTCGGATTCCGCTTATGCTGAACGGATAAGGCCCCACTTTCACTTTTTGATCGCCCACCTGGTTGCTCTTGAGGTACTGCACAATCAGGTGACCGCCATGCTCCACAAAACGATTCAATACATCGTTTTTTGCGGAGAGCCAGTTATGCATATTGAAAGCGCGGATGCCCACCACAATGGCATCGTATTTTTTAAGCTGAAGATCGTTGATATCCGTTTCTTTCAGGAAATCTACGGAGTAACCCAATTGCTCCAGCGCATCTGGAACCAGATCGCCCGCACCAACAATATACCCTACACGTTTTGGAACGGTGATGATCTTTTCATTCACCAGGGTCACATTGTCTTTGTAGAAATAATTGATCGAAGGAATATGGTCGTATTTGATGGCTTTCAGATAATGGGTGAAGGCCTGTTTTTTCCCGTTCAGGGTATATTCAACTTCTGCAGAAATCCGGGCAGGCATTATCGCGCCTGCAATGCGTTGCAGGTTGACCGGAAAAGTATGAACCGCCCCTGCCTCGGCCTGTAGAACGGTATCTTTGGCAAAGAGCGCTTTTTCACCATCCATGATGCGGATGATTACCGGCAAAGCGGCTGCGCTGAAATTAAATTTATACTGCAACAGCAAAGAGCTGGCAGTTTGTTTTCCCTTGCCCAATACTTCCACATTGGAAAGCACCACATCTTTGTTGAGCGATACTACCACAGGTGTAATCACATTCAGTGGCTGGTACATTTCACCCCGCACCTGGTCTACATATTTGTACTGCACCGGGCGATTCACCATAAAACTGATCCCATTCATGCTGAAAACGAAACGGGCCGTATATGGAGGAGCCGATTCCGCATTGCCCACCAGTTGCTGATCGCTGATATGGAAATTACCAATACCATCCATGGGTTTGGCCAACCAATAGGGTTGCGAAAAAGCTTTGCCCGGTTCAACCGTAAACTGTTTCACCAAACTGAAATTCGTATTGGGTGCGGTGCGAATATGCAAACTGGTATCGAAGGAATGTTCAGCCGCCGTATTCAACAATACCTGGTCTAATTGCAGATCGGAAGGATTGCGTTTGTTCACCAAAAAATTCACCGCCAGTTTTTCTCCGGGAACAGCATATTCCACTTCGGTAGTAGCTTCCGCCACTACCCCGCTGCAGGCCAGGATCAGTTCTTCTATCTCCTGCTTTTTCTGGTACCACCAGTTCTCCTTGTCGGTCAGTTGCTGTAATTGTTTGTAAAGCGCTATTAAAGACGCAACCGATTTCTCCGGATGTTCAAATTCATAGCTTTTGATGATAGCATCAACCGCAGCCTGCATGGCCGTACCCCCATTCGGAATCCGCGACCAATCAGCCACCACGCCCTCCATGAGGTCGTTCCGGGCACTGTCGCCGGCCATATGCGCAAAATATTCCACCACGGGCCCTTTGCGACGCGGACGGCCTTCGCCCTGGCTTTTATGCATGCTCCTGGCTTCGCCGCCAATTTCGCCATAGCTTTTGCCCAGTAACACATTAAAGCCACCAGCATCCAGCTTGAGCTGATCGGCGCGGGTGGTATTGAGCGCACCGAAATTATAAGTATTCCATAAAAGCCTTTTGGCCTGCCAGGGTTTTACCCCCAGCTTCAACTGTTCGGGAAAGCGGTTGGAATCGGCAGCAGCCTTGAAAGCTTCCTGCGATAAGAGGGCAGAAGCCGCGTGATTGCCATGGCCCGCCATGGAGTTACCGGGGAAGCGGTTGATGATGATATCGGGCCGAAACTTACGAATCACCCAAACCATATCGGCCAGCACTTTCTCCCGGTTCCAGATATTCAGGGTTTCCTCCGCCGTTTTGCTAAACCCGAACTCAAAGGCGCTGCTGAAATATTGTTCAGAACCGTCTATCCTGCGGGCAGCAATCAGTTCCTGCGTTCTGATCAAACCCAGTTCAATCCCCTGTTCGGGACCAATCAGGTTCTGCCCGCCATCCCCCCGGGTAAGGCTAAGATAGGCCGTCCGGAAGTTTTTTTCTTTGGCCAGGTAGGGCAGAAAACTATTGTTTTCGTCGTCGGGATGCGCCGCAACATAAAGCACACTGCCCAGTACGCCCAGTTTTTTCAACTGCGCATAAATGGTTGCACTAGGATAATCGGGCGGCGTTTGCGCCACAACAGTATTGAATAACAGGCAGGCCAACAAGGATCCAAGAAAAACTTTCGCCATAATCATCATTTTAGCATTCTGGATGAAGATAAAACTAATGATTAGAAGACGAATACCGTTCAAAAAATACAGACGGAAGATCCGGCTGAACCGTCTTAAAGAGCCAGGTATTCTTTGATTTTGTCGTGGATGGGTCGACTCAGCGGAACATTCGGCATGCGGAGATAATTCTGAATCAGCCCCTGTTCGGCCATGAAGGCTTTTACCCCTGCCGGGTTGTTCTCCTCAAACATCAGGTTATAGGCATCGATCAGGCCATCGTTGAGCTGTTTGGCCGCTTCAAAATTGTGGAGCAGGCAGTGCCGCACCATATCCCCAAAGGTTTTGGGAAAGGCATTAGCCGCCACGCTGATCACGCCATCCATACCACAGGCCAGTTGCGGAAGGGCCAGGGCATCGTCACCGCTCACCACCAGGAAATTTTTCGGTTTATCGCGCAGAATCTGCATGCACTGGGCCATATCGCCACTGGCTTCTTTGATGCCGATGATGTTGTTCACCTCATTGGCAATTCTCAAAGTGGTGAGGGCAGTCATATTGCGGCCGGTACGTCCGGGAACATTGTACAGCAGGATGGGTTTGGGAGAAGCCGCAGCAATCATCTTATAATGCTGAAAAATGCCCTCCTGTGAAGGCTTATTGTAGTAAGGAGAAGCGCTGAGGATGGCAGTGGCTTTCTCCAGCGGAAAATGCGTAAGGTCGTGAATCAGATCGGCCGTATCGTTGCCGCCAATACCCACCACAACAGGCACACGGCCCGCCGTTTTATCGTAGGTAAATTCCAGGATAGCTGTTTTCTCCGGATTGGTAAGCACAGGTGTTTCGGCGGTGGTACCCAGGGAAACCAGGTATTCCACTCCACCGGAAATCATGGATTCAATTACTCTGCCGAGTGCATCAAAGTCGATGGTGTTGTGAGGCGTGAACGGGGTAATCAGGGCCACGCCGGTGCCCCTCAATTGCTGTTGAACTGACATATTGCCAATTTAAAAAGATGAATATTAAAGTTTGCTGTTAGGCCGGCAATTCTTCCCAGAATCCCATTTTGCCATATTTCTCGATTCGGTCATTAATTCTTTCGGCCGAAGCCTTATGCTTGACCTCTTCGAGCGCTTTTTTAATACTGCTCTTCAGCATGTCGGCTGCAGCCTGGTAATCCCAATGCGCGCCACCTGCAGGTTCTTCAACAATTTCATCTACCAGACCAAAGCCCTTCATGTCTTTGGCGGTGAGTTTCAGTTGTTCGGCGGCCACTTCTTTCTTTTCCCAGCTGCGCCACAAAATGGAGCTGCAGTTTTCGGGGGAGATTACGGTGTACCAGGTATTCTCCATCATGAGCACTTTATCGCCCACACCAATGCCCAGCGCGCCACCGCTGGCGCCTTCACCAATGATGATGACGATTACCGGAACTTTCAGGCGGATCATTTCGTAGATGTTGCGGGCAATGGCTTCACCCTGTCCGCGTTCCTCCGCTTCAGGGCCCGGAAAAGCACCCGGAGTATCGATCATGGCAATCACCGGCTTATTGAACTTCTCGGCCAGGCGCATCAGGCGAAGCGCTTTTCTGTAGCCCTCGGGGTTGGCCATCCCGAAATTGCGCAATTGACGCATTTTAGTATTCACCCCTTTTTGCTGGCCAATGATCATGACCGTTTCACCATCCAGTTGCGCAAAACCACCCACCATCGCCTTATCGTCCTTTACATTTCGATCGCCATGCAGTTCCACAAAGTTGGCGAACATTTTCTCAATATATTTAAGGGTATAAGGTCTGTCGGGGTGACGGCTCAACTGAACACGCTGCCAGGGCGTAAGGTGTTCGGTGATTTCCTTGCGTTTGTCTATAATGGAGTCTTCCAGTTGTTTCAGTGTGGCCGAATAATCAATCTTCGGATTCTTCTCAGCCAGTCGTTTAGTATCATCAATCTGCTCGTAAAGTTCCTTGATGGGTTTTTCAAAATCCAGGAATTGTCTGTTGGGGTATTGAGGCATTTTGTATGATTGAGGCGGTAAAAATAGGGATTGCTTTTTTTTTTGAAAAGATTTGTTTGAAAAAGGTATTTCCCCTTATCTTTGCCATCCCAAAAACGACCGGTATAGGTTGAATGAGGAACGGATCGGTAGTTCAGTTGGTTAGAATGCCGCCCTGTCACGGCGGAGGTCGCGGGTTCGAGTCCCGTCCGGTCCGCAAAAAGCGAAAATGAGCAAATTGATGCTTGTTTTCGCTTTTTTATTTCGGCAACTAATTGAAGTGTAATTATTTACATTTCATAAGTATGAGTTCGATAAATGTTTATAAATTTCGCCGAGCCTGCATAAAAAAAGGATCAAGAACATTATTTGGGGGATTGTGGATTAGATTGTGACTTTGCATGCTAATACAAAAGATTTGGACAGTTTATATATCGATTTATTGAAGGCGGTATTACCGGTTGGTGTTCTGGATTATTTTGAGGTTACTGGTCTTGCGCAAAGTGGCGAACAGTTGGTTATCGATCTGGAAGAGAAGAACATCTTACCGGATTCGTATCGGGATCAACCATTTCATTCCAAGGGTTTTACTCCCGCTGTTATCATAGAGGATTTCCCCATTCGCGGCAGGAAGGTATTGTTGCGGATCAAACGCCGTCGCTGGGAGCACCAGCAGACCGGCGAGATCATTACAAGGGATTGGAAGATCGTGCAGCAAGGCACTAAAATGACGGCAGATTTTGCCGCTTTTTTAAAACAGATCCTTGGCTGATACACCCATAGCTACTCAAACGCTTGCCTCACTCTTCCACCTTGACGGCAAAAAGCTCCAGCGTCAATACCGCAACCACTTTTCAGACTACCAGGAGTTTAAACAAAAGCATAAGGGAAAGAACCACCTTGTTTTTCCTCATAATCTAAGTGAAGCGTTAAGCATTGATGAGACTGCGCTATCCAATGGTGAGTTGTATACCATTGTTACCAGTAAAAAAGCCAAAGGAAAAAAGGGGGCACTGGTGGCCATGGTTCAGGGCACTATGGCCGACAAAATCACTCACGTCCTCCAGCAGATACCCAAACGATTGAGGGATACAGTTAAGGAGGTAAGCGTAGATATGGCCGCACCGCTGCATGCTGTGATCAGGCGTTGTTTCCCTCAAGCACACCGGGTGGTCGACCGGTTTCATGTACAGCAACTGGCTTTTGACGCGGTTCAGGAAATGCGTATCGCTTTACGTTGGCAGGTACTCGAACAAGAGAATGAAGCAATGAGCAGAGCCAAAACAGAGGCCAGAACGTATCAGCAGGAAATTCTATCCAACGGGGATACCCTTAAGCAATTACTGGTTCGCAGCCGATACCTGCTCTTTAAACACCCTCGTCTCTGGTCTGAGGAACAAAAACAAAGAGCAGTTCTGCTTTTTGAACGTTATCCTCAACTGGAAAAAGCCTATGGAATAGCCATGGATCTGGGTGATATCTACCGAAAATGCACCTCAAAAGAACAGGCCTTTAAACACCTGGCCCTATGGTACAACAAAGTAGAAGACGCAGGCTTGCCTACTTTCAGAACGGTAGCGAGATCCATACAATTACACTATATCGACATCCTCAATTTCTTCAACAACAGAACCACCAATGCCGCTGCAGAATCTTTTAACGCTAAAATCAAAGCTTTTCGAACACAGTTCAAAGGCGTAAAAGACAAACTTTTCTTCCTCTATCGGATCACTAAACTTTATGCGTAAAAACAAATCCCCCAAGTTTTGAGCATGATCCTAAAAAAAATCAGTTCAAAAGTACTTCTCAGTTTTAAATATCTGATAATCAGAAGGTAATTTCCTTGTAGGAGGTGTTTTTACAAAATGGTATTGACTCTAAAATGGCAAGGCTTGAACGGGTATCGAACCCCATTAATCGGCTAATAGTAAAGATGTTACTATTTTAATTATGTCTCTTTTGATCCATTTTCTGTGATATTCGCAAAAAATGATAGAAAATTCAGGATTTCGAATGCTTGAAGCGGCTTATTGACCGATTTTTTTTCTGTTCTACTTCCATGAGTCGCCGGGCATATTCTTTTTCCCATTGTTGATGATATATAGGCCTCTCATTGGAAATTGTACCAACAGTGTTACTAATCCCGAAGAGGAAATGTAATCCCGGTTTAAGCATTGAGGACAATGATAAAGTGCCAGGAATAACCGAGGACGGACACAACATTTCTTGCATCATCTCTCGTTGCCCTCGTACATCTAAAGCCTGAAAGATCGTCCCGATATGAGAGAGCTTCTCAACCGACATGGCTAATGATGCTTCCTTTCTTTACTTCGCTAAATCGGATTGTTGCAGGTCAGTGCATTAGCGCTTCTTTTGGCTGCTTCGTGACTGCCTGCAAACAAATAGTTCTTCCGGCCGATGGCAACAGGGCGTATGCTGTTCTCAACCGGGTTGGTATCAATGTTAATCATACCATCTTCTGTATAGCGGGATAGTTTATCCCACCATTCAATACTATATGCCAGGGCTTTGCCTATGGTACTTTTGGGCAGCACCAGCATGTACTATTCTTTCATCCACTGGTCTAACGCCACAAGCACGGGAATAGCTTCCTGCTGCCTTATGTGCTGTATTTGGCCATAAGGCACGCCGCCATTAACGATAATTGTATGTAACTTCCCTTCACGATAAGTCAGGAACCTAGACTACCATATTCGTAAAATATGCCTACAATCAAAAAAGGACTGGTTTATAAGCATGCAGACCTGGTAGCAGAGGGCATTGCATCTATGACTACAGCCATTGATGGATTTTCAGTACTCTGCAATGACCCTATGGCTGAACAGGACATGTTTAAAACACATTTCAGGTCAGACTTCCTGGCGATTATGCTTATTACAGCGGGTGAAATGACCCTCAGGATAGACTTAAAAGAATACACGCTGAAGCCGGGAAACATCATTATTGTAGCGCCCAATTCAGTAAAACAGTTATCAGGTACCAGCAGTGATGCAAGACTATATGGTGTTAGTTTTACTGCCGGTTTTTTGGGTAAAATAGGTATGTCGCAAAAAAGTACAGACCTGCTGGAATACTTTACATCAAAATATTCACCCTTTTGGCAATTAACCAAAAAGGACACAGCCTTAGTTATTGCGCTGATAAAACAACTGCATGTAAGAAATACAACATTGCAAAACGCTGTTTTTAGTAAAGAACTATTGTTTCATACCTTTTATATTTTCCTGTATGAAATGAAGCTGCTGAGCATTAAGTATACCAAGGTTATAAGCCCCAACCTGTCAAGGAAAGAGGTGTTGGTAATGAATTTCGTTAAGCTGGTACAGCAGCAATTCAGAACCGTCCGCAACGTTCAGCAGTATGCGCGCCAATTATTCGTCAGCCCTAAATACCTCACTGAGACGGTAAAGGAAATTGCAGGAAAAAATGCCGGTGAAATTATTGACGATTATGTAGTACTGGAGGCTAAAATACTGCTGGATGATACTTCCTTAAGTGTTGCAAGCATTGCAGATACACTGCATTTCAGCGACCAGGCTTTTTTTAGTAAATTCTTCAAACGGCATACAGGGCTTTCGCCTAAAAAATACAGGGATATTCAACTGTAGATATTGCGCACTTTCCTTTCCAAACTTTACGCTTCCTTTATGTAATAACTCCAGCGCTGGGAGACTTCTTTTTTATTACCCGTGCGCAGAACCGACTTTTAGACAAATACTAACGAATTATCACCATTCCCTGCCGCTTGCGCCCGCTGCAACTTTGCAGTAACAAATATTCAATTACCATTTCAAAAGAATATAGTATGAATTCCAGGCAAGTGCTGCTTCCCTTCATTTTAGCGCCTATTGTTTTTTTTGCAAGCTGCAAAAGCAAAGAAGAAAAAGTTGTAGCAATATCAGCCCCTTTACAGGTAACTGTGCAAACTGTACAGGCAAGCAACGGTATGCAGCTGTTAAGCTATTCCGGTACTATTGAACCGGACAACACCGCACAAATTGGTTTTGCCGTACCCGGTGTGGTAAACATGGTAGCTGTACAGGAAGGCCAAACAGTAAAGCAGGGACAATTGCTGGCAAGTATTGATGCCAGCGAGTATGTAAACGGGCTTGCTATTGCAAATGCCGGCCTGCAGCAGGCTGAAGACCTGTATAACAGGCTGAGCGGGCTGTATGAAAAAGGAAGCTTGCCCGCAAAAGATTTTATTGATATTAAAACAAAAGTGGCACAGGCCAGAGCCAATAAAAGCATTAATGAAAAACATATTGCCGATAGCCGCCTGTATACACCTATGAGCGGTATTATTACGGCAAAAATGATTGAACGCGGAAGTACTGCCGCCCCCGGTGTACCGGCATTTACCATTGTAAAAACAGATGAGGTATATGCTAAGGTTTCTGTGCCCGAGAGTGAAATTGGGAGTATACAAAAAGGAAAGCCCGCAAGTATTTTTATTCCCACCCTTAATGACTCATTAAACGGTGTTATCAGCATTATTAACCCACAAGCAGATGCTGCTTCAAAAACTTTTTCGGTAAAAATACGGCTGCACAATAGTGCCGGAAAATTATTACCGGGAATGATAGCGAATGTATACATCAGTACTAACAAACAGGCCGGGTTTATAGTGATACCTGCAACAGCTATAGTAAGGGATGCGGACGATATTTCCTATGTGTTTGTTGCCAATGCCAATAAAAAAGCTGTACGGAAAAGAGTAGCCACTGGCGCACTTACCGGCAGTAACGGGGTGACTATTACGGATGGTTTGCAGGCGGGTGAAAACATAGTGACTGAAGGCCAGTCTAAATTAAAAGACGGTTCAGCTATTTCCTTTTAAAACTACACGCAGGCAAAAAATTATCACTGTTACCTAAGTAAGATTATGAAAAAGAGAAACATGAATTTTATTGAGGCCGCGATGAAATATAAGCAGGTAACCATTGTTATTACTATACTGCTGTTAATTCTTGGCGTCTTCTCATTAATGAATATGCCCCGTTCGGAAGATCCTAAAATTGATGCGCCGGTGGGGCTTGTATACGCATTTTATCCAGGTGCGAATGAACTGCAGATGGAAAAACAGGTTACTAATAAAGTTGAGCAATACCTGTTTTCATTTGAAGAAGTAGATAAACAAAAAACAACTTCGCAAACCAGGGATGGGCAGGTATTTATAACCGTACACCTGCACACTACCGTTAAAGACAGGAAAAAGTTCTGGGCCACTTTGCAGCATGGGTTTAATACGGTAGTACGTTCCAGCATTCCGCCCGGGGTAATGGGCCCCGTGGTAAACAGCAATTTCGGCGATGTGACCGCGCAAATTATTGCGGTATCATCTGCAACGAGAAGTTATGCAGAACTGGAAACCTACCTGGATAAAATGGAGGATGTATTAAAAACTATTCCCGAGGTATCTAAAATAAACCGAAGTGGCGGGCAGCGGCAGCAGATATATGTAACCGTAGATGATAAAAAAATGCTGCAATATGGTTTTGGGCTTCCTGCTATAGTGCAAACTTTACAGGCAGAAAATGTAACCGGCTATTCAGGGGAGTTAAACATTGCATCAAACACTATTCCCGTATTTACTAACAGCCAGTATAAAACGGAAGCAGACATTGCTAACCAGGTTATCTATACAACGCCGCAGGGCACCGTTGTGCGCCTTAAAGATGTAGCGAACATAGAGCGCCGTTACGAAGAAGAATCATCCTTTATACGTATTGGTAGTGACAAAGTATTGTTGCTTTCTACGGAGATGCAGCCAGGCAATAACATTGTAGATTTTGGAAAGAAAGTTGATGTGAAATTAAAGGCCCTGCAGAGTACCTTTCCTGATGATATTAAAATAGACACCATTGTAAGCCAGCCTGAAGTGGTAGCTGAAAGCATTAACCATTTTATGAAGGAGTTTGGCCTGGCTATATTATCAGTTATCATTGTGGTTATGCTATTGCTGCCCATCAGGGTAGCGGCAGTATCTTCCGTTGCAGCGCCTATAGCCATCCTGATCACTTTTGGCATTATGAATATTATCGGGGTAGAGCTTCACCAGGTTTCCCTCGCAGCCCTCATTATTGTGCTGGGTATGGTGGTAGACAATGCCATTGTTGTGGTGGATAATTATATTGAAAAGATTGACGAGAACATTACGCCCTGGACGGCCGCCTGGCAGGCAGCCCGGCAACTGGCGCTGCCTATATTTACCGCTACTTTGGCCATTATTTTTGCCTTTGCGCCCCTTGCCGTTTTTATGAACGGCATAGCAAAAGATTTTATGGCATCATTGCCCGTTACCGTGGCGGTTGCCCTGATTGCTTCTATGCTGGTAGCGCTGTTTCTTACCCCGTACATGTGTTTTGTTTTTATCAAAAAAGGTTTGAAACACACCATTAGTAACAGGCCTCCCCGCAAATCGCTGCTGGACAGGCTGCAGAACGTTTTTAACGAAGGCGTTGAGTTTTGTTTCCGCTGGCCGAAAGCAACCATAACAGCGGCGGTTGCGGCTGTGGTGTTATCGTTAGTGGTTGCAGGCCATGTAGACCAGGAATTTTTCCCCGTAAGTGAGCGCAACCAGTTTAATATAGAAGTATGGATGCCTTACGGAACAGCCCTGGAACAAACAGATAAAACGGTACGTGGTGTTGAAGCCATTCTTAAGAAAGACAAACGGGTGCTTAGTGTAGCGAGCTTTATCGGCACCAGCTCTCCCCGCTTCCAAACCTCTTATGCACCGGAAATCCCGCGCCGCAATTTTGCCCAGTTATTTATTACTACGTCCGGCAATGCCGCAACAGATGAACTGGTAAAAGAATACAGGCCCCGGTTTGAAGGATTTGTAAAAGATGGTTATATACGGTTCCGGCAGCTTAGCTTCCAGGAAGGCTCTCCGATTGCCGTCAGAATTGTGGGCAGCGATATGAAGGCACAGAAACAGGTAGCAGAACAAATAAGTGCTATCCTGGAAAATGCAAAAGGCACCAACTGGGTACATACAGATTATGAAAATGATTACCTGGCGGCCAGCCTTACTATAAAAGAAGATGAGGCTGCGCGCTTGGGGGTTTCGCATAATGCCATTACGCAAACACTGGGTGCAGGGTTAAAAGGTTTTGCAGTTTCCCAGTTGTGGGAAGGTGATAAACCGGTAGATATATTCCTAAGGTTAGATGCCGATAACCGCAAAGGTTTTAATGATCTTGATAACCTGCATGTAGGCTCCTCCTACGGCACACAGGTGGCATTGAAAGAGGTGGCCAACCTGGAGCCATCATGGCATACCGGCGTAATTGCCCACAGGAACGGGCTTAGGGCATTGACCGTTTTATCAGAAGCGCAGCAGGGCATCAGGGCATCTAATATTTTGAAGGCAGTACAGCCGCAAATTGAGCAAATCCAGTTACCGGAAGGGATACATCTTGAATACGGCGGTGATGCCGAATCAAGCAGTGAAAATACGCCGGGTATGATGACCGCCCTTGGCGTAAGCCTCATACTCATCTTTATTACCCTGCTGGTGCAGTTTAAAAGCTTTGGGAAAACAATGATCATCCTGGCAACATTCCCGCTTAGCTTGCTGGGGGCCTTCCTTGGGCTTTATATCACCGGCAACCCTATCGGCATGACGGCATTTATGGGCATTGTAAGCCTTATAGGTATCGTAGTACGCAACGGGATCATCCTGGTAGATTATGCCGATGAACTGGTACGCGACCATGGTTATACCATTAAAGCGGCAGCACTGGCAGCAGCCAAACGCAGGATGCGGCCAATATTTCTTACATCGGCTGCTGCTGCAGTAGGGGTGGTGCCCATGATCATCAGCAAATCGCCGCTTTGGGCCCCGCTGGGCAGCGTCCTTTCCTTCGGGCTTATTGTTTCCATGGTACTTACCTTATTTGTTGTGCCGGTACTCTATTACAGGTTTGTACGGCCAACAGAAGAATTTACTACAGCGGATGTGCCTGACGCCGAAGCAAAAATACAATACAAGCCAGGCCACCCGGCAGAGTAACCATATGCTTTACAATGAATACTTCTTCTTCTAAGGAAGAAAAAAATCAAAACAGATGATACATAAAATTATAAATGGAAAGATGATCCTTCTTTTCCTGGTGATGAACTCCTTTATGCACATGGCCGTTGCCCAAACGGTACTCACCCTTGATGAGGCAAAAGTATTAGCCATAAAACAAAATAATAACCTTAAAATGGCTGACCAGTATATAGCTGCGGCCAGGGCAGCTAAAGAAGGCGCCGGCGTTGCCGGCAAGCCCAAAATAGATGGCAGTGCCAACGGGTTTTATTTTGGCAGCCCGCTTAACAAAATACTGCCTGAATATGGCGCATCTGTTGGCCTGGGTGTTACACAGCCAATATACGCAGGCGGAAAAGTAAAACTGGGAATAGAAACTGCTGCCAAACTGGTGGAAATACAGGAGTCCAGGAAAGTGTTGACGACCGCCGAAGTATTGTTTAATGTAGAAAAAGCTTACTGGCAGGCGGTAAATGCCAACGACAAAATAAAACTGGTGAATAAAAACATCAGTCTTACCAAGGCTATTTTAAATGATCTGAACAATTTGTATGTAGCGGGGATTATTTATAAGAATGATGTGCTTAGGGCACAGGTGCAATTAAATGACGCGGAGCTAAACCTGGTGAAAGCAACCGACGGCCTTACACTGGCCAAACTAAATCTTGCGCAGCTTACCGGGATGGGGGATAGTACAAATTTTGTTATTAACGATTCAATCACCGGCAATTTTAAACCCTCGGAGAAAAATGTGTACGAAGCCTTAAATAAAAGGCCTGAAATAACATTGCTTAATAAGTCAATAGAGGTACAGCAGCTGCAAAAGAAGTTGTTACAGGCTGATAGCAAGCCTTCTGTTGGTATTGGCCTGAACGTGCTGGGGGCGGCAGGTAAACAAGGCATTAACCCAACGAACACAAGTAATGTTCTCGGATCGTATTACGGCCTTGTAAGCGTTAGTGTACCCATATTTGACTGGGGGGGCAGGAAGAGCAAGATAAACGAGCAATCATATAAAATTGCGGCCCAGCAAACACAATTGGCTGAAACACAGCAGCTGATTACTGTAGAAGTGCAGCAAGCTTACCTGCAGCTGGGGCAATCAGCAAAACGAATTGATCTTGCCATCACATCATTACAGCAGGCAGAAGAAAACTTAAGGCTTACCAATGACCGGTTTAAGGCAGGAACGGTTGTAGGCAAGGATTTACTGGAAGCGCAAACTATTTGGGAACAGGCAAACTCTAACCTTATAGACGCCAAAGTAGAATACCGCATTAATGAAGCAGCATTGAAAAAGGCGATGGGAGAATGACAATGCTTATTAAATGCCATTTGGGATTAACAACTATAGTACGGATGAAAAATCAACATGCTCATATCATACAAACAGCCGGTTCGCTCTTTGCTCAATCCGGTATCAGGTCAAATACAACGGATGACATAGCAAAGCACTGCGGTGTATCTAAAAATAGGTTGTACGAATATTTCTCTAACAAGGATGCCCTGGTTAGAAAAGTGGTGGAAGTGCTGATAAGCAGCATTGAACAACACCTGAGAATAAGCGCCTGCATAGCGCCTAACGCCGCTATGGAAATGATTAATTATTTCAGGCATGTGCAGGATCATTGCAGCCAGTTAACACCACGATTTATCTGGGACCTTAAAAAGTATTACCCCGATGAATACAAATTATTGCAGCAACTGAAAGATGATAAAGTTGTGCCTTTTATTAAGCAAAACCTGGAGAGAGGAATAGCGGAAGGAATCTATCACAGCGATATTAATACAAACCTTGTAGGCTGGTTATACCCCTGGCAGCTGGAAAATGCCTTTGAGGCAGAATTAATATATACTCATAGCCGTGGAGAGCTGGTACGGTGTATTAATTGCCTTTTTTTAAGAGGCATCTTAAATGCAAAGGGCGACAAACTGTTGCCACATACACAACAGTAGTGCATTATGCAGCCTATGGGAAGCCGAACATAAGTGCATAGTGCCGATTGGAAAAATCCTTTCTGCAGTTTTAAAAAAAGAATGAATCATGGGCATTGTTTTTCAACGACGGATGGACCGGGTGCACCAGGCAAGAGCGCCGGATTTTATACGCCCGGAACTGTTCAGGAATTAAATGTTGCTGATGAGCACACCGGCTTTTAAAAGCAATGCCCAGCCGCTCAGACTCACCATGCACAACAATTTTTTTAGCATGTACATTAAAATAAAAATATCATGGAAATCAAAGCAGCAGTTTTACCTGCAACCAAACAAAAATTCGAATTAAATACGATCAGTCTTGATGCGGATATAAGACCGGAAGAAGTACTGGTGAAAGTCGAGGCAACGGGAATTTGTCATACCGACTTGGTTGTTCGCGACGCACAAATGCCTTTTGCTGTTCCTGCCATCCTCGGTCATGAAGGTGCAGGAATAGTTGCGCAGGTGGGCAGCAGTGTAACCAAAGTTAAGCCGGGCGACCATGTAGTATTGGCGCCGGCCAGCTGCGGCAAATGCGAATACTGTAAAGCTGGTCATCCCTCTTACTGCATCAATTTCTTCCCCCTCAACTTTGGCGGCAAACGGGCCGACGGCTCCTGCCCTTACCATGATCACACCGGGAAGGCCGTTTCAGGTTTCTTCTTCGGTCAGTCATCATTCGCAACCTATTCTCTTGTCGCAGAAAATAACGTCGTAAAAGTCCAGGACGATGTCCCGATCGAGCTGCTTGGGCCATTGGGCTGTGGCCTGCAAACCGGTTCAGGCACTGTGTTGAATGTATTGAAGCCAAAAGCGGGAGAAAGCATTGTCGTTTCCGGGGTTGGTCCGGTTGGTCTGGCCGCTGTTATGGCAGCTAAAGTTGCAGGCTGTACCACAATAATCGCAGTAGATGTTCACCCCAACAGGCTGGAACTGGCAAAGGAACTCGGCGCCACACATACAATAAACAGTCGCGAGCTCATCGTCAGCGAAGAGATCAACAATCGGATACATCTAGGCGGCGTTCACTATGCAGTTGACACCACAGGGCGAAATGACGTAATCAGCCAGATGGTAGCCTCCATACGATATATGGGCAAATGTGCTGTTTTAGGCGTTATTTCAACACCCAAAGTTGAAATCGACAACGCCGCATTTTCCATGGGCAGATCTATCGAGTTCGTGATTGAAGGAGACAGTGTTCCCGATATTTTTATTCCCCAATTGATTGATCTCTATAAAAAAGGCATATTCCCTTTTGACAAGCTCATTAAATTCTACGACCTGGACGAAATCAACCAGGCAGTTGAAGATTCTGAAAAGGGAATAACCTTGAAAGCAGTGCTTAGAATGCCCAATAATTAATCCAGGACCCGGTGCGTTCAACGCGCATCCGTGATAAAGGAAATTATCAAACTCAGATTGGACCTTAAGAGGCGCTATGGAGATGTAAATTGATTTGAATGTTACATTGCACACATTTAAATATGCAAGAGATGTTCGAGTGATGCTTCGCCCTTGGCTTTTAGTTCGCTGATATTTGCACCAATAAGTACACTTTTAATTGGATGACGATTTCTATTGTTTTTCAAATTCGATATTCCCAATAAACGTCAAAAGCGGTATGAGGGGTTCGATTGTACCCCCGTCCAGTCCGCTTAGTTTAGCTTGAAACCCGCGCTGGTCGCGGGTTTTTCTTTTTTAGTCGATCTATCTCACTTTTTTTCTCTTTACCTTACTCAGATTTCAACTTTTTACTGCCCCGGCGAACTGAAATTGTTCCGGCATTTATGCTTTCGTAGAGGTTGCTTTTCTCTAAACCAGCAAAGCCATAGCTGCTTAAACCCAAAAAGAGATTTACAAAAAAAAGGGGGATTTTTTTATGATAAAAATCATATTTAAGGTTGACTTCTATAATGTTAAGTTATTTAATAATAAGTAGCTTAGCATAGAAGATTCGCTAAGTTCCAAAAGTGTAGTACTAAACGGTTTTAAAGATGCAAAAACGCTGTTTTCTATCGTACCAGAATCATGTATTTGAATTGCATTAAAGCCGCATAGTTTCTACGTAATATCAAACTTAACTAACCCGAATTTCATGAAAAAGGTAAATTTATTTCTGACTTCTATCTGTACACTTGCAATTTCTTCAGCTTTGGGACAACATGCAAAAGATCAAGTGATAGATGCCTCTAAACCAACTAATTTCTACAACTCTGTTAACCATGCCATGGAGTTTATTTCAAGAGGAGAAGGCGGTAATTTGATTGGATACAGAGCTAATTTAGTATTAGCTCCATCGGACAGAAATCTAATACTGGGAGAAGTTCCTTTGTTATACAACACAGAAAGCAGAAATTTCGGGTTGGGAGATATACGAGGCAGATATTTTTATTTGCCTTATAAAAACTATGAAAAATTCTTTGGTGTATTTGGCCCGTCTATTGATATTATTGCACCAACAGGCAGTTTAGCAAATGGGCTTGGTTCGGGAAGATGGACTATAGCACCAGGAATAGCAATGGGGCTTATGTTTTCAGAAAAAATACAGCTATTCCCAGTATTGTCTTACCAGTATACCAGTAACTCGGTTAAAGGTGACACCCCTACAGCAAATTCGGCAATCAACGGGGGTACCCTTCAATTTATAACTGTTTTAGTGCCATCTTCAAAAGCATTCTTTCAGGTCACTCCAACTATCAGTCAAAGATATCAAAATGGAATCGGTTCATTTTCATATACTCAGGAAGTAAGTTTTGGATATCAGTTTGGGCCAAAAAGTATTCTTGGTGCTTATTGTAAACGTGATTTCAAAAACAATCTGACACAAATAAGCTTTGGCTTAACAAACTATTTCTAACCTGTATATATTTCATCAGTATAAAGATCATTTATAACGCAGAGATAGTGCATATATACTGTATTTTTAAAACCTAACGATATGGTTTGCCTTAAGAATCCAATCCTGTATTTGCTTTTAATGCCGGGAACTATCTCTTGCAATGCTCATAAAGATGAAGAACACAAGGTTGTAGAAGTAACTGTAGTAACTGTAGGAAAAAAAACAATTCCCAAATATACCGAGTATGTAGGAGAAGTATATGGGAAAGAAGATATTGGCATTCATTCCCGTGTGAAGGGCTGGGTTACAGGGTTGTATTTTAAAGAGGGTGATATAGTCAGGAAAGGTCAACTACTATACACAATTAATGATCTTCCATTAAGAAACAATTATGACCAGGCCATTGCAAAATTAGCCCAGGTCAAAGCAAAAAAGATAAAAGACAAGGCAGAATTGGATCGGGTTGAACCTTTAGCAGCAATGCATGCATTAAGCCTGCGTGAGTTGGACCAAGCTAAAGCCACATATGAGGCGTCCAAAAGTGAGGTAGAAGCCGCCGAAGCTATTGTAAGAAATGCAAAGATTGAAGTGAGTTATGCAAAAATAACCGCTCCTATTACAGGTATTATCGGAATATCTAAGGTATATGTTGGCGATTATATAGGCGATCATGATTCTGGTTTTCCGCTAAATGTAGTCTCATCTACCAATATTGTATATGTGCGATTTCCAATAAACGAAGATGACTACTTGAAGTTTGCAAAAGAAAGAACAGGATCGGATCATAGAATTCTTTCCACTTCGGTACCAGTTGAATTAATCCTAAGTGATGGCACAGTATATAGTCAAAAGGGAATAATTGATCTGACTAACCGGCATATTGATCCCACTACGGGTTCATTGTTAATTCAGGCCAGTTTCTCAAATCCAAATAAGATTTTACGCCCAGGTCAATATGTGAAGGTAAGAATGCAGACTGCTATCTATAAAGATGCAGTACTTGTGCCTCACCAAGCTGTAAATCAAATTCAAAATGTATATCAGGTCTTCATTGTTGATGCCCACAAAAAAATCACTCCTGTTACTATAAAGCCGGGCATTAAGATAGGCAGTAGCTGGATCGTAGATCAAGGACTGAAACCGGGGGATAAAGTAGCGCTTATAAACAACGGAGCTGTAACAAAATCAGAGGTGCCGGTTAAATTCAATATTATACACTGGAATTATGACTCAACTCCAAAATATTGACCCATCATTTATTTAATTACATGAGTGAGTTTTTTATAAAACGGCCCATTGTTGCAATGATTATTTCAATATTCATTGTTATTGTAGGTTTACTAACCCTTCATCAAATCCCTGTTTCTAAATACCCCAATATAACACCTCCTGTAATACTGGTTTCAGCGGGCTATACAGGCGTCAATGCAGTTGATATTGAACAAGCTGTAACTACTCCGATTGAGCAACATATAAATGGAGTAGAAAATATGCTATATATTAAATCTACTAATTTCAATGGTGCATCTTTACTGGAAGTCTCATTTGGCATAGGGACCAATTTAGATATAGCCAGTATGCAAATTCAAAATAATGTATCTCGAATAAATTCATCTCTTCCTGCCGAGGTTACCAACCATGGAATGGAAATAAAAAAGTCGTATACATTCCCATTGCTATTATATTCCGTATATTCTCCTGCCAATCTATTCGATGCAAGTTTTATTAATAATTATTCTTTCATAACACTAACAGATGAAATAAAAAGAATAAAAGGTGTTGGAGAGGTGTCGGTAATGGGCAGTTCTGAATATGCTATGCGAATTTGGCTAAAACCCGATAAACTTGCCAAATTCAAGCTCATACCTGCAGATATCGCATCGGCTATAAAAGCACAAAATTGCATTGTGCCGGGCGGTGCCTTTGGGGACAGACCAAACCTAAATGGAATAACAAATACCTATACCACAATTCTTCAACAAAGGCTCGTTTCGGAAGAGCAGTTTAAAAACATTATCATTAGGTCTGATGAAAGAGGAGCCACAGTCAGATTAAAGGATGTGGCAACTGTAGAACTGGGATTACAGATGTATGATTTGAGCAGTTTTTTAAACGGGAATCCTTGTGCAGTAATTGCAGTTTATCAGGTTCCAGAAGCCAATGGGTTAGATGTCGCCAGAAGAGTGCAAGCCAAAATGGAAGAATTGAAAAGTCGTTTTCCCCATGGGTTAGATTATAAAACAAGCTTAGATACAACAGAAGCAATTTCTGCCGGAATTGATGAAGTTCTGCATACTTTGTTTGAGGCAGTAATATTGGTGATTTTTGTAGTGTTCTTATTCTTACAGAATTGGAGAGCCACATTAATTCCATTGCTGGCAATCCCTGTTTCTTTAATTGGGACTCTAATAGTTTTCCCACTATTTGATTTTTCCGTAAACGAGCTCTCTTTATTGGGAATGGTATTAGCAATAGGATTGATAGTAGACGATGCACTAGAAATTGTTGAAGCTGTAATCCATGAGATAGAACATGGACTATCTCCCATTAGAGCAACCCAGGTAGCAATGAAAAAAACAGCCGGGGCCGTAATAATGATTACACTGATTCGTTTTGCTATTTTTCTACCATTAGCATTTTCAGGAGGAACAATAGGTAAATTATATCAACAATTTGCAATCACCCTTATTATTTCTGTTGCATTCTCAGCATTCATCTCATTAACACTTAGTCCAGCTTTAGCAGTATTGCTATTAAAACCCAAACTAAAATCCCGGGGATTGCTTAATCATTTCTTCAAAAAATTCAATTATTCTTTTGAGAAATTTGCCGGCAGGTATATTAAACTGGCATCTTTTGCTGCAAGAAAACAAACGTATTCTATATTCCTCTTTTTAGTAATTACCGTATTCGCAGGTCTTCTGGCTAAGAACACCCACAGTGGCTTTATACCAGAAGAAGATGAAGGCTATTTTATGATAAGCATTCAGCTGCCTGATGCTGCTTCAATGGACAGAACAGAAGCTGTTACAAGAAAAATACAGGTTTTATTCAATGATAATGATGAAATAAAAACTTATACAACAATTAACGGGTTCAATATATTAACCGGCGCTTCTGCGCCCAATACAGCTATGGCTTTCATAAGTTTAAAACCATGGCACGAAAGGAAAATATCAGTTGCAGAAATAATTACTAAAACAAATCGGCTACTGAAAAAAAACATTACGGAAGCTGACGTTATTGCATTTGGACCACCTTCAATTCAAGGATTGGGTAACAGCGCAGGTTTTTCACTGATGTTACAGGATAGAAAGGGAAATACTCCACAATACTTAGAAGAGCAAACTGGAAAATTTATTGAAGCAGCATCAAAAAGAAAGGAAATTGGTCAGTTATATAGTTTCTATAGAGCTTCTGTACCTCAAAAAATCATCGAAATAGATAAAGAAAAAACACACAAATTAGGAATATCATCTCAAGATGTAAATGGTGTGATTTCTGCGTATTTATCCGGCTCATATATAAACAATTTCAATTCATTTGGCCGCCAGTACCGAACTTATATTCAAGCCGATGCTGCCTACAGAATGAACCCTGAAGACATTAGTCAATTCTTTGCCAGGAGTTCTGGCGATAATATGATTTCATTAGGCACTTTGGCAAAAGTAAAGGATACAACCGGCCCTGCTTATACAAATCATTTCAATATCTATCGATCCGCAGAGGTTCTGGGATTACCCGCTAAAGGATTTAGCTCTTCTGAAGCACTAAACGCACTTGAAGAGACCGCTAAAGAAACCTTGCCCGCAAGCATGGCATATGAATGGACAAATACCTCATATCAGGAAAAGCAATCAAAAGGCAAAGAGATCTTTATAGTGAGCATGGTATTGCTATTTATATTCCTATTATTAGTGGCGCACTATGAAAGCTGGAGACCATCATTAAGTATTTTATTAGGAACGTCCTGGGTTATTCTGGGTGTAATGGCAGGAATATTCATCGGCGGGGCATTTACAGAAACTTATGTAAACAATTTTTTTGCTCAGATTGGACTTATGATAATCATTGGATTAAACGTTAAAAATACAATGCTGATTATTGAATTTGCCAGAATGAAAATGAAACAGGAAAAACTTGTTCTTATAAATGCAACAATTGAAGCCGCCAGGTTACGTTTTAGGCCAACATTAATGACATCAATTGCATTTACTATAGGTATCATCCCATTAGTTTTGGCTAAAGGAGCAGGTTCAGAAGCTCGTAAAGTAATGGGTGTTTCTGTATTTAGCGGCACGATCATAGCAACTATAATTGGAGTGATTTTAACTCCAGCTTTCTTTATTATGATGCATGGAAACAGAAAAATACAATTAAAAGAAAAGGATCCCGCAGTTTCAGATCATTTGTCAAAAGATTAGTTATGAAGTGCTTTTCAATCATAATACTGTGGGTATTCTTTTTTTTGGGCGGCTGCAAGATAGCATCAAAATACAGCAAACCAACTTTAGCTGTACCTCATGCATATCAAATTTATTCAGATTCAGACAACACCCCACTAATTAAATGGTTCGAACTATACAGAGATACAGCCCTTCAATCCATCATTAAAGCAACCTTGGAAAATAACAAGAATTTAGCGATTGCATCAGTTAGAATTGAGGAAGTAAAAATTGAAGCTGCGATTATTAGACTCAATCAAAATCCGCGCTTAGAATATGAAGTACAATCTGGCAGAGGTAGTGCTGGCTATGAAGCATTAAAGGTCACGAATGAAACGAGTAGTATTTTGTATAAAGCAATGGGTTATTTCAATTGGGAACTTGATATCTGGGGGAAATTACGCAGATCTACTGCCGCTGCTCAAGCTCAGTTTTTAGCAAGCACAGAAAACAGCAATGCATTGAAGGTAAGTCTAATTGCAGAAGCTGCTTCACTTTACTTTTTTCTAAGAGATATTGATAACAGACTTTCTATCACAGAAAGAACTTTAGGGCTAAGAAAAGAAAATACGAAGATTATTTCTAAACGATTTGAAAAAGGCTATATTGCAGAATTAGATAAGTTGCAGGCCCTTCAGGAAGAGGCTATAGCAGCCTCTTATATCCCCCGTTTAAAACGGCAAATTGCTCAAACAGAAAATGCTTTGTGCAAATTAATGGGGAAACCTTCCGCCCCCATACAAAGAGGACTATCTATCTACGATCAGTTCATATCTCCGACTATTCCAATTGGACTCCCATCACAGTTATTAGAAAGAAGACCTGATATAAAAGCTTCGGAAAAACTACTACAGGCTCAGTTTGAGCATATTGGTATTGCAGAGGCGAACAGATATCCAAGTTTTTCATTAACTGGAGGATTGGGCCTAGCAAGCCCCCAGTTAGGTACAATTTTAAGAGATGGATTAATTGCAAATGGCTTTGGCAATACAATCGGCCCTATTTTTAAATTTGGTCAAAATATCAAAAAAGTAGAACTCGAAAAACAAAAAACGAAAGAATATCAATTGCAATACGAACAAGTTTTTTTAAATGCTTTAGCAGAGGTGAATAATGCATTAATTGAGGTAAAAACATATGATGAGGAATTTTCTTTAAGAAAAGAACAGGTTACTGCTGCCAGAAAAGCACTTGTATTGTCAAATGCAAGATATGAATATGGCTACACATCTTATCTGGAAGTATTGACTCAACAGAATAGTTTATTTGACGCTGAATTATCGGAATCGGAGCTGTTTCAACAAAAATTGAATGCGAGGGTACTGCTATATAAAGCATTGGGTGGGGGTTGGAATTAAAGTAGCTGGTAATACTCAAAATAAAAAAAATGAAACTTTTATAAATAAAAGTGAAGATAGTATTGTTAAGTATTTTTTTATGATCCTTAAAAACATTGAATTGTTTATGAAAATCAATTACGCTTATTTTAAAACTTATTAATTATGAAAACAAGAATGTCCGTTTTTTTTTCGGTTTTATGTATAGGAAGTGGGCTATGCCATTTTATGGCAAATGCTCAAAATTACAAACCGATTAAGAACCTCAATAAAGATCTCCTTGCAAATACTGCAGATTATGTATTCAAAAACGGTGCGGTCTATACTATAGACAGCAAGAATCCGACAGCTGAGGCAATTGCTATTTCCGGCAAAAAAATTGTCTACGTAGGAAACAATGAAGATGTACGTGCATTTATAGGGAAGAACACAAAGGTAACCGATCTACAGGGGAAGATGGTACTTCCAGGCTTTGTTGAAGCTCACATGCACCCTACTGGCGCTCTCGTTACCGAAGGTGCAGATCTACAGTGCGAAACTGTTGGCCAGCTCTTGGCAAGAGTAAAGGCATGGGGTGACGCACATCCGCAAGCAAAGGTTATCCGTGGATTTGGTTGGAGATACTTTCTGTTTCCGGAAGCTGGCCCAGACAAGGCCAATTTAGATACACTTTTCCCCGATCGTCCGGTATTGCTAATCGCTATTGATGGACACAGTGCTTGGGCAAACAGCAAAGCTTTGAAAATGGCCGGGGTTGATTCAAAGACTCCAGATCCTGTACCAGGTTTTAGCTATTTCCAACGCAATCCCAATACAAAGGAGCCAACAGGATGGCTCGTTGAGGTTCCAGCATGGATGTCTGTTTTCAACAAATTGGCCCCTCCAGGTGCCAAAGCAGTAGCTGCTGCAATGAATTCAGAATTTCCGAAGATTGCTGCTGCGGGTATCACTGCCGCTTATGATGCAGGCATTAATGCATTGCCGACCGAGCAAGGGTTGGATATTTATCAACAAATGGAGAAGGCAGGCAAGCTGCCGATGCGCATTGTATCGGCGTATTACTGGAACGATGCTACCATAGAAGACCCTGTTTCGCTTGTTCTGAAACTACGGAATAAGTATAACTCAGAATTAGTTCAGTTAAAAGATCTGAAAATCAATATAGATGGTGGCGAATCTCAGCATACAGCCGTGATGTTAGAGCCATATTATGATAGACCCGGATACAACTCAGGATACATTATACCACCTAAGAACTTTACTTCAGCTTTACTTAAAGCCCAATCTATAGGTATGAATACTCATGCCCACAGCTATGGAGACAGCGCAACACGCGCCTATTTAAATGCGATTGAAGCTGCACAGAAAGCTTATCCCAACAGCAAATCCAGGCATACAGCCGCACATGCACTTTTCCTTACCGATAAGGAGGTAACACGTATCGCAAAACTGAACGTAACATTCCAAACAAGCCCTCAATGGTTGGTGCCAGACCCAACTATAGGACTAATGCTGAAAATCCTTGGGGAGCATGTAGTTTTCGCAGAATATGGTCGTATAAACTCTGTTCTCAAAGTCGGAGGACGTGTTGCATTCGGGTCAGACTGGCCTGTATCGGGCTGGGTGTCAACCTTTCGACCACTTGATGCCATTCAGTCTGCAGTAACACGGGCAGTTCTGCCGCAGTATGGTACTCAGCAAATTCACCCCGTCATGCCGCCTGAGAACGAACGCATATCCCTAGATTTGGCACTTAAAGCATCTACATTGGACGCAGCTTATGTATTGGGATTGGAGAATAAAATCGGTTCACTTAAAGTTGGTAAAGCCGCAGACATAGTAGTTCTGGAAAAGGATCTTCACAAGATTGCTCCTAGCGAAATCAGCACCACTAAAGTGAAGTTGACTATGATGAACGGAAAGATTACTTATCAGGAGTAATAATAAGCGATGTACCTGAATAAAACTTAGAAAAAAATGTTATAAAAACGAGTATAAATCATTAAACTCAACTATCATGAAATCAAGATTATTATTTGTTTTTTTTACATTGGTAGTAGCAAATGTTTTATGGGCTCAAAATATATATGCCCAAAACAGCAACTCTATTCAGAAAACAAGTAAAAGAAATAATATAAATAGCGCAGACTATGTATTCAAGAACGGCGCGGTCTATACTATGGATAGCAAGAATCCGACTGCTGAGGCAATTGCCATTTCCGGCAAAAAAATTGTCTATGTAGGAAATAATGCAGGTGTACAAGCATTTATTGGGAATAAGACAAAGGTAACCGATCTACAGGGGCAGATGTTATTGCCAGGTTTCGTTGAAGCACATATACACCCTGCCTTAGCCATTCTCACCGTGGGTGCAGATCTACAATCCGACACAATCGACGAAGTTCTTGCCAAGTTAAAATCATGGGCCGACGCTCATTCAAATGACAAAATTGTACGAGGGTTTGGCTGGCGTGCGACCCTCTTTCCCCCTACAGGTCCTACCAAGGAAATGCTGGATAAGGTGATCCCCGACCGACCCGTGATTCTTATTGGTGTTGATGGTCACAGCGCATGGGTCAACAGTAAGGCTCTGCAGATGGCTGGGATAAGTTCAAAAACGGCCGATCCAGCACCAGGATTCAGCTATTACCATCGTGACCAGAAGACAAATGAGCCAACTGGCTCCATAGTGGAGTCGCTTGCCATGCAAGAGCTTAATAATAAGCTGGATCCCATGAGCCCAGACAAAGTGCTGGCTGCATGCGCAGACTTACTGCCGAAATTTGCCGCATCAGGCATCACTGCAATTTTTGATGCTGGTGTTGCTGTCATGCCAACCGAACTGGCTCTCGAAGGATATCAAGAGCTTGAAAAAAAGGGTAAGCTGCCATTGCGAATTGTGGGCAGCTACTACTGGAATAACCCAGCTATTACAGATCCGGTAGACCTCGTGATGAAGTTGAAGGAAAAGTTTCATTCCGAGCTGGTACAAGCTACTACCTTGAAGATCAACATTGACGGTGGCGATTTGCAACACACGTCTGTAATGATAAAGCCTTATGCAGACAGCCTTGACTATCACGGTGAGTTCCTTCTTGGTCCCAGGATTATCAATCCTGCAATTTCAAAAGCCCAGGCTAATGGTATAAACACTCACGCACATGCCTTAGGGGATGGTGCGGTTAAAGCCTACCTTGATGCGGTGGAAGCAGCCCGCAAGGCTTATCCTAACAGTGTATCACGCCATACGAATGCTCATGCTGTCTATATGACCGACGAAGAGGTTGCACGCTTTGCCAAACTGAATGCTACATATCAGGCTTCGCCTCAATGGAATACACCTGATCCCGTGATTGAGCTATCCACTAAGATTATTGGCAAAGATGTCATGTTTCGCGAAATGGGGCGCATCAATTCAGTTCTGAAAGCCGGTGGTAGAGTAGCGTTTGGTACAGACTGGCCAGCAGCAAACTATGTTTCCACATACCGCCCTCTTGATGCAATTCAGGTGGCTTTAACGCGAGCAATTCTCCCTCAATATGGCACTAAGCAGTTCATGCCTGTTTTGCAGCCGGAAAATGAATGCATCACATTAGATGAAGCACTTAAAGCAAATACCCTAGATGCTGCTTTTGTGTTGGGATTGGAGAATAAAATCGGTTCACTTAAAGTTGGTAAAGCTGCCGATATCGTTGTACTGGAAAAAGACTTGCACAAGATTGCACCAAATGAGATCAGCAATACCAAAATTATTTTAACCATGATGAATGGAAAGATTACTTACGAAAAAGTATCTGATGTAACGCCTCCCTTAACAGCTGCTGAACTCGGGTTGATGCAGGGTTTCCCTGCAGTAAAAAACAAACAGGTAAACAAGTATAATTATATGTTTCCTCCATACAACCGTTGGTCTTTTCAACATATGCGTTATCTAAACCAAACGGCACCCATTAAAAGAGGCAATATACCGGTAAGCAAGCTGGAGATTTCTAAAGTGAATATTTTGGATAAAAATTTCACAGACAATAGTTATACACATAAAAGCTATAACTTAAAAAACTTATTGGTTCAGCACTATACGGATGCTTTTATTGTTCTTCACAACGGCAAAATAGTTACAGAATACTACGCTAATGGTATGACGCCTTCCACACCTCACTGGATAGCATCCATGACCAAATCTGTTCAAAGCACGGTAGCTGAGATACTAATAAATCGTGGCATATTAGACGATACTAAGAAAGTTGAATTTTACATTCCAGAGTTAAAAGGAACTATGCCTGGCAGCGCTACCATTCGTGAAGTGTTAGATATGAATGTAGCTATTGTTCCTGATGGTGCTATGGAGGGCGTAAAAGATCCTAATAGTTATTTTAACCGTTTCGGAAGGGCTGTTGGATTTTTACCCAATGATGGCTCAGAAAATGTGTATCAAATATTACCACAAATTGAGCCTTATGGTGTAAACGGGGGGAAAGTTCGCTATGCCTCTGCGACCGCAGAAATTTCCGGTTGGGTCATTTCAAAAGTAACTAATAAACCATTAGAACAAGTAATTAGTGAAGAGTTGTGGTCAAAACTTGGCACCTCGGGTGACACATATACTATTGTTGACCCGGCTTTAAAAATGGTCAGTACCGGCGGCATAAACACTACTTTGCGTGATTATGCCCGTTTTGGAATGCTGATTGCCAATCGCGGTAAAATAAAAGGTGTGCAAATCATACCAAAGGCGGTTATCCAGAAAATTATCAGTGCCGGAGATCATCCATCCTGGAAGGCCAGTGATTTTGCGAGCATGGAACCTGTAATAAAATCGTACCGTTCGTATTGGTATATTACTGAAAATAAAAACCATGGGGTTTTTGCATGGGGTATCCATGGGCAACACATGTATGTTGACCCTACAAACAATATTGTAATTGTACAAATGTCTTCCTTACCCAACCAGTCGGAAGATATTGAAATGCCAATGGTAGATATAATGGTTCAAATTGCAGATATGTTAGCAAAAAGCAAGTAACTATAACAATATAAGAGGTTAGCATAGGCCATAGGTGACAATACGTTCTGGCATTTTAAATAATATGCCTTTGTGTTGCTCAATGAGTTTTTGAAATATTTGGTGCTGTTCTTTTGTTTGCATTACAATTTTGAAAACCATTTGGAAATTAATTGAAAGACCAATGGATTCTGTACGATACTTTCGGGTGTAGCGCCATTAATAATTTTCACTTCTCCTTTGCTATTACCCAAAATAGCTTTTACACCGTGCATGAGGATAATTATATTAGTGGATTTTTCAGGGAATTTGAAAGCAAATGTTTTATGCCTGTTACTTACAGGAAAGTAACAATTGACAGTCTTCGATGTCAAAATCTTGTCAACTAAAGTATTTTTACCAAATTTAGTAGGCACGCAGGGTCGGAAAGTCGGATCTGGCATATTAACAAGTTGATGGCTTCTGCCACTGATCAGTAAAAGTAAGCATCCATACCGGCCAAACATCTGTCACTCAGTTAGTTATATCCACTCTTTCCAAGCCATTTGGCCAGACCCTTCTTAATAGCTTCTCCAATTTTTTGCTGGTTAGCAGGGCCGCGGAGAAAATCGTAGCTGGCGCCGTTATCGCCGATCTCCAGCAGTACCCGTATAGGAGCAGTATTTACATGTTCATCTAAACTATAGAATGACAATTTCCCGGTACTGACGCATCGGTAGTCGTTTCGGCCAGTGGAGCTGTCCAGCAGTACACCGCGGTTTTCCAGAGTGGTTGCTGCTGATATGGATGCAATCAATGCTGCGGCCAAGTCGCGGTTTTCTTCCTCATGGGCATCTCCGTAATGGATATAACCCCAAACCGCATGGCGACGGGTGCCTCCATTGTTGTGTACCGCTATAAATATATCCGGCTTCTTTTTATTGGATTGTTGTATTTCCCAGGCATATCCGGATATTTTACCATCCGACACGGCCGATGTATGTGCTACCACGGTATTGCTGCCGCTATCTGCATTGTGCACATCAGTTCTTCCCAGGCTCCACACTTTGTATTCCTTCATTTTTGGCTCAGTAGCCATGGCCACTTCCGCAATACGATTACATACGGCTGCTTCACTGAAGTTTTTTCCCGTATTGGTCTGGTGCGAGGGCTGCCATACCACCACTGTTTTCTTGCGGGGTGGCACAAAGGCAATACAAACGATGAAGAGCAGGAAAAAGAAGACGGTTGTTTTTTTCATATAGCAGTTTGGGAAATTCTGGCGCTATTCTTTTCCAATTTGTAACAGAATTAGGGCATTTTTCCCGGCTTCATGTCACAAAATTAGGGGTATTATCCACATATGACACGCCGGGGCCGGTCCCTTCCCCATTCTTATCGCGATATTTTCCGGCATTTCAAAAGCCTTATTTCCCCTTGATGAATGCCAGCACAGACCGGGAAGAACCGGTATGTACCTGTATAAAATAGAGTTCCGGGGGCAGGCTGGTAATATGCAGTATATGTTGCGCTGCACTGCTCTCTGCTGTTTGAAGGATTCTGCCATCCACACTGTACAATCGAATCTTGGTTTTTACGCCGGGGGTTAACCCGCTAAGGGTAACGGTACTGGTGGCCGGATTGGGATAGAGTCGGATGCTTCCGGTTACCGGAGGTGGCTGAACAGTGGTATCGCCGCCGATCCCCTTGCCCGTTACAAACACCGGCGTTTCGGTAAGGGTCAGGGTAATTTTCCCTGCGTTGGTTTTTTGCCGCGCCAGTGCAAGAGTATCCGACCCGATGGTGGGCGTATAGATATAGGCAGAGTCGGCCGTTCCCAGGTCCAGGGTATACGTTCCGGTTCTGCCTGTTTCATCGGGGATGTACAATACATGCATCTGGACACTGTCGTTATATACATACTGATCTACCTGTGGATCTGTACTTAATGTTTTATTATAGCTGTATTGGCCGAATTGCTGATTGACCTGCCTGATATAATCCGCTGCCGGCCGGCGTGTACCGTTTTCATTGATCAATCCGCTGGTAGCATAGAGGCCTCCGTAAGCAGGTGCATCATCTCTCAATTGGTAAAAAAATACTTTGTTGATGCCGGTTCTGGCATACATCAATGCTGTACGCAAAATCCAATCGCCCTGTGTTTCGAGCGCAGTTTTGTTTCCGATTGCAATTACTTTCCCGGGGCTTTGCGGATGGATATCATATCCTGTTTCGGTAATCCATACAGGCATTCCATTCAGGTACTGGTGTGCCGCCTGTATAAATGCGGTTGCCAGTGAATCGGCCCTGCCGCTGGTTGTCATTTTCTCCGGCGCTACACCCCGTTGCTTGGCCGTATCAATGGTGTAGATATGATAATTGATCACATCCCAGCAGATATTGACTGAACCATCGGGTTTATACCCCCTATACTCTTTGCACCAGTCGATCATACCACGGAAATAATCGGTGTTAGCCAGCGCTGTTCCGGCCATAACCACTTTCACCGATGAATCCGCATTTTTTACCCCCACGCCTGCCCCCAGGGTATTCTTATGCCCGTCGTAAAATGCAGATAGGTTGGCGGCATATTCTCTTCCGGTCTGGTATCCCTTTCTCCCCTTCCACCATTTATCGCGTTCGTTGTCGCATTCTATGTATTGTATCAGCCCCAGCCCGATCCGCACGGTGTTCACCGGATCTCCGCTCCACCTGGGTGTGCCGTTCACACTAAGCAATGCGGGATCTACCAGCCGGTTGTTTCCATATCGCGCTATGTATTGAAAAGCCGCCCTGGCCTGGCCTGTATAAGATGACGGATCGGTAAAATCCGCACCGTACTTCACCGGCGTATTTTCTGCATCCCGCAAACTATCCGGATAAGTAGCCTGCATCCAGTCGGGTATGGTTTTTAAACAGGCCAGCATGGTGATGCCGTCTTTTTTACTTTGCTGATAAATGGTATCATAGTTCCATCCGCCCATCCTCGTAGGGCTGTACGTATAGCTTCCGGCGGTGTTCTCCAGTTTCTGCCAGTCCATATAATGTCTTACGGCGGTGAAATTTTTTACTGCTGCATACCTGCCTGAGTCTATTCTATATGGATCGGTTGCGCCATCGGAAAAATCCCATTCATAGGCGTTCACGCCAAAATATTGACTCATCGGTATCTTGTCCCGAACGGTTGCAGTTACCACTGAAGGGCTTTTGTAGTAACCATAATATTCCAGTTCTGTTGGATACAGATCACCAGTGCGGATCATCAGGTATCGGATATTGCGGACAGCCGTATCCAGCCGGATGGTACCTGTTCTTTCAGGATAAGGCCCCACCCATTGATTGTATTGGCTACCGGTAAAGCCGGCAATGCGTTTTCTGTTCCAGTTGCTGTCGATGAGGTACAATTCCATTGGAACCGTACTGTTCCCCTGCCAGTCGAACATACGGATGCTGTCGATCTGCATGAACTCGCCAGGTTGGATCGGGTAATACGCTTCGTATGGTTCTATGATTTTTCCGTAGCCGGTTTGCACATCGGTGGTGAGATCTCCATCAAACAATTGCTGCAACCCGGTGGAAGCATTGGTGAGCTGATACCAGCGTTTGGCATCGATCGGAATTTTACGGTGTATCTGCGATGAATCCTGACCTGCAGCCTGCAGCGAAAACAATACAATTACAATTACGATCAGCAACAATACAGGATTTTTCACAAATATCAGTTTCAGTACAAAATTAACCGGCCAGCGCCTTTCTTATTGCAGGAACAACTTTGGTGCCAAAAAGTTCTATGGATTTCATGGTCATGAAATGTGGTACCGGACCGATGCTGGCCTGCGCCAGGAACCGGGTATTGCCAAACAATTCATGCTCATACAAAATTTTATCAATCACCTGCTGCACACTACCTACCATTAACGCTCCCTTGGGCGTACGGGAATACTCAAACTGCTGCCGGGTAAGCGGAGGCCATCCTCTTCCCTTCCCCACACGATCCATCATACTGGCATAATAGGGAAAGAAATCGTCCGCGGCTTTTTGAGATTCCTCACCGATAAATACATGATTATTAATCCCTACCCGCAACTGTTCCGCTGCCCTTCCTTCTTTTTGGGCCGTCTGTTTATATAGCTGAATAAAAGGCACAAACTGCTCAGGCATACCGCCGATAATCGCCAGCATCAGGGGCAGGCCCAGTTTTGCTGCGCGAACAGCCGATGCAGGTGTTCCTCCTGCTGCCAACCATACGGGCATCGGGGTTTGCACTGGCCGCGGATATACGCCGAGGTGATCAATAGATGCGCGATGCCGGCCTTCCCAGGAAATGGTTTCCTGTTTGCTCAGTGCCAGCAACAAATCCAGTTTTTCCGTAAACAAGGTATCATAGTCTTGCAGGTCGTACCCAAACAGGGGGAAGGACTCAATAAAAGATCCTCTGCCGGCCATGATCTCTGCCCTTCCGCCCGACAACAGATCCACTTCGGCAAACTGCTGAAACACGCGGACAGGATCATCAGAACTCAATACGGTCACCGCACTGGTAAGCCGGATCTTTTTGGTTACCATGGCGGCCGCTCCTAAAATAACTGCCGGTGAAGACACTGCATAGTCGGGCCGGTGATGCTCGCCGATCCCTGCAATATCCAACCCCAACTGATCGGCCAGTACAATTTCCTCCATCAGATCTTTGATGCGCTGTTGCGCGTGTACGCCGTTTCCGGGAACCTTTTCGGGTTCCATGTCGGCAAAAGTCATGATTCCTAACTCCATGCTATTCTTCATTCACTTTCATCGAGGTTATTGTGATTGTCCCCACCCAGGCTGTAATAATTATTCTCTTCATCTTCCTCGCCCAGGATTTCCAATTCATCGTCCAGTTCCGCGCCGGGCAGGTCCAGGTCATCTTCGGGTAAATGATTCGACTTGTGTAACGGGTGCTGGCCTGGCTCTAAGCTATCGTTGAATGGCTCCTTCTTTTCCTTGTTGTAAATATCTTCCTCCGGTGCATATTTTAAGCTATCCGGAACCTCGCTCTGCGCTGCCGCATTCTCTTCTTTTTTCCAATTCTTTTTCATGTTGCATTGTTTTAAAGTGGAAATTTTATTCACAGTTAAGTTACAACAAATAACAGGCATCCGGTTGTTAATTTCTGCACATAAACAAAGAAGGCCACTCATACGAGCGGCCTTCCCATTGTTAGAATAACACCATTAAAAGAGAAACTTAAATCCAAATGCCAGTGGGGTTGTTAATGAAGGGTTGCTTCCACCCAGTGCAGTGTTGTAAGCAGATTCTACGTTAGCCACATGTGCCAGGGAGAAATCCGTAACAGTTGTTTTATTGCCTGCTTTAGGCGTCAGTGTAGTTACTGAGAAGTTTGCCAGGTTATAAGAGAACTCCACGCTGAAGTTTTTAGTGAGTAATACATCAAAACCACCGGATGCTGCCAGTCCGAACTGGCTTACTTTCAGCTCACTTTGTTTCTCTTTTCCACTAATGATGGGCGCTGCCAGTTGTCCGAAGAAATAGAGTTTACCGGCTACATTCCAGTATTTTCTTACCAATGGCTGTATCACCAGCAGGTTGGTATTGGCGGCTGTTGTTGTTGCGTTCTTCGACTGTACGTTAATATAGCCTATTGCGCCACCCACAGCTACCGAAGGAGATACAAATTTTCCTACGATCGGTAAAATGGTCAGGTTGGTACTTTTCTGATCACCTGTTTTTGTTTGCTGATAACCAAACTGGGATGTTGCAAACCATACACCTTCCAGGCCTTTCTTTTGTGCACTTGCAGTGGTTACTAACCCTGCCATAAATGCCAATACAATGATTTTTTTCATGGTAAAAATAAATTTCGGCGAAGATATTTGCGCGGTCAATTACCCCAAATGAGTTGCAGCATGTTTTCAACTGATTCTTCTCATTGAATTCGTATGAAAAAATGTACTAACTTTGTTCGTTGGCATTCTTGCTTTTCCGATTCTGCTTCGGCACAGGCTTACGTTTGGAGTAAGCACCATCAAGTCGGGAAGTTCCGGTTGGATATTGAATCGTATACTGAAAAGGGGAAAGGCTAGTATTTATTACCCTCAAACTCTTCCCTGAGCTCGGAGAGATTTTCCACGCTTAATGGCTTGCTGACAAACCTTGCTACCACTTTGTATTTTTTGGCCCGGGAAAAATCTTCGGGATCGATGGTAGAGGACAATATCACCACTTTGGTTTTGGGTAGTTTTTCTGCAAACTGGGCTACAAAGGCTTCCAGGAATTCCCAGCCGTTCATGACCGGCATATTGATATCCAGAATAATCAGCTCAGGGGCATCCTCCTGAGGATTGGCGCTGCTGTTAAACAATTCTCCGAAATACTCCAGGGCATCGCTTCCGTCAACGGCGGTATCCACTGATTCCGCAAAACCCGTTCTTTTCAGCAACAGTTTTGAGATCGTCAGCGAAATACTGTCATCATCAACGCAAAGTACCTTCTTCATCATTTCAATAAGAATTGGATCAGGGTATTCTCAATATCCTGATAAAGTTATTAATAATCATTGATACTCCGTACAATTTCGGCACATTTTACCGGATACAGAATCTTTGTTCACCTACTATTTTCGTCTTGCTTTTTCCCACAACACCGTCTGTTCGGTAAACAGATACCGGTTAAGTCCCGCTATTACTGCATAATTCATCAAACAAAAATAATACGGTATAAAGAACAGTTTCACTTTCATTTGCCGCTTTTCCAGCAACCAGCCCAGCAGGGCTGCCCCGTAAAATGCCAGTTGCCCCAACAGCATCAATCCGTAGATAATGTCTTTTTCGCCCCCCGCTACCAGCCAGATATTCAGCAGCAATGCCAACAGCATTAGGTATGGTGTTACCACCCAGCGCAGGATCCGGTGGCTGATGTATTCAAAACTCAGGAGCGGACGCTTCCATGGCAGCAACAGCTCTTTTAAACGGATGGTGGATTGTATGCCGCCGGCTGCTATCCGGATTTTTCTTTTCAGCTCCTCCCTGGTATTTGCCGATGCTTTCTCGGATGCATAAGCTTCCGGTTCATATACAATCCGATATCCCTTTAAAGCAATATGCATGGAAATCATAAAATCGTCCAGGATGGTATCCGGTTCCACCGGCTGGTACAAGGCCGTTCGGATACTGAATAGTTCTCCGGCTGCGCCCACCACCGAATACAACTCAGAATCCCATTGTTTCAGTTTGGATTCATACTTCCAGTAGAACCCTTCTCCTGCTGTTGCATCAGAGGACGCTTCGATCTGCACCCGTTTTTCTCCTGCCACCGCGCCTACATCGGCCTGGCTGTAATGCCGGCAGATTTTGCGCAATGCCTCTTTATTCAACATGGTATTTGCATCGGTAAACACCACTATTTCCGTTTGTACCTCCTGCATGGCCCGATGTACCGCGGCTATTTTTCCGCTGCGGCCATCCTTGTGCATGCCGCGAATCTGCGGATATCTGGCCACAATGACGGCGGTATCATCGGTAGACCCGTCGGTTACAAATATATAATCGATCTTATCGGCCGGATAGTCCAGCGCCAGCGTGTTCAGGATTTTTTCTTCTATACAATACGCTTCATTGTATGCTGCCACAATCACCGTAAGCGGTAGCGTATACTCGGGATAATCTTCCGTTTTTTTCCCTTTCAGTATTCGCCTGATCTTCAGGATCAGCCACAACAGCATGCCGTACCCGATATAGGTGTAGAGGATGATCAGTATACAAATCCAAAACAATATTTCCATACAATCTTTTTATGCCCTGAACCCAAGCTCGGGACTGTTGACATCATTGGTTATATTCCACCAGATGGCCCTTCGCAATTGCCGTATAAACGCCTTGTTCCCGCTCCGCAGATAGGCCGCCAGGTTCCGGGGAGTTACGATCACTAGAAAATAAATATAAAACACCAGCGCCTTCCACCAGGGTGCATTTCTGCGGATGAACAGGATCCGGTTCCGGTTCATGAAATATTCTTTCATTGCACTTTGCTTTCCCACGGAGATGGATTCCTTGTGGTAAATGCATGCCTTCATGTTCACCCATATTTCATAACCGGCCCGCATGATCCGCTCGCACCAATCCAGTTCTTCGTAATACAGGAAAAAATTTTCTGCCATCAAACCCGCTTTATCAATGGCTTCGCGCTTTACCATCATTGCCGCTCCATGCGCAAACCCGGTTTTGCCCACCTTGTTATCATACTGCCCGCGATCGATTTCGTATTGCCCGATGCAGGCATTCCTGGCCGTGAAATAATTCATGTTGGTAAAACCTGCATACTGCAGCATTTCCGGCCGATCGTAATACAACAACTTGGGTGATACCATCCCCACCTGCGGGTGCTGTTCGAGGGTTTGCACCAGAAGGGAAACCAGGTTTTCAGTAAACACTGTATCGTTATTAACAAAAAACAGGTAATCCCCCTTTGCTGCTTTTACACCCAGGTTATTTCCCCCGGCAAAGCCCAGGTTTTCTTCTGAACGAATGAAGGTAACACCGGGATATTTCTCCCGCCAGGCCGGTACCGGATTATCGGTACTGGCGTTGTCTACCACTATGATTTCGCAGGCCGGGTAGCTGTTCTTCTGTTGGATGGAGAGAAGCAGATCATCTGTCAGGTAGCTGTGATTGTAATTAACGGTAATAATAGAGACTACCTTCATCTGCTGTTTTGCTTAATTCTTCTGTAATTTATTTAAATTAGCGGAGAATGAAAAAAATCCATTGAATATGCACCCCGACCAAAATAATCACCCCGAACTGGAAGCGAGTTTTAACCGGTTTATTGCGGAGTTGGAAAAAGAACCTGTTAGCAAGTCCAGTGCATTGAAAATGGAACAACGCTTTTTTAGCGCCCTGCGGGTACAAACCGACCTTTCCAACCAGCCCGGCAATACTTCTTCTGCGCATTCCAATGATATAACTATCCTCCGCGATATGCAGAAACTCCTCAATGCCAAACACGGTTTCAGCTTAAAAGAGGTTCCCGAAAAGGCTGCAAACTGGGCTTATTTCATGGCTTTGTCCGTAGCGGGCATTCTCTTTATTACCGTAGGCTTTGTTCTGATCACCACGCCCGCTTCTCCGGAATTTGAAATTGCCACCATTTTTTATTTCAATGAATTTGACGGTTTCACCGTGATGGATCTGTTTGCGCTGATGATCATTTTTGTGGGAATCTTTTTCTTCATCCGGGCCTTCGTTCAGCGGAAAAAATAATTCTATTGTTTGTTGTAATGACACCTATCTATTGCTGCTGATCCAACAGATCCAATACGGTTGCATCTTTTGCCGCACTGAATTTCCGGGCGAAGTACCTACCGGAGCGCAACATGGGCTCCAGGTCTTCGATGGTCAGTAGTTTGGGATTTTTGTTTCCCTCCGACCAGTCGATGTACCGCAGGTTATCGTTGACCATATCTTTCCGATAGTCTGAATTGTACAAAATGGTCTGAAACAACATTTCATCGGGTGCCCAGGACAATTTAAAGAAACGCACCAGCGCCTTGTTCCGCTCCAATTCCTCCACAATATAGCGCACATGTTTACCTGCGATGGTAAACCACTGCGACCTTCCCACCGGTACCATATTGCCGGGCATTTTTCGCCTGGGCAGGATGCGGTTCATCCAGCCCTGAATGAAATATTTTCCGGGGATGTTCAACCCGTTGAGGTGGTATTTGGTTACCCGGCTAATGGCTTCCGTCCATTCGGTATACACATCCAGCGTATGCATGAATGCCTTACCCGGGTGCTGTTCCAGGAAATCGTGTAATGTTTTAACCGGACGGATCGGATAGTCCTGTCCGCTCAGCAGATTGAGGTAATCCAGCCCGGGATACGCCTGCAGGATTTCGCGAAAACTGTTGACCGTTGCCTCGATCATGCTGTAGGTAGCCCAGCCCACGTTCACCCTGTTCCGGATAAAAAACACTTCGGGATATTCTGCAAAAAAAGCCTTTACCGGTGCTATATCGAACTTGAGGTCGTAATGGATATAAACAACGGCATCCGGATGTCGCAATCTGCGTACCAACCTTCCCAGCTCCGCTACGGGTGGCTGGTTATGTGCCATGATCAGGTGTGCCAGTTTCACGTAAATTATTTTTTCAGGATATATTTTCTATACAGATTTCTATTTTGAATATAGCCGAATACAAGGATGCCCGACATTTTGAACGGAACAAATTGAGTCAACCGGTAGTACCCGTAAAATATACCTACACACAAGGGCAGCAATGTACCCAGGGCTACACCGTAAATATTTCCCAGCAGGGAGATACCTACAAAGTCTCCAGTAATATTGGCAAACACCATCATGATCACTTTCACCAGGTTGGCCTGCGGCTGGTGAATGATGTCCAGACTCACGCCAATAAAGCGGTCGATCGGATAAAAGATAGCCAGGAACATCATGATCCGGTACACATTTGCCGCTTCCGTGTTTACATATTTTCCGCCTCCCAGTATGCCTACGCCTATATCGGCCAGCAGAATGGCGCCAAGCGCTACCGGCACAAATGCCACTGTTAGCGTGCCTGCATATTTCTGTAATATATAACCCACTTCCTTCAGGTTGTTTTTATTGTAGGCCTTGGCCAGGGACGACATGCCGGTTGCAACTGTACTGCGGATCGGAATTTCGATCAACTCCATCAAACGTACGGGTATATTGTAGACTGCCACGGCTGCAGGGCCCAGCAAAAATGTGATGATGAATATATCCGAACTACGCAGCAGGTTGGCGCTGATAGTGGTGCCCACACTGTATTTTCCAAAGTGATATACTTCTTTGATGCAGGCGCGGGTTCTGGAAACGAAGGTCCTGATCCGGGTCCAGCCCAGCAACAGGGTTATCACACTGACCAGCGCATTGGATACCACATTCACCAGCATGATCATCTGCAGGCTCATTTTGTTGAACAGGATCAGCATGGCCACACTCAGAATAAAGGATCCCTGGTTAATCACCCGCAACACCAGCAGGCGGTCGAACCGCTGATCCGACTGCTGAATCCAGGAGGCGATAGATGATGGCAATGTTGCCAGGAATGTAATCCCAAACCACTGAATGGTTACCAGCAGACCCGTATTGATGATGGAGCCAGTAAAGGGGATCAGCAGGAGGTTAAAGCCTATCATGATGCCCGTGATCAGCAGAGCGAGGTACCACACGGAACCCAGCACTTCATTGGCACGCGCGGGCGCAGTTCCTGTATAAAATTTGATGAGTGCCACCTGTAAGAACCCTGTCCGGAAAGTATCTACCAGCATAAACAGGGTTTGATAAAAAAACCAATATCCGATTTCTTCGAAACTGAGCGACCGGTAGAGCAGGGCTACGGTGAGCATGGCCAGGCCGGCCATGGCCACATTTCCTGCCAGCGACATGAAATGTTTGTTTCTCAGTTTGGCCATTATTCCGGCGATCATAGCTATAAATTAATCAGGTGTGTAAAGATACGCGAAGTATTGCCTTATAAATTTCTCCCACGCTGTTTTCCCAGGTATGCGAAGCGGCAAATGCTTTCCTCGCTGCTGCTTTTTCGGCATCATTTTCCTGCAGCGCCTGTTGTATCAGGCGTACATAATCCGCACCTGTTTTACCCAGGTAGGTATGCCCGCTGAATATAGCTTCCATAAATGGCGTACTGGTAGCTACCACGGGCTTACCCATGGCCAGGTACTCGTCAATCTTTCGCGGATAATTTCCGATGGTTACTTCACTGATGACCTGCGGATTCAGGCACACATCAAAAGCCTGAATATATTGCGGCAATAATCCCGGCGGCCTGGCCCCGGTGAAATAAACATTCTTCATTTTGTGCAAACCGCTTGCCTGAAAGGTTTCATCCTCCGGCCCTACCAGCACCAGGCTCCAGTCGGGTCTGGAACGCGCAATATGTATCAACAGATCCAGGTCTAGCCGTAAACCCAGCAAAGCACCTACATAGCCGATCACGGGGCCCGGTATCGATTGCATGTCCTGCGGCTTTTCCCGATTGCTGTAGGCGGCAAAAAGGTCCAGTTCGCAACCCTGTCCCACGTAATATGAATGTGGATTGTATTTTCTGCAATAATCCGCCAGGTAGGTTGAATTGGCTACGCACACATCCGACTGTACTATTAGTTCCGGCTCCATTTTGGCACCATGCTTTTTCCAGTAATCCACCGCCAGCATATAGTCTCTCGAATAATACACACTGACTGCCGGCTGCAGGAACTCTTTGAGATGAAAACAGCGGAACATATCATTGTCGTTGAACAGGATGATGTTGCTAAACTGCAACTCCTGCATGGCCCGAAGAATACTTTCGGCGAAGCGCCTGTTATTGACCCTGTTCAGCTTTTCGAAAATGGACTGATTGCCGATCCAGTTGATGGATTCGATGAGCCGGTCGGGATAAAGATTCCAGAGGTTATTGGCAATTTCAACCAGGCCTTTTTCCTTTCCCCGGATCACCCTCAGTCTTTTTTGCACCTGTGGCTCTTTGCCATTCCGCAACGCGGTAATGCGATCCAGCGGGGAATTTACATACAGCACACGATTATGCCTGCTGAACTCCAGCGCAATATTTTTACAATTACTGCCAATTTCCACGTCCCAGGGTTGCTGACCAACCACAACAATATCTCTGCCTTGTATCATAGGGCTTTTTTTACCGGTTCAGTCAACTGCCTGTCTTCCTCATCAATTCTTTTTGTAATAACAATCAGTGCCGTAACCAGATAGAAGTATACGTTCGTAGGAAACTGAACCAGCGCTTCCTGCGGGTAGTTCCCTAAATTTAAGACAAATACAATCAATACCATCGACAAACAATACGACTTTAATTCCGGATCACGGATGGCATAAAAATGAATGATCCCTGTTCGCAGAATCATGAACATCAGTGTACAGAAAAGCAACAGGCCTACCCAACCCAGTTCCACGGCCACCCTTACATAACCGCTGTCTGGAGGAAAACTGGCCAAAAATGAATGGGGCGCAAACCGCTGCCCCCAGGCTCCTGTTGCTCCCAGCCCGCCGCCTACAGGATGGCTGAGAATATAGGGCTGGATTCGTTTCTGATTGTATTTGCGCACATTGAAAGAGGCATCCTCCGATGGTCTGAAAGCACTCTGAAACCGCTGAATGGTTTGACTGGAAGTGGGCATGAACACCACAACGGCCAGGAGCATTGCAGCAACTGCTCCCACCAGGAACACGGTCTTGTTAAATCGCAGCACCGCTAGTACTGCCAGTGCAAACGGCGGCAATACAAATGCGCCCCTGGTGCCGGAATAGAGCATGGATATTAAGCAGACGGCAGCTATGATTGCCAGAACAATTTTCTTCCAGGTTTTGAGCGGCCCCGTCATTAAACCGATACAGAGCATGGCGCTTACCACCATATTATAAGAGAAGGCTACCGGGTCGGTGAAGATGGAAAACTTTCGCCAGTTTCCATCAATAAACAGGAGTTGTTCAATATTCGGATCGGAATACAGGTATGCTTCTTCAGCCGCATTAAATCCAATGAATTCCTGTTTCAATCCGTAGAGCGCCCCGATCAATGAAAACAGGATCCAGAGTTTCAGCATCAGCCGGATAAATTCCCTGGTGCGGATATTGTACAGGAATACAAAGTACATCAGCATGATGAATGCCACGGATCGCACCGTATACAGCCAGGCCAGTCTCGACTCGGCAGAAGGGTTCAGCACTTCCAATAGATTGTATATGATCCAGATCAGGATCATGATACTCAACGGCCCGTTGAATATTTTCCAGTTTTTCAGGGTTTTCTGTTGAATAAAAAAACCTACAATGAACAGCAGTTCCATAAAATCCATCAGGGTTCCCAACGGAAAATCAACGCCCATCCGGTCTATGAACATGATAAAATACGCACTGGTCAGAAAGACCACAATCCCAAAACGGGGATATGCAATCATGCCGTACACCATCGGCAGGCCCACCAATGCTGCTATGATCAGCACGCCGGGTATCCATCCGAATGTAGCAATAAGGTATGCAAAAAACAATGAGGAACAAAGCAGGAAGAGGTACAGCAAGGGGCCCTTTGTTCCTTCCTGCTGAAAAAAATCCCTGCGCTTTTTCGATGCGTTTACCGGTATGTGAACAGGTTCTTCCATCACAGAAAAAGCAGTTTAATAAAGAAATAGTACACGCTGATAAAAGCAATGACAATGGCTACCCTGCGGGCCATTTTTTCCTGCCGGAGCCGCTCGTAAGCTTCCTGCTCTTCCTTCGTTCTTTTTGGTATGGTGGAATTGATTCGCAATGCTTTCCGCTGGTTAGTGGTATAAAGATAACCCGACTAGTCTACTTTATCTGCATGAAAATGTTTGGTTGCCACTGATCGCTGATTGGCATTTTTTACTTTCAGCAGGGAAAGCACCTGGTAAAAGATAAACTGTGGTATGCCCCACAGGGAACGATAAATCCGGGAATCAGTATGGCTGATCCTCAATGACAATACAAAGCCTGCTATAAACAGGAGCAATCCTGCCAGCCAGATCAGCGACGCCCATGGTTGAACGAAGAGATTGAGGAACATACAAACCACCGATAGCAGCAGAAACATAAACAAGGGTGGACGCAACAGGGTCAACCCAAAAAGGAACTGGTTAGCATTGAACCGGGTGATTCCCTTACCCACCAGTCCAAAGCCAAAAGAAAAATAACGGAACCAGGTATTGATCCATCGCGCCCGCTGGTTCACCAACTGATCGGACTGCGATGTTTTTTCGTCATACACGATGGCTTTTTCTGCAAAAGCGATCCGGTATCCGTTGTTCACAATCTGGTACTGCAATATTTTATCGAATCCGGCACCAGTAATGTCCAGATGCCCCAGGCATTCCTTGTACAATTGAACGGAGAAGGCCATTCCCGAGCCCGAAAGGGTGGCGGAAGAGCCTAAGGAGAACAATACCCTGCCATCATAAAAGTGATAATAGATGTCCCTTGCGCCATCCAGGCAGGCATACATGGTATCAAGATTCTTGGCTGCCCGGAGACCCTGCACGGCTTCAAAGCCCTGGTCGAAATATTCGTTCAGCCTTATTAAAAAATCAGGATCCGTGATATTATCACTATCAATAATGGCCAGTCTTTCATGTGTTCTCCGAAACCGGTTGATGGCGTAAAAATGTGAGCGGGTATTACTGGCAAGTATTTCTTCAGGTCTTAATACAATCACCCGCTCGTCGTCAAATACGAGGTTGGTTACATCGCATTTGTCTGCTACAATATAGATCAGGTAATTGCTGTATCGCAACTGCAGCAGGGATCGGACTACTCCATGCAACAACTGGGTTTGCTCATAGGCTGTTACAATAATGGCATAATCAGCTTCCCGCCCGCCCGCCGGTGCGGATTTGCCATTCCTGCTTCCCACCAGCCAATAACAGAACAGCAGCAACAGGGGCAGTATCAGGTTATAGCCAATCAGGCATTGTAACAAAATCCATAAAAACGATATGATATCGATGCCTGCCATAAACGCCTGGGTTACTTGGGAATACGCTCTAAGCGGTTAAACTGTACTTTATTAAGTGCCCATCCGGCAAATTTACTGCCGATGGTTTCGAGGAAACGCACATGCGGTTTGGCTGTTGCCCGGATAGAAACACCCGATGCATATACACCTAATACTTTATCGGCTACCACTACCCATTCCCTTGATTTATTCAGGCGGTCGAGCGATGGCCCTTCTACAATAATGATATCGAATACATCGCGCAGGTAGTTCAGCTTGGGCACCACAATGTTTTCATCGCAGAATTCAAACAATGATGTATCTCCCCCCCTGTTACCCAGTATGCTCACTTTCCCATCGCGGGTAATTTCGGAAACGGAGACCCTGTTCTTAAGATAGTCTTCCAGAAAAAAAGTAGTTCCGCTGATTTCGGAGATCGTGGGCTCATCAAAGTTTCCATCGATCAGCAATACTTTTTTATTCACCATGGAAAATGCATACGACAATCCCAACGACAGCAATGTTTTTCCTTCTCCGGTGTGCAGGCTGGTAACAACCAGTAACTTCTGCTTATCCATGGCCCTTTCCACTTCAAACCGGAGGGAACGGATCAGGTTTTTAAATGCAATGGTATTCCGGTTTACTTCGTCGCCCTTTGTTAAATTGGACAGATCGAGCAATGAGGTGTTGATCAGGGGCAGGAACGACAATACGGGGAAGCCGGTTTGGTTGGCCAGATCCTGCGCACTGATAATGGATTGATCAAGGTAGAAGATGATGAACAATGCCACCATACAGAATACAAAGCTCACCACCCCGCTCAGCAATACCAGTAATAATTTCTTGGATGGTTGTGGCGGGCCGGGCATTGCCATCTCTACCTGGCGCAACTGAACACCCACATTCGATTCCATGGTTGTTCTGTTAAACTTGTTGAGGATCTCCAGGTATTCTTTCCCCGCTACATCTACGGCTCCCTCATAGTTTTGGATCAGGGCCTCATGCGGTACGAGCAAATCAAATTTTTTATTCAGTCTTTCCAGTTCCGTTTCCAGCGATTGAATACTGTTGCGGGCCTGGTCGAGCGCTACTTCCAGTGTCAACCGCTGTTGTATCAATTGCTGTTTATTGGCCAGCGGGCTTACCAGGTACCGGTCGGTGGAGGCCAGCAATTCCTGCTCCAGCCTGGCACGGAGCGAATCCTGCCTGGCCACGGATCGGGCAGAATAATTATTCTTGATCACATTCAGCGTTGCCTGCCGGAGTTGCTCCCGGGTATTCATCACCGACTGGTTGATCGCTACAATGGTGCTTTCGAGGTAACGCCGGTCCTTGGTATCAAATTTTGCTTCTATCCCGCGTATAGCTCCCTGATTGGCTTCCACATCTTTTTTGGCTATCTCCAGGTAGGTTTCAAAATCGGAGATCTGCCCGTACAGGCTCTTAGCCTGTTCATTCAGGTTCAATACCCTGTTCTTGATTTTATAGTTCCGCAGCGTACGCATTTTGGCGTTCATGGAATCGTACTTCTGCTTCATCAGCGTGTCGAGATAATTCACCGCACGTAACTGGTTCGATTTAATATAGGATGTATAGTAATCCAGGAACTCCTTACACAGTTCGTTCACTGCAAATGCAGACAGAAAGGGATTCTCCGATTCAAATTCCACATCTATAAAATCACTGTTGTTGACCCGGTAAATAAATATTTTCTTTTGCAGGGTCTGCTCGTCGTACCCCATGGAAATCAGCACCATGTTCAATCCGTACTGATCCTTATCCCATAAAGACAAGGGCTTTTTTTCTTTCAGCAGGCGGGTATACACTTCAACAGCATGCGCCCTGGCATTAGGGCCAATCTCCTTCAGCAATTTACTGGCGGGCCGGAAAGGTTTATCGCTGGTGAGATCGTGCAGGATCAGTTGATAAGAAACCTGGTCGAAGATCTTTTTCAGACGAAACTGCTGTACCAGGTTGCTGAACTGCTGCGCAATCTTCGACTCCTGAGACATATCGGAGCTGGAAAGAATCTGTTGCGACTGGTCTACCAGCCCTGTTGAAATCCGGGAGGAAGACTGATAGGTATCCGGAAGCTTTCGAACCAGGAAATACGTAATCACTACCGTAACCAGTGGCACGATTACGAGTACGTATTTCTTTTTGTAGACCAGTTTTAAAAACTTCGCTAGTTCCATTACTTAACCTCTTCTAATTTTTTCCCGATCATTTCTTCCAGATTGCTCTTGGATACCAGTAGCAGGCCTTCTGTTTCAACTATCTTTTGTTTTAGATCTATATACTGTATCATGGCCTTGCTGTAATTCTCAAAAGTTTCTTCTCCCTTCTCAAACTTAAACTTCATCTGCTTGTACAGGGCTTCCGCATCTATGGCCGCATGGCTGCGCAATTTCAGTACCGTCATATACTGTATGTACCTGAAATACCGCTCTTTTACCATATTCTCTACGGAAAGTCCAAATTCATCATAGGTATATTGGGCAATAGCCAGCTCTTCCCGGCTTTGTTTAATCATCGTTGGCTTCTGTATGATAGAAGAGAAATTGATAAATAATCCTACCTGCACACCCGTCAGGGTGGCATTGGTTAATGTTACCGAGGTACTGGGACTGTAAAATGCGGAAAGTGAAAAAAAGTCTAACCAGGACAACTTTGTTTTTTTCAGGTTCAGTTCCGCAAACCGGATCCGGTGCTGGTTGGCCTTCATCCGCGGATAATTTTCCCGGGCGATGTAAATCAGTTTTTCCAAAAACGGGTACGATAGTTCCGGGATCATCGACTCCTGCGCAGTGGCCGCCACACTACCTGTGGCCAGCAGCAAAAAACAGATTGCCCTTACCAGTAAACCCTTTCTGATGGAGTAAAAAAAACGGCGCATCGGACTATTCAAAAGCATATGGTTGGTTAAAGGGTATCTAACAAATCATCGGCGATCGCAAAAAAAGGGGCTTTTAAGCTAAACCAATGATTGTCACGCAATTTAAAGATAATAATTTTAAAGATAAAACGTTGCGCGATTATACGGTTTCTGACTGGAACAAAGCCGGGATCGTTTTGAGGATCAGCTTGATATCGTACCAGAAACTATGGTTGGCTGCATATTCATTATCAAGCATCAGCCTTTCATCTTCAGACATCTCCCCTTTTCCTCTTTTCTCTACCTGCCAAAGCCCGGTAATACCGGCCGGAGCCATGAAGCGCAAGGCATATTTATCGGTGGTCAGCTTCTCGGCCTCATACAAGGGCAAGGGGCGGTTTCCCACGATACTCATGTCTCCGATGATCACATTCCACAACTGGGGCAGCTCGTCGATACTGGTATTCCGGATAAACTTACCCACTTTGGTGATGCGGGGATCATCCTTCAGCTTAAAGAACGCAGAGCCAGCCTTTGTTTTCTTGGTATCGTTGTATTGCTTTTCGCACCAGCGTACTTTATCGGAGTACATTGGGAACCGGCACTGGGTTCCGGCAGCCTTACACTCATCGCAGAGGTATTGCTCCTGCTGCTGATTCGTTGTTTCTTCTGCAGCAGCCGGGGCATACTGGTTGAGGTGCTTCAGTTCCTTCAGCCGCTGGTCGGCATTCACATACATGGAACGGAACTTATAAAACTTAAAGGTTCTGTAGCCCGATCCCACCCTTAATGCATAATAGAATACCGGCCCCTTCGATTCCAGTTTCAGTAAGATGCAGATCACCAGCAATAAGGGCGACAGCAGGATCAGCGCCAGGCCCGCAAAAAAGATATCAAATACCCGCTTGATAAACGGGGTTTTGTATTTATGAAAATCCACCACCTGGTCGTTCGTAGATTTGAGTTCCTTCCATTTATCAATGATCAGGTTCAGCCTGATTTCTATGTTTTCCTTTTTTACGGGCAAACGGAATACATCGGAGATGCCAGACTTCAGGGCCAGTTTAGCGGTGCTTTCGCTGAGTTGCTGGCTTACCAGGAAAAAGGGTACCTGGATATGTTTTTTGTTGCGGAGGGTTTCGAGCAGGGCTATTCCCGCCGGTCCCAACACTTCGCTTTGCGATACGATGGCTACCAGGCTACCCCCTCCTTTTTCCCACCGGTTGAACAGATCAATGGCATGAAGAAATGAACGGACCTGACGATTCCCCAGGTTAGCAGCTTGAAATACTTTGGTTACCTGTTCGTCGCAGCCAATAAGGGCAATGAACTGTTCTGGTGAAGAAGATACTACGGGGGTATCCATTGGAATAATTATTTGCGGATTCGTCTAAGCACCACGCGGAGTCTTGCTTCCAGCTCCTTAGGGTTAAAAGGTTTGACCAGGTAATCATCTGCTCCTGCTTCCAGGCATTTGATGATCATCTCGGAACTCTCTTCTCCCGATAAAATCACAATCGGAATACTATTGAAGAAATCACTGGCTTTCAATTGCTGGGTAAGGCCCAGTCCGCCCATCACGGGTGTGTTCAGATCGGAAATAATCAGATCCGGAACATTGCCCTGCTGCATAAATGCTAGTGCGTCTACCCCATCTTTGAATATTTCCACCTCATATTGCTCTCCCAAATACTTCTTGAGTATCAGTTGCATGGTAACTTCATCCTCCACCACTATAATCTTGATTGTATCTGAGTTGGTAAATGCCATATAAACAGTTTATTGATCCGATAGTATAGCTAAATGTAGAACTTTAACTTTATGCTTGCTATCCGTTTGTAAAATTATCTCATTTGTATCGTATTGAAAGCGAATTGGGCCGATAAATGTTTAAAAATTAAAAGAATCCCCGGTATATGATTAACTTTAACCGGTGCCGGTTTACCGGCACTATTTTCATTACAAATGCATGAGACCCATTACCATCCCCCGGCAGATCCGGGAACTATTCCAGGCCGATCCGGACCAGCCATCTACCACCGCTGCCATCCGGGAATTGTATCCGGGCCTCTGTAAAGATCTTCCGGTGGTATCGATCGTGATTCCGGCCTACAACGAAGAAGCCGGTATTCTGCAGACCCTGCTGTCGCTGTGCCGCAACACCACGCAATGGCCAACGGAAATCATTGTGGTCAATAACGCATCGACCGACCGCACAGAGGAACTGGTGAATGCCGTCGGTATTCCCTGTGTTATGGAACCCCGGCAGGGCGTTGCTTTTGCCCGGAATGCAGGGCTTTCTGTTGCCAGCGGCACGTATATCCTGAATGCGGATGCTGACACCATTTACCCGGCCAACTGGATAGAAGAAATGGTGCCCCCCCTGGCCTCCGATGCGCAAACGGCAGTGGTCTATGGCAGGTTTGCTTTTATTCCTACCGGTAGTACAGGCCGGTTCACCTATTTTTTATACGAATACATTGCCGATTGCACTCGCTGGTTCAATAAAACCTTTCGCAATGAGGCGATGAATGTATATGGTTTCAATTCCGGTTTCCGGAGAGCAGAGGGCATTGCCGTAGAGGGGTTCAATCATCCCCCCGGCACCAACGAAGACGGTTGGCTGGCTTTAAAGCTACTCGAAAAAGGCTATGGGACGCTCTATTGCGTTACCCGGCCTGCCGCACTGGTATGGACTACCGACCGGCGGATTCAGCTCGACGGCGGTTTATGGAAAGGCATCCGAAAGCGGTTGAAAAGAATCATCGGACTTTAAATGCATCAAAAAATAGTACATGAGGTTAACTAATAAAACAGCCATTATTACCGGAGGTGCAGCGGGAATTGGTGCAGCCACTGCTGAACTCTTTGCAAAAGAAGGGGCGACCGTTTTTATCTGGGACACCGATGAAGCCGGTGCTGCATTTGCCGAACAGTGCCGGGAACAGCAACTGGACGTGCATTTTATGCTGCTGTCGGTTACGGATAAAGCCGCCATCGAAACTGCAACCGCAAAAGTGAAGGAACGGAAAGGGAGGATTGATATCCTGATCAATAATGCCGGTATCACCAAAGACAATACCCTGTTGAAAATGCAGGGGGACGAATGGGAAAAAGTGCTGGCGGTGAACCTGACCGGTGTTTTTAATTGTACCCAGGCAGTGGCGCATCATATGAAGGAACAGCAGTACGGAAGAATCGTATCTGCCTCTTCCAATGTTGGGCTCAGGGGCAATTACGGACAAAGCAATTACGTAGCCACCAAATCGGCCATCATTGGCATGACCAAGGTATGGGCGCTGGAACTGGGAAGGTTCGGGATCACCGCCAACTGTATTGCACCCGGCTTTATTGAAACCAATATGACCAACCGTATTCCGGAGGATGTGAAACAGAAAATGGTTCCGCTGATTCCCGCAGGGCATTGGGGCAAACCGATGGATATCGCCTATGGATACCTGTACCTGGCCTCTGATGAAGCGGCTTATGTAAACGGAATCTGCCTCACCATCGACGGCGGAAGCGCCAGATAAAATGATGAATATACCCCGGGGGCAGGCCGATTTAATTATCTTTACCCACTAATATCAGAACTATGCTAAAAGTAGGCGTTTTCGGGGTGGGCCATCTGGGCAAATTTCACCTGAACAACTGGAAAGAGATTGAAGGAGTAAAGCTGGTGGGTTTTTTTGATCCCAATAACGACAATGCAAAGGAAGTAGTTGAAAAATATGGGCTGAAGCGGTACATGGACGAGGATAAGCTGATGGATGCCTGTGACATCATTGATGTGATCACCCCCACTAATCAACACTTCGACATTTGCATGCAGGCCATCAGAAAAGGCAAGCATGTATTTGTGGAAAAGCCCATTACCCATACCATCCAGGAAGGACGCGCCCTGATGAATATGGTACGCGAAGCCAATGTTAAAGTACAGGTGGGACATGTGGAAAGATTTAATCCGGCCTACCTCGCTGTCAAAGACATGAACCTCAACCCCATGTTTATAGAAGTGCACCGGCTGGCGCAGTTTAACCCGAGAGGAACCGAGGTAAGTGTTATCCTGGATCTGATGATCCATGACATCGATATCATTCTGAGCCTGGTGAAAAGCGATGTAAAAAGCATTGCGGCCAGCGGCGTAGCGGTGATGACCGAAACACCGGATATTGCCAATGTGCGGATTGAGTTCAACAACGGTTGCGTGGCTAATTTAACCAGCAGCCGCATCAGCATGAAAAAAATGCGCAAAATGCGCCTGTTCCAGAAAGACGCTTATATCGGCATCGATTTTCTCGAAAAGAAAACGGAGATCATTAAGCTGAAGCAACCCGGAGACAACAATGTTTTTTCTTTCGACATAGACACCCCCAATGGTAAAAAGTCCATTGCCATCGCCACGCCAAGCATTGAGCCACTGAATGCGATTAAACTGGAGCTGGAGTCTTTTGTTGATTCAATCGTAAACAATAAACCCACCGCAGTCAGCGAAATTGACGGTTTCCTCGCCATGGAAGTAGCACACCAGATATTGGAGAAAATCAACAACACCAGTATTTTAGTTTAATCAGGCAAGCAATAATGCAGCAAATCAAAAGGTTCCTGGACATCGTATTTTCTTTTACAGCCCTTATTGCACTGAGTCCGCTCCTGCTGTTCATTGCATGCAGAACCCTGTTCAGTTCAAAAGGTGGGATCATATATACCCAGCAGCGCATTGGTCGCAATGGTGTGCCTTTTCTTATTTACAAGTTCAGGAGTATGTACGCCGATGCGGAACAAAACGGACCGGTTTTATCAGGACCCAACGACGATCGCATCACTCCCTGGGGAAAAAAAATGCGAAAATGGAAGCTGGATGAACTGCCGCAACTCTGGAATATACTGATCGGAGATATGAGCCTGGTAGGACCAAGACCCGAAAGAAAATATTACATTGATCAACTGGTACAGGTGGCGCCCCGTTATCCCGAACTGCTCAGCGTTAAACCCGGGCTTACTTCCCTTGGAATGGTTCGCTTCGGTTATGCTTCCAGCGTGCCGGAAATGGCGGAACGCATGCAGTACGACCTGCAATACATGGATCAGCTATCTTTAACACTCGATCTCAGGATCATATTTCAGACACTCCGCATTATCTTATCCGGTAAAGGAAAATAAATTCAGCATGCATTCAATCAGGCTCATACCTGCCGAAAAGATCGATCCCTTTTTATGGGACCGGCGGGTTGCTTCATCCGAAGACGGACTGATCTATTCCTGTATGGACTATTTGAACGCGGTTTGTGAAAACTGGATGGGACTGGTATTAAACAATTATGAGGTGGTAATGGCCCTGCCCTTTAAATCGAAGCCTGGCTTCAGGTACTGGTATACCCCCCCCTTTGTTCAACAACTGGGATTCGTTGGCCTGTACAACCTGCCGGCACCGGAACAGGCGCAACTGATGCAGGAAATGATTTCCCTGATTGTCCAACAGTTTACATATGGCAGTCTGCTGCTCAACCACTGCAATACGGCCGCCGCTTTGTTCAATGGGGTTGTGGCAAAGCCCAATTATACATTGGATCTCCACCGCCCTTATCAGCAAATTTATAACGGGTATTCCGCCGACCTGAAACAGAATATCAGGAAAGCGAAACGGGCTGCGCCGTTGTACTGCAATGCCATACCCATTGAAACAGCCATTGAGTTGTTTATGCAGCACCATGCACATCAATCCGGGCATATCCGCAAGAAGCAATATCGCGCATTTACTGCACTTTGCATCCACGTGCTGGCAGAAAGGAAACAATGTTTTACAAGGTCGGTATTAAACAGCAGGCAGGAAATTGAATCGGTGGCCCTGCTGCTGAAAGACGGGCGGCGGATCTATAATCTCATGAATACCACTACGGCTGCCGGTCGCCAGAATGAGGCCAATCATTTTTTGCTGGATCAGTTGATTCAGGAATTTGCAGAAGATGCCCTGCTGCTCGATTTTGAAGGCTCTGCAATCCCCGGCGTTCAATCCTTTTACAGAAAATTCGGGGCCGCTGCTGAAACCTATTACCTGTATCATTATAACAGGTTGCCTTTTCCATTATCGTTGCTGAAATAATCAGGTGGTTGTTGAATGAGCTGCTATCGGGCGCTGCGTTCCTGCAGGATGGTTTCTGCTACCAGCAGGTCGGCCGGACGGGTGATTTTGATATTCCCGTATTCGCCTTCGATCATAAATACCGGGGTTCCGGCAGCTTCCACTACAGTGGCTTCATCGGTAAATGCATCCCGGTATGCCTGCTGAAAAGCAGGCAAAATGATATCGCTTCTAAAGGTCTGCGGTGTTTGTATGATGCGTACCCTGTTGCGGTCGATGGATTGGTGCCCGCCCTGCGCATCGGTGATCCTGACACTGTCGGTTGAAGCCACTGCCGGTATTGCACTGCCAAGTGCTGCAGCCTGTTCACCGCTGCGCCGGATGAGATCTGGTGTTACCAGACATCGAACCCCGTCGTGGACAAAAACAATGGACCCGGGCTCTACATTTTGCAGGCCGTTCTGTACGGAATGAAAACGGGTTGCGCCACCTTCTACCAATTCAGATTGTGCAGTCAGGTGCAGTTCTTCCAGGAGGGCTTTACCTGCTTCGGCATGTGCTGCGGGGATCACCAGGATAAAATGGATATCGGCATACGCTTCCTGAAAGGCCCGGATGGTATGCCACAATACCGGCTTCCCGTGTAGCAAAAGAAATTGCTTTGGTAATGCCGTACCCATTCTGCTTCCGGAGCCTCCGGCGGTAATCAATGCAAATTTTTTCATACTACCCTAACTATATATCGCTACCATATTGTAGCCCTTGTTATTGCGTACACCTCTGTACATTCCCGCACTATTGAATACCAGCGCCGCATTTCCCTGCGCATCCACCCCAATCATTCCTCCTTCACCGTGCAGGGCTACCAGTTTTTCTTTCACCACCACATTCATCGCATCCTCCAGGCTCAGGCCCTTGTATTCCATCAGGCAACTTACATCATAAGCTGCAACAGCACGGATAAACATTTCCCCATGACCGGTGGAACTGATGGCACAGGTTTTATTATTGGCATAGGTCCCTGCACCAATCACCGGACTGTCGCCAATCCTACCGTATTTTTTATTGGTCATTCCCCCGGTAGAAGTGGCTGCCGCCAGGTTGCCGTTCTGGTCGCAGGCCACTGCGCCCACGGTCCCGAATTTTTTATCTCGCATCAGTTCTTCCAGGTGATGGTTGGTATGATCGAGCGAATATGAGTCAGAATCGCGGATGGCCTTCCACTGATCGTAGCGAAACTGGGAATAGAAATACTCATCCGGCTCCAGTTTAACGCCCTGCTTGATGGCAAAATCATTGGCCCCCTTGCCGCTGAGAAATACATGGTTGCTGTTGCGCATCACTTCCGTAGCCAGTTCTATCGGGTTTCTTACACTTCGAACACCGGCAACTGCTCCGGCCGAAAGATCACTCCCGTCCATGATGGCAGCATCCATTTCCTGCACGCCCTTCTTGGTGAACACCGACCCCCTGCCTGCATTGAACAGCACATTATCTTCCAGGATCACCAGCGCCGCCTTGATGGCATTCACCGCAGAACCTCCCTGCTCCAGCACCGCATAGCTAACATTCAGCGCCTGCTGGATGCCGTCGGTATATGCCTGTTCCAATGCCGGGGTCATATCTTCTTTCAGGATGGTTCCCGCTCCCCCGTGTATCGCGATCGTAAAATTACCCATTACCAATATTTTAGACTGCGAATCTAGAATTTTAGACAGCGCAAAGATTCTAATATATTCTGCCAATCATTAGAGACTGTTGAAGATATGGGAGTATTTGATTCAGAATAACTAAAGCGCTTTCAATAGGAGCTTGCACTCTGCCAGGAGTTTGTCTTTATTGATGGCTGCAGTACCCACTTCCTCGCAGACCAGCCCGCCCGCTACATTCGCCATTTCTGCCGCCAGGCGCATATTCTTTGTGGCGGCATACACCAGTGAGGCAACTGCAATCACTGTATCTCCGGCACCGCTTACATCAGCAATATTGCGGATATGGGTGGGGATGATGACGGATTCATTTTCCTTCTGGTAGAACACGCCTTTTTCGGATAGTGTAATAAAAGAAATAACATGGCCCAGTTCCTTCTTCAACGCGTTGTGAATTTCATGCAGTGTTTGAAGATTAATCTGGTCTACCAGCAGGTTCAACCCTTCTTTCACTTCCTTCAGATTAGGTTTGAACAGGGTAACGCCTTTGTAAGTCAGGAAATTTTTTCGCTTGGGATCAACAGCAGTCAGCACGCCTCTTGCATTACAGAATGCAACCAGGGTTTCGATCACTCTTTTGGTGAGTACTCCTTTGTTATAATCTTCTAAAATCAGGATCTGTGTCTGGTTGCGTTCGATATAAGAGGATACCGCATCTATCAGTTCTTGCTCCAGCGCTCCTTCAATATCGGTTGTGATCTCCGCATCCAGCCGCATCATCTGCTGGTTTCGGCTCATGATCCGTACTTTATTGGTGGTAATTCGTTCCGGCGAGCTGATGATGGCGGATATATCAATATTGCTTTCCTGCATCAGTTGCTTCAGTTGCACGCCATCGCTATCGTTGCCCACTACTGAAATAATTGCCGTTTGTGCTCCCAGGGCAGCCGTGTTCAATGCAACATTGGCGGCTCCGCCCACCCGCAGTTCCTTGTTCTTCAATGCAACCACCGGCACGGGTGCTTCAGGTGAAATCCGGTCTACATTCCCCCACCAATAGGTATCCAGCATTACATCACCAACAATTAATACTTTGGTGTTGGTAAAGCCTTTGAATAATTCATCAAAATTCATGTACTATTTTTTAGATGATCTGACTGCCAGAAAATACAAAGGTATGCCCAACAGCGTAATGATCAACCCCGGCCATGTAAACTCCGGCTTATAAATAATCAGCAATACACAAAAGCTGATACCCATCAGCATATAAACAGCAGGCAGTACCGGGTACCCGATGGCCTTGTAGGGCCGTTCCAGTTCCGGACGTTGCCTGCGCAGAATAAATATTCCGGCGATGGTCAGTACATAAAAGATCACTACAATAAACGACACCATATCTAACAGATCTCCGTAACGACCACTCAAACAGAGCAGGGAAGCTACCACGCACTGCGCCCATAGCGCCCATTCTGGAACAGCGTTTTTATTAAGCACACCGGCCTTTTTAAAGAACAAACCGTCCTGTGCCATAGTATAATATACCCTTGCACCGGCCAGGATCAGGCCGTTGTTACAACCGAATGTTGCAATCATGATCATTGCCGCTATGATGAATGTACCATTGTGTCCGAAAATGGCATTGGCGGCGCTCACGGCCACCCGGTCGGAAGGTGCAAATGCAATTTCATTTAAAGGAAGCACATTCAGGTACATCAGGTTGGCCGCCACATAAATCAGGGTAACAATCAGGGTACCCAGGAAGAGACTCATGCCGATATTCTTCTGTGGATTTTTGATCTCGCCGGCAATGAAAGTTACATTATTCCAGGCATCGCTGCTGAAAATAGAACCTACCATGGAAGCGGCAATGGCGCCGAATGCTCCGGCTCCCAGTATGGGCATGATCAGGGTTTCGGGAGCACCGGCTGCATTGGTTCCGGCAGTCAGTTTCTTCATACTCCAGGCATCGGTCCAGTTGGCGTCCCAGATGGAACTGTCTTTCGCCAGCAGAAAACCAAAAACAATCAGTCCGAACAAAGACAGCAGTTTGGCTACGGTGAATATGGTCTGGATCATTTTACCGCCTTCCACGCCCCGGGTATTGATATAGGTCAGCAATACAATGATAAAGATGGAAACGAACTGCGCCGGATAAATTTTAAAAGGGCCAATGAGGAACAACACATCTTCCGGATTCATTTCCAGAAAAGGAAAGAAATAGGCCGCAAACTTGCAGAAAGCTACGCCCACCGCTGCAATTGTGCCTGTCTGGATCACCGCAAAAAAACTCCAGCCGTACAAAAAGCCGGTCAGCGGATTATAGGATTCTTTCAGGTACACGTATTGACCGCCGGCTTTGGGAAACATGGCGCTCAGTTCACCATAACTCAGGGCGGCGGTAAGGGTCATGAAGCCGGTTAGGAGCCAAACGGCAATCAGCCATCCTGCACTGCCTACGTTCCGGGTAATATCAGCGCTCACAATAAAGATGCCCGAGCCAATCATACTTCCGGCTACCAGCATGGTTGCATCCAGTAATCCCAGTCTTGGTTTAAATGAGGTAGTGGTATCTGACATAAAAATTCCCGCCCTTTTTGAAGGAGGCGGGAATGAAGATAATAAATATGATGGTGATTTACGGCTTCTTGGGATACAACTTATTCAAGCCTTTTACTACGTCGTCGGTAATATTATAAGCAGTGTCTTTCAGGTACATAAACTCAGGTGCACTGGAAAAGATAAAGGCGTACCCCTTGCCCTTATTGTATTCTGTAAGATAGGTTTCGATTTTCTTCTTTACATCCTGCAGCTTTTTGAAGCTTTCATCCTGCATCTCCTGGGCCATCATCTGCTCCTTACCCTGGTAAGTACGCTGCATTTGCTCCAGTTCCTGCTGTTTGTTGGCCAACTCAGCCTGGGACAGGCTTTGTGCAGAACGCTGCAAATCCTGGTATTTATTGGTGAATACGGTTTTCAATTCATTGAGTTGTTTGCTGTTGGCCTGGTCTTTTGCCTCGAGGCTTCTTTTGATTTCCTTGAAATATTCAAAGTTGTTCTGGATGGAATCTGACTCAAAATAAGCAATCCGGAAACTGCCGGCAGGTGCGGCTTTAGTAGCGCCATCCGTTACAGCAGCACTCTTCTTACCGGAAAACTGAAAATAAAATAGAACGGCTATTGCCAAAGCAATAACAACATTAAAACCCAGTGTGGCATTTTTCATAAATAATAAATTATCTGTTATAACAGCTTATCAGTAAAAAAGTAGGAAGCCAGGCT